>NZ_VOHJ01000009.1 GCF_007923255.1 Vulcaniibacterium thermophilum | reverse complement strand
GGCGCCGGCCACCGGACCCGGCACCGCGCGCCCGACCGCCGATGCCGGGTCCGGCGACCGCCGCGCGCCGCCCGGTGGCACGACCGCCGGCCCGCGTGCCGACGACTGGGGCGACTCGACGCGCAACCGCCCCGGCGGCCGCCCCGGGCAGGGCGGGCTGTACGACGACCAGGGGCGCGTGCGCCTCGCCGATGCGCCGGGCTCGTCTTCGGCACGGCCGCCGCCGGGTGCGGTCGAGGAAATCCGCGACCTCGACCGCGCGGGCACCTGGCTCAAGCGCAAGCCCACCGACTACGAGCCGACCGCGTTCGACCGCTACTGGGTGCCGCACGAAACGCTGCTGGCGGAATGGGTGCGACGCGGCGTCCAGACCGTGTCGATCCCGATCCCCGGCACGAGCCGCAAGATCGTCTGCGTCGTGTCCGTCCTGCAGCTCGGCGGCGGCTGCGGCCTGCGCAATCCGAACGCGAACGAGCAGCCCGCCACCGCGCGTCCGCCGCCGGACATTCCGTTCAAGCCGCATCTGCAGGAAGACAACGGCAGCGTCCGCCCGGGCAGGCCACCGGGCGGGTGAGGATGCGCAATCCGACGACGGCCGGGTCCCGCTCGTCATCCGGCGAATGCCGGGATCATTGCGACGATGCCGGCATCCATTCTCAATGGGCCCCGGCCTGCGCCGGGGCGACGGGGTTGGGGCGCGGTGAGGGGCGGCTCACTTTCCTCGCTCGTCACCCGGCGAACGTTCCCGCTCGTCATCCGCGACCTTCCCGCTCGTCATCCGGCGAATGCCGGGAGCCATTTCGACCAATGCTGGCACCCCTCAAATCGCCCCGGCCTGCGCCGAGGCGACGGGGGTGGGTAAGGCGCGCGACGGGGGGCACGGAACGGCCCAAACGAAAATCCCCTCCGGCGGGAGGGGATTCTCGACGGCGCGGCGCGATGGCCGGGCTCAGTTGTGCGCACCTTCCAGATCGCGCAGCTTGCCGCGCTGCGCGGCGAAGTAGGCGGCCAGGTCGGCGATCTGCTGGTCGGACAGCCCCTTGGCCTGCTGCGACATCAGCGCGTGCTCGCGACGGCCGTCGCGATAGCCCAGCAGGGTGTGGGCGATGTAGTCGGCGTACTGGCCGGCGAGCAGCGGATAGCTCGGATCGATCGGCGCATTGCCCGCCGCGCCGTGGCAGTCCACGCAGGCCTGGCCGCTGGCGCCCTTGACGGTGGCGAGCTTCTGGCCGGCGGCCACGTTGCCGTCCGGCAGGCCCGCCGAGGACGACTTCGGCAGCACGTGCTCCTGCTGCGAGGCCTCGCGGCCGCCGGGTTGCGGCTTGGCGGCTTCCTCGCACCCGGCCAGGGCGATGCCGACGAGCAGGGCGATGGCGAAACGATGGATCGTCATGGTCGTCGGCTCACTTCAGATTGGACAGGAAGGCGGCGATGTCGGCGATGTCCTGGTCGGAAAAGCTCTGCGCCTGCGCCTGCATGGTCGGATGCTTGCGGGTGCCCTGCTTGTAGGCGTTGAGCGCGGCGATCAGGTACTCCGGCGACTGCCCGCCGATCTTCGGTACGTGGTAGCTCGGGTAGGCGTTCTTGTAGCCCTCGACGCCGTGGCAGCCGTGGCACGTGTAGGTGAGCTGCTTGCCGCGGGCCGGATCGCCCTTCAGCGCGGTCGGCGTCGGCGCCGACGCGTCGCCCGCGGGGGGATTGGCGGGAGAAGTGGAGGCAGCAGGCGCCTGGGCCAGCGCAACCGCCGCGACGGCGGTCGTGAGCAGCGTGCAGGCGGCGATCGTCAGCGGTCGCGTCATGTCGGGGTCCGCAATCTCAGGCTAGCAAGTGGGAAGAACGGCTGGCGGTCGTCGCGCGGTCGGCGACGCACACAAGTGGGCAAGTATAGCCTGCGTTCCCGAACGCTTCAGCCTTGCGCGAACGCAACGACGCGCGCGTCTCGTGCATCCAACCATGATGGCCCGGTGCGAACCGCCCGAATCGGCATGACGCAGGTCACCGTGACCTTCGGCCGATGGGGTGTGTGAGGCGGGGTGATATACCTATCTACAACACCGGCATACGGCCGGGTTTTCCCAAGACACCGCTTTCACACAAGGCATCCCGCCGGGGAATCCCATGCGTCAGTCCACTTCGATCCGAGCCCGCGTCCTGGTCCGCGGCGCCGCCCTCCTGCTCTGCGCGTTCGCGCTCGCCGCCTGCAAGGGCGGGCCGTCCGCGGCGCCCGACGCGCAGGCCAAGCCCAACGGTCCGGACGCCAAGAAGGAGCCGGACCCGGTCCCGGTCGAAATCGCGCGCGCCTCGCGGCGCGCGGTCGCGGCCAGCTACACCGGCACCGCGCCGCTGGAGGCGCGCGCGGAATCGCAGGTGGTCGCCAAGACCTCCGGCGTGGCGCTCGCGGTGCTGGTCGAGGAAGGGCAGACGGTGCGCGCCGGCCAGCCGCTGCTGCGGCTGGATTCGGCGCGCCACGCGCTGCAGGTGGCGCAGTCGGCCGCGCAGTTGCGCAAGCTCGAGGCCAACTACGCGCGCTCGCAGCAGCTCGCCAAGCAGAACCTGATCAGCGCCAACGATCTCGACCAGTTGCGCTACGACCTCGAGAACGCCCGCGCCACCAACCGGCTGGCGAATCTGGAGCTCTCGTACACGACCGTGGTGGCGCCGATTTCCGGCGTGGTCGCCTCGCGTTCGATCAAGACCGGCAACTTCGTGCAGATCAACACGCCGATCATGCGCATCGTCGACACCTCGCGGCTGGAGGCGGTGCTCAACGTGCCCGAGCGCGAGCTGGCGACGCTGAAGGCCGGTCTGCCGGTGATGCTGGCGGTCGACGCGCTGCCGGGCCAGACCTTCAAGGGCACGGTCGATCGCGTCTCGCCGGTGGTCGATTCCGGCAGCGGCACGTTCCGCGTGGTCGCCTCGTTCGAGGGCGGCGGCGTGCTCAAGCCGGGCATGTTCGGCCGCATCCGGGTCGACTACGACCAGCGCGCCGACGCGCTGGTGGTGCCGCGCGCGGCGCTGCTGGACGACGAGAGCGATCCGGCCGTGTACGTGGTGCGCGAGAGGAAGGCGGTGCGCGTGCCCGTCAAGCTGGGCTATCTGGACGGCGAGTGGGCCGAGGTGCGCGCCGGCGTCCGCGAGGGCGAGCCGGTGGTGACCGCCGGCAAGGCCGCGCTGCGCGACGGCACGCTGGTGCAGGTGATCGACCCCAGCGGCAAGCCGGTCGCCGGCGCCGCGTCCACCGCCAAGCGCTGATACCGCACGAGGCCGCGCGTGAGCCATTTCGACCGCTTGTCCAAGGCGACCGGGTTCGACCTGGTCGAGTTCTCCACGCGCCGCCGCGTCACGGTGGCGATGGTGACGCTCACTTTCGTGCTGTTCGGCCTGATCGCGCTGGGCAGCCTGAAGGTCAACCTGCTGCCCGATCTCAGCTATCCGACGCTGACGGTGCGCACCGAATACACCGGCGCCGCGCCGGCGGAGATCGAGACGCTGATCACCGAGCCGGTCGAGGAGGCCGTCGGCGTGGTCAAGGGGCTGCGCAAGCTGCGCTCGGTGTCGCGGACGGGGCAGAGCGACGTCGTGCTCGAGTTCGCCTGGGGTACCGACATGGACAAGGCGAGCCTCGACGTGCGCGACAAGCTGGAGGTCCTGCAGCTTCCGCTGGAGGCGAAAGCGCCGGTCCTGCTGCGCTTCAATCCGTCCACCGAGCCGATCCTGCGTCTGGCGCTGTCGGCCAAGGGGCAGGGCGATGAGATCCGCCAGCTCACCGAGCTGCGCCGCTACGCCGACGAGGACCTGAAGAAGAAGCTCGAACCGGTCGAGGGCGTGGCGGCGGTGAAGGTCGGCGGCGGTCTGGAGGACGAGATCCAGGTCGAGATCGACCAGCAGAAGGTGGCCCAGCTCGGGCTGTCGATCGATCAGGTCATCACCCGCCTGCAGCAGGAGAACATCAACATCTCCGGCGGCCGGCTGGAGGAGGGCTCGCAGCGCTATCTGGTGCGCACGGTGAACCAGTTCGCCAGCGTGCCGGAGATCCGCGAGATGCTGGTCACCACGCGCTCCGCCGGCGGCGGCGAGGCCGCGACCGCGGCCGAGCAGATGGCGCGTGTGGCGGCGGCCACCGGCGATCCGGCCGCGCTGGCCGCCGCGATGCAGGTGCAGAACGCCACCTCCGGCAGCGCCGGCGGCGCGGCCAACGGCATGCCGGTGCGGCTGAAGGACATCGCCGAGGTGCGCCAGGGTTACAAGGAGCGCGAATCGATCATCCGTCTGGCGGGCAAGGAGGCGGTGGAGATCGCCATCTACAAGGAAGGCGACGCCAATACGGTGTCCACCGCCGACGCGGTGCAGAAGCGGCTCGAACAGATCCGCGAGCAGATGCCGCGCGACGTCGAGCTGACCGTCATCGACGACCAGTCGCAGTTCATCCGCCACGCCATCGGCGACGTCAAGAAGGACGCGGTGATCGGCGGCGTGCTGGCGATCCTGATCATCTTCCTGTTCCTGCGCGACGGCTGGAGCACGTTCGTGATCTCGCTGTCGCTGCCGGTGTCGATCGTCGCGACGTTCTTCTTCATGGACCAGCTCGGCTTGAGCCTGAACGTGATGTCGCTCGGCGGCCTCGCGCTCGCGACCGGTCTGGTGGTGGACGATTCGATCGTGGTGCTGGAGAGCATCGCCAAGGCGCGCGAACGCGGGCTCGGCGTGCTGGAGGCGGCGATCGCAGGCACGCGCGAGGTCAGCATGGCGGTGGTCGCCTCGACGCTGACGACGATCTCGGTGTTCCTGCCGCTGGTGTTCGTGCAGGGCATCGCCGGCCAGCTCTTCCGCGACCAGGCGATGACGGTGGCGCTCGCCGTCGGCATCTCGCTGGTGGTGTCGATGACGCTGATTCCGATGCTGAGCGCGCTGAAGGGCCGCCCGCCGCTCGCGTTCGCCGACGAGCCGGCGCCCGAACGCGGCGCGCCGCGTTCGCGCTGGCAGAAGCCGCTGGTCTATACCGGCCGCGGCATCAAGGCGGCGATCGGCTTCGCGTTCTTCGCCGCGGCCTGGAGCGTGGTGCGCGTCTGGCGTGTGCTGGTGCGCCTGGTCGCGCCGGTGATGCGCAAGCTGAGCGACATCGCGATGGCGCCGTACGGGCGCGCCGAGCGCGGCTATCTGCGGCTGCTGCCGGGCGCGCTCGACCGCCCGGGGCTGGTGCTCGGCGTGGCGGGTGCGGCGTTCGCGCTGGCGGCGGCGATCGTGCCGATGCTCGGCACCGATCTGATCCCGCAACTGGCGCAGGACCGCTTCGAGATGACGGTCAAACTGCCGCCCGGCACGCCGCTGCGCGAGACCGACCGCCTCGTGCGCCAGCTCCAGGAGGCGCACGCGAAGGAGGACGGCATCCGCGCGCTGTTCGGCGTCAGCGGCAGCGGCACCCGGCTGGATGCCAATCCGACCGAAAGCGGCGAGAACATCGGCAAACTCAGCATCGTGATGGCCGGCGGCGGCAGCCCCGAGCTGGAGGCGCAACTCACGGAGAAATTGCGCGGCACGATGGCCAAGCATCCGTCGGCGCAGGTCGACTTCAGCCGCCCCGAGCTGTTCAGCTTCTCCACGCCGCTGGAAATCGAACTGCGCGGCGCCGATCTGGAGGCCATCCAGCGCGCCGGGCAGAAGATGGCGGCGCTGCTGCGGGCCAATCCGCACTACGCCGACGTCAAGTCGACGGTCGAGCAGGGGTTCCCCGAGATCCAGATCCGCTTCGATCAGGAGCGCGCGGCGTCGCTGGGCCTCACCACGCGGCAGATCGCCGACGCGGTGGTGAAGAAGGTGCGCGGCGAAGTGGCCACGCGCTACTCCTTCCGCGACCGCAAGATCGACGTGCTCGTGCGCGCGCAGGAAGACGACCGCGCCACGGTGGAGAGCATCCGCCGGCTGATCGTCAATCCCGGCAGCGGCAATCCGGTGACGCTGGAGTCGGTGGCCGACGTGGTGGCCACCACCGGCCCGAGCGAGATCCACCGCTCCGACCAGGTGCGGGTGGCGATCGTGTCGGCGAACCTGCGCGACATCGACCTCGGTACGGCCGTGCAGGAAGTGCAGGAGATGGTCGCCGAAAGCCCGCTCGGCGCGGACGTCTCGATGCACATCGGCGGTCAGGGCGAGGAGCTGGCCGAATCGATCGGTTCGCTGCTGTTCGCGTTCGGGCTGGCGGTGTTCCTCGTCTACCTGGTGATGGCGTCGCAGTTCGAGTCGCTGCTGCACCCGTTCGTGATCCTGTTCACCATCCCGCTGGCGCTGGTCGGCGCCGCGCTCGCGCTGCTGCTGACCAACTCGCCGGTGTCGGTGGTGGTGTTCATCGGCCTGATCCTGCTGGTCGGCCTGGTGACCAAGAACGCAATCATCCTGATCGACAAGGTCAACCAGTTGCGCGAGGCCGGCGTGGCCAAGCGCGAGGCGCTGGTGGAGGGCGCGCGCTCGCGCCTGCGGCCGATCATCATGACCACCGCCTGCACCCTGTTCGGCTTCCTGCCGCTGGCGATCGCGATGGGCGAGGGCGCGGAAGTGCGCGCGCCGATGGCGATCACGGTGATCGGCGGGCTGCTGATGTCCACGCTGCTGACGCTGGTGGTCATCCCGGTGGTCTACGACCTGCTCGACCGCCGCGCCGACGGCTACTACGTCGAACGCGCGCGCCGCGCGCGGCGCGACGAGGAAGCCGCCGCCGACAAGCTCGCGCACGACCAGGATCCGCTGACGGGGGAGGCGCACTGAGATGAGCGGCATCGCCGAACTCAGCATCCGTCGGCCGGTCACGGCGGTGATGTTCTTCATCTCGATGTTCGTCATCGGGCTGATCGCCGCCGTGCGTCTGCCGCTGGAGGCCTTTCCCGAGGTCTCGCCGCCCTTCATCTTCGTGCAGTTGCCGTACAGCGGTTCCACGCCGGAGGAAGTGGAGCGCACCGTGCTGCGGCCGGTGGAAGAGGCGCTTTCGACCATGAGCGGCATCAAGCGCATGGACTCGAGCGCGCGCGCGGACGGCGCCAACGTGTTCCTGCAGTTCTCCGATTGGGAGCGCGACATCGCCATCGCCGCCTCGGAAGCGCGCGAACGCATCGACGCCATCCGCGACGATCTGCCGGACGATCTGCAGCGCTACTTCGTGCTGAAGTTCTCCACCACCGACCAGCCCGTCCTGCGCGTGCGTCTGGCCGGCGACATGGACCTCACGCGCGAGTACGACCTGATCGACCGCGAGTTCAAGCGGCGGCTGGAACGCATCCCCGGCGTGGCGCGGGTGGACGTTTCCGGCGCGCCGCCGAACGAGGTCGAGGTCGCGGTGCATCCGGACCGCCTGACCGCGCACGGCGTCAGCCTCAACGATCTCACCCAGCGCCTGCAGGCGGTGAACTTCTCGGTCTCCGCGGGCGAGATCGAGGACGGCGGCCGGCGCCTGCGCGTGCAGCCGGTCGGCGAACTCACCGATCTGGCGCAACTGCGCGAGCTGAAGATCACCCCGACCGTGCGTCTCGGCGACATCGCCGACGTGCGCCTGAAGCCCGCGCGCATGGATTACGGCCGCCGCCTCGACGGCCGGCCGGCGGTGGGCATCGACATCTTCAAGGAGCGCAGCGCCAATCTGGTGGAGGTGTCGCGGCTGGCGCTGGAGGAGGTCGAGAAGATCCGCCAGGCGCCCGCGCTGCGCGGCATCCAGGTGAAGATCATCGAGAACCAGGGCGAGAACGTCACCAGCTCGCTGCTGGAGCTCGCCGAGGCCGGCGCGATCGGCCTGGTGCTGTCGATCATCGTGCTCTACTTCTTCCTGCGCCACTGGCCGTCGACGCTGATGGTCACGCTGGCGATTCCGATCTGCTTCGTGATGACGCTGGGCTTCATGTACTTCGCCGGCGTCACGCTCAACATCCTGTCGATGATGGGCCTGCTGCTGGCGGTGGGCATGCTGGTCGACAACGCGGTGGTCGTCGTCGAAAGCATCTACCAGGAGCGCGAGAAGATGCCCGACCAGCCGCGGCTGGCGTCGATCCTCGGCACCAAGCACGTGGCCATCGCGCTGTCGGCGGGCACGCTCTGCCACTGCATCGTGTTCGTGCCGAACCTGTTCGGCGAGCGCAACTTCCTCAGCATCTATCTCGCGCAGATCGCGATCACGATCTCGGTGTCGCTGCTGGCCTCGTGGCTGGTCGCCATCAGCCTGATCCCGATGATCTCGGCGCGGCTGAAGACGCCGCCGGCCGTGCGCAGTCCCAACGGCCTGATCCCGCGCCTGCAGGACCGCTACGCCCGCCTGCTGCGCTGGACGTTGGCCCACCGCGGCTGGAGCGTCGCCGGCATCGCGCTGATCGTCGCCATCAGCCTGGTGCCGATGGTGCTCACCAAAAAGAACATGTTCGGCGGCGAGGAAGGCCGCGAGACCAACATCTTCTACCAGTGGAAGGGCAGCTACACGAAGGAGCAGATGTCCGAGGAAGTGGCGCGCGTGGAGAACTTCCTCGACGCCAACCGCGAACGCTTCAAGCTGACGCAGATCTATTCCTGGTACAGCGAGGTCGGCGGCGCGGGAACCCGCATCACCTTCGACGAGTCGGTCGACGAGCTGAAGCCGCTGATCGACCGGATCAGCAAGGAGCTGCCGAAGTCGGCGCGCGCCACCATCGGCGTGGGCGACCAAGGCGGTCCGGGCGGCGGCGGCCCGCCGGGACAGAACGTGCAGGTGCAACTGGTCGGGGATTCCACGGAAGCCCTGGCCGAACTGGGTCGCGACCTCGTCCCGCTGCTGGCCCGGCGCAAGGAGCTGCGCGACGTCCGCATCGACGCCGGCGACCAGAACAGCGAGCTCAACGTGCGCGTCGATCGCGAGCGCGCGGCGGCGTTCGGCTTCAGCGCGCAGCAGGTCTCGCAGTTCGTGGGCCTGGCGCTGCGCGGCGCGCCGCTGCGCGAGTTCCGCCGCGGCGACACCGAAGTGCCGGTGTGGGTGCGTTTCGCCGGCGCCGAGCAGTACGGCGTCAACGACATCGCCAGCTTCACCGTGCGCGCGCCCGACGGGCGCCAGGTGCCGCTGCTGGCGATGGTGGACGTCAGCGTCACGCCGTCGGCGACCGAGATCCGCCGCGCCAACCGCCAGACCACTCTGGTCGTGCAGGCCAACCTCAACGGCAAAACCACGATGCCCGAAGCCCGCAAGGCGATGGAGGAGGTGCTGAAGGCGTTCCCGTTCCCGGCCGGTTACGGCTACACCTTCGAGGGCGGCGGGTTCGAGGACGAGGCCGAGGCGAGCAAGCAGATGATGTTCAACCTGCTGATCGCGCTGGTGATGATCTACGTGGTGATGGCGGCGGTGTTCGAGTCGCTGCTGTTCCCCTCGGCCATCATGTCCGGCGTGCTGTTCTCGGTGTTCGGCGTGTTCTGGCTGTTCTGGGCCACCGGCACCGAGTTCAACATCATGGCCTTCATCGGCATCCTGGTGCTGATGGGCGTGGTGGTGAACAACGGCATCGTCATGATCGAGCACATCAACAACCTGCGCCGCCGCGGCCTGTCGCGCACGGAGGCGCTGGTGGAAGGCAGCCGCGAACGCCTGCGCCCGATCCTGATGACGATGGGCACGGCGATCCTGGCGATGGTGCCGATCGCGATGACCGACACCCAGATCGGCGGCGACGGCCCACCGTACTTCCCGATGGCGCGCGCGATCGCCGGCGGGCTGGCGTTCTCCACCGTGGTCAGCCTGCTGTTCCTGCCGACCATCTACGCCATCCTCGACGACCTGCGCCTGGCGACCCGCCGCGCCGTGCGCCGAGCCCGCGGCCTCGACCGCGAGCCCACGCCCGCGCTCGCCACCGCCGCACTGCTCAAGGCCGACTGACGGCTCGCCGGACGACGGAAGGCACGCGCGAGCGGGCCTTCCGTCTGCGCACGCGGCATCCCGGCTCGCCGCGTCTTGCGAGCGCATCGGCGGCGTCCGTCAACGCGTATGCTGACGTCGACGGATCACCCACCATGACGAACCACGAACTCGAAAGCTGCCCGGGTTGCGGCGCCGCGTTCCCGCGCGGCGACGGTCCGGTGCATCGCTACATGGCCTCGTCGCCGGCGTGCTGGGCGGCGTTCGGCGAGGTTCTGGCGCGCGAATACAGCGAGCCGCTGCTCCAGCCCACGCACCGCTTGAGCGTGGACGCGTATGCGGTCCAGCACCCGGGCGTTCCCTCCCGCCAGAGCATCCAGTCGGTGGGGGTGCACCTGATCCGCCTGTGCCTGTTCCTGGAGCACGGCCTGACCCCGCAGCGAGCGAACGAGGCGATGCTGAGGGCCGGCGCCATCAAGCGCACCTTCGAATGGCTCGACCCTCCCGCCTCGCCCGGCGAGATCACCGTGCGCGACGTGTGGCAGACCCGGACCCTCGCCGCGCATGCCGACATGGTCCGGCGCTGGGCGCAATCCGCATGGGCGGCATGGTCGATCCATCACCAGACCGTCCGGGCGTGGGCGATGCGCGCGGACGCGCATGCGGCACCGCAGCCGGGCGAGGATCGGACCGCCGCGGCCGGCCGAGGCCTCGGGCCCACTGCCTGACCGTCGCGTGGCGCCGCTCGGTCTGATCGCACGCCGTGGGCGGTCGGGCGAAGCCGCTGACGCGTCGGCACGCCGGTACGCCACATGCCCCAGTCGCTCTCCGAGCTTGGGGAGCCGCCCGCAGCGGCCAAGAAAAAAGGCCAGCAGCGGACTGCTGGCCTTTTGTCGTGTTGGTGGAGGTGGGCGGAGTCGAACCGCCGTCCGAAGGCACTCCATCCCTGGCACTACATGCTTAGCGCACCGTTGGGTCTCGCTCCGGGACAGCACGATGCGCCAAGCGCATCCCGAAGCCAGCCTGTTTCGAGTTAGCCGATGCCTGACAGGCAGCCGTCATCGGCGATCCCGTGATGATGACCCTACGCCGCGAGCACGGGCACAAGCGGTTTCGGGGCTAGGCCTTAGGCGGCCAGAGCGTAGTTGTCGTCGTTGGCAACTATAGGTTTGTAGCTGGATTAACGAGGAAAGCCACCCCCTCGGCATGCGCCAGGCAATTTCGCGACCCCCGTCGAAGCCAGTGCACCCCCGGGGAACTCGTAACGCGCTGACGGTCGCAGTATAAGGCTCGCGGGCCTCCCCACAAGGTGCGCGCACGGCGCCGTTCACGTGGCGCTCGCGCTTGCCCCGTTTACCATCGTGACGAATGAATGAAGCCGTGCACGGGGAACCCGGTCGATCGCCGCCTCTGGACCAGCCGCTCTCGCGGCACGGGTACGTGTGGGCGCTGATCGTACTGGTCGGCGCGGTGGCGTTCGTGATGGCGATCTGGATGATCGCCCGCGAGCGGGAGATGAACTCCGCGCGTGCGGAGTTCGTTGCCAGCAGCGAGAAGACCGTGTCGCTGCTGGTGCAGCGCCTGAACCAGTACGAGCTGCTGGCGCGCAGCGGCGTTTCGCTGGTGGCCTCGGTCGCCCGGCCGACGCCCACGCAATGGCGCGACTATGTCGCTGGCATGAAGCTGTCGGAGCGTTTCCCGGCGGTGGTGGGGCTCGGCTTCGTCGGCTATGTGCAGCACAACCGCCTGGAAGACCTGAAGCGGGAGTGGCGCAGCGCCGGTTACGGCGTGCTGGACGTCCGCCCCGCCGGCGACCGGCCGGCCTACGCGCCGATCCTCTATTTCGAGCCGCAGACGATCAACACCCAGGGCATGGTCGGCTTCGACCTGCTGTCCGAGCCGCGCCGGCGCGACGTGCTGCTGCGCGCGATGGACAGCGGCGAACCCAGCCTGAGCGCCCCCATGCAGTTGCTGCCTGACGGCCCCGACAGCCGGCGCGTGGGGCACGGCCTGGTCTATCCGGTGTATCGCGGCGGCGAACAACCCGCCGATGTCGAGGCGCGCCGCCGCGCGTTGCAGGGGTGGGTGTCGCTGACCTTCCGCGTCGATCCGTTCCTGGAGAGCGTGCTGGGTCCGCCGGCGGAGGAGGGCGATCACTTCCGCCTCTACGACGTCACCGACCGGCCGGAACTGCTCGCGAGCTACGGTCGCCCCGCGCGTGCGGGCGAACAGCCGGCGTTCCTGCACTCGCGCGAACTGCTGGCCTATGGGCGGCGCTGGCGGATCGATTTCGAGTCGCCGCCGCTGCACCGCGCCGCGCCGCAGCTCGCCACGCTGGACCAGATGCTGCAGTTGGGGCTGTTCAGCGCGCTGCTGCTTTCGGCGATCGCCGGCGTGCTGGCGCACACCGAGGCGCGCGCGCGGCGGCTCGCCGAGCGCATGACCGAGGACTTCCGCCGCAGCGAGATGCGCTTCCGCGTGGCGATGCAGTACTCGGCGATCGGCAAGGCGATGCTGGACAGCGAAGGGAAGATCGTCGAGGTCAACCCCGCCTTCGGCGAGATCGTCGGCCTCAAGCCGGAGGCGCTGGTCGGGGTGCCGTTCGAGTCGATGTTCGATCGCGATCCGAGCCTGCCGCCGGATCCGCCGTTCAACTTCCGCGGCGGCGTCTACCGCGCGACGCGGCGCCTGCGTCGCGAGGGCGGCATCTCGCGCCATGTGCAGCTCACCTACGCGCCGATCCCCGGCAACCTGGGCCAGGACATCACCGGGCTGGTGCAGGTGGAGGACGTCACCGAGCGCCTGCTCGCCGAAGCCCGCATCCGCGCGCTCAACCGCACGCTGGAAGCGCGCGTGGAAGCGCGCACGCGCGAGCTGAAGCAGGCCAACCAGGAGCTGGAAGCCTTCGCCTACAGCGTCTCGCACGACCTGCGCGCGCCGCTGCGGGCGATCGAGGGGTTCAGCCGCATCCTCGCGGAGCGCTACGGCGCGCGCCTGGACGAGGCCGGCATCGGCTACCTCAACCGCGTCCGCAAGGCCGCCGCGCGCATGGGCGAGCTGATCGAGGCGCTGCTGAAGATGTCGCGGCTTGCGCGCAGCGAGTTGAAGCTCGAGCGCGTGGACCTCACCCGGATGGCGACCGAGGTGATCGAGGAGCTGCGCATGGCCGAGCCGCAGCGGCAGGTGGACGTGGTCATCGCGCCGGGCATGACCGTCACGGGCGACGCCACGCTGCTGCGCAACCTGCTCGCCAACCTGCTCGGCAACGCGTGGAAGTTCACCCGGCAGCGGGAGCGCGCGCGCATCGAGTTCCACTCGCGGCTCAACCGCGAGGGGCTGGTGGAGTATTGCGTGCGCGACAACGGCGCCGGCTTCGACGCCGCCTATGCCGACAAGCTGTTTCGGCCGTTCCAGCGCCTGCACGGCGCCAACGAGTTCGCCGGTCACGGCATCGGGCTGGCGTCGGTGAAGCGCATCGTCGAGCGCCACGGCGGTTCCATCCGGGCCGAAGGCCAGGAAGGCGTGGGTGCGACGTTCTACTTCACGCTGCCGGGCGCGTCGGCGCAGGTCGAAGCGCCGGCCTACTCCGCGGAGGACGCGGGCGGCAGCGTCGGCTGAGCGCCGCCGGCCGGCTCAGGCGTCGCGGTTGTGGCGCCGCATCACCCGCTGTTTCTCGCGCTGCCAGTCGCGCTCGCGGCTGGCGTCGCGCTTGTCGTGCTCGCGTTTGCCCTTGGCGAGGGCCAGCTCCGCCTTGACGCGGTTGCCCTTCCAGTACAGCGCGGTGGGGATGAGCGTATAGCCCTCGCGCTGGACGCGGCCGATCAGGTTGTCGATCTCGCGCCGGTGCAGCAGCATCTTGCGCGTGCGCCGCTCTTCCGGGATCACGTGCGTGGAGGCGGAGATCAGCGGCGTGATCTGGGCATTGAACAGGAACAGCTCGCCGTCGCGGATCAGCGCGTAGGCCTCGCCGATGTTGGCGCGGCCGGCGCGGATCGCCTTCAGCTCCCAGCCCTGCAGCGCCAGCCCGGCCTCGTAGCGCTGCTCGAGGTGGTATTCGTGGCGGGCGCGCTTGTTCAGCGCGATGGTGCCGCCGGCGCCGCCCTTTCCCTTATCCTTGGCGGCCTTTTTCGATTGCGTCGTCATCCGGGCATTGTCCCCGATGACGCGGGCCGACCCAAGCATGCCGTCCATCCGCCGTTCCGCCTTGGTCGAACACGCCGCCGCGCGCATGTTCGCGCTGGTCAACGACGTGGCCGCCTATCCGCGCCGCTTCGACTGGTGCGAGTCCGCGCAGGTGCTGGAGCAGGGCGAGGACATGGTGGTGGCGCGGCTCGACGTGAAGATCGGCGCGCTGCGCACCTGGTTCGTCACCCGCAACACGCTGGTGCCGCCGCACCACATCGACCTGACGCTCGAGGACGGCCCGTTCCGCCGCCTCAACGGCCGGTGGGAGTTCCACTCGCTGGACGAATCGGCGTGCAAGGTGACGCTGACGCTCGACTTCGAGCCCGCGGTGAAGCTGCTTTCGCCGGCGCTGGCGGTCGGCTTCCAGGGGCTCGCCGATCGCATGGTCGACGACTTCGTCCGCGTCGCGGACAGGGAGCCCGCCTGATGCCGGCGGTCACCGTCGTGCGCGCGTGGCCGCGGAGGTTCGAGTCGATCGCGCTCGACCTGCCGGCAGGCGCCTGCGTGCGCGATGCGCTGAGCGCGGCCGGCCTTGCGCCGGATGCGCCGTGCGCGGTGCATGGCGTGCGCGTCGCGGCGGATGCGCCGCTCGCGGACGGCGACCGCGTCGAGGTGCTGCGACCGCTGCTGATCGACCCGAAGGAGGCGCGGCGGCGTCGCGTCGCCGCGCGCCGCAACCCGGAACCGCGCTGAGCGTCAGCGCCGGCGTCGGCGGTCCTTGTCCTTTTCCTTCGGCAGGTTCGGGCCGAACTGGCGGATCGCGCTGCGCGCGAGCTGCTCGTCCTGCTCGGGGAAGTAGTCGCCTTCCCAGCGCACCAGCCGGTCGCCCTCGAAGTGCAGCACGAAGTTCTTCACTTCAGCCGCGCCGCGACGGCCCACCCGTTGCGAAGTGGTGTAGTCCCAGCGCGAGTGATGGAACGGATCGGCGATCGAGGGCGTGCCGAGCAGGTTCAACACCTGCTGCTTGCTCATGCCCGGCTGCAACTGGTCGACCGCGCTCTTCTCCAGCAGGTTGCCCTGGTAGATCGGCTGCCGGTACAGGATTCCGCAGCCCGACGTCACGAGGGCGGTGAGAAGAACGAGCACGAGTTTGCGCATCGGAGCGGTCCGGACCGGAGTTCGCGTGAGCGCCGGATGATACACTGGAAGCGTCGCGACGCGCTTTCGCCGGTGCCGCGTTCACCCGGCGTTGCGTCCTCTCCCGCCGCCATCGAACGAGCAGACGAGGGGCTCATGGAATCGCAGGATCTGCGCCGCGCCGGCCTGAAGGTGACCCATCCGCGCATGCGCATTCTCGAGCTGCTCGAGAACGCCAAGTCGCGCCACATGACGGCGGAGGACATCTACCGCCAGCTTCTGGAAGAGGGCGAGGAGATCGGCCTTGCGACCGTCTACCGCGTGCTCACGCAGTTCGAGAACGCGGGCCTCGTGCTGAAGCACAACTTCGAGTCCGGGCAGTCGGTCTACGAACTGGACCGCGGCACGCACCACGATCACATGGTCGATCTGGAAACCGGCAAGATCATCGAGTTCGAAAGCCCCGAAATCGAGGAGCTGCAGCGTCAGGTCGCGGCCAAGTACGGCTACGAGATCGAGGAGCACTCGCTGGTCCTCTACGTGCGGCGCAAGCGTGGCTGAGGCGATCCGGCACCATGCGGCGCTGGTGCGCTGCTCCTGCTGCGGCGAGTGGGTGACGCTCGACGAACCCGCGCTCGCGTTCCGCTGGCCCGAACCGTTCCGGCGCCTCGATGCCGACGCCCGCAGCGCGCCGGATACGTTCTGCGACACCAGCTTCTGCGCCATCGGCGGCGAGCAGTTCTACATGCGCGGGCTGCTGCCGCTGCCCGTGCACGGCCTGCAGGAGCGTTACTCGATCGGCGCCTGGGTGCGTCTGGAGCGCGCCGACTGGCAGCTCGCGCGCCGGATGTGGGACGAGCGCGGCAACGACCGTCTGCCCGAGCTGGACGGCGAACTCGCCAACCACGTGCCGCATCTGTTCGAGGTGAGCTCCGAGGGGCTGGCGGTGCGGGTGCGGCTGCACGACGAGATGCGCCCGACCTTCCGTCTGATCGGCACCGGCCATCCGCTCGAGGACGAGCAGCGGCACGGCATCTCCGCGCACCGCGCGCTGGCGTTCAGCCGGTTGCCGCCGCAGCGGTGAGGGCGTACCGCGGTTTCCTGCAGGAGCGGCTTCAGCCGCCACCGGATGCCGCATTCGGGTTTCTGGCACCCCGCCCCGGGTGCGATCCGCTTGGCCGGGCTACGTGCTGAAGCCGCGCCTGCACCGGCATGCGGGTCGCGACCGAAGCCCGTTCCTGCGGCGCTCCCGACCCGCGCTCACGCCACATTGCGCAGCAGCCGCTTGGCCGCCGCGCGCGCCTCGCGCGTCAGCTCGACGCCGCCGAGCATGCGCGCCAGCTCCTCCTCGCGCTCGGTCTCGTCGAGCCTGCGCACCGCGCTCTGGGTGACGCCGTCGCTGGCGGTCTTGCTGACGCGGTAGTGCGCGTGGCCCTGGGCGGCGACCTGCGGCAGGTGGGTGACGCACAGCACCTGGCGCGATGCGCCGAGCGCGCGCAGCTTCTGGCCGACGATCTCGGCCACCGCGCCGCCGATGCCGGTGTCCACCTCGTCGAACACCATCGTCGGTACCGCATCGACGCCGAGCGCGGCGACCTCGATCGCGAGCGAAATCCGCGACAGTTCGCCGCCGGAGGCGACCTTGCGCAGCGGCCGCGCCGGCTGGCCGGGGTTGGCCGCGACCAGGAATTCGACGCGCTCGGCGCCCAGCGGATCGGGCCGCTCGCTCTCCTGCGGCTCGATCTGCACCTCGAAACGGCCACCGCCCATGCCGAGCTCGGCGATCAACGCGGTGGTCGCCTCCGCCAGCGCGCGCGCGGCGTCGCGCCGGCGCGCGCCGAGCGCCGCGGCGGCTGTCCGCCAGCGCGCCCGTGCGCTTTCGATCTCGGCGTCGAGGCGGTCGAGGCGGTCGCCGGCGCCGCGCAGCGCGTCGAGTTCCGCCGCGAGCTGGTCGCGATGGGCGGCGAGCTGCTCCGGCGGCACGCGGTGCTTGCGCGCCAGTTCGTGGATGCGCGAGAGGCGACGCTCGATCGCTTCGAACGCGTCCGGGTCGAGGTCGAGATCGCCGCGCACGCGCTCCAGCAGCAGCAGCGCCTCGTCGATCTGGATCGCCGCCTGTTCGAGCATCGCGTCCACTTCGGCCAACCGCGGCTCATGCTCGATCACCCGCGCCAGGTCGCCGCGCACCTGTTGCAGCGTGCGGGCGACCGAGGCGCCGCCGTCGTCGTCGCCGAGGCGGGCGAAGGCGCTGTCGCAGGCGGCGATCAGGCCGGCGGCGTTGGCGTGGCGGCGATGGTCGGCGTCGAGCTTCGCCAGGCTGTCGGGATCGAGCGCCTCGCTCTCGAGCTGGCGCAACTGGTGGGCCAGCCATTCGATGCGATCGCCGACGTCGCCCTGGGCGAGCAGCGTTTCGCGCTCGCGCAGCAACGCGCTCCACTCGCGTGCGGCGGCCTCGACCGCGGCGCGCTCGGCATCGGTACGGCCGTAGGCGTCGAGCAGCGCGAGCTGGCTGGTCTTCGACAGCAGCGCCTGGTGCTCGTGCTGGCCGTGGATCTCCACCAGCAGGCCGGCCAGCTCCGTGAGCTGCGCCAGCGTCACCGGGCGGCCGTTGATCCACGCCCGCGAGCCGCCGTCGGCGCGGATCACGCGGCGCAACTGGCAGGCATCGTCCTCGTCCAGCGCGTTCTCGCGCAGCCAGGCGCGCGCGGCGGGCACGTCGCCGAGCGCGAACTCGGCGGCGAGCTCGGCGCGGTCGGCGCCGTGGCGCACCACGCCGCTGTCGGCGCGCAGGCCCGACAGCAGGCCGAGCGCGTCCACCAGCAGCGACTTGCCGGCGCCGGTTTCGCCGGAAATCACGGTCAGACCGCGGCCGAAGCTGAGTTCGGCCGACTCCACCACGGCGAAGTGCTTGAGGGCGAGGTGCAGCAGCATGAGGCGGGGATTGTGCCGGGCGCCGTCTCACCGGCCAAGACGGGCGCCGCCGCGCGCCGGCTTGACCGGTCATCCACGCGCATCGTGGCCCGCTTGCCTGACGCACCGCCCCGTCTTATACCGGCGGCCATGGCCCGCAAACCCGCCGACCCGTTGCACGACCCGCGCGCCCGCCAGCTGCTGCGGACGCTGATCGCGCGCTACATCGCCAGCGGCGAGCCGGTCGGCTCGCAGACGCTCGCGCGCCATGCCGGGCTGGACGTCAGTCCGGCGACGATCCGCAACATCCTCGCCGACCTGGAGGATGCCGGCCTGCTGAGCGCGCCGCACACCTCCGCCGGGCGGGTGCCGACCGCGCAGGGCTACCGGCTGTTCGTAGATGCGCTGCTGCAGGTGCAGCCGCTGCCGGAGGAGGAGGTGGCGCGCCTGCGCGACCGGCTGCCGGCCGGCTCCGGCACCCAGGCGCTGCTGGACAACGCCTCGCAGCTGCTGTCGGCGATGACGCATTTCGTCGGCGTGGTGAGCGTGCCGCGACGCGAGCAGTTCGCGTTCCGGCGGATCGACTTCGTGCCGCTCGACGGCGCCGACGGCGAGGCGCAGCGGGTGCTGGCGATCGTGGTGTTCGCCGACGGCGACGTCCAGAACCGGCTGCTGCAGACCCGGCGGCCGTACGACGCCGGCGAGCTGGAACGCATCGCCAACTACCTGAACATCCACTTCGCCGGGCGGACCCTGGCCGAAATCCGCGTCCGGCTGGTGCGCGAGCTGCGTTCGGCGCGCGACGAGATGCAGCGCGTGCTGGCGCGCTCGGTCGAACTGGCCGAGCAGGCGCTCACGCCCGGCAACGACGACATGGTCGTGGCCGGCCAGACGCGGCTGATGGGGGTGCAGGACCTGGCCGACCTCGACCGCCTGCGCGAACTGTTCGACGCCTTCGCGCGCAAGCGCGAGATCCTGCAGCTTCTGGAGCGCACCATCCAGGCGCCGGGCGTGCGCATCTTCATCGGCGAGGAAACCGGCCTGGCGCCGCTGGAGGGCCTGTCGCTGGTGACCGCACCCTACGCAGCGGGCGGGCAGGTGCTGGGCGTGCTCGGCGTGATCGGCCCGACCCGCATGGCCTACGACCGCATCATTCCGGTGGTGCAGGCCGCGGCCGACGTGCTCGGCGCGGCCCTGCACCCGGAGCCGTGACCCCACCGGCTTGAATCCCGGCCGGCAGGCCCCCATGACCCCCTCGTTGCGCGCCGCGTGCGCGCCGACCTTCTTTTTTCCGATTTCCAGGCGACCATGACCAACGAACCGATGCAGCAGGCGGCGGACCACGCCAATGGGCAGAACGGCAGCGCGCCGGGCCCGGATGCGGCCCCGCCGGACGTGCAGGTGGAGCAGCTCCGCGCGGAGCTCGCGCAAGTGCGCGAGGAGGCGCTGCGCGAGCGCGCCGATCTGGACAACCAGCGCAAGCGGCTGGCGCGCGAGATCGAGACCGCGCGCCGCTTCGCCAACGAGCGGCTGCTGGCCGATCTGCTGCCGGTGATCGACAGCCTCGAGGCCGGCCTGAAGGCCGCCGCCGCGGACGCCGGCGCGCTTCGCGAGGGCATGGAGCTGACCCTGCGCCAGTTGCTGAAGGTCGCCGCCGACCACGGCCTGAGCGCGCTGGATCCGGTCGGCCAGCCGTTCAACCCCGAGCAGCATCAGGCGATGAGCATGGTCGAGACCGCCGAACATCCGGCCGGCCACGTGGTGCAGGTCTACCAGAAAGGCTGGCTGCTGAACGACCGCCTGTTGCGGCCGGCGCTGGTGGTGGTGAGCCGGGACGCGGACGGCTGAGGAGCGCATCGGCAGGCGCTTGAACGCGCCGCCGGCGGCCCCAGATAGGCCCCATCGGGCCGCACGGGCCCCACGCGATCACGACATCCGGGAGCACGCAACATGGGCAAGATCATCGGTATCGACCTCGGCACGACCAACTCGTGCGTCGCGGTCATGGAAGGCGGCAACGTCAAGGTCATCGAGAACAGCGAAGGCGACCGCACCACGCCGTCTATCGTCGCCTTCACCAAGGACGGCGAGGTGCTGGTCGGCGCTTCGGCCAAGCGTCAGGCGGTCACCAATCCGAAGAACACCTTCTACGCGGTGAAGCGCCTGATCGGCCGCAAGTTCACCGACGCCGAGGTCAAGAAGGACATCGACCTCGTGCCGTACAGGATCGTCGAGCACAACAACGGCGACGCCTGGGTCGAGACCGCCGACGGCAAGCGCATGGCGCCGCCGGAGATCTCCGCGCGCGTGCTCGAGAAGATGAAGAAGACCGCCGAGGCCTATCTCGGCGAGCCGGTGACCGAGGCGGTCATCACCGTGCCGGCCTACTTCAACGACAGCCAGCGCCAGGCCACCAAGGACGCCGGCCGCATCGCCGGCCTGGAGGTCAAGCGCATCATCAACGAGCCCACGGCCGCCGCGCTGGCCTACGGCCTCGACAAGAACGCCGGCAAGGACCGCAAGATCGCCGTGTACGACCTCGGCGGCGGCACCTTCGACGTGTCGATCATCGAGATCGCCGAAGTCGACGGCGAGAAGCAGTTCGAGGTGCTCGCCACCAACGGCGACACCTTCCTCGGCGGCGAGGACTTCGACAAGCGCGTGATCGACTACCTGATCGACGAGTTCCAGAAGGACCAGGGCATCGACCTGCGCAAGGACCCGCTCGCCCTGCAGCGCCTGAAGGACGCCGCCGAGCGCGCCAAGATCGAGCTCTCCAGCGCGCAGCAGACCGAGGTCAATCTGCCGTACATCACCGCCGACGCTTCCGGGCCGAAGCACCTGAACATCAAGCTGACCCGCGCCAAGCTCGAGGCGCTGGTGGACGATCTGATCAAGAAGACGATCGAGCCGTGCCGCATCGCGCTCAACGATGCGGGCCTGCGCGCGAGCGACGTCACCGAGGTGATCCTGGTCGGCGGCCAGACCCGCATGCCGAAGGTGCAGCAGGCGGTGGCCGAGTTCTTCGGCAAGGAGCCGCGCAAGGACGTCAACCCCGACGAGGCGGTCGCGATCGGCGCGGCGATCCAGGGCGGCGTGCTGGCCGGCGACGTCAAGGACGTGCTGCTGCTCGACGTCACCCCGCTGTCGCTGGGCATCGAGACGCTCGGCGGCGTGTTCACCAAGATCATCGAGAAGAACACCACGATCCCGACCAAGGCCTCGCAGGTGTTCTCCACCGCCGAGGACAACCAGTCGGCGGTGACCGTGCACGTGCTGCAGGGCGAGCGCGAGCAGGCGCGCTACAACAAGTCGCTCGCCAAGTTCGACCTGACCGGCATCGAGCCGGCGCCGCGCGGCATGCCGCAGATCGAGGTCACCTTCGACATCGACGCCAACGGCATCCTGCACGTGTCCGCCAAGGACAAGAAGACCGGCAAGGAGCAGCGGATCGAGATCAAGGCCGGCTCCGGCCTGTCCGAGGACGAGATCCAGCGGATGGTGCGCGACGCCGAGGCGCACCGCGAGGAGGACCGCAGGTTCCAGGAGCTGGTCACCGCGCGCAACCACGCCGACAACCTGATCCACATGGCGCGCAATGCCATCAAGGAGCAGGGCTCGAAGGTGCCGGGCGACGTGATCGGCCGCACCGAGAGCGCGATCGCCGATCTCGAATCGGCGATGAAGAGCGACGACAAGGCGCAGATCGAGGCCAAGAGCCGCGCGCTCGAGGAGGCCGCGCAGTCGCTGTTCGCCGCCGCTGCGGCGGGCGGGCCGGGCGCGGGCGCCGAGACCGCGGGCGCCTCCAAGGCCGACGACGTGGTCGATGCCGAGTTCACCGAGGTCAAGGACGACAAGAAGCCGTGATCGGTGATTCGGGATTCGCGATCCGGGAGAGCGGGGACGCGGGCCTCGCTCTTTCCATTGCGAAGCCCGGGGCTCCGAGCCTTGCTTTCGCGAATCACCCATCGCCGATCACCGATCACCGCCCATGAGCAAGCGCGACTATTACGAAGTTCTCGGCGTCTCCCGCAGCGCCAGCGACGATGAGCTGAAGAAGGCTTACCGCCGCTGCGCGATGAAGTACCACCCGGACCGCAATCCGGGCGACAAGGACGCCGAGGAGATGTTCAAGCAGTGCAAGGAGGCGTACGAAGTCCTCTCCGACCCGCACAAGCGCCGCGTCTACGATCAGCACGGCCACGCCGCCTTCGAGCACGGCATGGGCGGTGCCGGCGGCGGCCCCGGCTATGCCGACATGGGCGACATCTTCGGGGACATCTTCGGCAACATCTTCGGCGGCGGCGCGCCGCGCGGCCCGCGACGCGGGGCGGACATCGCCTACGTCATGGAGCTGTCGCTGGAGGAGGCGGTGGCCGGGATCGAGAAGCAGATCCAGGTGCCGACCCTGGACAACTGCGAAACCTGCGACGGCACCGGGTCGGCGGACGGCAAGCTCGAGACCTGTCCGACCTGCCACGGTCGCGGCAACGTCCGCTTCCAGCGCGGCATTTTCTCGATGCAGCAGACCTGCCCGCATTGCGGCGGTCGCGGCCAGGTCATCAGCGCGCCGTGCGGCGACTGCCACGGGCAGGGGCGGGTGGAGGTGACGCGCACGCTGTCGGTGAAGGTGCCCGCCGGCGTCGACACCGGCGACCGCATCCGTCTGGCCGGCGAGGGCGAGGCCGGCGCGCCCGGCGCGCCGCCGGGCGACCTGTACATCGACGTGCGTGTGCGCGAGCACGAGATCTTCCAGCGCGACGGCGATGACCTGCACTGCGAGGTGCCGGTGCGCTTCTCGCAGGCCGCGCTCGGCGCGACCATTCAGGTGCCGACGCTGGAGGGCGACGTGGAGCTGCGCATCCCGCCGGAGACGCAGACGGGCAAGCTGTTCCGTCTGCGCGACAAGGGCGTGCGCTCGGTGCGCAGCCGCAAGCGCGGCGACCTGTACTGCCGCATCGTGGTCGAGACGCCGGTCAATCTGACCGCCGAGCAGCGCGAGCTGCTGGAGAAGTTCGAGGCCACCTTCACCGGCGAAAACGCCCGCCGCCATTCGCCGCGTTCCTCGACCTTCCTGGACGGCGTGCGCGGCTTCTGGGACCGGATGACGTCCTGACGTTCCGACGCCGTGCGCCGCCGGGCGGCGCACCGTCGCGGCGCAGCCGTGCGATGATCGGGCCCGCGTAAGGGAGTGCGCCGCCATGACCACCGTCGTTCCCCGCCGTTTCCTGCCCGACCTGCCGCTCGAGATCCCGCGCCACTGGCTGCCGGGCGATCCGGTCGTCTCCTCGATCCTCAACACCTACACGGTGCTGGTGCCGGCCAACGAGGCGTTCTACATCCGCACCCTCAAGGCCTGCCTGCCGCGCCTGCCCGCGCCGCTGCGCGAGCAGGCGGTCGCCTTCATCCACCAGGAAGCGCAGCACGGGGTGGCGCACAAGCGCTACTGGCGCAATCTCGACGCCCAGGGCTACCGCTACCGCGGCTTCGAGCGGGCGATCGACCGCCTGGTGTTCCGTGTGATGGACCGCATCGCGCCGCTCGCGCTGCGCCTGTCGCTGGTGAGCTGCGTGGAGCACATCAACGCCTATCTCGGCCATGAGTTCCTGCGCCAACGCATCCTCGAGCGCGCCCATCCGGACATGCGCGTGCTGATGGAGTGGCATTTCGCCGAGGAGATCGAGCACAAGGCGGTCGCCTACGACGTGCTGAACACGGTCTCGCGCAGTTGGCTGCTGCGGGCGCTCGGCTGCGCGCTGACGGCGTCGCTGTTCTATACCGTGATGAGCTTCGGCATGCTGCGGTTCCTGGCCCAGGACGGGCTGCTGTTCCGGCGCGCGACCTGGCGCGCGCTCTGGCGGCACCTCGGGCCCGGCCACGGCATGGCCGCGCGCACGCTGCGGCATCTGGCGGCCTACCTGCGTCCGGGGTTCCATCCGGCGCAGCTCGACGATGCCGCGCTGGCGCACGAGGTGATCGCCCGCGCCACCCGCGCGCAGCCGCCCCAGGTGGTGCCGACGCCGCGCGCGGCGCTGGCCGACGACCCGACGCAGGCCGACGCCGCCTGAGGTGCGGCGCTTCGGCGCCGGCGTGGCGGCGAGCGTTGGGATTCGCCGCGAAAGCGCGGACAATGCGCGCTCCGTTCGCCGCCCTGCGCCTTCCTCATGGCCCGTCCCACGTCCGCCACCGTCCACATCGACGCGCTGCGCCACAACCTCGGTCAGGTGCGGTTGCGGGCGCCGGGCAGCCGGGTGATGGCGGTGGTGAAAGCCGACGGCTACGGACACGGGCTCGAGCGCGTCGCGCGGGCGCTGACCGGCGCCGATGCGTTCGGCGTGGCGGCGCTGTCGGACGCCGAGCGTCTGCGCGCGGCGGGCCTGTCGCAGCCGATCGTGCTGCTGTCCGGGTTCGACGAGCCGGAGGACCTGCCGCGCCTGCGCCAGCTCGGCGTGCAGACCGTGGTGCATCACGCCAGCCAACTGGAGATGCTGGAGCAGGCCGCGCCGGGCGACGCGATTCCGTGCTGGCTGAAGGTCGACACCGGCATGCATCGCCTCGGCTTCGCGCCGGAGACGGTGCGCGAGGTGCACGCGCGGCTGGCGGCGATGCCGGCGGTCGGCGAGATCGTTCTGATGACCCATTTCGCCAGCTCCGACGAATTCGCCGACAGCCCGACGCAGGGCCGGCAGACCCGCGAGCAGATCCGCATCTTCCACGAGGCGACCGCGGGACTGCCGGGCCTGCGTTCGCTCGCGAATTCGGCCGCGGTGCTCGGCTGGCGCGACGCCAGCGCCGACTGGGTGCGTCCGGGCGGGGCGCTGTACGGGCTGTCGGTGGTGGCCGGCACCACCGGCGCCGATTTCGGCCTGCGGCCGGCGATGACGCTGTCCACCCGCCTGATCGCGATCAACCGGATCCGCCAAGGCGAATGCATCGGCTACTCCGCCACCTGGCGGTGCCCGGAGGACATGCCGGTGGGCGTGGCCGCGATCGGCTACGGCGACGGCTATCCGCGTCACGCGCCGGCGGGCACGCCGGTGCTGGTGCGCGGCCGCCGCGTGCCGGTGATCGGGCGGGTGTCGATGGACCTGATGACGCTCGATCTGCGCGGCGTGCCCGATGCGCGCGTCGGCGATGCGGTCACGCTGTGGGGACCGGAACTTCCGGCCGAAACGATCGCCGACGCCGCCGGCACCATCGGCTACGAGCTGACCTGCTCGATCACGCGGCGCGTGCGCTTCGTCGAGCAGTAAGCGCCGGCGTTCGGAGGAGAACGTGCCCACCGCGCTGATCTGGCTCCGCGACGATCTCCGGCTCGACGACCATCCCGCCTTCCGCGCCGCTTTCGAGGCCGGCTACCTGCCGCTGCCGGTGTACGTGCACGCGCCGGAGGAGGAGGGCGCGTGGGCGGCGGGTGCGGCGTCGAACGCGTGGCGCGCGCGGTCGCTCGCCGCGCTCGACGGCGAACTGCGCGCGCGCGGATCGCGGCTGACCGTGCGGCGCGGGCCGTCGCTCGCGGCGCTGGAGACGCTGGCCGCGCAGACACAGGCCGAAGCCGTGTTCTGGACCCGCCGCTACACGCCCGCCGGCGAAACCTGCGACGCCGCGGTCAAGCGCGCGCTGCGCGCCCGCGGCCTGCGTGCGGAAAGCTTCGACGGCGCGCTGCAGGTGGAACCCTGGAACGTCGCCACCCGCGGCGGCGACCCGTACCGCGTGTTCACGCCGTTCTGGAAGGCGGCGCAGGCGGCATGGCGCGCGCGATCGCCGTGGCACGCACCCGCGCGCTGGCCGCCGCCGCCGCCGGAGCCGGACGCGGGCTCGCTCGCCGGCCTTGGACTTGCGCCGCGCCGTCCGTGGGATGCCGGCTTCTGGAACCACTGGGTGGCCGGCGAGCGCGGTGCGCGCGCGGCGCTGCGTCGCTTCGTCGAGCAGGCGCTTGCGCGCTACGCGGATGCGCGCGATCGCCCGGACCTGGCGGGCACCGCGCGGCTGTCGCCGCATCTGCGCTTCGGCGAGATCGCGCCCTGGCGCGTGGCGGCCGAGGTTGAAGCGGCGCGCACCGGGGCCAACGCGCGCCATGTCGATGCGTTCCTGCGTCAGCTCGGATGGCGCGAGTTCGCCTACCACCTGCTGCATCACTTCCCCCACACCGTCGACCGCAATCTCGATCCGCGCTTCGACGCCTTCGACTGGGCCGCGCCGGAGGCGGGTCTGCTCGAGGCCTGGCGTCACGGCCGCACCGGCGTTCCGATCGTCGACGCCGGCATGCGCGAGCTGTGGCACACCGGCTGGATGCACAACCGCGTGCGGATGATCGTCGCCAGCTACCTCTGCAAACATCTGCGCATGCATTGGCTCGAAGGCGCGCGCTGGTTCTGGGACACGCTGGTGGACGCGGATCTGGCCAACAACACGCTCGGCTGGCAGTGGGTGGCCGGCACGGGCGCCGACGCCGCGCCGTACTTCCGCATCTTCAACCCGGCGACGCAGGCGGCGAAGTTCGATCCGCAGGGCGAGTACGTCGCGCGCTGGCTGCCGGAACTGGCGCCGCTGCCGGTGCCGCTTCGCTTCGCGCCCTGGACCGATCCGGCTCGCCTCCGGCGCGTCGCCCCGGCCTACCCGTCGCGTCCGCTCGTCGGCCTGGCGGAAGGGCGGCAGGCCGCGCTGGACGCCTTCCGCCGGCTCGCCGCGCGCGTGCATTGACGCCCGAAAATGGCGCGTGCTTCACTGCCCCGAAGCCCGCGCGACCCGCGTCCGCGCAAGGGAGACACCGATGCCCGAACGTCAGCCACGTCCGCGCGCGCGACGGGAACCGATGTCGCGTGTGGATACCGCCTGGCTGCGCATGGAGCGGCCGAGCAATCCGATGATGATCGCCGGCGTGCTGATGCTGGAGGAGCCGCTGACGCTCGATCGCCTCAAGCGCGTGGTGATGCAGCGCTTCGTCAGGCCCTATCCGCGCTTCGCCAAGAAGCCGGTGGAGACGCCGACCGGCGCCAGTTGGATTCCCGATCCCGACTTCGACCTCGATTGGCACGTGCAGCTCGTCGCGTTGCCGGGCCGCGAACGCCGCGTGCCCAATCCGCGTGCGGAGAAGAAGGCGCTGGAACGGCTGGTGAGCCAGATGGCGTCCACCCCGCTGCGGCGCGACAAGCCGTTGTGGCAGTTCCATCTGGTCGAACGCTATCGCGGCGGCTCGGCGCTGATCGTGCGCATCCATCACTGCTATGCCGACGGCATCGCCCTGGTGCAGGTGCTGCTGTCGATGACCGACGTCGAGCGCCGGCCGGCGAAGCGGCGGTCGCTGGCGCATGCGTGGCTGCGCGACGACGGCGCCGGCGTGGTGCACCGTGTCGGCGGCGCGGTCGACCGCTACCTGCGGCTCGGCGGCAAGGTGGTCGACAAGGGCATCGAGCTGTATCGCGATCCCACTCTGGCGGCGATGCTGGCGAAGGAGGGGGGCGAGTTCGCGCGCGAGCTGCTGCACGTGCTGGCGCTGCCGGACGATCCGCCCTCGCTGCTGCGCGGCCGGCTCGGCGTCAGCAAGCGCGTGGCGTGGGCCGATCCGATTCCGCTCGACGAGGTGAAGGCGGTCGGCCGCGCGTGCGGGTGCACCGTCAACGACGTGCTCATGGCGACCGCGGCCGGCGCGCTGCGCGCCTACATGCTCGAGCGCGGCGACGCGGTCGACGGCGTGACGCTGCGCGCCACCGTGCCGGTGAACCTGCGGCCGCTGGAACACGCGCGCAAGCTCGGCAACCATTTCGGCCTGGTGTTCCTCGACCTGCCGGTGGGCGAGGGCAATCCGCTGCGCCGCATCGAGCGCGTGGCCGGGTGCATGCGCGAGCTGAAGGGCTCGCGCCAGGCGCTGATGGCCTACGGCGTGCTCGCCATCCTCGGGATGGCGCCGTCGATGCTGCAGGCGATCGCGCTGGAACTGTTCAGCCGCAAGGCGAGCGCGGTGGCGACCAACGTGCCCGGGCCACAGCGGCCGTTGTATCTGGGCGGCTCGCGCATCGGCGAGATGATGTTCTGGGTGCCGCAGAGCGGATCGATCGGCGTCGGCGTGTCGATCCTGAGCTACAACGGCCACGTCCACTTCGGCCTGATCGCCGACGCGCGCCTGATTCCCGATCCCGACGTCGCGATCGGTCGCTTCCGCGAGGAGTTCGAGAATCTGCTTTACCTCGCCTTGATGGGCGATTGGCAGCGCCCGCTCGAAGCCGACGATGCCGCGCCGATCCTCGGCGTCGCGTCGGCCTGAACGTTCGCAAACAACGTCACCCGCCTGCCACGAGGCGCGGCGTAGCTTGCAAGGCGTTCAGCTTGGTGGCTGGACACTCCCGTACACCCGGACCCCCACCAGGAGTTTCGACATGAAGACGCCTCTCCAGATTGCGACCGCCGCGTTCCTCGGCACGGCCCTGCTGGCCGGCTGCGCCACCGGCGGCGGTTACTACGGTCAGACCGGCGGCTATGGTCAGGGCGGCTACGGTGCGCCGCCGTCCGAGCCCTCGCAGCAGCAGGGCATGAGCCGCACCGGCAAGGGCGCGCTGATCGGCGCGGCGATCGGCGCCGCGGCCGGCCTGCTCAGCGGCGACAACGCGGTCGAGCGTCGCCAGCGCGCGCTGGTCGGCGCCGGTGTCGGCGGCCTCGCCGGTGCCGCGATCGGCAACTATCAGGACCGCCAGGAACGCGCGCTGCGCGAACGCATGCAGGGCACCGGCGTCGGCGTGGTGCGGCAGGGCGACAACATCACCCTCAACATGCCGAGCAACATCACCTTCGACTTCGACAGCGCGGCGCTGAAGCCGCAGTTCTTCCCGGTGCTCGACAACGTCGCCAACACGCTGTCCGAGTACAACCAGACCGTGGTCGAGGTCGCCGGCCACACCGACAGCGTCGGCACCGACGCCTACAACCAGCAACTGTCCGAACGCCGCGCGCAGGCGGTGGCCAACTACCTGATGAGCCGCGGCCTGATGCGCGACCGCTTCATCATCGTCGGCGCCGGCGAAAGCCGTCCGATCGCGAGCAACGATACCGAAGCCGGACGCGCGCAGAACCGCCGCGTCGAGATCACCCTGGTGCCGGTGCGCGCAGGCTGAGACAGCGCGTTTCCCACGCCGGACGACGGGCCGCGCACGCAGCCCGTCGCGTCGGCGGCGACCGTTCGTCGGCCTGCGTCGGGCACGCACCCGGCGCCCATGACCTTCGCCACGGGTGATCCCGCGGGCGAGGCGTCAGCCTCCGGGGTTCCCCGTGCCTCGAGGAGGAAGACGATGAAGCGGACCGCGTGGGTGGGACTGGCGCTGCTGCTGACGGCGCCTGCATGGGCGGCGCAGACCGTGCGCTACGTCGCGCTGGTGGACGGCGGCAAGCAGGCCGGTCACCAGATCGTCGAACACGGCGACGACGGCGTGACCCGCGTCGACTTCATCTTCAAGGACAACGGCCGCGGCCCCGAGCTGAAGGAGGAATACCGGCTCGGGCCCGACGGCACGTTCGTCCGCTACGCGGTCAAGGGCACCTCGACGTTCGGCGCGCCGGTGGACGAGTCGTTCGTGCGCGAGGGCGCCGTCGCGCGCTGGAAGTCGACGTCCGACCAGGGCGAGATGCGGCTCGACGGCACCGCGCTGTATTCGCCGCTCGGCGGCACGCCGCAGGCCTCCTCGGTGGCGATCGCCGCGCTGGCGCGTCGCGCCGACGGCAAGTTGCCGCTCGTCCCCAGCGGCACGCTGACCATGCGCAAGGTGGACGAGGCCGAAGTCGTCTCCGCGACCGGCAAGCGGAAGGTGCAGTTGCTCGCGGTCACCGGCGTCGGCTTCACCCCGACCTTCGCCTGGGCCACCACGGACGCGGAACCGCGGCTGTTCGCCTTCATCTTCCCCGGCTTCCTGCAGTTGATCGAGGAGGGCTGGCAGGCCAACGCGGCCGCGCTCGAGGCGCGGCAGAAGGAGGCCGAGGGCAAGGCGCTGCGCGAGTTGCAGGCGCGGCTGGCGCATCCGCTGAAGGGCACCACGCTGATCCGCAACGCACGCGTGTTCGACAGCGAGCGCGCGCGGCTCGGCGAGGCGCGCGACGTCCTCCTGCGCGACGGGACGATCGTTTCGGTGGCGGGCGCAGGCGAGGAACACGCCCGCGCCGATCGCGTGATCGACGCCGGCGGCCGCGTGCTGCTGCCCGGGCTGTTCGACATGCACGGCCACGTCGGCCGCTGGGACGGCGGGCTCAACATCGCCGCGGGCGTCACCACCGTGCGCGATCTGGGCAACGACAACGCCACGCTGCAGCAGATCATCGCCGCCGAAAAGGCGGGCGCGCTGCTGTCGCCGCGCATCGTCGCCGCCGGCTTCCTGGAAGGCGAAAGCCCGATGTCGGCGCGCAACGGCTTCGTGGTCAAGACCCTGGACGAAGCGAAGAAGGCGGTCGACTGGTACGCCGCCAACGGCTACGTGCAGGTCAAGATCTACAACTCCTTCCCGAAGGAGATCCTGCGCGACACCGTCGCCTACGCGCACGCGAAGGGGCTGCGGGTGAGCGGGCACATTCCGGTGTGGCTGCGCGCGCAGGACGCGGTCGAGGCGGGCTACGACGAGATCCAGCACATCAACCAGGTGCTGCTGAACTTCCTCGTCAAGCCGGATACCGACACGCGCACGCTCGAGCGCTTCTACCTGCCGGCCAAGGGCGTGGCCGACCTCGACTTCGACTCGAAGGAAGTCCAGGACTTCATCGCGCTGCTGAAGGCCCGCAACGTCGCCATCGACCCGACCCTGGCCACGTTCGATTTCCTGCGCCAGCGCGCGGGCGAGCTCTCGCAGGCGTACGCGGCGGTCGCGCCGCACCTGCCGCCCGACGTGCAGCGCAGCCTGCGGGTCGCCGAGTTCGACATCCCGGACGACGCCACCGCCGCGCGCTACAACCGCTCGTACGAGAAGATGGTCGAGTTCGTCGGCCGCATGTACCGCGCCGGCATCACCATCGTTCCGGGCACCGACGCGGTCGCCGGCTTCACCCTGCAGCGCGAACTGGAGCTCTACGTGCAGGCCGGCATGACGCCCGCACAGGCGCTGCAGTCGGCGACCTGGACCGCCTCGCGCATCGCCCGCGCCGAGGACCGCGGCGTGATCGCGCCGGGCAAGCGCGCCGACCTCATCCTGATCGACGGCGATCCGACCGCGAACATCGCCGACATCCGCAAGGTCGCGCTGGTGATCAAGGGCGACGCCGCCTATTACCCGGCGGACGTGCACGAGGCGCTCGGCATCAAGCCGTTCGCGATGCCGGTGCGGGTCGGTTCGCACTGATCCGCCACGGCGGCCGCCGTTAGAGGCGATGCTCGGGCGGCGGCGCGGTAACATCGCGCCGCCAAACGAGATCAGCCGGCGCGACGGGGTCGCGCCACGGCCGTAGGGGCGGCCGAGTCACCGTTCCATGACCTTTCCGCGGCGTTCGCCGCTCGCCCTTCAGATCGATCCCATGACCGCCAAACTTTCCCGCCATGCCCTGGCCGCCGCGATCGCGGCGTTGCTCGCCACGCCCGCCCTCGCCCAGGAGGCCGACGCGCCCGCGTCCGCCGAGGACGAGGCGCGCACCCTGGATACGCTCGTCGTCACCGCGCAGCGGCGCGTCGAACGCGCCAAGGACGTGCCCGTCGCGCTGACCACGGTCGATACCGAGAAGCTGCATGTGCTCGGCTCGGGCGGCGGCGACATCCGCTTCCTCGCCGGCCGTCTGCCGAGCCTCAATATCGAGTCCTCGTTCGGCCGCGCGTTCCCGCGCTTCTACATCCGCGGCCTCGGCAACACCGACTTCGACCTCAACGCCTCGCAGCCGGTCTCGCTGGTCTACGACGAGGTGGTGCAGGAAAACCCCCTGCTGAAGGGCTTCCCGGTGTTCGACCTGGAAAGCGTGGAGATGGTGCGCGGTCCGCAGGGCACGCTGTTCGGTCGCAATACCCCGGCCGGCGTGGTCAAGTTCGAATCCGCCAAGCCGACCCGCTCGCTCGACGGCTACGGCTCGATCGCGGTCGGCACCTACGGCACCACCAACGTCGAAGGCGCGATCGGCGGCCCGCTCGGCGAGAACTGGTCCGCGCGCGCCTCGGTGCTCTACCAGCGCCGCGGCGAGTGGGTGGACAACACCAACCCGAACGCGCGCACCAATCGCGACCTGGAAGGCTACGACGAGAGCGCGGCGCGCGTGCAGTTGCGCTACGACGGCAGCGAGACGTTCGAGGCGCTGTTCAACGTCCACGCGCGCCATCTCAACGGCACCGCCCGCCTGTTCCGCGCCAGCCTGTTCGAGCGCGGCAGCAACGACCTGCGCGACGGCTTCGACGACGACGAGGTGTCCATCGACGGCCGCAACTTCCAGGAGCTGGACACGTTCGGCGCCAACGCGCGTCTGAGCTGGAAGCTGTCCGACACGCTGACGCTGTACTCGATCACCGGCTACGAGAGCGCCGAGTCGCTCAGCCGCGGCGACATCGACGGCGGCTCGGTCTACACCTTCCCGCCGGACGAGCTGGGCGAGGCGCTGTTCCCCGCCGAGTCCGCGGACGGCCTGCCGGAGCACCGCCAACTGAGCCAGGAGTTCCGGCTGGAGTCGAACAACGACGGCCCGTTCAACTGGCAGGCCGGACTGTTCTGGTTCGACGAAGAGATCACCATCGACAGCTTCAACTACGACACGCTCGCCGGCGGCGTGCAGAACGGGTACGCCTGGCAGAGGCAGGACAACACCGCGTACGCCGCGTTCGGTTCGGTCAACTGGGCGATCACCGACGCCTTCACGCTGCGCGCCGGCCTGCGCTACACGCGCGACGAGAAGGAGTTCGTGGCGCAGCGGCTGCAGTCGCCGATCGGCGCGGGCGCCACGCCGCGCCTGACCGCCAACCCGAGCGATTCCAACGTCAGTTGGGACGTGGCCGGCGTGTGGAGCCTCAACGACGCGGTCAACCTGTACGCGCGCGTCGCCACCGGCTTCCGCGCGCCGTCGATCCAGGGGCGCCTGCTGTTCGGCGACAGCGTCTCGGTCGCCGATTCGGAAGAGGTGATCTCCTACGAAGCCGGCGTCAAGGCCGAACTGTGGGACAACCGCGCCCGCCTGGGCTTCGCGGTATTCCACTACGAGCTGGACAACCAGCAGCTCACCGCGGTGGGCGGCGCGACCAACTTCAACCGGCTCATCAATGCGGACCGCACGGTCGGGCAGGGCTTCGAGGTCGATTTCGACGCCTACCTGACCGACAGCCTGATGGTCACCTTCGGCGCCAGCTACAACGACACCGAGATCCGCGACCGCGACCTCGCCGTGCAACCGTGCGGCGGCGGGTGCACCGTCACCGATCCCGTGGTCGGCGGACTGGCGCTGCTGGACGGCAATCCGCTTCCGCAGGCCCCGAAGTGGGTCTACAACCTCACCGCGCGCTACGTGCGACCGGTGGGCGAGAGCGCGGAGTTCTTCGTCTACACCGACTGGGCCTATCGCAGCGAGGTCAACTTCTTCCTGTACGAGGCCGCCGAGTTCCGCGGCAAGTCGTTGCTGGAAGGCGGGCTGCGCGTCGGATACGGCTGGGGCAACGGGCAGTACGAGGTGGCGCTGTACGGCCGCAACATCCTCAACGAGATCCGCGCGGTCGGCGCGATCGACTTCAACAATCTGACCGGCTTCGTCAACGAGCCGCGCATCGTCGGTGTCGAGTTCCGCGCCAACTACTGAGCCGGAACACCGCGCCGACGGCTAGAATGCGGACTGCGGCGCGCTGCCGCAGTCCGCTTTCTTCTTCGCCGCCAGGTGCGATGCCATGACGACTCTCCACGACTTCCGCGCGCTCGACATCGACGGTAACGAGCGCGCGTTGAGCGAGTTCGCAGGCCAGGTGGTGCTGGTGGTCAACGTCGCCTCCAGATGCGGGTTCACGCCGCAGTACGCGGGGCTGGAAACGCTGTGGCGCAGCTACCGCGACCGCGGCTTCGCGGTGCTCGGTTTCCCGTGCGACCAGTTCGGCCATCAGGAGCCGGGCGACGAAGCGGAGATCCGCCGGTTCTGTTCGCTCAACTACGACGTCACCTTCCCGCTGTTCGCGAAGATCGAGGTGAACGGCGAGGGCGCGCATCCGCTGTGGAAGTGGTTGAAGCAGGAAAAGAGCGGCCTGCTCGGCATCGATGCCATCAAGTGGAACTTCACCAAGTTTCTGGTCGGCCGCGACGGACGCGTCCTGAAGCGTTTCGCCCCCAACGACGCGCCGGCATCGCTCGAGCGCGATATCGAGGCAGCGCTGGCGGCATGAGTCCCCAGCAGGACGAGGCGGGCGCCCGTGTGCGCCTGGAGAAGCGGCCCGGCTACCTGCGGGCCGTCTTCGAAGGCGGCGACGGCCGTCTGGAGACGATGCTGCGCTGCTGGAACGAGGCCGGCGACGCCATGCGCGCGCAGGGCGCGCGCGCCGCGATGATCGTGGACAGGCTGGCCGGCGAGCAGGTGACCCCCGAGCAGCAGCGACGCGTGGTGACGACGATCGCCGACCACGGCGGATTCGCCGGCGTGCGCTTCGCTTACGTGATCCGGCCACAGGCGGTGTTCGCCTTCGTCGAATCCGCGGAGTTGCTGGCGCGGGAGCTGGGCCTCGAAGGACGCGTGTTCGATACCGAGTCCGACGCCGAGCTGTGGCTGCGCCACGGCGAACGCTGACGGGCCGCGACGGAGCGGGCCGTCCGTGGCCGGTGGCAACTCCCGGAAGGCGCGGCGGATCGCGCTCAGCGCGTCGCTGCGGCTGGCGCCGGACTTTCGAGGACTTCCTCAGGAAGCAGCCCGATGATCTCGTCGATGAACGATTTGATCATCGCCTCCGAATAGCCGCGGTGCACGTAGGCGACGGTGCCGTCCCGATCCATTACGAACATGTTGGGGAGCGCCTCCACGCCGTAGCGGCCGCTGACGTCGCCACGGGCATCGTGCACCCAGGTGAGGTCCAGATCCCGGTTGGCGCGCAGCACGGCGGTCAGATCGCGGCGCGGTTCCTTCACGTTGACCGCGATCACCTCCAGGTGCTCGCGACCCACCGCCTGCTGCAGGCGGCCGAGCACAGGCAGCTCCTTGCGGCAGGGGCCGCACCAGCTCGCCCAGAACGTCAACACCACCACTTTGCCGCGGCGATCGGCGAGATTCACCGGCGTGCCGTCGAGTGTGCGGCCCAGGTCCGCCGGCGGCACATCGCCGGGCCTCGGTTGAGCGGCGCCTCCTGCGGCAAGCGCGTCGAAGCAGGCCAGCATCAGCGCCAGCACGAAGATTCGCGGCAATCCCATCGCATGGCTCCTTCCATTCCCCGGAAGGCCCAGAATAGCGCCTGCCGATACGCCGCGCGCTACTTCTCGACGAATGCGCGCTCGAACACGTACTCGCCGGGGCTGCCGATCCGGGGCGACGCGCGGAAGCCGCGCGCGTCGAGCAGGGCGCGGAAGTCGGCCAGCATCTGCGGACTGCCGCAGATCATCGCGCGGTCGTGCGCGGCGTCCAGCGGCTCGATGCCGAGCTGTTCCATCATCCGTCCGCTGTCCATCAGCGCGGTCAGGCGGCCGCGATGGTCGTGGCCGTTCCATTCGAACGCTTCGCGGCTCACCGCCGGGTAGTAGCGCAGCTTGGCCGCGATCTGTTCGCCCAGGAATTCGTGGCGCGGCAGCTCGTTGACGATGTAGTCGCGGTAGGCGAGGTCCTTGGCCTCGCGCACGCCGTGGCACAGGATCACGCGCTCGAAGCGCTCGTAGGTTTCCGGATCCTTGATGACGGCCAGGAACGGCGCAAGCCCGGTGCCGGTGCCGAGCAGATACAGATTGCGGCCGGGATGCAGGTCGCTGATCAGCAGCGTGCCGGTCGGCTTGCGGCCGATCAGCACGGTGTCGCCCGGCTTGACGTGCTGCAGGCGCGAGGTCAACGGGCCGTTGGGCACCTTGATGCTGAAGAACTCGAGCTGCTCTTCCCAGTTGGCGCTGGCGATGGAGTAGGCGCGCAGCAGCGGGCGGCCGTCGACCTCAAGGCCGATCATCACGAACTGGCCGTTGTCGAAGCGGAAGCCGTCGTCGCGCGTGGTGGTGAAGCTGAAGTAGTCGGCCGTCCAGTGACGGACGTCCAGCACGGTTTCGGTGCCGAAGGCGGCGGACATGGGGAGAGGGGGAATGCGGCGAAAGCGTGAATTTTACGCCGACCGCCCCCGCGTATGCTGCCGCGCATGGACACGCACGGCACGCTCTGGACGGTGGGGCATTCGACCCGCCCGTGGGAAGCCTTCCTTGCGCTGCTGCGGGACGCGGGGATCGAGGCGCTGGTCGATGTGCGCCGCTTCGCCGGCTCGCGCCGCAATCCGCAGTTCTCGGGCGGGACGATGGCCGCCGCGCTGCCCGAGGCCGGCATCGCCTACGTGCCGATGCCGGACCTGGGCGGTCGCCGCCTGCCCGCGCCGGACTCGCCGAACACCGCCTGGCGCAATACGAACTTCCGCGGCTACGCCGACTACATGGCCACCGACGCCTACCGCGCCGCCCGCGAGCGGCTGGCGCGGCTGGCAGGCGAACGCCGGACCGCGGTGATGTGCGCCGAGGCGATGTGGTGGCAATGCCACCGCGGCCTGATCGCCGACGATTTCAAGGCGGCCGGCTGGACGGTGCTGCATCTGATGGCGCCGGGCCGCAGCGAGGAACACCCGTTCACCGCGGCCGCCCGTCTGCTCGATGGCCGGCTCAGCTACGCCGCGCGGCCGGAGGCGCAGCCGCGGCTGCTGTGAAGCTCAGGGCGCGTCGGCGATGCGCGAGGAATGCGAGGCGACCATGCGCCAGACGCCGTCGCGCCGCACCCACACCCGGGTGAAACGGAAGCGGCCGCTCCACGGCTGGCCGTTGCCGAGTCCGGACTGGATGCTGGTCCCGGTGACCACCGCGGTGTCGCCGTAGCGGCGCAGGCGCACGTCCTCGTTGAGGATGCGCTGGCTGCTGCGGCTGCGGGTGCGCAGTTCGTCGAGGTAATCCGGCCTTGTGCTGCACGCGGCCGTCGGAATGGGTCAGCATCCAGTCGTCCGCCAGCAGCGCCTCGAGCGCCGGCGCGTCCGGCTGCAGGCGCAGCGTGTTCCAGCGCGCGTCCAGCGCCAGCAGGTCCTCGTCGGAGGAAGCGGACGCGCGGGCGGGCAGCGCGAGCGCGAGCAGGAGCAGCAACAGGGCGGGATAGCGGATCATCGCCTGCATCGTCCGGGGCGGCCGGGCAGTATCGCCGATCGCTCAGCGCGCGGCGCGGCGCGGCGGCGTCAGGCGCAGCAGTTGCCCGTTCTCCTCGTCCGTCAGCACGTAGACGCTGCCGTCCGGGCCGACGCGCACGTCGCGGATGCGCGCGCCCAGTTCGCGCAGCAGGCGCTCCTCGCCGACGATGCGGTCGCCGTCGAGCTGCAGGCGGATCAGCGCGCGGCCGGCCAGCGCGCCGAGGAACAGGCTGTCGTTCCACGCCAGTTGCGGGTGACCGACGAGGAAGGCCATGCCCGACAGCGCCGGCGATTTCTCCCAGACGTGGTGCGGCGGCTCCATGCCCGGCGCCTCGGTGCCGACCGCTTCGGGGATCTTCAGCCCGGAGTAGTTGATGCCGTGGGTGACGATCGGCCAGCCGTAGTTCTTCCCCGGCTGCGGCAGGTTGATCTCGTCGCCGCCGCGCGGGCCGTGCTCGGCTTCCCACAGGCGGCCGGTGCGCGGGTCGACCGCCAGCGACTGCGCGTTGCGGTGGCCGTAGCTCCAGATCTCCGGGCGCGCGCCCGGGCGGCCGACGAAGGGGTTGTCCTTCGGCACGCTGCCGTCGAGGTTCAGCCGCACCAGCTTGCCCTGCAGCATGTCCAGTTTCTGCGCCGTCGGCCGCTCGTTGCGCTCGCCCTGGCTGACGAAGACGTGGCCCTTGCCGTCGAAGGCGATGCGCGAGCCGAAGTGGTAACCGCCTTCGAGCTTCGGCTCCTGGCGGTAGACCACGCGCACGTCGGCGAGCGCGTCCTCGCCCAGCCGGGCGGTCGCCACCGCGGTGCCGGCGGTATCGTCCGCGCCAGGTTCGGCATAGCTGAACCAGATCCGCCGGCTCTGCGCGAAATCGGGCGCGAGCACGACGTCGAGCAGACCGCCCTGGCCTTCGGCGAACACCGCCGGCACGCCCTTCAGCGGCGCCGAGAGCGCGCCATCGGTGCCGACGATGCGCATGCGCCCCGGGCGCTCGGTGACCAGGAAGCGGCCGTCGGGCAGCAGCGCGACCGCCCACGGGTGTTCCAAGCCGGTGGCCAGGGTCGCGATCGCGACCGGCCCCGCCTCGCTGTCCACGGTGCGGTCGGCCGGCGCGGCCGTCGTGCCCGCCGGCCCACCGCGCGGGGCATCGGCCGCCTGCATCTGCGCCTCGCAGGCGCCGAGCGAGCAGGCCAGGAGGAGGGCAGCGACGATCGCGGACGCACGCATGGGGGCTCCCGGTGGACGACGCGGCGGACGCCGCAGCGCGAGGTTACCCGAGCCCGCGCGAGCGATCGCGCGCGGCGGGCAGCTCACCGCGCCGCGCGCGCCTGCGTGGCCTGCGCGAGCGGTGCGGCCGCCAGCACGCGCACCGTTTGCCCGGGTTGTACGCGCTCGGCCCCGCGGACGATCAGGCGGTCGCCCGGGCGCACGTCGCCGCGCACTTCCACCTGGCCGTCGACGGTATCGCCGGCCTCGACACCGACCCGCTCGGCGACGTCGCGCGCTCCCACGCGCAGGACGTAGTCGCCTTCCCGGCGCAGCACCAGTGCATCGCGCGGCACCGCCACCACCTCGCGCTGCGGGCCGCGGGGCAGGCCGACGTCGACCGCACTGCCGATCGGCCACGCGGCGGCGGCGCCGGCGGACGGCAGCGCGATGCGCAGTTCGAGCTGGCGCGAGGCGGCATCGCCTACCGGCACCAGCGCGCTCACGCGCAGCGGTGTGGCCGCCGCGGAGCCCGACGGCCCGGCGGCGCGCAGCAGCACGGGCGTGCCGACGCCAAGATGCGATGCCAGATCCACCGGCGCGCGCACCTGCACCTCGCGGGTGGCGAGATCGACGAGGCGCGCGATGGCGCCGCCCGGCGCGAGGAACTCGCCCGGCTGCGCGATGCGTTCGGCGACCACGCCGTCGAACGGCGCCCGCACCACCATCCGCTGCTGCTGATGGCGCACCTGCGCCAGCGTCGCCTGCGCCCGCGCCAGCTCCTGCGCCAGCACCGAGCGCTCGGCGCGAAGCTGGTCGAGCTGGGAGCGGGCGACGTTCTGCTGCGCGGCGAGCGCGGCGTAGCGCCGTTCCTGCGAGGTCGCCAGCTCGAGCTGCGCGCGGATGCGGCCCAGCTCCGCCTGCGCTTCCTGCGCGCGCAGGCGGATGCCGGTGTCGTCCAGCACGGCGAGCGCGTCGCCGGCGCGCACGGCCTGTCCGACCTCGGCCACGCGCACGACGCGGCCGCCGAATTCGCTGGCCACGCGCGCGTCCTGGCGGCCGATCACGCTGCCGGGCACCCACTGGCGCGGTGCGAAGCGGACGCGCTCGGCCTCGGCGACGCTGACGGCCGGCGCGGGCGGCGCCGGCGGCGTGGGAGTGGCATCGGCCTGCCGGCGCAGCAGGGCGTTGCCGGTGGCCAGCAGCAGCAGGCTGGCGCCGAGCGCCACGACGATCGGGTGGCGCGCAAGCGGGCGGAGAGCGTTCATGGGGCACCTTCGACGGCATCGACGTGGGGGAGGGGGGCGGCGCGGGAAGCCGCATGCGCGCTGCGCAGCGAGGCCGCCAGCCGCAGCAGCGCGGGCACGAGCACGACGGTGAACAGCAGGCTGAGCGCGACGCCGCCCACGGTGACCGCCGCCAGGCCGCGGTAGATCACCGCGCCGGGTCCGGGGTTCACCGCCATCGGCAGCGCGCCGACCACGCCGGTGAGCGCGGCGATCATGATCGGCCGCATGCGCTGGTCGAGCGCCTGGCGGATCGCATCGTCGAGCGCCAGCCCCTGCGCCTGACCGTCGCGTGCCTGCGCGATCAGCAGGATGGCGTTGTTGATCACCATGCCCAGCAGCATCACGAAGCCGATCATCGACAGCAGGTCGAGCGTCTGCCCGGCCGCCAGGTCGAGCGCGCGCAGGCCCAGCACGCCGCCCAGCAGCGCCAGCGGCAGCGTGGCCATCACGAACGCGCTGTCCTTCAGCGAACGGAACATCGCCGCCATCAGCATGAACAGCACCAGCAGCGCCATCGCGAAGTTGCCGCCCATGCTGCGCACCACCCCGGACAGGCGGTCGGCGCTGCCGGCGACGCGCACCGCGGCGTCGGCCGGCAGCGCCTCGCGCAGCGCCGGCACCACGTCGCGCTCGACGATTTCCAGCGCCTCCTCCAGCGACAGGTCGGCGGGCGGATCGACGGTCAGCGTGACGGTGCGCCGGCGGTCGACGCGGCGAAGCTGGTTCGGCGCGAGCACGGTGTCCACCGTCGCCAGCGCGCCCAGGCTGACGGTGCCCGCGCGCGGCGTCGCCAGCGGCGCGGCGGTGAGCCGTTCGATGGCATCGCCGCGGTCGCCGCGCAGGATGATCGGCAGCCGACGTTCGCCGTCGAAGTACTCGCCCAGCCACTGGCCGTCGCCGAGCGTGCGCACCACGGTCGCCAGTTCCGGCCGCTGCCAGCCGGCTTCGGCGAGGCGGCGGTCGTCGGGTTGCACGCGCAGTTCGGGCGCGGCGCCGTCGCCCTGCGGCCAGGCCTGCACGTTGGCGCCGGGGAAGCGCTCGGTGAGCCGCTGCCGGCCGCGTTCGGCGGCGCGCAGCAGCGCATCGCCGTCGCTGTGCTGCAGGTGGATCGCGATCGCCCGCGCCGAGCCGCCGAAGCCGCCGAACAGTTCGCCCTCGCTGGCGAACGCGCGCGTGTCCGGCAGACCGACGACGATCTCCTCGCGCATGATGCGTTCCAGCTCGCCGATCCGCTCGGGCTCGACCACCCGCGCGCCGATGGTGCCGCCGCCCGGCCACAGGCTGAGATACCAGTTGCTGAGTTGCGGCTGCTTCTCGCCGCGCATGTAGGGCGCCATCCGCTCGAGCAGGATCGGCGCGTACTCGCGGTTCACCGCCGCCGGGCTCATGCCGGGCGGGAAGTTGAAGAACGCGTCCACCGCCGCGCGCTTGACCGGGGGCAGGTAATCGATACGCGGCAGCAGCGCGATCGCGAGCGCCGCCGGCAGCAGCACCAGCCCGCCGATCCACGCCAGTTGCCGGCGGCGTCCGTCGGTGACGCGCATCGCCCAGGCGGTCAGCCGGGGCCAACCGCCGCCGGTGCTGGCGGCCGCGCCGCCCGGACGCAGCCAGCGGCCGGCGCTCACCGGCAGCACGGTGACGGCCACCAGCAGCGACACCGCGACCGCGATCGAGATCGTCAACGCCAGATCGGCGAAGAGCTGGCCTTCGACGTCCTCCATGAACGTCACCGGCAGGAACACCGCGATGGTGGTGAGCGTCGAGGCGAACAGCGCACCGGCGACCTGACGCGTACCTTCCAGCGCCGCGCGATGCGCCGGCAGGCCGGCTTCGCGCAGGCGCAGCACGTTTTCCGCGACCACCACCGCCGCGTCCATCACCATGCCGACCGCGAACGCGAGACCGGCCAGCGAGATCACGTTGAGGCTGCGCCCGCCCAGGTCCAGCACGATGAACGTCGCCAGCAGCGAGATCGGGATCGCGCTCGCGATCAGCAGCGTCGCGCGTGCATCGCGCAGGAACCACCACAGGCAGCCCACGGCCAGCAGCACGCCGACCGTCAGACTGCCGGACAGCAGGCCGATCGCGCGGTTGATGAACACCGAGGCGTCGAAGCTCTGGCGGATGTCGAGCCCGCGCTCGCGCAGTTCCGATTCGCGCACCTCCTCGACCACCTGCTTCACCGCATCCAGCGTGGCCAGCACGTTGGCGCCGTTCTCGCGCAGGATGCGCAAGCCGATCGCCGGATTGCCGTTCTGGTAGGCGTAGAAGCGCTGCTCGGGGCGGCGCACCTCGATCGTCGCGATGTCGCCCAGGCGCACCGGCCGTCCGTCGCGCCAGGCGAGGATCAGATCGCCGAGCGCCTGCGGGTCGTAACGGCCGGCGAAGCGCAGCAGGTATTCGCGCCGTCCGTTCTCCAGCGCGCCGGCGGAAGCGTCGGTGGCGCGGGCGGCGAGCGCGGCCACGTCCGGGATCGCGACGCCGAGCGCGGCGGCGCGATCCACGTGCATGGTGATCGCCACTTCCTCGCCGGCGCCGCCGTTGATCTCGACGCCGGCGACGCCCTCCACCGCCTCGATCCGCGACACCACGCGGTCCTCGATGAACTGCCGGTAGTCGAGGATGTCGCCGCCGGTGCCCGGCAGTTTCTGCACGAAGAAGTAGGTGAGCGAGGCATTGGCGTCGTTGTTGCCGGTCTGCACCACCGGCCGGTCGGCATCGCGCGGCAGCGGCGGCAGACGGTTCATCCGCGCCAGCACCTCCACCAGCGCCGCTTCCATGTCGGTACCGACGGCGAAGGTGAGGTTGACCACGCCGAACCCGGCGCCGATGTCGGACGTCATCTCCTCCATGCCGGGCAGGCCCTGCATCACCGACTCGATCGGCTCGACGATCTCCGACTCCATCTCCTGCGGCGAAGCGGCGCGCCAGTTGGTCTGGATCGACAACTGCGGGCGGTCGATGTCGGGAAAGAGCTGGACCGGAAGTCCGGCGAGCGCGAGCAGTCCGAACAGCATGACCAGCGCGACCGCGACGGCGACCGCAGCCGGGTTTCGCAGGGCGGATTCGGTGAGTTTCATGACGGCGCGCCCGGTGGACTGGCGCGGACCTTGCGCCCGCGCCCACGCGATCGCGTTGGCCGGAAGTCACGCCCTGCGACGGGCCGTGGTGCGCGCGCGACGAAGCGAGCACGGCGCGGCTCGGCCGCAACGCGCTCACGGACAGGCGACGGGCCACCGCATGGCGCCGTGGCGACGAACCGCCACCGTCAACCGGTATGCTTCGGACCAGGAGCCGACAGGATGCCGCCGATGACCGCCACGCCCCGCATCGCCTTCCTCGCCAGTCCCGCCGACGACGCCCAGCGCGCACTGCAGCGGCTGGTCGCGCAGCACGGGCAGCGGGCGCCGGAGGAGGCCGAGGTGCTGGTCGCGCTCGGCGGCGACGGCTTCATGCTGCAGACGCTCCACCGGTTCGGCGCGCTCGGCAAGCCGGTGTTCGGCATGAAGCTCGGCACCATCGGCTTCCTCATGAACCAGCAGCGCGAGGAGGACCTGCTCGCGCGTCTGGCCGCCGCCGAACCCGCGGTGCTGCGACCGCTGGAGATGCTGGCGCAGACCGAGTCGGGCGCCACCGTCGGTTCGCTGGCCTACAACGAGGTCTCGCTGCTGCGCCAGACGCGGCAGGCCGCCCACCTGCAGGTGGTGCTCAACGGCAAGAACCGGCTGGAGGAACTGATCTGCGACGGCGTGCTGGTCGCCACGCCGGCGGGCAGCACCGCCTACAACTTCTCCGCCAGTGGGCCGATCCTGCCGCTCGGCGCCTCGGTCATCGCGCTCACGCCGATCGCGCCGTTCCGTCCGCGCCGCTGGCGCGGGGCGCTGCTGAAGTCCGATACCGAAGTGCGCTTCCGCGTGCTCGATCCCTACAAGCGGCCGGTCAGCGCCACCGCCGACTCGCACGAGGTGCGCGACGTGGTCGAGGTCGTGGTGCGCGAATCGCGCGACCGCACCGTGACCCTGCTGTTCGATCCCGAGCACAACCTCGAAGAACGCATGCTCACCGAGCAGTTCGCGACCTGAGCAGGGCGCCCGCCCCGCACTCCGCCATCGTCCGCGTGGGAGCGGCTTCAGCCGCGACCGACCCCCATGACCACCGCGCGCCCGGTGCAGCCGAAGCTTCGCCCCGCCGTGCAGGAGCGGCTTCAGCCGCGACCCGAACATCCACGAACGAGCCGGGCATCGGCCGCACGGATCCGCGGCCGCAACGCGGCAGCCACGGTCGCCCGATCAGGCCGCCGGCTTGGACGGCTCGCGCAATTCCCGGCGCAGGATCTTGCCGACGTTGGTCTTCGGCAGCTCGGTGCGGAACTCGACGTACCGCGGCTGCTTGTAGCCGGTGAGGTTCTCGCGCGCGAAAGCCTTGACCTGCTCAGCCGTCAGATTGGGGTCCTTCCTGACGATGACCACCTTCACCGCCTCGCCCGACTTCTCGTCGGGGACGCCGACCGCCGCCACTTCCAGCACCCCCGGCATCATCGCGATCACGTCCTCGACCTCGTTCGGGTACACGTTGAAGCCCGAGACCAGGATCATGTCCTTCTTGCGGTCGACGATGTAGAAGTAGCCGCGCTCGTCCATCTTCGCCATGTCGCCGGTGTGCAGCCAGCCGTCGGCGTCGATCACCTTGGCGGTCTCGTCAGGACGCTGCCAGTAGCCCTTCATCACTTGCGGGCCCTTGATGCACAGCTCGCCGACCTGGCCGGCCGGCAGCGTGTTGCCGTTGTCGTCCTTCACGCAGGCATCGGTCGAGGGGATCGGCAGGCCGATCGAGCCGTTGTAGTCGGACAGGTCCATCGGGTTGATGCAGGCGGCCGGCGAGGTTTCGGTGAGGCCGTACGCCTCGATCAGCGTGCATCCGGTGACCTTCTTCCAGCGATCCGCCACCGCGCGCTGCACGGCCATGCCGCCGCCCAGCGTGAGCTTGAGCGAGGAGAAGTCGATCTCGTCGAATCCGGGCGTGTTGAGCAGACCGTTGAACAGCGTGTTGACGCCGGTGATCGCGCTGAAACGGACCTTCTTCAGTTCCTTCACGAAGCCCGGCATGTCGCGCGGGTTGGTGATGAGGTGATTGAGCCCGCCGATGCGCATGAACACCAGGCAGTTCGCGGTCAATGCGAAGATGTGGTACAGCGGCAGGGCGGTGATGATGGTCTCGCCGCCCGGATTGATGCGATCGCCCAACCACGTCGCCGCCTGCAGCATGTTGGCGATCATGTTGCGATGGGTGAGCATCGCGCCCTTGGCGACGCCGGTGGTGCCGCCGGTGTACTGCAGGAACGCGATGTCCTCCGGCAGGATGTCGATCTCCGGCAGGCGGTGCATCTGCCCGAGCGTGAGCGCATCGCGGAAGCGGATGGCGCCCGGAATGTCGTAATCCGGCACCATCTTCTTGACGTACTTCAGCACGAAGTTGACCACCGCGCCTTTCGGAAAGGCGAGCATGTCGCCCAGCCCGGTGGCGATCACCTTGATCGGCTTCTCGCGCACCACCTGCTGCACGACATGGCCGAAGTTGTCGAGCACCAGGATCGCGCTGGCGCCCGAGTCCTCGAGCTGATGCTTCAGCTCGCGCGCGGTGTACATCGGATTGGTGTTGACCACCGTCAGGCCGGCGCGCAGCACCCCGAACAGCGCGACCGGGTACTGCAGGCAGTTGGGCATCATGATCGCGACGCGATCGCCCTTCTTCAGCTTCAGCTCGCCGAGCAGGTAGCCGGCGAACTGCTGGCTGAGGCGGTCGAGCTCGCCGTAGGTGATCTGCTTGCCGAGGTTGGAGAACGCGGGCCGGTCGCGGAACTGGGCGATCGACTCCTCCAGCATGGCCACGATCGACGAATACTGGTTGACGTCGATCTCCGCCGGCACGCCGGCCGGATATTCCGCAAGCCACGGGCGTTCCAGACTCATCGTTCTCCCCCTTGCACCTGTTGTCTTGCCGCGCGCGGTTCGGCACCGTACGGGTTTCGCCGGATTGGAGCATAGGCCCCCGGCAGTGACAAGGCGCTGTGCAATACGCCTCGGGAGGTTCGATGCGCGGTCGGCGCGGGGTGCTGATGTGGATGCTGGTGGCGCTGCTGTCGTGCCTGCCGGCGTGCCGGCGGGAGAGCGCCGAGGATGCGCTGCGCGAGCGGATCGCCGATCTGGAACGGGCGGTGCAGGCGCGCGACGCCGGCGAGCTGCGTGGGTTCCTCGCCGACGATTTCGTCGGCAACGACGGCATGGACCGCGAGGACGCGGTGCGGCTCGCGCAGATCAGTTTCCTGCGTTACCGCCGGGTCGGCGTGGTGCTCGGGCCGTTGCAGGTCGAGCTGCACGAGCGCCGCGCGACGGTGCGTGGCTCCGCGATGCTGACGGGCGGTGCGGGCGCGCTGCCCGGCAGCGCACAGGCGTACGACGTGGTGACCGGATGGCGCCTCGAGGATGGCGAGTGGCGGCTGGTGAGCGCCGAGTGGGAGCCGCGTCTGTAGCTGCCGCGCCGCGCTTTGCCCGTCGCCATGCCGGCGTCCTTCGACAAGCTCAGTCGGGGACCAATCGGCCCCGGCTTTCGCCGGACGACGGGGATGGGGCGGCTGGTCGCGCGCTGTTACCTGCGCACAGCCGCAACGCACTAGCACCAGTGCGCGGTTCCATTGGTCGTCACCCCGGCGAAAGCCGGGATCCATTGGTTGGGTCGGGACGAATTGGGCCCCGGCCTTCGCCGGGGCGACGGGATGGGAGCGGCAAGAAGGCTTGTCGCGCGCCGTTGCACAGCCGGCGAACGCGCCCGCGAGATTCCCTTGCCCCTCATCGCGGCGAAAGCCGGGATCCATTTGGCCGCGCTGCAAACACGGTGGGCCCGGCTCGTTCATCCTGAACTTATCGAAGGACGCCGGGCCGCGGGTCTATGGCGTGACACGGCGCGACCGCCCGATCCGCAGCGGCTTAGGCGGCCTTCTTCGCGGCGAGCTGGCGCAGCACGTAATGCAGGATGCCGCCGTGGCGGGTGAGGAAGGGCCGCTTGCGCGGCACTGCCGCGCGGCCCTTCCGAACGCCCGCGCCGCTGGCGCGGGCGGGGCTTCCGCCCGATCCGCAGCGGCTTAGGCGGCCTTCTTCGCGGCGAGCTGGCGCAGCACGTAATGCAGGATGCCGCCGTGGCGGAAGTATTCGACTTCCTTCGGCGTCAGCAGCAGCACGCGCACCTCGAAGCGGACCTCGCCGCCGTCGGCCTTGCGGGCGATGACGGTGGCGGTCTTGGACTGGCCGTCGGCGAGGCCGACGATGTCGTAGGTCTCGGTGCCGTCGAGGCCGAGCGTCTGCGCGTTCTGGCCGTCGAGGAACTGCAGCGGCAACACGCCCATGCCGACCAGGTTGGAGCGGTGGATGCGCTCGAAACTCTCGGCGATCACCGCCTTCACGCCCAGCAGGTTGGTGCCCTTGGCCGCCCAGTCGCGCGAGGAGCCGGTGCCGTATTCCTTGCCGGCGATCACCACCAGCGGAACGCCGTCGGCCTTGTACTTCATCGCCGCGTCGTAGATCGCCAGCTTCTCGCGCGAGCCGTCCTTGCCGAAGTAGATCGTGTTGCCGCCTTCCTCGCCGCCCAGCATCAGGTTCTTGATGCGGATGTTGGCGAAGGTGCCGCGCACCATCACGTCGTCGTTGCCGCGGCGCGAGCCGTAGCTGTTGAAGTCGGCCGGCTGCACGCCGCGCGAGATCAGGTAGCGGCCCGCCGGCGAGTCCTTCTTGATGCTGCCGGCCGGCGAGATGTGGTCGGTGGTGATCGAGTCGCCGAACAGGCCCAGCACGCGCGCGCCGTGCACGTCGTCGATGGTGCCGACGTTCATGCTCATGCCGTCGAAATAGGGCGGGTTCTTGATGTAGGTCGACGAGGCGTCCCACTCGTACGACTCGCCCTCCGGCGATTCGATCTGGTTCCAGCGGGTGTCGCCCTTGAACACGTCGGCGTAGTTCTTGGCGAACATCTCCGGGCCGATGGTCGCGGCGATGACGTCGCCGATCTCCTTGTTGCTGGGCCAGATGTCGCGCAGGTAGACCGGCTTGCCGTCGGGCGTGTGCGCCAGCGGATCCTTGCTCAGGTCGATGTCGACCGTGCCCGCGATCGCGTAGGCGACCACCAGCGGCGGCGAGGCGAGGTAGTTCATCTTCACTTCGGGGTGCACGCGGCCCTCGAAGTTGCGGTTGCCCGACAGCACCGAGGCGACCACGAGGTCGTTCTCGGCGATCGCGCGCGAGACCTCGTCCGGCAGTGGGCCGGAGTTGCCGATGCAGGTGGTGCAGCCGTAGCCGACCACGTAGAAGCCGAGCTTCTCCAGATCGTCGAGCACGCCGGCCTTCTTCAGGTAGTCGGTGACCACCAGCGAGCCCGGTCCGAGCGAGGTCTTCACCCACGGCTTGGCCTTCAGGCCGAGGCGGGCGGCGTTGCGCGCCAGCAGGCCGGCACCGAGCATCACCGCCGGGTTGGAGGTGTTGGTGCAGGAGGTGATCGCGGCGATCACCACCGAGCCGTCGGTGAGCTCGCAGTCCTGGTCCTGGATGCGCAGCTTCGAGATCGGACGGGCGGCCAGGTGCGCGGCCTGCGGCTGCGCACCGCCCTCGGCGGCCATGGTCTCGACCGCCGCCTTCGGCGTGCGCTTGGCGGTGAGGCCGGCGATCGCGTCGCGCGCGTTGGCCTGCACGTCCTGCAGCAGCACGCGGTCCTGCGGGCGCTTCGGGCCGGCCAGCGACGGCTTGACGTCGCCGAGGTCGAGATGCAGCACCGCGGAGTACTGCGCTTCCGCCTGGCCGGGCTCGTGCCACAGGCCCTGCGCCTTGGCGTAGGCCTCGACCAGCGCGATCTGCGCCTCCGGACGGCCGGACAGGCGCAGGTAGTTCAGCGCCTCGGCGTCGATCGGGAAGATGCCGCAGGTGGCGCCGTACTCGGGCGCCATGTTGGCGATGGTGGCGCGGTCGGCCAGCGGCAGGTGCTGCAGGCCGTCGCCGAAGAACTCGACGAACTTTCCGACCACGCCGAGCTTGCGCAGCATCTGGGTGACGGTGAGCACGAGGTCGGTGGCGGTGGAGCCCTCCGGCAGCCTGCCGGTCAGCTTGAAGCCGACCACCTGCGGAATCAGCATCGACGAGGGCTGGCCGAGCATCGCCGCTTCCGCCTCGATGCCGCCGACGCCCCAGCCGAGCACGCCGATGCCGTTGATCATGGTGGTGTGCGAGTCGGTGCCGAACACGGTGTCCGGGAACGCCTGCAGCACGCCGTCCACTTCGCGCTCGACCACCACACGCGCGAGATGCTCGAGGTTCACCTGGTGCACGATGCCGGTGTTGGGCGGCACCACCTTGAAGTTGCGGAACGCCTTCTGGCCCCACCGCAGGAAGCTGTAGCGCTCCTTGTTGCGCTCGAACTCGATCTTGCCGTTGAGGTCGAGCGCGTCCGGACGGCCGAACACGTCGACCTGCACCGAGTGGTCGATCACCAGCTCGGACGGGATCAGCGGATTGATCTGGGCCGGGTTGCCGCCCAGCCGCGTCACCGCGTCGCGCATCGCGGCGAGGTCGACCACGCAGGGCACGCCGGTGAAGTCCTGCAGCACCACGCGGGCGGGCATGAACGCGATCTCGGTGTCCGGCTCCTTCAGCGGATCCCACTTCGCGACCGCCTCGATGTGCTCGGGCAGCACGGTGACGCCGTCCTCGTGCCGGAGCAGGTTCTCCAGCAGGATCTTCATCGAGTACGGCAGCTTCGCCAGATCGAAGCGCTGGGCCAGTTTCGGCAGGCTGTAGTAGGTGTAGGTCTTGCCGTTGAGGTCGAGATGCGCGCGGGTGGCGAAGGAGTCGGCCATGTGGGGCTCCGTGGCTGCAGCGAGGAGGGGAGAATCCGCGCGGCGCGCGGAGACGGCGCCGGCGTCAAGCGCCCAATTATGCCGGAAACGGCGACCTTCCTGCAGCGATCGGCACGCCTGCGCGGTCTCAGCCGAGGTGCGCGCGCACCGCTTCCAGCAGCGCGCGGCGCCGCAGCGTGAGGTCCCACAGGCTGCCGCCGAGCTGCCGCCAGAGCATGGCCGAGCGCACGGCGGCGAGCAGCACGGCGCGCACCTCGGCGACCACCCCCGGCTGTCCGAGGTAATGCGGATTGCCCTGCACGAGCACGCGCGGACGCAGGTGGCTCAGGGTGTCGGCGTAGAGCGCGCCGAGCGCGGACAGCACGTCCGGATGCGTGCCGCCGAGCTGCGCGGCGCGCGCGGTCTGCGCCTGCAGTCCCTCCCGGACCCGCCGCATCATGTCCTCGTCCTGCGCGAACCGCCGTTCCAGTTGCAGCACGGACAGGGCCAGACGCGGCAACTGCTCGTCCTGGCCGCGGCTTTCGAAGTAATCGCGAAGGAGCACCAGCCCGTCGCGCACGCGCTCGGCGCCGCCGTACACCGCGGCGGTGCTGGGCGCCTGGAAGCGGAACACCGAATCGATCGCGGTCGCCAGGGTGGCGGCGTGGGCCTGGCCGGTCTCGGCGATGCGGCGCACCTGGGCCAGCGCCTGGACGAGTCCGGCCAGCGCCAGCGCGCGCTCGGACATCGGTTGCGGTCGCGACGGGCCAGGCGTCATGCGGCATGTGCTCCCAAGCGTTGCTCCAGCGGAGCGTCGGTTCGTTCGATCACCGCCCCGCCGAGGCAGACCTCGCCGTCGTACAGCACGACCGACTGGCCGGGGGTGACCGCACGTTGCGGGCGGTCGAAGCGGACTTCAAGCCGGCCGTCGTCGCTCACCCGGACTTCGCAGGGTTCGTCCGCCTGGCGATAGCGGGTCTGGGCCGAGCAGCGGAACACGGACGCGGGCGGCTGGCCGGCGATCCAGTGCGCGGGCTCCGACCACAGGCGCCGCGAACGCAGGTACGGGCTGTCCGCGCCCTGGTCGACGTACAGCACGTTGCCTCGCACGTCCTTGCCGACCACGTACCACGGCGCCGCGGCATAGCCGCGCACGCCGCCGATGTTCAGCCCTTCGCGCTGGCCGAGGGTGAAGTAGAACACCCCCGGGTGCTCGCCGATGCGGTCGCCCGCCGGGGTGCGGATCTCGCCCGCGCGGGCGGGCAGGTAGCGCGACAGGAACTCGCGGAAGTCGCGTTCGCCGATGAAACAGATGCCGGTCGAGTCGCGCTTGGCCGCGGTCGGCAGACCGGCCTCGGCGGCGATGCGGCGCACCTCGCGCTTGAGCAGGCCGCCGAGCGGGAAGCGGGTGGCGGCCAGTTGCGCCTGGCCGAGCTGGTGCAGGAAGTAGCTCTGGTCCTTGCTGCGGTCGACCGCGCGCAGCAGCAGGTGGCGGTCGCCGCGGCGCTCCACCCGGGCGTAGTGCCCGGTGGCGATGAACCCGGCGCCGAGCGCGTGCGCGGCGTCGAGGAAATGCTTGAACTTGATCTCGCGGTTGCACAGCACGTCCGGATTGGGCGTGCGTCCGGCGGCGTACTCGGCGAGGAAATGCGCGAACACGCCGTCCCAGTATTCGCGCGAGAAATCGCGGAAGTGGATCGGAAGGCCCAGGCGCCCGCACACCGCCACCGCGTCGCGGCGGTCGTCCTCGGCGCGGCAGTCGCCGCTGCCGTCGTCGGCCCAGTTGCTCATGAACAGGCCGGCGACGGGTTCGCCGGCGTCGCGCAGCAGCAGGGCGGCGACCGAGGAATCGACGCCGCCCGAGATGCCGACGATCGTGCGCACCCCGCTCATGCGAGGTGGCGAGCCAGGTGCAGCGGGTGGCGCTGCCCGCCCAGGAAGTCGGCGACCGCCTGCCAGACCAGCGGGCTGCGGTGGCGCGGGCGGGCATCGCGCAGCTCGGCGGGGGTCATCCACAGCGCGCGGACGATGCCCTCGTCGAGGGTGCGGACGGAGTCGTGCCGCACCGGCACCGCGGCGAAGGCGAACCGCAGGTAGTGCCGGCCGGGACCGTCCGGTCCGTCCGGCGCCTTCCACTGGTAGGCGCCGACGAACGCGGTGAGCTCGACCTCCCAGCCGGTTTCCTCGAGCGTCTCGCGGCGGGCCGCCTGCAGCAGGGTCTCGTCGGGTTCCAGGTGCCCGGCCGGCTGGTTCAGCACCAGCGCGCCGCGCACCGCCTCCTCGACCATCAGCAGCCGCCCGCCGTCCACGACGATCGTGGCGACCGTCACGTCCGGCTGCCAGAAGCGGCCCTCCCGGTAGCTCACCTCAGAACGCGTCCTTGCCGGGCGTCAGCTCGGCTTCCATCTGGTCGGCCGTGCGGAAAGCGGCTGCCATGGCGTCGTCGAGGGTTTCGGCATCCGCGTCGGCCGGGATCTTGACCACGAACACGCCGTACTTGTCCTGCTTCACCCAGCCGCCGAGCTTGCTGTCCTGGCTGTCGGCCAGCAGGCGGTTGGCCACCGCGGCCGGCAGGTCGGAGCCCTTGGATTCGTAGCCGGGCGACCAGATCTCGCGCACACGCACCGAGCCGAAGCTCTCCACCGTCGACCGCACGAACACGAGCTGGGTACGGCCGTCGTCCAGTTCGAAGACGAGCTGGTAATCGCCGTCGTCGTCGATTTCGTACTGGTAATCAAGGGACTTGAGCTGGCGGCCGATGAGAGGGTCGGGCTCTGCGGCGGCGGCCGCCACCGGAGCGAGACAGAGCGTTGCGAGCAGGGCAAGGACGACGGCAGGGCGCATGGCGGTTTCTCCGGTTGGCTGAACGATTGTGCGGGGAAACCGGGAGCCCGTCCACGCCGCTTGCACGCACCGTCGGCCGCGCTCACGCTTCGTATACTGGTTCGCATGTCAAAGAAAACCGAGCACGAACATCACCACGGCGTACTCGTGGAGACCGGCAAGCCGGAGCTCGCGCGTCCGCCGCTGTACTCGGTGGTGCTGCTGAACGACGACTACACGCCGATGGACTTCGTGGTGGAAGTCCTGATGCGTTTCTTCCCGCTCAACATCGAACAGGCGACGCAGATCATGCTCCACGTGCACACGCGCGGTCGCGGCGTCTGCGGCGTGTTCACCCGCGAGATCGCAGAGTCGAAGGTGGCGCAGGTGAACGAATATTCAAGACTGCACCAGCACCCCCTGTTGTGCACCATGGAAAGGGCCTAAGAAGAGCCGTACGGCGGCGTCGGCTCCGGAGATGGAAAAGCGGACGGGTGCCCCCACCTAAGGCGCAGACGTTCTCGGAGGCTTGATGCCCATGTTCAGCAAAGATCTCGAGTACAGCATCGGCCAGTGCTACAAGCGCGCGCGGGAAGCCCGTCATGAGTTCATGACGGTCGAGCACCTGCTGCTCGCGCTGCTCGACAATCCCTCGGCCGAGGCGGTGCTCAAGGCCTGCAACTGCGATTTCGCCCGGTTGCGCCACGACCTGGAGCAGGTGATCGCCACCACCGTCGCGATCATTCCCGACGGGGTCGACCGCGATACCCAGCCGACGCTCGGCTTCCAGCGCGTGCTGCAGCGCGCGGTCTACCACGTGCAGTCGTCGGGGAAGAAGGAAGTCTCCGGCGCCAACGTGCTGGTGGCGATCTTCGGCGAGAAGGATTCGCACGCGGTGTACTTCCTCAACCAGCAGGACATCGCGCGGCTCGACGTCGTCAACTACCTGTCGCACGGCATCACCAAACACGGCGCCGAGGACGCGCACGGCGAGGAGGGCGCCGCCGGCGGCGAGCCGGGCGAGGGCGAGCCGAAGGGCGACGCGCTGAGCGAGTACGCGGTCAATCTGAACCAGCTCGCGCGCGAGGGGCGGATCGACCCGCTGGTCGGCCGCGGCGAGGAGGTGGAGCGGACCATCCAGGTGCTGTGCCGGCGTCGCAAGAACAACCCGCTGTTCGTGGGCGAGGCCGGCGTGGGCAAGACCGCGATCGCCGAAGGCCTCGCCAAGCGCATCGTCGACGGCCAGGTGCCCGAGGTGCTGGCGCACGCCACCATCTACGCGCTCGACCTCGGCGCGCTGGTGGCCGGCACCAAGTACCGCGGCGACTTCGAGAAGCGGCTGAAGGCGGTGCTGGCGCAGTTGCGCAAGCACCCGCACTCGATCCTGTTCATCGACGAGATCCACACCATCATCGGCGCGGGCTCCGCCTCCGGCGGCACGATGGACGCGAGCAATCTGATCAAGCCCGCGCTGTCGTCCGGCGAGCTGCGCTGCATCGGCTCGACCACGTTCCAGGAATACCGAGGGATCTTCGAGAAGGATCGCGCGCTGGCGCGCCGCTTCCAGAAGATCGACATCGTCGAGCCCACCGTGGGCGAGGCGGTGGAGATCCTCAAGGGGCTCAAGCCGAAGTACGAGGCGCACCACGGCGTGGTGTACGACGACAAGGCGATCCAGGCCGCGGTCGATCTGTCGGTCAAGCACATCGCCGACCGCCTGCTGCCGGACAAGGCGATCGACGTCATCGACGAGGCCGGCGCGCGCCAGCGCCTGCTGCCCGCCGACCAGCGCAAGACCACCATCGACACCGAGGAGATCGAGATGATCGTCGCCAAGATGGCGCGCATCCCGACCAAGCAGGTGTCGGCCAACGACAAGGACGTGCTGCGCAATCTCGAACGCAACCTGAAGATGGTGATCTTCGGCCAGGACGAGGCGATCGAGACGCTGGCGTCGGCGATCAAGCTCGCGCGCTCGGGCCTCGCCAATCCGGACAAGCCGATCGGCAGCTTCCTGTTCGCAGGGCCCACCGGCGTCGGCAAGACCGAGGTCACCAAGCAGCTCGCGCTGCAGCTCGGCATCGAGCTGGTGCGGTTCGACATGTCCGAGTACATGGAGCCGCATTCGGTCAGCCGCCTGATCGGCGCGCCGCCGGGCTACGTCGGCTTCGACCAGGGCGGCCTGCTGACCGAGAAGATCGTCAAGACGCCGCACTGCGTGCTGCTGCTGGACGAGATCGAGAAGGCGCACCCGGACATCTTCAACATCCTGCTGCAGGTGATGGACCGCGGCGTGCTGACCGACACCAACGGCCGCGAGGCGAACTTCCGCAACGTCATCCTGGTGATGACCACCAACGCCGGCGCGGCGCACGCCTCGCGGCGTTCGATCGGCTTCACCAAGCAGGACCATTCGACCGACGCCATGGAAGCGATCCGCAAGGGGTTCTCGCCCGAATTCCGCAACCGCCTGGACGCCGTCATCCAGTTCCATCCGCTCGGTCTGGAGCACATCCTGCGCGTGGTCGACAAGTTCCTCATCGAGCTGGAGAGCCAGTTGCACGAGAAGAACGTCACGCTCACCGCGACCCCGGTGGCGCGCGAATGGCTGGCCCAGCACGGCTTCGACCCGCAGATGGGCGCCCGGCCGATGGCGCGCGTCATCCAGGACAAGATCAAGCGCCCGCTCGCCGACGAGCTGCTGTTCGGCAAGCTGGTCGACGGCGGCCGCGTGCTGATCGACGTGCGCGACAACCAGTTGCACGTCGAGGCCCAGCCCGAACCGGAGCGGCTGCTGCCGGCGACGGTGTAGACGCGGGATGCGCAGGCGCGACGAAGGGCGGCCCCGGGGCCGCCCTTCGCGTTCTGCCACTCCGCGGAAGCGGCGCCGCCGCGCTCAGCGCGAGCGCTTGCGCAGGCGGGCGAACGTCCCGGCGTCGATGCGTTCGAGCGACGACGCGGAACAGGTGGCGTTCTTCAGGCGCACGCGGGTGCCGCTGGCGCAGATGCGGCCGGCGGTGCCCTCGGTGTCGAACGCGAAGCGGGTGGAGATCGTGAGATCGCCGCAGTCGTCCACGCCGAGCCGGTAATGCGACTCGCCGTCGCGCACCAGCACGAACTGGCTGCCGTAGCGGTAGGCCTGGTGGCCGGGACCGAGGTCGACGCAGCCCTCGACGGGCTCGCCGGCGATGGCGGGCAGGGAGGCGGAAAGCAGGAGAAGGAAGATCGGAAGCCGGATGCGCATGCGTGGGTCCTCGTGCGGCTCGTCGTGAGCCCGGAACCACGCTAGCGGGAGCGCGCCGGAGAGTGATCTGCGGGAAGTCGTCGTGACCTTCGTCGTATCGCGACGGACGGTGCGACGCCGGGCGGCTCCGGCGCATCCGCGGCCGGGCGCGGCGCCCGGCGCGGCGGTCACTTCATGCGGTAGGTGATGCGGCCCTTGGTCAGGTCGTAGGGCGTCATTTCCACCTTGACCCGGTCGCCGGTCAGGATGCGGATGTAGTTCTTCCGCATACGACCGGAAATGTGGGCGATGATCTCGTGCCCGTTTTCGAGGCGCACGCGGAACATGGTGTTCGGCAGCGTCTCCGACACCGTGCCCTCGAATTCGATCACGTCGTCTTTAGCCATGCGGTTGTGCTTGTACGGGGAGCGGGCGGAGCCCGCGAAGCCGCGGATTCTGCCATGCGGGCGGTGAAGCCGCAAAAACGCGGTCAGCCGGCGGTCGGCGGCGAGGCCAGATCCGCGGCCGCCCGCTCGCCGAAGCGCTCGCGCCAGGAGCCGGGCGGCTCCGGCTGGGCGACGAGCGCGCGGTTGGCGGCGAGGAAGGCGTCGCGCGGCCAGCGTTCGGCCCCGAGGGCGAGCAGGTGCGGGTTCTCGACCTGGGCGTCGATCAGCGGCCAGCCCCACGCGTGCAGGGCGCGGGCGAGCGCGGCGAGCGCGACCTTGGAGCCGCCGGATTCGGCGCTGAACATGCTCTCTCCGTAGAACATCCGCCCCAGCGCCATGCCGTAGAGGCCGCCGACCAGCCGGTCCCCGTCGAACACCTCGATCGAATGCGCATGGCCGAGGCGGTGCATGGTCCGGTACGCCTGGCGCATCTCGGGCGTGATCCAGGTGCCCGGCTGGCCGGCGCGCGGGATGTCGGCGCAGGCGGCGATGACCTCGTCGAAGCGGGTGTCGGCGCACACCACCCACCGGCTGCGGCGCAGGCCGCGGCGGAACTTGGAGCCGAGGCGGATGCCGTCGGTGCGGAACACCGTGCGCGGATCGGGGCTCCACCACAGGATCGGCTGTCCGGGCGCGTACCACGGGAACGCGCCGGCGCGATAGGCGTTGAGCAGGCGCGCCGGGTTGAGGTCGCCGCCGACCGCGAGCAGGCCGTCGGGCTCCCGCAACGCGGTTTCCGCGGGCGGGAACGACGCCTCGGGGTCAGGCGGTAGCAGGGCCGGCAGGCGGGGCATCGGGGCGATCCTGCTTGAACGGGCTGTGCGCCGCCAGCGCGACGGCGTGCCGGCGCACCGCCGCCGCCTCCTCCCGGCACCAGGCGGCGAGCGCGGACCGGAAACGGTCGTCCGCGATCCAGTGCCGGCTGCGCACCAGGGCGGGGAGGAAGCCGCGCGCGATCTTGTGCTCGCCCTGCGCGCCCGGCTCGAAGCGGCGCAGGCCCTCCCGCAGGCAGTACTCGAGGCCCTGGTAGTAGCAGGTCTCGAAATGCAGCCCCGGCAGCGCCTCGCGGGTTCCCCAGTAGCGGCCGTGGAGGGTGTCGCCGCCGCGCAGGCACAGCGCGCCGGCGACGGTGCGGCCGTCGCGCTCGGCGAGGAACAGCACCAGCGCGCGCGGCATGGTGCGGGCGAGATGCTCGAAGAAGGGCAACGTCAGCGCCGGATGGTTGCCGTAGGCCGCGAACGTGTCGCGGTAGAAGGCGTGCATCGCGGCCAGATCGCCGGCGCTGGCTTCGTCGCCGTGCACGGTGCGGAAGCGGATGCCTTGGCGCGCGAGCCGGGCGCGCTCCTGGCGGATGTTCTTGCGGTGGCGGTGGTCCATCGCGCCGAGCAGGTCCTCGAACGTCGTCCAGCCCTCCCGGCGCGTCCAGTGGTACTGCACGTCCAGCCGCGGCAGCCAGGCGTCGTCGAAGGCCTCGTCCTCGTCCTCGCGATGGAAGTTGACGTGCGCCGAGGACAGCCCGGCCGCGCGCGCCGACTCCACCGCCGCATGCAGCAACCGCCGCCGCGCCGCGGCGTCGCGCGCGAGCAGGCGCGGGCCGGTGACCGGCGAGTAGGGCACGCCGAACAGCCACTTCGGGTAGTAGTGCAGCCCGTGCCGCGCGTACGCGTGCGCCCAGGCGTGGTCGAACACGAACTCGCCGTGCGAATTGGTCTTCAGATAGCCCGGCGCCGCCGCGATCAGCGTGCCGCGCTCCCACAGCGTGAGGTGACGCGGCGTCCAGCCCAACCGCGGCTGCAGGCAGCCGTGGACTTCCAGCCCGTGCAGGAAGGCATGCGCGACGAACGGATTGCGGCCGTCGTGGAGCGCGTCCCACTGCGCGGCCGGAACGTCCGCGAGCGTGTGCAGCAGGCGCGCTTCGCTCATGTCCTGCGACGGTAGACGTCCGGATCGTGCTTCTGCATGTGCCGCTCGGGCTCGGTCAGCGCGCCGAACCCGAGCTGCGCGTACAGCGGCTGCATGTCGCGGGTGACCAGATGCCAGCGGCGCAGGCCCTGCAGACGCGGATCGGCCATCAGCGCGGCGACCAGCGCCCGCGCGTGGCCGCGGCGGCGATGCGCGGGCAGCACGAACACGTCGGCCAGATAGGCGAACGTGGCGTGGTCGCTGACGGCGCGCGCGAACGCCACCTGGCGGCCGTCGACGTAACCGCCGTAGCAGATCGAATGCGCCAGCGCACGCTCGAGCGTCGCACGCGGAATGCCCTGCGCCCAGTACGACTCGCGGGCGAGGTAGTCGTGGATCAGCGCGACGTCCAGTTCGCCGGGGTCGGCGCTGATCCGCAGCATCAGCCTTCCTTGTCCAGGAACTTCTCGGCGTCGAGCGCCGCCATGCAGCCGAAGCCGGCCGAGGTGATCGCCTGACGGTAGACCTGGTCGGCGACGTCGCCGGCGGCGAACACGCCCGGCACCGAGGTCTGGGTCGCCATGCCCTCGAGCCCGGAGCGGATCACGATGTAGCCGTTGCGCATCTCGAGCTGGCCCTCGAACAGCGACGTGTTCGGCGTGTGCCCGATCGCCACGAACAGGCCGTGGATCGGGATCTCGCGCGTGCCGCCGTCGAGCACCGATTTCACCCGCACGCCGGTGACGCCGGCATCGTTGCCGAGCACCTCGTCGACGACGTGGTGCCAGACGGTCTCGATCTTGCCGGTCTGCGCCTTGGCGAACAGCTTGTCCTGCATGATCTTCTCGGCGCGCAGGGTGTCGCGGCGGTGCACCAGGTACACCTTGCGCGCGATGTTCGACAGGTACAGCGCCTCCTCGACCGCGGTGTTGCCGCCGCCGATCACCGCGACGTCCTGGTCCTTGTAGAAGAAGCCGTCGCAGGTGGCGCAGGCGGACACGCCGCGGCCCTTGAACAGCTCCTCCGACGGCAGGCCCAGGTACTTCGCGGTGGCGCCGGTGGCGATGATCAGCGCGTCGCAGGTGTATTCGCCGTTGTCGCCGCGCAGACGGAACGGACGGCGCGAGAGGTCCGCGCTGTGGATGTGGTCGAACACGATTTCCGTGTCGAAGCGTTCCGCGTGCGCCTGCATGCGCGCCATCAGGTCCGGCCCCATCAGGCCGTGCGCGTCGCCCGGCCAGTTGTCGACCTCGGTGGTGGTCATCAACTGGCCGCCCATCTGCAGGCCCGTGACCACCATCGGCTTGAGGTTCGCGCGTGCGGCGTAGATCGCCGCGGTCCAGCCGGCGGGGCCGGAGCCGAGGATGAGGACGCGGGCGTGCTTGGTGGGGGTCATGTATATAATTCGCGGGCTTGATGCGACGTTGCGCGGGCCGGCCTGCGCGGCCGGGATGTGGGCCCATAGCTTGGGGGCCGCATGCCGCCAAGACAAGGCGCTCGCCGCGGACGTATCGTTGCAGACCGCTTCCCGCAATCCATCCACAACCAGGCCCGAGCATGCGCCGCGCACCGCGGCGTTTTTTCTGGGCCGAACGGAGACAGCAATGCGTATCGGCATCCCGAAGGAAACCAAGACTCTCGAAGGCCGCGTGGCGCTGGTGCCGGCGGCGGCGGGCGATCTGGTGAACCGCGGCCACGAGGTCTGGATCGAACAGGGCGCGGGCCTGAAGAGCGGCTTCAAGGACGAGGATTACACCCGCCTCGGCGTGAAGATCGCCCCGGATGCCGCCGCGCTGTACGAGAAAGGCGAGCTGATCGTGAAGGTGAAGGAGCCGATCGAGGGCGATCTGCAGCACCTGCGCCGCGATCATCTGCTGTTCTGCTACCTGCACCTGGCGCCGCTGCCGGAGCTGACGCGCCGCCTGCTCGACATCGGCCTGACCGGCGTCGCGTTCGAGACGGTCGAGCTGGACGACGGCTCGCTGCCGCTGCTGGCGCCGATGTCGATCATCGCCGGCAAGATCGGCGTGCAGGTCGGCACGCACCTGCTGCATCAGCCGATGGGGGGCAAGGGCAAGCTGCTCGGCGGTCTGCCTTCGACCGAGCGCGGCAAGGTGGTGGTGTTCGGCGCCGGTGCGGCGGGCGGCAACGCCGCGGCGCTGGCGGCGGCCGGCGGCGCCAACGTGGTGGTGTTCGAGAAGCGCCAGGACCGCATGGAGGCGATGATGCGCCTGGGCAACAACGTCACCGCGCTGTACCCGTACGACGAGGTGGTCGCGCGCGAGGTGGCCTCCGCCGATCTCGTCATCGGCGCGGTGCTGGTCACCGGCGCGGTCGCCCCGCACGTGGTCACGCGCGAGATGCTCAAGGGCATGGAGGACGGCAGCGTGGTGGTCGACATCTCGATCGACCAGGGCGGCTGCTTCGAGACCTCGCGTCCGACCACCTGGAAGGAGCCGACCTACGTCGAGGAGGGCGTGACCCACTTCGCCGTCACCAACATGCCGGGCGCGGTGCCGCAGACCAGCTCGCAGGCGATCTGCGCGGCGATCCTGCCGTGGGTGAACAAGCTGGCGTCCGGCAACTGGCGCGACAGCAAGCCGCTGCTGCGCGGCATCAACGTCGAGGGCGGACGCATCGTCCATCCGGCGCTGCAGGGCATGAGGGTGTGATGGAGGCGGGATCGGGGATTCGCCATCCGGCCTCCGGCGTGCGGCGCTCGCGCGGTCCCCGCAGCCTGACGGGTCGTTCAGCGAATCCCCGATACCCAGTCCCGAATCCCGTATATTCAACGGCTAACGGCACCTAGCTCAGGCAGAACCTCAGTGGCGCAGGCTCCCGCCGCCAGCCGGAAAAAGCTCCGTACCGAGAAGCAGGCGCCGTCGCCGCGGCGGCAGCGTCTGCTGCGCGACATCGCGCTGATTCTGATCGCGCCGGTGCTGCTGTACCTGCTGGTGTGCCTGGTCAGCTACTCGCCGGCCGATCCCGGCTGGTCGCGGCAGGGCAGCCTGACCGCGCCGCTGCACAACCTCGGCGGGCAGGTCGGCGCGGTGCTGGCCGACGTGCTGATCTACCTGGCCGGCTATGTCGCCTTCCTGCTGCCGGTGATCCTGGGCTACGTCGCCTGGATCGCGCTGTTCGGCGGCGAGCGCGAGCAGGAGGCCGACCGCGATTTCGGACCTGCGCTGAAGCTGATCGGCATCGTCGGCTTTCTGGTTTCGGCCACCGGCCTGCTGCAACTGCGCGTCGGCAGCGTGGAGGATTTCCCGGCCGGCGCGGGCGGCATCCTCGGCTCGCTGGTCGGCACCTCGCTCGACCGCGGCTTCGGCGCGGTCGGCGGCAACCTGTTCCTGACCGCGCTGCTGCTGGTGTCGGTGACGCTGGCCACCGGCCTGTCGTGGCTGGCGGTGATGGATCGCATCGGCGGCTGGACGCTGGCGCTCGGTCCGCTGCTGCAGAAGCTGTTCCGCCGCGGCACCCAGCAGGCCAGCCAGTGGCAGCAGGCGCGCGCGTTGCGCGAGGAGCGCGAGGAGGTCCGCAAGGTCGAGTCCGAACTGCGCGCCAAGCGCGCGCCGGTGAAGATCGAGCCGCCGCCGGCGCCGGTGGTGGAGAAGAGCGAGCGCGCCAAGCGCGAGCAGCAGATCCCGCTGTTCCATGTCGCCGATCCGAGCGGCCTGCCGCCGCTGTCGCTGCTCGACGACCCCAAGCCGCAGCCGAAGGGCTACGACGAACAGACGCTGGAGACGCTCTCGCGCCAGATCGAGTTCAAGCTGCGCGACTTCCGCATCGAGGCGCAGGTGGTCGGCGCGTATCCGGGCCCGGTCATCACCCGCTTCGAGATCGAACCCGCGCCGGGCGTGAAGGTCAGCCAGATCAGCTCGCTCGACAAGGACATCGCGCGCGGGCTGTCGGTGAAGTCGGTGCGCGTGGTCGACGTGATTCCCGGCAAGTCGGTGATCGGCCTGGAGATCCCGAACGTCAACCGGGAAATGATCTACCTCTCCGAGCTGCTGCGCTCGAAGGAGTACGACAAGTCGGCCAGTCCGCTCACGCTGGCGCTCGGCAAGGACATCGCCGGCCGCCCGACGGTGGCGGACCTCGCCCGCATGCCGCACCTGCTGGTGGCCGGCACCACCGGCTCGGGCAAGTCGGTCGCGGTCAACGCGATGGTGCTGTCGCTGCTGTACAAGGCCTCCGCCAAGGACGTGCGGATGCTGATGATCGACCCGAAGATGCTGGAGCTGTCGGTCTACCAGGGCATTCCGCACCTGCTGGCGCCGGTGGTGACCGACATGAAGGAGGCCGCCAACGGCCTGCGCTGGTGCGTGGCGGAGATGGAGCGCCGCTACAAGCTGATGAGCGCGGTCGGCGTGCGCAATCTGGCCGGCTTCAACAAGAAGGTGAAGGACGCGATCGACGCCGGCCAACCGCTGATGGACCCGCTGTTCAAGCCGAACGCCGAGCTCGGCGAGGCGCCGCGGCCGCTGGAAACGCTGCCGTACATCGTCGTGTTCATCGACGAATTCGCCGACATGATGATGATCGTCGGCAAGAAGGTGGAGGAGCTGATCGCGCGCCTGGCGCAGAAGGCGCGCGCGGCCGGCATCCACCTGATCCTGGCGACGCAGCGGCCGTCGGTGGACGTCATCACCGGCCTGATCAAGGCCAACATCCCGACCCGCATCGCGTTCCAGGTGTCGAGCAAGATCGACTCGCGCACCATCCTCGACCAGTCGGGCGCGGAGACGCTGCTCGGCCACGGCGACATGCTCTACCTGCCGCCGGGCACGGCGATGCCCGAGCGCGTGCACGGCGCGTTCGTCAGCGACGAGGAGGTGCACCGCGTGGTGGAGTTCCTCAAGCAGGGCGGGGCGCCCGACTACATCGACGGCGTGCTGGAGGAAGTGCAGACGCTGGGCGACGGCGTGGTGGTCGGACCGACCGGGCTGCCGGAATCGGGCGGCGGCGCCGGCGACGAATCCGATCCGCTGTACGACGAGGCGGTGAAGATCGTCACCGAGACCCGTCGCGCGTCGATCTCCGGCGTGCAGCGCCGGCTGAAGATCGGCTACAACCGCGCCGCGCGCCTGATCGAGGCGATGGAGGCGGCCGGCATCGTCAGCCCGCCCGAGCACAACGGCGACCGCACCGTGCTGGCGCCGCCGCCGCCCAAGCCCTGAACGCGCGTTCACGCGGTCCTCGCGCATCCGCGGCGCGTTCATCATCGCCGCGGCAGACTCGCCCCATGTTCCGATCCGTCAGGAGCCCCATGAACCGGATGCTCAAGCTCGGCGCCTCGCTCGCGCTCTCGCTCGTCATCGTCGCCCCGGCCTGGGCCGGCGCGCGCGACGACCTCGCCGCCTTCACCCGCGGCCTCAAGGGCCTGGAAGGCCGCTTCACCCAGCAGGTGTTCGACAGCCGCGGCAAGGTCAAGGAAACCGCGAGCGGCACGGTGGCACTGTCGGCGCCGCGTCTGTTCCGCTGGGAATACACGAAGCCGTATCCGCAACTGATCCTGGCCGACGGTCGCAAGGTGTGGAATTACGAGCCGGACCTGGAGCAGGTCACGGTGCGCGCGCAGGGGCCGGAGGAGCAGAACCATCCGCTGTCGGCGCTGATCGATCCGGGCCGCCTCGACCGCCAGTTCACCGTGCAGGAGGAAGGCGCGCGCGATGGCCTGGAATGGCTGGCGCTGACGCCGAAGCAGGGCGAGGACGCCGGTTTCCGCAGCGCCAGGCTCGGCTTCGCGCGCGGGCAGCTTGGCGTGCTGGAGATCGTCGATGCCGCCGGCCAGCGCACGGTGATCCGCTTCGACGGCTGGAAGAGGAATCCGGCGTTCGCGGCCAGCCGCTTCCGCTTCGCGCCGCCCAAGGGTGTGGACGTGATCGGCGAGGGCTGAGCCCGCTCCGTCGTTCGCCTGCCCGGGAAGGCCCGCCACGTGCGGGCCTTCCCGCATCGGCGATCCCTGAAAGCTTCAGGCGCAGGCGGACGCGCTCACGGCCGCTCCACCGCACGCGCAGGACAGTGACTGCGACGCATCGCGTGGAGGCGCGCGTGATCCGGCACTCGTCGACGGCCGTTCTGCTGGTGGGCCTGCTCGCATGGGCGGCGGGCGGCATCGCCGTGCGGCCGGCGGGCACGGCGGCCGAGTCCGTGTGGCCGGTGGGCGAGCCCGATGCGCCCCCGAGACCGGTGGCCACGCAGGCGCGTCTGGAGCGCCTGGTGGCCGCGAGCTTCGCTCCGCATGCGGCGGCGGTCGAGCTGGAGCAGGTCGCCAGCGAGCCGGTCAGCCTGCGCGATCGGCTGCTGCGCATGCAGGGCCGGCTGCGACTGGCCGAGGGCGCCGCGTGGCTGCCGTTCCGCGCCGAGGCGGTCGCCGATGCCGGGTTGGAAGAGGCGACGGTGCTGGCGTTGACGCTGGAGGGAGAGGCGCCGGCGACGGCCTCCGCGCATCTGCGCGACGCGCTCCGCGAGCGGCTGCGCGAGCGGCTGACCGGCGAGTTCGCTGCGCAGGCCGCCGAGGTGGAGCTGACGGACATTCGCGTCCGCACCCTCGATGGACGCCACCTGCTGGTGCAGGCGGACGCGCGCGCCGGCTTCGGCGCCGACGGCACCGCGCGTGCCGAGGTGGTCGCCGTCTGGGACGAGGGCGCCGCGCATTGGCGCCGTTTCGAATACGCGTTGGCTGCGGTGGACGAGGGCTAGCGTCCGCGCGTTGCGCCGCCGCGCCGCGTGAACGCGCGCGCGGCGGCGAGGGGACGGGCGGGCGGTATGCTCATGCGCCCGTCCACCGGAGAGCCCCGTCTGGCCCGCCGCTCCGCTCCCGATGCCACGCCCGACCTGCTCGCCGGCGAGCGCGAGTCGCTGCGTCCGCTCGCCGAGCGCATGCGGCCGCGCACGCTCGACGAGATGGTGGGGCAACGCCGTCTGCTGGCGCCGAAGTCCGCGTTGCGGCGTGCGATCGAAGGCGGTCGCGTGCACTCGATGGTGCTGTGGGGGCCGCCCGGCTGCGGCAAGACCACGCTCGCGCTGCTGCTGGCGAAGTACGCCGATGCCGAATTCCACGCGATCAGCGCCGTGCTGTCGGGGCTGCCCGAGGTGCGCCAGGTGCTGGCCGAGGCCGAGCGCCGGTTCGCCGCCGGGCGCCGCACGGTGCTGTTCGTCGACGAGGTGCACCGTTTCAACAAGGCGCAGCAGGACGCGTTCCTGCCGCACATCGAGCGCGGGACGATCCTGTTCGTCGGCGCGACCACCGAGAACCCGTCGTTCGAACTGAACTCGGCGCTGCTTTCCCGTTGCCGCGTGCACGTGATGGAGGCGGTGTCGGCGGACGACATCGAGCAGGCGCTGCGGCGGGCGCTGGACGACGAGGAGCGCGGCCTGGGCGGGCGCGGGCTGCGGGTGTCGGACAGCGCGCTGCGCGAGATCGCCGGCGCCGCCGACGGCGACGTGCGGCGCGCGCTGACGCTGCTGGAGATCGCCGCGGAACTTGCCGAAAGCGAGGCCGGCGAGGTCACCGAGTCGACGCTCGCGCAGGTGCTGGCCGACCGCACGCGCCGCTTCGACAAGGGCGGCGAGCAGTTCTACGACCAGATCTCGGCGTTGCACAAGTCGGTGCGCAGTTCCAACCCCGACGCCGCGCTGTACTGGCTGGCGCGCATGCTCGACGGCGGCTGCGATCCGGTCTATCTGGCGCGCCGTCTGACGCGGATGGCGGTCGAGGATGTCGGACTGGCGGACCCGCGCGCGCTGACGATGGCGCTGGAGGCGTGGGACACCTTCGAGCGGCTCGGCAGCCCTGAAGGCGAGCTGGCGCTGGCGCAGGTGGCGATCTACCTCGCCTCCACCGCGAAGTCGAACGCGGGCTACCTCGCCTTCGGCGAAGCGCGCCGCGACGTGCGCGAGTACGGCACGCAGGAGGTGCCGCTGCACCTGCGCAACGCGCCGACGAAGCTGATGAAGCAGCTCGGCTACGGCCGCGGCTACCAGTACGACCATGAGGTCGAGGGCGGCACCGCGCTCGACCAGACCGCGTTTCCCGATGCGATGGGCGAGCGCGTGTACTACCGGCCGGTGGAGCGCGGGCTGGAGCTGAAGCTCAAGGAGAAGCTCGACCGCCTGCGCGCCGAGCGCGCGCGGGCACGCGGGGAGGACGCATGAGGACGCTGGCGCTGCAGCTCGGCGCGATCGGCCTCGGCGCCGTGCTCGGCGCATGGGCGCGCTGGACGCTGTCGCTCTGGCTGCCGGCCTGGCACGGCGTGCCGCTGGGCACGCTGGCGGCCAACCTGATCGGCGGTTATGCGATCGGCGTGGCGGTGGCGTGCTTCGCCGCCGCGCCGGGCATGGCGCCGGAGTGGCGGTTGTTCGTGGTGACCGGCCTGCTCGGCGCGCTGACCACGTTCTCCAGTTTCTCCATCGAAGTGATCGCGCTGCTGGAGCGGCAGCAGTTCGCGGGCGCCGCGCTTGCGGTGACGACGCACGTGGTGGGTTCGCTGCTGGCGACCGCGCTGGGCCTGGCTACCGTGCGCGCGGTGCGTGCGCTCGTGGGGCAAGCGTAGCGTCCTGCATGAGCGGCTGCGGCCGCGATGGGTCCTCGCAGGCGCGCGGGTCGCGGCTGAAGCTGCTCCAGCAGGGAGCGGTGGGGTGGTCAGAGGTCGCGCACGATCCAGGTGCGCTGTGGCGTGTCCGCGTGCGATTCGGCGGCGGCGCGCGCGATGTCCCCGGGCGGCAGGCCCGCCTGCCAGGCGCGCGCCAGCGCGGCGAGGTGTTCGCGGGTGGTGCGGGTGTAGGCGCCTTCCAGTTCGTTCTGCGCGTCGGCCGCGAGCTTCTGCGGATACAGCACGCGCGCCTCGGCGCTGTGGTCGAGCAGGCCGATCAGTTTCGCGAGCGCCTGCTGGAAGGTTCCGATGCCGAGCGTCACCCGCTGGGTACGTTGCAGGTGCCACACGACGAGGTATTCGACCGGCCCCAGCAGACGGCGCGGAGTGGCGCCGAAGAAGTGGCCGGAGAGCGCGCTCGCGGCCAGCGGGCCGGTGCTTTCCGGAAGCCGCGTCGCGCCCCAGGAGCTGAGCGCGCCGCCGGGCAGGTCCATGCGCCGCAGGGCGGTGCCGAAGGTGTCGGCGACCAGCCGCTTGGCGCGCGTGTCGTCGCTTTCGGCGATCACGTTCAGCAGGCGCAGGAACAGCGGGTACTGCTCCTCGCCCAGCCGTCTGACCACGCGCTTGAGCACGGCCAGCCGGTACTCGGCATCGTCGTGCGCCGCGAGCGCGGCGACCAGCCGCGCGGCCGAACGCCGCAGCGCTTCCGCGGAGGGAACCGGGCTGCCGGCCAGCGCGGCGTGCATGGGTCAGACGAGCGGGTCGAGCACGGCGTCGGCCGCGTGATCGGCGGCGGGCGCGAGCTCCAGCGCGGCCAGCGTGCGCTGCAGGACCGGCTCGGCGTTCAGCAGCCGCGGCGGGGCGACGCCGGCCCACGCGGGCGCATTGAGCACGTGCTCGCCGGCATCGACCGCCGCGCCCGGCGGGGCGGTATCGGCAAGGACCGCCTCGGCGGCGGCGTCGGCGGCGCGCGGAACATCGCGGCCGCGCAGTTCCTCCAGCGACGGCGCATCGCCGCCCAGGCCATCGAGGCCGGGGCGGTCGAGTCGCGGATCGGGACGGATGCTGCTCATCGGCGCGCGCGGAAGGCTTTGGGATTCGACGGCCGCCACTTTACGCCGAGGGCAGGAGGGGAGCATCTGGGGTCGACCCTAGGGGCAGGCGGGGCGTTCAGCGCGGTCGTCGGCCGGTCGAACGCGTTCGCGGGTTCACCGCGGCCGAACGCGGCCTTCACTACGGTCGGGCCGTCCGCAGCAAGGGGGCACGCGCATGGCGAAGGACCAGGGCGCCGACAAGACCGAGAAGCCGACTCCGAAACGGATCAAGGACGCCCGCAAGGAAGGCAACGTCAGCAAGAGCCGCGAGCTGACCAGCACGGTGCTGGTGCTGGCCTGGCTCATCGGCGGCTGGATGCTGCTGGACTTCATGGGCCAGCGCCTGTCGGCGCTGTTCGAGCTGAGCCTGAAGGCGATCGCGTTGCCGTTCGAGCAGGCCGCCCCGCTGCTGGGCTGGGCGGCGTTCGAGACCCTGCTGTGGCTCACGCTGCCGCTGCTGGCGATGGCGGTGTTCGTCGGTGCGGTGGTCGAGTTCCTGCAGGTGGGACCGATCGCGACGCTCGCCAAGGTCAAGCCCGACCTGAGCAAGCTCAATCCGGTCGAAGGCCTGAAGAAGATGTTCTCGATGGACAACCTGGTCGAGCTGGTGAAGTCCATCTTCAAGAGCGCGGCGCTGATCGGCATCGGTGCCTACGTGGTATGGGCCATGCGCGGCGAGCTGCTGACGCTGCCGCTGGCGCCGCCGGAAGCGATCGGCGCCGGCATCTGGCACGGCCTGCTGCGCATCGTGATCTGGACGATCTTCGCGTTCTTCTTCATCTCGGTGCTGGATGCGTGGTACCAGAAGTTCTCCTACCTGAAGCAGTTGCGCATGAGCCGGCGCGACATCAAGCAGGAGGTCAAGGAGAACGAGGGCGATCCGTACATCAAGCAGCGCCGGCGGCAACTGCACCAGGAGTGGGCGCAGCAGAACATGCTCAACGCGGTGCGGCAGGCCAACGTGGTGGTCACCAACCCGACCCACATCGCGATCGCCATCCAGTACGAGCACGGCGTCACCGATCTGCCGGTGGTGGTGGCCAAGGGCGAGGGCTGGCTGGCGGAGGAGATCAAGCAGGTGGCGGAGGACGCGGGCGTGCCGATCCTGCAGAACATCGAACTGGCGCGCGGTCTGAACGCGCGCGCGGAGCTCGACGAGTACATCGGCAGCGAATTCTTCGAGGCCGTCGCCGAGGTGCTGCACTGGGCCGAGGGCGTGCGGCGGGAGCGCGAGCGGAACGGGTGAAGCGGGGCTAGGCGAACAGGCGCCGCAGCGCCTCCAGCAGGCCGCGGTTGGCGCCCAGCCGCTCCAGCACGATCTCGACGTACACGCCCAGCGAGAGCATCAGCACCGCGGTCGCCAGCCATGCCTTGATCGGCATGGTCAGCGCGAACACGTTGAGCTGCGGCGCGTAACGGTTGACCAGGCCGAACGAGAGATCGATCAGCATCATCAGCACGATCGCCGGCGCGGCCAGCACCAGCAGCGTGGTCATGAGATAGCTGAACTGGCCGGTGAAGAAGGCGATGCCGCTGCGGTGCAGTTCGGGGTAGTACGACGTCACCGGCCACAGCGCGTAGCTGGAGATCAGCAGGTCGAGAAAGATCAGGAACGCGCCGCTGGCCATGAACAGCATCGCCGCGAACTCGGACATGAATTCGCCATGCAGCGAGGTCTGGTGACCCTGGATCGGATCGAACACCGACGCCAGCGCCATCCCCACCTGGCTGTCGAGCAGGTTGCCGGCGGCGCCGAAGGCCCAGAACACGATGCCGAACACGAACCCGATCGCGGCGCCCAGGAACAGTTCCTTGAGCACGATGAACGGCCAGTCCGGCACCGTCACCGCATCGAGCGCGGTGCCGCCCAGCGCGACCGGCATCGCCACCAGCGCCAGGCTCGCCATGAAGCTGTTGCGCACGGTGGCCGGCACGGTTTCCGGGGTCATCAGCGGCAGCATCAGGAACGCGCCGATCACCCGCGGCAGGGTGATGCCGAAAGCGAGCAGCGCATTGCCGAGCGGGTCGAAGGCCATCCGCTAGCGCCGCACGAGCGTGGGGAAGTCCATGAACAGCCGGTCGGCGAAGGTGTACAGCGTGCCGCCGATCAGGGATGCGGTGACGAACAGGGTGATCACGATCACCACGAACTTCACCGCGTAGGTGAACGTCTGCTCCTGCAACTGCGTGGCGGCCTGGATGAAGGCGACCACCAGGCCGACGATTGACGCGGCGGCGATCGGCGGACCCGAGAGGATCAGCGTCAGCCACAGCGCCTGTTTGGTGAGTTCGAGCATGTCGGCCATGGGCGGGCTCGAGGATTCGCGATTTGGGTGCGGGATTGGGGATCGGGATGGCTAGGCGTAGGTCAGCACCAGGCCGTGCACCAGCTTGGCCCAGCCGCCGATCAGCACGAACAGCAACAGCTTGAACGGCAGCGACACGGTGGTGGGCGAGAGCATCATCATCCCCAGCGACAGCAGGATGTTGGACACCACCAGATCGATGATCAGGAACGGCAGGAAGATCAGGAAGCCGATTTGGAACGCCGCGGTCAGCTCGCTCACGGTGAACGCGGGCACGACCACGATGTAGTCGTTCGCCGTCACCGTGTGGCGCCGCTCCGGCGGCAGCAGCCGCTGCGCGCTGCGCAGGAAGAAGGCGCGCTCGGCCTCGCTGGAGTGGCGGATCAGGAACGCGCGCAGCGGCTCCTTGCCGGCCTCGATCAGCGCCAGCAGGCGGTCGGTGGTCATGCGTCCGCCCGGTCCGGCGGCGGGCAGCGCGGGGCCTGCGCTCGCGGCCGCGGCGGACGGCGCGCGGATCTCCTCGGTGGAGCGCACGTCGGCCACGATCTCCGGATCGACGATCGGCGCCGCCGCGGCGGCTGCCGGCGCGGCCAGCGCAGGCGCGGGACGTCCTTCCGCGCGCGCCTTGACCGCGGCGTGGGTGTCGAGGATCACCGGATACATCACGTAGATCGACAGGATCAGCGCCAGCCCGTTGATGACGACGTTGGGCGGCACCTGCTGCAGGCCCAGCGCGTTGCGCAGCAGGCTGAGCACCACCACGATCTTGGTGAACGAGGTCACCATGACCGCGACGAACGGCGCCAGCGCCAGGCTGACGACGACCACCAGCACCAGCGCCGGCGAGAACGTGCTGAAGTCCATCGCTCAGCTCCAGGACAGCAGCCGGACTCCGAGCGTGTCGCCCACCGCCACCAGCTCGCCGCGGCCGGCCACCTTGCCGTTGGCGCGCAGCACGACGTTGGCGCCCTCGGCCGGCGCCGGCAGCGCGAACACGTAGCCGGGCTGCAATGCGCCGAGCGCGTCGAGCGTGAGCTCGAGGCTGCCGACCTCGAACTCGATGCGCACCGGCACGTCCGGGACGCTCGCGGTTTCAGCGGAAGGCGCGGTCGGAGCGACGTCGGAACTCACGGGAATCTCCTGCGACGGGAAGAAAGGTTGGCCCGCGCCGTCGACGCGCCAGCCGGCGGCGTCGCGCGCCAGCGGCCACAGGCGTCCGTGCATGCGCAGCTCGGCGCGCTGCAGTCGCGCGTGCGGGCCGATCACCAGCACGTCGCCCGGGCGCAGCGCGCGCCATTGCGACGCATCGAGCGCGGGGCCCGGCAGGGCGACGCGCGCGGGCAGCGGGAGCGCCGACCAGGGCGCGTTCTCCGCCGCCACGCGTTCGGCGCGTTCGGCCAGCCGCGGCGCCCACGCCAGCGGCACGCGCAGCGCGCCCGACAGCGCCGCGCCGCCGTCGACCTCGAAGCGCAGCCACAGCGCCTCGCGTTCGGCGGCGGCTTCGGCGGCCGCGGCCTGCGCGAGATCCTCGTCGGCGAGCGGCAGCAGCGCGGCGCCCAATGCCTCGCTCAGCCGCACCAGCGCGGGTTCGTAAGCCAGCGCCCAGGCCAGCACGCGCGCGCGCCCCACGTGGTCGCTCCAGCGCAGGCCGTTGTGCAGCTCCGCGCACGGCGTGCCGGGCGCGAACGCGAGCGCCAGCCGATCGCCGTCGGCATCCAGCGCGATCGCGTGCTCCGCCCGCACGCCCGGCCGCAGGCGCAGCGCGCCGTCGCGCAGCGGCCAGCGCAGAGGGGCGCCGAACAGCAGGCGCAGGGCCTCGGCATGCGCGTGCGAAAGCCGCGGCAGGCGTTCGCGCAGCGGCGTCGCGAGGGGCGCATGGGCGAGGGATTCGCGGGTCGCGTCAGCCATGTCCGAGCGCGACCTTCATCAGTTCGGGCAGCGTCTTCACGCCGAGCTTGGCCATCATGTTCGCGCGATGCAGTTCCACCGTCTTGATGCTGATGCCGAGAATGTCGGCGATGATCTTGTTCGGTTTGCTGGCGACCACCAGGTCGAGCACCTGTCGCTCGCGCGGACTGAGCCTGGCCAGCCGCTCGTTGTGCACCACGGGACCGCCTGCGTCGCGCCGGGGCGCGCAGGCGAGGCGGATCGCATCCAGCAGGGCCTCGTCGCTGAACGGCTTCTCGATGAAGTTGGAGGCGCCCTTGCGCATCGCTTCCACCGCCATCGGCACATCGCCGTGCGCGGTGACGAACACCAGCGGCAGCGGAACGCCGCGCCGCCGCAGTTCTTCCTGGAGCTGCAGGCCGCTCATCTCGGGCATGCGGATGTCGGACACCAGACATTCGGCGGCGGCGCCGTGCCGCTGGCGCGCGTAGTCGTCGAGGAACTCGCGCGCGCCGGCGTAGGCGTCGACCTCGTAGCCGGCGGTCTCCAGCAGCCACGCGGTCGACTCGCGGAAGCCGGGATTGTCGTCGACCAGGTAGACGCGGGTGACGCTCATGCGCGGCCCTCCGCGCGCGGCAGGGTGAAGCCGAACACGCTGCCGCCCCCTTGGCGCGGTTCGTGGAACAGGCGGCCTTCGTGGTATTCGACGATCGAACGGCAGATGGCGAGGCCGATGCCCAGCCCGTCGCTCTTGGTGGTGAAGAACGGCGAGAACAACTGGCCCTGCTCGGCGGGCGTCAGCCCCGGCCCGCGGTCGCAGACCCGGACTTCGACGTCGCCGTCGAGATTGACGCGTCCTTCGACGCGCAGCGCGCGCTGGGGCGGCGCCACCTCGCGCATCGCCTCGATGGCGTTCTTCACCAGGTTCAGCAGGACCTGCTCGATCATCACGCGGTCGGCGTAGACCGCCGGCAGATCGGGCGCGAGCGCGAGCTCGATCCGCAGTTGCAGGCGCTCGGCCTCCAGCCGCAGCAGTTCGACCACGTTGCCGGCGATGGCGTCGAGGCGGTGGGCATCGCGGCGCGGCTCGCGCGCGCGCACGAACTCGCGCACCCGCGCGATCACCGCGCTGGCGTGCTCGGCCTGCGCGCGCGCGGCCTGCAGGGCGCGTTCCACCTGCACCGGGCCGCCGGCCTGCGCCACCAGCCGCAGACTTCCGTTGAGGTAGTTGACGATGGTGGCGAGCGGTTGATTGAGTTCGTGCGCGAGCGTCGCCGCCATCTCGCCGACCGACATCAGCCGCGAGGTGAACAGCAGCTTCTCCTGCCGGCGCTTCTGCGCGTTGAGCGCCTCGATGCGTTCGGTGACGTCGACCGCCGTCAGCAGTTCGAAGCCGTCCCCGCTGGCGCCGCGGTGCACCGCGTACCAGCGGCCGCTGTGCGGCGCCATCACCTCGGCCTCGCGCGGGGCGTGTTGCTCGGGCACGCCCAGCCGGCGCAGCAGGGCATCGCGCGAGACGTGCTCGTCGAGAGCGCCGAACGCGCGTTCGAACGCCGGATTGCAGCGCAGCAGATGGCCGTCGTCGCGGTCGTACAGCGCGCAGGGATGCGGCAACGCCTGCAGCACCGCGTCGTGCGCGGGCGGCGGGGGACGGGCGGCGGCGGTGGCGGTCGGGCGTGCGCGCGCCATCGCTCAGCCTCCTGCGGCGCCCCGAAGGGCGCCCCGGTTGCGCGACACACGCCGCGCGACGCACGCTTCCGGTTCCGCAACGTCGAGCCGCGCTCCGCCCATGACTGCTTTCCCTGCTTTCGTCTCGTCGCTGGCGTCGCTGCCGGCTCCCGCTTTCGCTGCGGTCGCTCCCACGGCGGGGGAAGTGCCGCTGGTGGCGGAGATCGCCGGCATCGTGCTGCCGATCGTGCTGCTGATCGGCGCGCTGGCGGCCGTGCTGTATCTGCTGCGCAAGCGGCACGGCATCGCCTCGCGCGATGCGCCGCTGAGCGTGGTGCAGGTGCTGGCGGTCGGCGCGCGCGAACGGATCGTGGTCGTGCGCACGCGCTCGGGGCGCGCGCTCGCGGTGGGTGTCGCGTCGCACTCGGTGCGGTTGATCGCGTCACTCGGCGAAGACGATCTCGGCACGCGCGCTCAATCCGTTGATCACATGGATGAGTAGAGCTTGGCGCTGCGGCGTTAACGCCGCGTCATCGTTCGGCGACACTTCATGCAACTGCGGCGGAAGTGCGAAATGGCGCACGTGTCGCATGCATGGTTCACATGAGCTTTACACACATCGGCGAGGCGCCTGCTTAGTATCGATCGCGAACAAGGCCTCGGTGGCGCGCGGTGAAGACGCAGGCGTTCATTGCATGGAGTGCAGGGTGCGGCAGACCGCGTGAGCGGTGCCGCGGGCGCGGGAATGCGGGGCGCGTCGCGGGGTCGCAAGCGGTCGCGAGCGCCGCGCGCATGGAGATGGGGCGGCGATGCGGGCGCTGATCGAAACGATCATGACGGCGCCCGCGGCGGCGTCGGGGCCGCGCCGCGCGGGCTACAGCGACATCGTGCTGGCGGCGGGCGTGGTGATGATCCTCACCGCGATGATCCTGCCGCTGCCGCTGGTGGTGATCGACGCGCTGGTCGCGCTCAACATCACCATCGGCATCGCGCTGCTGCTGCTGGCGATCTACATCCCGACGCCGGTGGCGTTCTCCAGCTTCCCGAGCGTGCTGCTGCTGACCACGCTGTTCCGGCTGGCGATCTCGATCGCGGTGACGCGCTCGATCCTGCTGCACGCCGAGGCCGGCCACATCGTCGACACGTTCGGCAACCTGGTCGCCGGCGGCAATCTGGTGGTCGGTCTGGTGGTGTTCCTGATCATCACCGTGGTGCAGTTCATCGTGATCGCCAAGGGCGCCGAGCGCGTGGCCGAGGTGGCCGCGCGCTTCACGCTGGACGCGATGCCGGGCAAGCAGCTCTCGATCGATTCCGACCTGCGCTCGGGCCTGATCGACAAGGACGAGGCGCGTCGCAAGCGCCGCTTGCTGGAAGTCGAGAGCCAGCTGCACGGCAGCCTGGACGGCGCGATGAAGTTCGTGAAGGGCGACGCCATCGCCGGCATCGTCATCATCATCATCAACCTGCTCGGCGGCCTGGCCATCGGCGTGCTCCAACGCGACATGCCGCTCGGCGAGGCGACCCGCACCTACAGCATCCTCACCATCGGCGACGGGCTGGTGTCGCAGATCCCGGCGATCCTCGCCACCATCGCGGCGGGTCTGGTGGTGACGCGCACCGCGGGCGACGAGGACGACCGCCATCTCGGCGATGCGATCAGCCGGCAGGTCTCCGGCCAGCCGCGCGTGGCGCTGGTGACCGGCGCGCTGGCGCTGCTGCTGACGCTGGTGCCCGGCTTCCCGAAGCTGGTGTTCCTGACGTTGGGCCTGTCGCTGCTGGGCGTGGCGGCGTGGCGCTACCGGCACCGCTCGCCCTTGCTGCGGCGCGCCTTCCGCGTGCCGGCGGGCGAGGTCGCCGCGGAGGATGCGGCGGTGCAGGACGACGGACTGGCGCCGCCGGCGCCGCTGCAGATCGAGCTTGCGCCAACGTTGCTGGCCGCGCTGGGCGAGGGTGCGTTGCGCGAGCGCCTCGGCGAGGTGACGCGCGCGCTGCGCGAGCAGTTCGGCGTGCCGCTGCCGGCGCCGGCCGTGCGCGCCAACCCGGCGCTCGCCGACGGCGAGTACCGGGCGACCGCGTTCGGCGCGCGGCTGGCGAACGGCCACGTGCGCGAGGACGCGCGTCTTCGCATCGCGCCCGCCGGCCACGACGGCGAGCGCCTGCCGGGCTTCTACCCGGCGCTGCACGCCCAGTGGGTGGCGGGCGACGACGCGCACGGCCTCGACCGCCACGAGGCGATCGCATCCCACCTGAGGCTTGCGCTCGAGCGCCGTCTCGGTAGCTACATCGGCATCCAGGAGACGGCCAACCTGTTCGGCCGCATGCAGCGCGACTACCCGGACCTGGTGAAGGAGATGCTGCGCGTGGTCGCGCCGCAGCGCGTGTCGGACGTGCTGCGGCGGCTGGTGGAGGAGGGCGTCCCGATCCGCAACCTGCGCGACGTGTTCGAGGCGATCACCGACGTCGGCGCGCGCGAGAAGGACGTCGTGCTGCTCACCGAGTACGTGCGCGTGGCGCTCAAGCGCGAGATCGCCGACCGCTACGCCGATGCCGAGCGCACGCTGCACGTGCTGCTGGTGCATCCGGAACTCGAGGACCGCCTGCGGCAGTCGGTGCGGGTCAGCGGCGGCGCCAGCCAGCTCGCGATCTCGCCGGAGCTGGCCTCGCGGCTGGCGGCCGAGGTGCGCGCGCAGCGCGCGCGCCAGCCGGAGGGCGTGCGGCCGGTGCTGCTGTGCTCGCTGGACGTGCGCCGGCATCTGCGCAAGCTGCTGGAGATCGATTTCTTCGATCTGCCGGTGCTCTCCTACCAGGAACTCGCGCCCGATCTGCGGATCGTGCAGGCGGGCCAGATCAATGCGTGAGGCGACGGACATGCGGATGCGACTTCGACATCCCGGCCGCGACTTCCGCGCAGACGCGCGCGTCCTTCCCCCCGGTTCCCCCGCCGTGGATGCGCGCCTTGGCGTCGGCGACGACGCATCCCGTTGGAGCTTCCCCCATGGCTGCCCCCGTTCCCCCACCGTCCCCTCATGAGACCGAGCCGAGCGCCGCCCGTGTCCTGAGGATCGTCTCCGGCGTTCACGCCGGTGCCGTGCGTCCGCTCGCCGCGCAGGAGATGCTGCTGATCGGACGCGGCGACGACTGCGACCTGGTGCTGTCGGACCCCGACGTCGCGCCGCACCACGCGCTGCTGACCGTGATGGGCGGGAGCGTGCTGCTGCGGGCGATCGATGCGCCGGTGCGGCTCGGTCACGGCACCCTGCGACCGGGCGATCCGGTCGAGTTGCCCGCGCTGCAGCGCGTCTCGCTCGGCAGCGCGGCGTTCGCGGTGGGCGAGGAGCGCGACCCGGGCTGGTCGCTGCTGGCGGAAACGGAGGCCGCGCCCGGTGCGCGCGCGCGCCGCACGCGGCATCTGCCGTGGGTGGCCGCGTTGGCCGCGCTGTCGCTGGTGTCGGTGGCGATCTTCGCCGCGGTGATGCCGCCGCGGAGCGCGCGCGAGCCGGTGCCCGCCGTGCGTGCGCAGCGTGCGCTGAACGGCCTCGGCGTCGCCGGTCTGCGTGTCGAGCCGGGCGCGGACGGCAGCGTGACCGTGCATGGCACGGTGAACGACACCGTCACCCGCGAGCGCATCCGCCAGCGCCTGCGCGCGGAGGGCATCGCCGCGCGCGTGGAAGTGCGCACCGGCGACGACATCGCCAGCGACGTGCGCGAGGTGCTGCGCAGTCAGGGCCTGGTGGCGCGCACCCGCTGGCTGGGCAACGGCGACGTCGAGATCGTCGGCCGCTTCGAGGACGAGACCGCGCTGCGGCAGGCCGCGACCTCGCGCGCGATGCGCGAGGTGGTCGGCGTGCGGCGCGTGATCCCGCGCAACCTGGTCGCGACCGCCGCCTATGCCGCGCCGCGGGCGGGCGGCACCGCCGCGCCTTCGCGGCAGGAGGAGCTGGTGGAGGTGGTGCACGGCGACGATCCGCACGTGGTCGCCGCCGACGGCACGCAGTACCGCATCGGCGCCACGCTGCCCAGCGGGCGCACGCTGGTGGCGATCGGGCGGCAGGTGTGGGTGATGGACGGCGGGCAGGTGGTGCCGGTGAAGCTGGTCGCGCGCACCCAGGCGACCGCGCCCGCACCCGCGGCGCCGGCGACCGCTCAACGCCAGCCCGGCGCACTCGCCGCCGGCGCGCGCATCGCCCCCGGCCGCACCACGGTGCGGATGTGAGGCCGGCATGAGATCCCCCACCGCAGCCTGTTTCCGCTGCCCGCTAACCGCACGCGCGCAGCGCTGCCATCCCCCCGCGGCGACGCCGCGCATCGCAGGAGAGCCGTCATGAGCGACAACACCATCAACCCCAACCTGATCACCACGTTCGTCGGCGCCGCCAACACGATCGAAGCGCGCTCGCGCGCCGAGCGCGGCGCGGTGTCGGCCGCCGACAGCGGTAGCTGGTACGAGGCGATGTCGCGCGCGTGGGGTCAGACGCTCGACGCCCAGGCGGCGCGCATCAGCGAGCTGTCGAGCTCGATCGGCAGCGGTTCCGATCAGCCGTCGCAGATGATCGCGCTCACCGCCGAGAGCCTGCGCATGCAGTTCATGTCCAACAACGCCGCCACCTCGCAGAACAGCGTCGGCCAGGCGCTGGAGACGCTGGGCAAGCGGCAGTAAGTCCGCCCGCACACGGGCAGGGAGGACCTCATGATCGAAGCGATCCAGGTGGCCGCCGAGGCCACGAACCTTGCGCCGCAGGCCGCCGCGCTGCAGCCGCAGGCGTCGGCGATGGAGGTGCGGCAGTTCGCCGAGGCCTACGAACGCGCCGGCGCGGCCGCGGGCGCGCCGCCGGCCGGTGCCGGAGGCGCGCAGGCGGTGTCGTTCGAGGGCACGCGCATGGTGCTCACCGCGCTGGAACGGCTGAACGGCGGCGCGCAGAACATCGGCGAGATCTCCAAGGCGATGAGCGCCAACGCCGCCGACCTCACCCCCGGCGAGATGATGCAGATGACCATGCGCTGCCACCAGTTCCTGTTCACCTCGGAGCTGACCGCCAACGTGGCCAACCGCACGTCCGACGGCATCGCGCAACTGTTCCGCCAGCAATCGTGACGGGAGAGCAGTCATGAACGCCGGACGCATCCTGACCGCCGCGCTCCTCGCGCTGATGCTCGCCGCCTGCGGGCGCACCGCGCTCTACAGCCAGCTCGACGAACAGCAGGCCAACGAGCTGATGGCGGCGCTGCTCGACGCCGGCATTCCCGCCGAGAAGGCGCCTTCGGCCAGCAAGACCGGTTGGGAGGTGAGCGTCAACCGCGGCGACATTCCGTATGCGATGCAGGTGCTCAACGCGCGCGGGCTGCCGCGCGCGCAGCACCGCTCGCTGGGCGACGTGTTCAAGAAGGAGGGCTTCGCCTCCTCGGCGCTGGAGGAGAAGGCGCGCTACCTGTTCGGTCTGTCGCAGGAACTGGAGCGCACGCTCTCGCGCATCGACGGCGTGGTCGAGGCGCGCGTGCACATCGCGCTGCCGGACAAGGACCCGCTGGGCGGGCAGAACGCGGACTCGTCGGCCTCGGTGATCCTGTTCGAGCGGCCGGGCGCCAACCTGCGCGCGCGCGAGACCGACCTCAAGGTGTTCATCAAGGACAGCATCGAGGGCCTCGACGACGTCAACAAGGTGACGATCAAGTTCTTCGAGGTGCAGTCCGCGCCGCCGCCGAAGCGGCAGGGCGCGGCCGCGGCGGTGGCGGCGATCAGCCCGGTGGCGGTCGGCATCAGCGCGGGTCTGGTGATGCTGGCGGGCGCCGCGGTGGCGCTGCGTCGCCGCTGGTGGCCGCAGCGCAAGGCGCCGGCGCCGGTCTCGCGCCTGTGACGGAGCCGCCCATGCGCGTGCGCACGCTGCTGGTGGAGACCAAACCCGCGTGGTTCGGGGTGGACGGCGCGCTGCTCGCGCACGCCCAACAGAGCGCGCTGGGCCGGCGCATGCTGTCGCGCTGGCTGCAGGCGAAGGCGCCGGCGCTGCTCGCTCCTTCGCCCGACGGCGCGGCGCTCACCACCGTCACCGCCTGGCCGCGCGCGCGTCTGCAGCGGCTGATCCGCGACCTGGGAACGCTCGCGTTCGCGCCGGCGATCCGCGCCGAGGTGCGGCGCGAGCCGGTGCGCTGGCTCAAGGCGCTGCTGGGCGATGGCTACGCGCTGGCGCTGGATCGGTCGCTGTGGGACGGAACGCTCGACGGCGAGGCGGAGGCACGGGTCGCCCGCGAGCTGCGCGAGGCGCTGGCTTCGCAGGATCTGGCGCGGCAATCGCTGCTGCCGCGCATCGACCGCCAGGGGCGTGCGGAGCTGGACGCCTGGTGCCGCGAGCACGCGCCGGCGCTGGGCGAGTGGTCGCGCCTGCTGCACGAACCCGAGACCCTGCCGCCGGCGCATCTGTCCCCCGCGCTGGTGGCGCGCGCCCACGCGCATCACCTGAGGGCGGCGGCATGAACGCGGCGCTGCCGATGGCGACCGCGCGCGACGCGCTCGCCGCGCACGAGGGCGCGGTCGCGGTGTTCGAGCCGCGCCGCTTCGAGCGCGCGCTGGCGGCGGGCGTGGTGCCGGCCGAAGCCTGGGCGCGGTTGTCGGAGATCGACGCGCTGATCGAGCGCATGAACGCGCTCTACGCGCAGGCCGAGGCGGAGATCGCGCAGGCGCGCGAGCGCGGCTATGCCGCGGGCTTCGCGGAGGGCCTGTCGCGCGCGCAGACGCAGATGGCGCAGCAACTGGCCGATCTCAACGAGCGCCGCGCGCGCGTGCTGGGCGAAGCCGCCGCGCGCGTCAGCGACCTCGCCTGCGCGATCGTCGCCCGCATCGCGCCGACGTTCGATGCGCGCGAGGTGGTGCCGCCGCTGGTGGCGCAGGCGGTGGAAGCCGCGCAGGCCGAACAGTTCCTGCTGATCCGGGTGCATCCGAGCGTGCGCGAATCGGTCGCGGCCGGGCTCGGCGCCGTGCGTCAGGCGCATCCGGTGGTGGGCGTGATCGAGCTGGTCGACGACGAAAGCCTCGATCCGCTCAGTTGCGTGGTGGTGTCCGAGGCGGGCGAGGTGCGCGCCGGCGTCGCGCAGCAGATCGAGGCGATCCGCGCCGCGCTGGCGGGAGTGCAGCGTTCGTGAGCGCGCTGTCGCCGTCGCCGCCGGACGATGCGCTGCTGGCCGCGCTGGCGCGCGTGCAGCCGGTCGAACGGGTCGGCCGCGTGGCGGAAGCCTACGGCACGCTGATCCGCGCGACGGGCGTCAAGGCGGCGATCGGCGAGCTGTGCGAGCTGCGCGCCCCGAAGGGCGAGGGGGCGTTCCGGCTGATGGCGGAAGTGGTCGGCGTCTCGCGCCAGCACACGCTGCTGACGCCGCTGGGCGCGCTCGACGGCATTTCGGCCGAGACCGAGGTCTACGCCACCGGCCGCCGGGCCGCGGTGCGCGCGGGCGACGGCCTGCTCGGTCGCGTGCTCGACGCCCACGGCGAGCCCATCGACGGCCGCGGCCCGCTCGGCGCCACGGTGGAGGCGCCGATCTACGCGGCTTCGCCCAACCCGCTGGCACGCCGGGCGATCGACCGCCCGTTCGCCACCGGCGTGCGCGCGATCGACACCGTGCTGACTGCCGGCGAAGGCCAGCGCATGGGCATCTTCGCGGTCGCCGGCGGCGGCAAGAGCACGCTGCTGGGCATGCTGGCGCGTGGCGGCAACGCCGACGTCAACGTGATCGCGCTGGTCGGCGAGCGCGGACGCGAGGTCAACGAGTTCATCCACGACAACCTCGGCGAGCAGGGGCTGGCGCGCTCGGTCGTGGTGGTGGCGACCTCCGATCGCCCGGCCCTGGAGCGCAGCCGCGCGGCCTGGGTGGCCACCGCCATCGCCGAACACTTCCGCGACCGCGGCCGCCGCGTGCTGCTGCTGGTGGATTCGGTGACGCGCTTCGCGCGGGCGTTGCGCGACGTCGGCCTCGCCATCGGCGAGCCGCCGGCGCGGCGCGGGTTTCCGCCGTCCGTGTTCAGCGCGCTGCCGGCGCTGTTCGAGCGCGCGGGCAACAACGAGCACGGCACCATCACCGCGTTCTACACCGTGCTGATGGAAGGCGAGGACGGCGACGACCCGATCGCGGAGGAAGTGCGCTCGATCCTCGACGGCCACGTGATCCTCTCGCGCAAGCTCGCCGCCGCGCACCACTATCCGGCGATCGACGTGCTCTCAAGCCTCAGCCGCACGATGGCGCGCGTGGCCGACCCGGCGCATCGGCGCGCGGCCGGCCTGCTGCGCAGGTACCTGGCGAAGTACCAGGAAATCGAACTGCTGCTGCAGCTGGGCGAGTACCGGCAAGGCAGCGACCCGGACGCCGACGTCGCCATCGACCGCATCGAGGCGATCCGCGCGCTGCTGCGGCAGCCGCCGGATCAGCTCGCGCCGTTCGACGCGTCGGTCGACGCCCTGCGGAGGCTGTTCGGATGAAGCGCTTTCCGCTGCAGGTGCTGCTGAGCCTGCGCGCGCACCGCGTCGAACAGGCGCGGCAGACGCTGCTGCAGCGTCGCGAGGAGGCGCAGCGCTGTCGCGATGCGTGCGTGCGCATCGAGGGCGAGCTGATCGCGTTGCAGTTCGAGCGCGGCCGGCAGCGCGCGCGTCTGCTCGAACCGCCGCCCGACGGCCTGTCGCCGGCGCAGGCGTTCGCCCAGCGCGAGGCGCATATCGCGCATCTGGAGACGCTTGCCGACATCGTGCGGCAACGGCTGTTCGCCGCCCAGGAACAGTTGCGGCAGGCCGAGCTGGCGGTGGAGGAGGCGCGCGCCGCGTTCTTCCGCGCGCAGGCGCGGCTGGACGCGCTGGAGAAGCGCAAGGATCTGTGGCGCAGCGAACAGCGCCGGCTGGCGGCGCGCGCCGAGGAGAGCGCGTCGGCCGACCTGCCGCCGCGTGCGGCAGTGGCGCGGGGTTGACGGGCATCGCGGAGAGAACGGAGATGAGCGTGATCCACCAACGCAATTCCGGCACGGCGGCTGCCGATCCGGCGCGGACGTCCGGCGCCGTGCGCGAGGCCGCGGCCGGCGGCGTCCGACGGCCGGTGCACCCCGAGGAAGTGGACCGGTTCCGCGCGTTGATGCTGCAGCGTCAAGCCGGCGCGCAGCCCGAGGCCCGGATCGAATCGCTGCTCGCCCAGCGCGCCGACGATGCCGCGCGGGTAGAGGCGCGCGAGTTCGACGATGCGCTCAAGCGGAAGGCGTATGCGCGCGACGGGGAACCGCAGCGCGAGCCGCTGTCGCAGGACGCCGCGCTCGCGGCGATGGCGGCCGCGCTGGCGCCCGCAGCGGAGCGGCCGCTGCCGCCGCAGGCGCTGGAGCAGGCGGCGGCGCCGCGCCTTGCCGAGCTGCTGGAGCGCCATGTGCGCCAGCTCGCGGTCAGCCCCGACGCGCGCGAGCGCGACGACGGCCAGGTGCTGCTGCGCATGGCCGACGCCACGCTGCCGGGCACCGATCTGCTGCTGAGCCGCACCGCCGACGGCTGGACGCTGCGCGCCGACGTGCGCTCGCGCGCGAGCTACGACGCCATCCGCGAAGCCGCGCCCGAACTGGCCCGCCGCTTCGCCGCCCGCAATCTCGGCACGCTGACGATCGATCCGCACCTGCACGGCTGAGCGCGCCGCCCGCCCCTTCGCCGCAGGAGCGGCCTCGGCCACGACCCGAACCGTGGCGGACGCGGCGGCGTCTCCTTCCCCTGCGTGCAGGGGAGGGTTGGGAGGGGTGGCGTCGGAAGCCCGCGCCCGTCCAGGCAAAAAGACAGTTGCTCCTACAAGGCCGCGCGACCGCCGCACCCCTAGGGTGAGCACCAGATGGCGCCGCCGCCGGCCATCGCATGCAATCGGCGCATCGACAGTCCGGAGCGAAGGCATGACCGTCAGCGCGGTATCCGCCGATCGCAACAGCAACGTCGCCGGCGACCGCATCAGCCCCGGCGGATTCGATTACGACCGCATCCAGGGCGTGCGCGGCAATCCGCACGTCACCGAGGCGTTCATCCGCCGCGTCGAGGAGATGGCCGAACGCCTCGGCACGCGTCCGGAGTATCTGATGGCGGTGATGAGCTTCGAGACCGGCGGCACCTTCCGCCCGGACGTGCGCAACGCCGCCGGCAGCGGCGCCACCGGCCTGATCCAGTTCATGCCCGGCACCGCGCGCGAGCTCGGCACCAGCACCGACGCGCTGGCGCGCATGAGCGCGGTGGACCAGCTCGAGTACGTCGAACGCTACTTCGCACGCCGTTCCGACCCCGGCGATCTCAACACGCTGGAAGGCGTCTATACGACGGTGCTGTACGGCAGCCCGCGGCCGGACCCGAACTCCACCCTGTTCGCGCAGGGCACCGCGGCGTACCGCATGAACGCGCCGCTCGACATCAACCGCGACGGCCGCATCACCGCCGGCGAAGCGACCTCGTTCGTGCGCGCGCGCATCCAGGGCGAGGCGCCGCCGCCGACGCAAACGCCGCCGCGGCCGGAGCCGCCGGCGTCGCCGCCACCGGGGCGAGCGAGCACGTACACGGTGCGCTCGGGCGACACGCTGTCGGGTATCGCCGAACGGCACGGGGTGTCGCTCGATGCGCTGCTGCGCGCCAACCCGCAGATCCGCAACCCGAATCTGATCCATTCCGGCCAGAGCGTGCACATTCCCGGCGGCGGCGCAGAGCGTGCGTCGAGCTACACCGTGCGCGCGGGCGACACGCTGTCGGGTATCGCCGAGCGGCACGGGGTGTCGCTCGATGCGTTGCTGCGCGCCAATCCGCAGATCCGCAACCCGAATCTGATCCATCCCGGCCAGAGCGTGCACATTCCCGGCGGCGGCGCAGAGCGTGCGTCGAGCTACACCGTGCGCGCGGGCGACACGCTGTCGGGTATCGCCGAACGGCACGGGGTGTCGCTCGATGCGCTGCTGCGCGCCAACCCGCAGATCCGCAACCCGAATCTGATCCATCCCGGCCAGAGCGTGAACCTTCCGGGCGGCGGATCGGCGCCTCCGCGCACCGAAGTCGGCCCGCCGCGAAGCGAAGGCGCACCGCCCGCCCCGCCGTCCGGCGAGGCGCCCACCTATGCGCCGTTCACGGTGTACAGCACGGGTCACCGGCCGGCGTTCGCGGTCTCGCATCCCGATCAGATGCAGCCGCATCACGACTACCAGACGCGCGTGCGCGAAGGACAGACGCTGGAAGTGCGCGACGTCGTCCTGCATCGCGCCGGCCAGTCGCAGACGCAGCAGCCGATCCCGTCGCCGATCGCCGGCACCGTGGTGCATGCCGGGCCGCTCGGCGCGGCCGGCAATGCGGTCATCCTGCGCGGCGACAACGGCCAGCTCGTCTACATCTTCCACATGTCGTCGATCGACGTGCGCGAAGGCCAGCGCGTGGGCTACGGACAGGATCTCGGCAATCAGGGCTCCACCGGCCACTCGACCGGCCCGCACGTGCATATCGAAGCGCCTTCCGCGGTGATCGACCGCTGGGTGCACGATCTGCTCGACGGTCGTTTCGACGGCCGCCGCGGTTGAGCCACCACGCGGCCTGAACGCGCGCTGCGCGAGCCTTGCGCATCGCCGTTGCCAGCCGATCGGGAATGACGTCGCGCGCCTTCGATCTCCTCCGCGCCTGCGGTCTTGCGCTGCTGCTCGCGCCCGCGTTGACCGCCTGCGATGCCGATTCGCTGCCGTCCGCGCCGCGCCCCGCGCGCCTGACCGCGCCGGGCGGACGCGACGCGGCGCCGGTCGCGCCGCCGTCGACACCCGCGAGCCCGGCGCGCTTCGAGGCGGGGCAGGCCGGCGGCGACGCGCTGCCCGAGCCGATCGCCCGTGCGCTGCAGACCGACGAACGCGTGCTGGATTGCGGCGAAGGCGTGCGCGACGGCGTCAGCCGGTTCCGCCCGGATTGGGTCGCCGCGCATCGCGTGGATCTCGACGGCGATGTGCGGCCCGACTGGGTGGTCGGCGGCGTGCACCCGTGCCTGCGCGAGGCGGAGAACGCGTTCTGGTGGGTCTACGCGGGCACCGCCGATGGCGCCCGCGCGCTGATGCGCGGCGAACGCGCGACCGCGCTGGAGGTCATGCGCACGCGAACGCGCGGCTTCCACGATCTGCAACTGCACGCCGTTTCCGGACGCGGACAGCCGCTGGTGTCCACGCTGCGCTACGACGGCGCGGCTTACGTCACCGGATCGCCCTGAAGCGCGCGTCGCCGCGGCACGATCCCGCGCCAGTCCCGGCGCGCGAGCACGAAGCGCAGCGCCGGCTTGCCGGCCTGCTGCGTCCGGCCATCGGCCGCGAATCCCAGTCGCGCCAGCAGCGGCGGCACCGCGCGGTTCTCCGGCGCGCAGACGCCGACCAGATACGGCAGATCCAGCGTCGCGAACGCGTGCTGGCACAGCGCCGCGCCGCCTTCCAGCGCGTAGCCACGTCCCCAGGCGCGCGGGACCAGGCGGCAGCCGATGCCGACTTCGTCGGCGTCCGGCTCGGGCATCAGCGAGAAGAACCCGACGAAGCGGCCCTCCGCATCCTCCGCGCACCACAGCCCCAGCCCAGGCCGCCGCACGTAGAGGGCGTTCGCCATCTCCACCAGCGCCACCGCCGATGCCAGTGTCGACACCGGCGCATCCAGCAGATGCCCGGTGACACGCGCATCCCGGCCCATCTGCCACAGCGCCGGCACGTCGTGGTAGCGCAGCCCGCGCAGCCGCATCCGGCGCGTGCGCAGCAGCTCGGCGCCGGCGAACTCGCGTGGCGCGGCGGAAGACGGGATGGCGGGCATCGCGGCACTCACGCGCCCAGTGTGCGCAGGCTTCACCGCCGATGAACCTAGGGCCCGCCCTAATGGGGTACGACCTAGCTTGGAGCGGCTCTCCCGCTGCGGAAACTGGCGCCATCGACTCCCACCCTCTGCAAGGAGAGAGACCATGTCCAGCAACATCTTCCAGAGCATCGGCCAGGCGATCGGCACGTACTTCGGCGGCCCCATCGGGGGCATGATCGGCGGGATGATCGGCCAGATGATCGGCGACGCGTTGTTCGGCGGCGGTTCGCTGAGCACCGGCAACGCGCAATTCGACCAGTTGTTCGAAAGCGTGTTCACCAGCGCCTTCAACGACGCGCTCAACGGAGCCTGATCCATGAACGCCACGGCTGCCCTCGATCGTCAGGCCTTGATCGACCGCCTCGACGAGCTGCGCAACGAAGGCGCCATCAGCGCCACCGAGCATGCGGAGCTGCTGGAGCATTTCGATTCGATGCAGCGCGACCTGCGCGAGGAGATGGCCCGCCTGGAGCCGGAGTACTCGCGCCGGCTTCGCGACGACGGGCAGCCGGCGGCGGATCACTGGCTTACCGAAGTGGCCGAAACGCTCGGTCGTCACTACGGCGAGGCGACGCGGCGGCTGACGCAGCGGCTGTCGGCGGTTACCGGCGTGACGCACTGAGCGCGTCGTCCGACGCAACCGGCGGTCCGCGTCGCTTCGCGGGCCGCCTTTTTTGCGTGGCGGCCGATCACCGTGCGCTGACGGCCACGACGTTCTGCTCTCCGGGCCCCGGGAAGGCGGGGTCATCGACAACGAACGAGGGTGCCATGACCTTGGGAACCGATCGCATGCAACTGCTCCAGCAGATGGAGGCGATGCTGCAGGAGCAGCCAGGCCTGTCCGAGGCCGATCGTGCCGCCGTCATCCGCGAAGTGCGCGAAGCGCTGGAGCGTCACGAAGCGGCACCGGCGACGCTCGACGTCGCGGCGTTGCGGGATGCCTGGCTCAGCCTGGTCGACCGCTTCGGCGAGGAGTTGGACGCCAGCGAGCGCGACGCGCTGGCGCGTCGTATCGAGCAGGCCTTCGAACCCCTGCAGCACCGCGCGGTACAGGACGCGCTTGAGTACGAGAGGCGGCGCAAGGCCGAGGGCGACGCCCCCGCGGCTGAGTGGCTGGCGCGACGCAACCGCGAGCACCGAAGCGCGTCGGCCGGCCAGGTCGACGTCCGGCCTGGCGCATGACTGGGGCGGACCCGACCTAGGGTACGCCACAGATTGTGACCGGGCGGCCCCAGGCAGAGGATGGCCCTCGCATCGGACTTTCCCCTGTCCAACTACCGGAGGCGCATATGAGCACCCATCTCCACGTCCACATCGTCAACAACCTGGTGCAGAACGGGAACGGCATCGACGACGACACCGGCCCGATCTCCGCCCGTGGCGGCCGCAATATTTCCGGCAAGGGCTGGCTGTACGCGATCGCGCAGGCGATGGGCCGGCTTGCGGATCAGAAGGCTGCTCAGCTTGAGCGCGCGATCAACAGCCTGCCGGATGACGCCAAGCCGAGCGAAATGATGAAGATCCAGGCGGACACGCAGGAGTTCTCGCTGATGATGAACACCTTCACGAACGCCATCAAGACGCTCGGCGAAGGCAACACGACCGCCGGTCGTAAGGGTTGATCCCCTCGGGGATCCCACGAAGCGGGCCTACGGGCCCGCTTCGCATTTTTGTCAGCCGGAATTCGCAAGAATCGCCGAGAGGAGTTGTCGGAGGACAGCACCATGCTGAGACATATCGTCACGATTGCGGTCCTTGCTTCTGCAGGGAGTGCGGCGGCCCAGGACGACATCCACATGGGCGCCTTCAACGACGCCGGTTCCATCATTTCGGACATTGCCGGCAATGCAGCGGTCGGTAAGTCGATCGAGAACGAGCTGCGTCGCCGTCAGGACGAAGCGCCAAAGGTCGTGGCGGCTTCGCGCGCGCCATCGGATATCGGTCAACTGCTCAGCTTCAGGCGGGACCCGCGCATCACCGAGCAAGTGCGTGCCGCGATCGCGAGCGACATCCGCCGTGGGAATCCGGAAGCGGCCGAGCACTTTCTGAAAGTCAGTCGCAGGTTCGACATTCAGGACGCGTTGGCGCGCGAGGGTCTGACACCGGGCAGCTTGGTGGACGTCGCGACCTACATGGTCGGCGTGTATTGGGCAGCGGCGCATGGCACGACGCGCGTGCCTACCGGGAAGCCCCTGCGCGCGTTGCGCAAGCAGATGGCCGCTGCGCTGCTGCGCGACCAGCCGGAGCGCCTGCGTGGCGTCAGCGACGAAAGGAAGCAGCGCTACGCGGATGAAATGCTCATACGTGCGCAGATGATGGCCAGTATCCTGGCGGACTATGCCCGCACGCCTAATCCCGCCGAACAAGCACAGATCGCCAAGGGCGCGCGCGAGCAGGTCCGCAAGACGATCGGGCTCGATCTCTTGCAGTACCGGCTCACCGAAGAGGGACTCGTCCGTTGACCGGCGTCTTTGCGCAGGTAGCGCGAGCGTGATAGACCCGTTTTCCACCGGTTCGCAACGCCGGTTCGTCGACACTGGCCAGCGTCCGGGGCCAGGCGCCGTAGTGGACCAACGCCGAAGGTACGTGCGAACGAAGGAGACACCTGTCATGACGAGAACGCTGTCGTTGCTGGTGACGCTGATGCTCGCGGTCCCGCCCGCGCTTGCGCAGGAAGACGCCTACATGGGCGCGTTCAACGATGCCAGCCGCAATATCGTCGACATCGCCGGCAACGCGGCTGTGTCGAAGTCGATTCGCGACGATGCGGCGCGTCGGCAACGTGGCTCTGCAGCGTCGCTGGCACCGGCGCAAGCGGGTTCGATGGATGCGTTGCGTGCCGAGTACAAGCGGCGCGTTCGCGTGGATGGCCGCGCGAGCGCCGATGCGTGGCTGCGACAGGTGGCGGCGGAGATGGGACGGCAGGCGGGACGCGCGGAGCGTGCACGCCGGCTGGGCGCGGAGCGGCGGTGAGGACGCTCCTTGGCACGAGTGGCGGCGTGGTCGAACCGGGGTGTTCCAGGGCGACACGCAGCCCCTCGGAGGTGTCCGGGATGCCGTGGATTCCCGCGCGGCGGGATCGCAACGGATGGAGGTGAGCCGATGCGGACGCTCGTGATGCTGGTATGCGGAGCCGTTCTGACGACGGCACCGGTGCCCGCCCGGACCCAGTACGACCCGGGTGCCACGCAGATGATCGCCGAGGCGCTTCGCGAGCATACGATGCGCGATGAGATCAATCGCCAGTTGCTGCCGCGTGCGGAGGTCGAGCCGTCATCGGACGAAGGAGGCGCAGGCATTGCCGCACGCCGTCCGGACGCCGCGCAGCTGCGGGCGCTTCGCAGCGAATACGCACGCCGCGTGCGGCGGGACGGCAGGCCGAGTGCCGACGCCTGGCTTCGCAAGGCCGCCTCGGAACTGGGCTCGCGCGCGGGCGCCGCAGAGCGCGCACCCGGGGACGGGCGGTGAGGTCGCGACGGAGGCGTGTTCGGTCCCGGTCGACGTGCCGGGCAGGGAGGCACGCATGAAATGCATCGTATGGATGGGCGTGGCACTGGCCGCGGTCTGGCCGGCGATCGCGAACGCCCAGGAGATGGCGCTCATGCCCGACTATGTCGGCCAGAACGCGTACCGGAGTACGCAGGACAGCATCCTCGAGTCGGCGCAGCCTGGCGCGCACATGGCGCGGAACCGGCCGCAGGCGGTGACGGGCGCGTCGGCCGCGGCTACGCGGCAGTCGCGGGCGCTCGATCCGCACCGGCAGGCGCAGGTGCAGCGCTACATGCAGACATTGCGTGCGGAGTACGAGCGCCGCGTCGCGCGCGACGGGCGCGCCAGTGCGGATGCGTGGCTGCGGGGCGTGGCGTCGGAACTGGGCCGTCAGGCCGGATTGGCCGAGCGCGAGCGGCGCCTGCGCGCGCGGTCGCGCTGAGTCAGCGCCGGAGCATCCGCCGCGCCATCCACCACGCGGCGAGCGCTATGCCGAGCCCGGTCAGCAGCGCACCGGCGCCGATGCCGGTGCGCAGGGCCGAAGGCGCGCCGCCCTCGCCCAGCGGCAGCAGCGCGATCAGCGCCACGCCGAGGCAGGCGTAGGCCACCAGCGTCATCGCCCAGAACAGCCACTGGAACGCGCGCTCGGCGTCCTGCTCGGCCGCACGGCGCGCATGCGCGGCCGTCGCCGGGTGGCCGGCGAGCGACAGCCAGGCCTGCAGCAGGGCGGTCGGCAGCATGCGCAGGCCGCGCCGCAGCGGGCGGCGGAACGGGCCTTCCGCGGTGTAGATCGGCACCCCGGGGCCGGCGTCCGTGCGCGTCGTGCCGGGCCGTTCGCCCGCAGGCGGCGCGGGAAGCGGCGCCCGCGCGTCCTGCGTCTGGCCTGCGGCGGCGATCGCGAGCGCCGCCGCCGCTTCGCCCGCCGGCAGGGGCGCGTTC
>NZ_VOHJ01000080.1 GCF_007923255.1 Vulcaniibacterium thermophilum | reverse complement strand
GGCGGAGAACACCCGGCTGAAGAAGCTGCTGGCCGAGCAGGTGTTCGAGAACGACGTGATCAAGGACGCCCTGCGAAAAAAGTGGTGACCGCACCGGCCAGGCGCGAGCTGGTGCGGCATCTGGTGGACAAGGGGCTGAGCGAGCGGCGATCGCTGGCGGTGGTGCGCATGAGCGCCAGCGCCTACCGCTATGCGCCGCGTTCGGACCGCAATGTCGAACTGCGGGCGCGGATCCTGGCGCTGGCGCAGCGGCACAAACGCTACGGCGTCGGGATGATCCACCTCAAACTCAGGCAGGCGGGGCTGCTCGTGAACTACAAGCGCGTCGAACGGCTGTATCGGGAAGCGAAGCTGCAGGTGCGGCGCCGCAAGCGCAAGAAGGTGTTGCCGGGCGAACGCCAGCCGCTGATCCGGCCGCTGGCGGCCAATCAGGTGTGGTCGATGGACTTCGTGTTCGACCGCACCGCCGAAGGTCGGGCCATCAAGTGCCTGACGATCGTCGACGACGCCACCCACGAGGCCGTCGCGATCGAGGTCGAGCGCGCGATCTCCGGGCTAAGCGTGAGGCGCGTGCTCGACCGTCTGGCGCTCGCCCGCGGCCTGCCGCAGGTGATCCGTACCGACAACGGCAAGGAGTTCTGCGGCAAGGCCCTGGTCACCTGGGCGCACGAACGTGGTGTGCAACTTCGTCTGATCCAACCCGGCAAGCCGAACCAGAACGCCTACGTCGAATCCTTCAACGGCCGTCTGCGCGACGAGTGTCTCAACGAGCACTGGTTCACCCACCTGCTGCACGCCCGGACCGTCATCGAAACCTGGCGCCGGGAATACAACGAGGAGCGGCCAAAGAAGGCATTGGGCGGACTGACACCGAGCGCCTACGCGAAGCAACTGGCAGCCACTACCATCCACCCCGGACTCTAAATCGCCCCGCTACTGAAAGCGGGGGGACGTCG
>NZ_VOHJ01000008.1 GCF_007923255.1 Vulcaniibacterium thermophilum | reverse complement strand
AAATGCACCGCCAGCGCCAAGGCACAGGCGCGCTGCCAAGCGATCGCCCCGCCGCCCCGCGCCGGCGGCGCGTGCCCTCACCCCAATCCCCCAGCCGGCCCGCCGCAGCGCGGCGGCGTTCGTCGGTGCGTGTACCGCCGGCTCGCAAGCGCGCCCGCCCCGCCCCGCGAGCGGAAGAGGGGGTAATGAGCCGGGCCCTTCGGTGTGTCGTTGGTGCGCGCGGCGCACCAACGCTGCGACATCGCCAGCGTCGGTGTGTGGCCCTCGTTCCAACCCCGCTCCTGCGAGCGGGAGCGGGGCGATGGGGCGTCGGTGTGGGGCCTTCACGCCAACCCCCTCGTCCGGCCCGCCGCAGCGCGGCGGCGTTCGTCAGTGCGTGTACCGGCGGCTCGCAAGCGCGCCGCCTCACCCCGCAGGCGGCAGAGGGCGGGGTTGCTCTGGCCGGGCGGCCAGCGGGGTCGCGGGCTCAGAGCAGCGGCTGTTCGATGCCGTCGCTTTCCGTGGGCCGTATGCCGGCATCGGGGCGCCGCGTGCGCTCGCTCTGACGGTGGGTGCGCTCGGCCAGCACCCTGAACTGGTTCTGGCGACGGTGCATCAGTTCGTCCGCGCTGGCGATCACGTCGAACTCGGGTGGCTGCGCGCCGGCGTCGAGCTCGGTGGCCGGTTGGGGGATGGTCTGGAATGGGATGCGCATCGGCGCGGCGTCGTGGGTGATGGCTTCGGCCATCGCGCCGTAGAAGACCGCGTTGTTGCCGTAGCGGCGGTTGATGGCGTCGAGTGCGCGGGTGATCGCCTGCGCGCGTGCGCGGGTGGGGATCAGTTCGCCGCTGATCGCGTCCGCCGGCTCGAGTCCGACCAGCGTGACCGCCACCGAGAGCGGCGGGTGTCGCCTCGGATCCCAGCGGCCGCGCTCGATGTGGCCGCGCAGGGCATCGAGCTCGCGGCCGAGCATCTGCAGCAGCGAGGGGGTGTCGTCGAGCGGCGCGAAGTTCAGATCGCGCTCGAACCGCCGTTCGAGCCCGAGCATCCGCAGCCGGATCGCGAGGCCGCTCGCGCGGTAGCCCTCACGGCGCAGGCGCATCGCCGCTTTGGCGAGCAGCTTGAATGCCACCGCGCGTGCGCCCTCGTAGCTGCGGAGTTCCGGGCCGAGCACGTGCGAGTGGCCGATCGAACGCTTGCGGTCGCCGCGGGAAGCGGCGACCTCGTGACCGCGCAACTGCATCCAGAAGCGATCGCCCTCCACGCTGCCCCAGGCGAGGCGGAGCTGCTGGCGGGAGGCGGCGCACAGTTGCTCGACGGTGCGAATGCCGGCGCCGCGCAGGCGGTGCTCGATGGATGGGCCGATGCCGCACAGGTCGCGCAGCTCGAGCCGGTGCAGCGCGTGCGGCAGGTCGGCAAGCTCGATCACCGTGAGCCCGTCCGGCTTCTGCATGTCCGACGCGGTCTTGGCCAGGAACTTGTTCGGCGCGATGCTGATCGAGCAGCGGATCGCACCGTCGAACCGCTCGTGCAGCGTGCGCTTGATGCGCTGGGCGATCGCCTCGGCGTTCGCGCGTTCGCGCTCGCGGCCGAGCAGCCAGCACGGCACCTCGTCGATGGATTCGGGTTCGCCGTGCGGGATGCAGTCGGCGATCGCCGCCATCGCCTGATGGTGGATCTCGACGTAGCGCGCCGGGCGCGCGAGCACGAGCGTGAGCTCGGGGCACCGCGCCAGCGCCTCGCCGACCGCCGTGCCGGTGCGGATATCGAACGCCTTCGCCTCGTAGCTGGCGGCGATGCAGCAGGTGGTCTCGGCCATGACCGGCACGACCGCGATCGGGCGTCCGCGCAACTGCGGCCGGTCGAGCTGCTCGACCGAAGCGAAGAAGGCGTTGAAGTCGACGAACAGGCAGCGCAGGGTCATGCAGGTCGTCCGCGCATGGGGCGGCAGTATCCCGCCCGCGCGTCGCAACGGCGGAAGCGACGTTCAGGATGGCGCTGCCGCGTCGCGGTGCCTGCGACGGCGGACGCTCAGCATGCCAGGAAGTCGGGGCAGGCCCGGCGCGTCCGCGTGCCGTTGGCCGCGGACGTTCGCGTGTCGACGTATTGGGGGCGTCAGTCGAGGATCTGCGGCGGCTCGCCGCCGACGATCACCACGTCCGCCGGGCGCCGTGCGAACAGGCCGACGCTGACCACGCCCGGGATCTGGTTGAGCTGCGCTTCCAGCGCCACCGGATCGGTGATGCGCAGGTTGTGCACGTCGAGGATCCAGTTGCCGTTGTCGGTGACCACGCCCTCGCGCCACACCGGCTGGCCGTCGGTGAGTGCGACGATGCGCCGCGCCACCAGGCTGCGCGCCATCGGGATCACTTCGATCGGCAGCGGGAAGCGGCCGAGCACGTCCACCCGCTTGCTCGGATCGATGATGCAGACGAAGCGCTCGCTGGCCTCGGCGATGATCTTCTCGCGCGTGAGCGCGGCGCCGCCGCCCTTGATCAGCCGCTTGTGCGGATCGCACTCGTCGGCGCCATCCACATACAGCGCGAGCGGCCCGGTGGCGTTGAGATCGAGCACGTCGATGCCGTGCTGGCGCAGGCGCTGGGTGCTCTGCTCGGAACTCGACACCGCGCCCTGGATGCGATCCCTGATGCGGGCCAGCGCATCGATGAAGTAGGCGACGGTGGAACCGGTGCCGACGCCGACGATCATGCCGTCCTCGACATAGTCGATGGCTTTCTCGGCGGCCAGACGCTTGGCTTCGCTCATGGTGGGCGGGACTCAGGAGTGGGGATTCGTCGAGCACCGAGACGAACGAGGTGTACGCCTCGGTTTCACTCGCTGCGCTCCAGATTCAGCAGGAACTTCCATTGCGCCGCGCTGACCGGCAGCACCGACAGGCGGTTGCCGCGGCGGATCAGGGCGAAGTCCTCGCCGAGCGCGTCGGCGTGGCGCTTGATCTCCTCAAGCGGAATCACGCGTTCCAGCTTGCGCTCGAAGGCGACGTCGACCAGGTCCCAGCGCGGGTTCTCGCGCGTGCTGCGCGGATCGTAGTAGTCGGAGTTGGGATCGAACTGGGTCTCGTCGGGGTAGGCGGTACTGGCCACCCGCGCGATGCCGGCGATGCCGGGGACGTCGGTGTTGGAATGGTAGAACAGCACGCCGTCGTCGACCTGCATCTGGCGCATGAAGTTGCGCGCCTGGAAATTGCGCACGCCGTTCCACGGCTCGATGCCGACGCGCGCCAGATCGTCGATCGAGAACGTATCCGGCTCGGACTTCATCAGCCAGTAGCGGCGGCGCGGGGTCATGCGGGGATGGAGCGGCAGTCGTGGGTGGTCGATTCGGTGCAGACCGCGTCGAGCGCGACATCCCAATCGCTGGGCTGCAGAGTCTCGACGCGCTGCGCGTCGAACGCCGCGCCCACCAGCCAGGGCGGCGCGGCGCGCTCGCGGCGGAACGCGAAGCTGCGATCGTACCAGCCGCCGCCCATGCCCAGCCGGTGGCCGCGGGCGTCGAATCCGACCAGCGGCAGCACCACCAGTGTCATCGCCTCGGCATCGAGCAGCGATCCGGACGCGACGTCGGGCTCGGGAATGCCGTGACGGTTGGCCACCAGCGGATCGCCCGGTCGCCACGGCGCGAAGCGCAGGCGGCCGTCTTCGTGCAGCACCGGCAGGCAATAGACGCAGCCGCGCGGCAGGCCGAGCTGCCAGGCGTGAAGCGCGATTTCGCCGTCCATCGCCCAGTAGCCGGCGACGTAGCCCTGATGCGGCGCGAACGGCAGCGCGAGCAGGCGCGCGGCCAGCGACTGCGCGGCGGCGATGCGTTCGGGAACGGTGAGCGCGCGGCGTGCGGCGCGCAGCCGCGTGCGCAGATGGCGACGGTGTTCCGGTGTCGTCATGCGCGGCAGGCGCCAGGGCGCGCCTGCGCGCGGGAAAGAAGGAAGTCCTCCGCCGATGCCGATGCGTGCGAAACGACCTTGAACCCGAGGTTCAAGTGGGGACGCCGGGAAGCCATCGGGCTTTCCGCTTCAGGGCGGACATGCACGCCAGGCATCCGCTGCGTTCCCGAGGTCGTCGTTAAGGAACAAGGCGAATGTTTGCGCACGCCGTCGCGCACAGCAGAGGACGTGGGCGCAGTATAGCGCCGCGGCAGGTTAATGCGAGATGTGCGGCGGTCAGGATCGTCGTGACGCCGCGTTTCGCCGCAACGTGCGTCAGCCCGGCGTGCGCGGTTCGAACAGACCGTCGAGCTTGCGCTGCAGCTCGCCGAGACTGCGCGCCAGCTCGCGGTCCTTGCTTTCGCTGTCGGCGCGCAGTTGCAGCAGTTCGTGGGCGAGGTTGAGCGCGGCCAGCACGGCGACGCGATCGAGGCCGACCATCCGGTTGCTGCCGCGGATCTCGCGCATCTTGGCGTCCAGCAGGCGCGCGGAGGCGAGCAGCGCATCGCGCTCGTCGGGCGCGCAGCCCACGGTGTATTCGCGGTCGAGCAGGCGGATGCTGACGGCCTCGCTGGCCTTCGCGGTCATGTGTGCTGCTCCAGCGATTTCAGGCGGGCGATCATCGCCTCCACGCGACTGCGCGCCTGCTCGTTCTTCGCCAGCAGCGCGGAGCGTTCGATCACGAGCTGCTCCTGCTGCTGGCGCAGGCTGCGGTTCTCGTCCTGCAGACGGCGCACGCGGTCGGCGAGCTCGTCGACCCGGGCGGTGAGGGCCTGAAGCTGGGCGAGCAGTTCGGCGCGTTCCATGGGGCGAGGATACCGCAGCGGCGGGGTCGGATCAGGCGGGGGCGAGCGCGGCGGCGGCGGCGGGTTTCCAGTTGCGCAGGAAGGCCAGGCATTGCGCGGCTTCCAGCGGCTCGGAGATCCAGAACCCCTGCACCTCGTGGCAGCCGTGCTGGCGCAGGAACTCGAGCTGCGCGCGCGTCTCCACCCCTTCGGCGATCACCTTCAGGCCGAGCGAATGCGCCATCGCGATCACGGTGGCGGTGATCGCCTCGTCCTCGGGATCGGTGGTGAGGTCGCCGATGAACGCCTTGTCGATCTTCAGCGTGTTGATCGGCAGGCGTTTGAGGTAGGCCAGCGACGAATAGCCGGTGCCGAAATCGTCGATCGCAAGGCCAACGCCCAGGTGGCGGAAGCGCTGCAGGGTGACGGCGTTCTGTTCGGCATTCGCCATCAGCACGGTTTCGGTCAGCTCCAGCTCCAGGCATTCGGCCGGCAGCCCGGATTCGGCGAGGGTGGTCGCGACCGTGTCGGCCATGCTGCCGCGCTGAAGCTGCAGCGCGGAGACGTTGACCGCCACGGTGAGATCGTCGAGCCCCAGTTGGCGCCAGTAGCGCAGCACGTGGCAGGCCTCGCGCAGCGCCCACTGGCCGATCTCGAGGATCAGCCCGTTCTCCTCGGCCAGCGGCACGAAGATCGCGGGCGGGATGTCGCCGTGCTCGGGGCTGTTCCAGCGCAGCAGCGCCTCCACGCCGGTGATGCGGCCGCTGGCGAGGTCGAGCTTGGGCTGGAACACCAGCCGCAGTTCGTTGCGGTCGAGCACGTTGCGCAGGGCGGCGGCGATGGTGGCGCGCCGCCGCGTCGCCAGATCCATCGCCTCGGTGTAGCGCATGTAGGTGCGACGCCCGGCGGCCTTGGCCTGGTACATCGCGGTGTCGGCGTACTTCAGAAGGTCGGTCGGGACCTGGGCGTGGTCGGGATAGAGGGCGATGCCGATCGACGGCGACATCGACACCTCGAGCCGGTTGTCGATGCTCAGCGGCTCCTCGAACGAGCGCAGCAGCTCGTTGGCGATGCGCTCGGCCTCCTCCGGCGTCTGCAGGTTCTCCAGCACCACGGTGAACTCGTCGCCGCCGAGGCGGGCGACCGTGTGCGGCGGCCCCAGCGCCTGCTGCAGCCGCGCGGCGGTGGCGCGCAGGATGCGATCGCCGGTGGCGTGGCCGAGCGAATCGTTGATGTCCTTGAAGCGGTCGAGGTCGAGGAACAGCACCGCGACCCGGTGGCCGTGCCGGCGCGCGCGCACGATGGCGCGCGAGAGCCGCTCGGCCAGCAGCGTGCGGTTGGGCAGGTTGGTGAGGGTGTCGTAGTTGGCGAGGTAGCGCAGTTCCTGCTCGGTGCGCTTCTGTTCGGTGATGTCGCTGAGCACGGCGACGTAGTGGGTGCGCCGGCCCTCGCTGTCGTGCACCGCGGTGGTCTGCAGCCAGCAGAGGAACTCGCTGCCGTCCTTGCGGCGCTGCCACAGCTCGCCGGCCCAGTGGCCGTGGGTGACCAGATCGGCGCGGATCTGCAGGTAGAAGCCCGGCTCGTGCTGGCTGCTGTCGAGCAGCGCGGCCGGCTTGCCGATGATCTCGTCCTCGCTGTAGCCGGTCATGCGCGAGAACGCGGGGTTGCTGGAGACGAAGCGGTAGTCGAGGTCGATCACCACCACCGCCTCGGCCATCGAGCGCAGCACCTCGGTGGCGATGCGGCGGTCGCGCTCCTCGCGCCGGCTGAGGGTGATGTCGCGCACGGTGCCGGCCACGCGCAGCGCGCGGCCGTCGGCATCGCGTTCGACCACGCGGCCGCGGGTCCGGACCCAGCACCATTTGCCTTCGCGCCCGCGCACGCGGTGCTCGGAGACGAACTCCGGCGCCTCGCCGGCGAGGTGCTGCTGCAGCCGTTCGGCGACGGCGGCCGCGTCGTCGGGGTGGATCTCGCGGTTCTCCATCGTGCTGGTGAGCACCGCGATCTCGGGGGTGCCGCTCTGATCGTGCACGCGCATGCGGTGCACTTCGCCGCTGCGCAGGTCGTAGTCGAAGAACTGCTCGCCGGAGCCCCACAGTGCGAGCTTCAGACGTTCCTCGCGCTCGCGGATCTGGCGGAAGTAGTCGCGCTCGAGCTGGCGCCGGCGGTGCAGGTTCAGGCCCAGCGTCGCCAGAGCGGCGGCCGCAAGGCCCAGGAACACCAGCAGCGCGACCGGATGGCGCCACCACGGCGGCGCCACGTGCACCGGCATGCGCAGCTCGGTGCTGCTCCACACGCCGTCGCGGTTGGTGGCCTGCACGCGCAGGGTGTAGCGGCCGGGCGGCAGGCGGGTGTAGGTGATGTCGGGACGCTCGCCGTTGTCGATCCAGCCGAGGTCGTAGCCGTCCATGCGATAGCGGTAGCGGATGCGCGCGGCCGGCGCGAAATCGAGCGCGCCCACCCGCAGCCGCAGCAGGCCGTCGCCGTCGGGGACTTCGATGCGGCTGATCTGCCAGGGCGTTTCCTCGCGGTGCGGCGCGGTGGCGCCGATCGACACCGCGAGCACGCGCAGGGGCGGCACATAGGCGGAGTCGCCGACGCGGCGCGGGTCGAACAGGTTGACCCCGCGCACGCCGCCGAGCACGAGCCGGCCGTCGGCGAGCGCGGTGGCGGCGCCGCCGTTGAACTCCAGGTCCTGCAGGCCGTCGGCAAGGCCGTAGCGGCGCACGTGGCCGGTGGCGCGATCCAGCCGCACGATGCCGCCGTCGGTGCCGAGCCAGAGCCGCCCCGCCGGCGCTTCGAGGATGGTGAAGACCACCGGCGCCGGTTCGTTGCCGCCGGCCGCCTCGGCCAGCGGATGGGTGAACTGCACGCGTCCGTCCGCGCCGGTCTGCAACTGGCTGAGGCCGGTGTGGGTGCCGATCCAGAGCGTGCCGTCGGCCGATTCGTGCAGTGCGCGCACCAGATTGCCGGCGAGGCTGAGCGGGTCGTCGACCGCGTGGCGGAACAGCCGCGGCGCGGCGCCGGCACGCTCGATCAGCGCCAGCCCGTCGCCGGTGCCCAGCCAGACGCGGCCGCGGCGGTCCTCGAGGATGGCGTGCACGGTCGGGTGCGCGAGCGCGCCGCGCCCGCCCTCGCGGTACGGGTAGTGGGTCACGCTGCCGGACCCCGGGCGATAGTGCAGGGCGCCGTGCTGGTCGGTGCCGATCCACAGGCTGCCGTCGCGTGCGGTGCGCAGGCTGCGGATCGCCGGGCGGCCGTGCGCGCCGAGTTCGACCGCGCGCACCCGCAGCGTGCGCGGATCCATCCACAACAGTCCGCCGAACGAGCCCAGCCACAGCCCGCCGTCGGGCGCCGGGGCGAGCGCGGCGACGCGCAGCGGGCCGCCGGCCGCGCCACGCGGCAGGTGTTCGCTCATGTCCTCGAAATGCGCGGACGCGAGGTCGTAACGCAGCAGCCGGGCCTCGTCGGTGGCGATCCACAGCGCGCCGGCGGCGTCCTGCAGCAGCGCGCGCACGCTGTCGCCGTCGTAGGCATTGCGGCGCGAGCCGGTGTCGTCCACCGCGTAGACGAAGCGCGCCCCGCGCGGGTCGGTCACCGCCACGCCGCGCAGTTGGCCGCCCACCCACAGCATGCCGCCGTGGTCGATCATCAGGGCGCTGGCGGAGTTCTCCGGCAGGCTGGCGTCGAGGTTGCGCTGGGCGCGAACGGCCTCCACGCGGCCGCTGGCCGGGTCGTAGCGGCGCAGGCCGTCGTAGGCGGTGGCGAACCACAGCCGGCCGTCCGGCGCCTCCGCCAGCCAGCGCGCTTCCTGCGCCGGCTCCTCCCCCAGCGGCCAGCGCCGCGTCAGACCCGTGCGCTCCAGGCGGTAGAGGCCGTCGGCCATGCCGATCCACAACCGGCCGCGGCGGTCGCGCAGCAGGCTGCGCGCGGGTCGCGCCGAGATCCGCTGCACGCCGACGTCGGTGACGCGATAGACGCCGGCATGACTGGCGTACCAGACGGCGTCGGCGCCGTCCGGCAGCAGGGCCGCCAGCGGGTTGAGCCGCAGGGTTTCGCTGGGCAGCGTCAGCAGCCGCCTGCGGGTGCCGGTGGCGATCTCGATCCGCTCCAGCCCGCTCAGCGTGGCCACCCACAGCCAGCGCTCCTGGGCGAGCAGGGCCCGCACCTGGCGGCTGGTGTAGCCGCCGGCCGCCGGTTGCAGCCGCGTCACGCGGCCGTCGCGCAGATCGAGGCGGGCGACGTACTGCGACTGGGTGCCGACCCACAGGCCGTGTTCGCCGTCGAGCTCGAGCGCGGTGACGAAGCTCTCCGGCAGGCTGGCCGGATCGCGCGGGTCGTGCCGGTAGGCGACGTAGCGCTGGCCGTCGAAGCGGTGCAGCCCGCCCTGGGTGCCGACCCAGACGAACCCCTGCCGATCCTGGCGCAGCGCGGTGACCGCATTGGCCAGGCCGCGTTCGCTGCCGAGCCGGGCGAAGTAGAACTCGCGCACCGCGGCCGCCGCGTCCGCCAGCAGCAGGCCCGCCAGCAGCACCAACCCTGCGCCGATCCGTGCGGCGTACCTGGCGAGGTTCGTCGATCCCACGCGCTCTGCCCCTGCTTGAGGGGGAAGTGTATGCCGATTTGTCGGCGCGCAAGGGCCTTTCCTGAGGCGGTTGCTAGACTGGGCGCCCGCCGTCCGTCGCCCGATCCGTGAGCGAACACGTTCTGCCCTCCTGGAACGCCGTGGAAGCCGAAAGCCGGCGCCTGGCCCTGTCCGCCTCCCCCGCCGAGCTGCACGGCGCGCTGTGCGGCTGGCTGGCCGGCGGCGGCGAGGCCGCGGCCGACTGGACCCGGCGCGTGCTGGCCAACGATGCCGTCGCGGTGCCGGCCGACGGCAGCCCGCTGGACGCCCTGCGCGCGGCCAGCGCCGGCCAGATCGCCGACCGCGACTTCGATTTCGAGTTGCTGCTGCCCGACGCCGACCGCAGCCTCGCCGAACGCAGCGGCGCGCTCTTCGACTGGTGCCGCGGCTTCCTCGGCGCGTTCGGGATGGCGGCCGGCGCGAATCCCCCGTTGTCGGAAGAAAGCCGCGAGGCGTTGGCCGACATCGCCCGGCTGGCCACGGCCCAGCCGCAGGAGGAGGGCGACGAGGAGGACGAGGAAGCGCTGGCCGAGATCGAGGAGTTCGTCCGCGTGGCCGTGCTGCTGCTGCACGGCGACTGCGTGCTCGGCCCGCAGCACCGCCGCCGCTTCAACTGAGCCGCTGCGATGGACCTGCCTCGCGCCCGGAAACGTCCGCCCGCCGGCAGCTCGCCCGGCCGCAGCGGCATTCCGCTTTCGCGCTACCTGCGCCGCCGCCGGCAGCTCATGCGCATGGCCGGCGACGACGCCATCCTGATCCTGCCCTCGGCGCACGAACGCATCCGCAGCCGCGACACCCATTTCCCGTTCCGCCAGGATTCCGACTTCTGGTACCTGACCGGCTTTCCGGAACCGGAGGCGGTGCTGGTGCTGGTGCCGGGCCGCGCCCACGGCGAGGCCCTGCTGTTCTGCCGCGAACGCGACCCCGAGCGCGAAGGCTGGGACGGCCCGCGCTTCGGGCCGGAGGGCGCGGTGGAGGCGTTCGGGTTCGACGACGCGTATCCGATCGCCGATCTCGACGACATCCTCCCGGGCCTGCTGGAAGGCCGCTCGCGGGTGTACTACCACTTCGGCCGCGATGCCGAGTTCGACCTCAAGCTGATCGGCTGGGTGAACCGCGTGCGCGCCCAGGTGCGGCTGGGCGCGCAGCCGCCGCACGAGTTCCTCGAGCTGGGCCACCTGCTGGACGAGATGCGGCTGTTCAAGGACCGCGACGAGCTGAAGCTGATGCAGCGCGCCGCCGACATCAGCGTGCAGGCGCACCTGGCCGCGATGCGCGCCGCGCGCCCGGGCATCCGCGAGTACGAGCTGCAGGCGGAGCTGGAATACGTGTTCCGCCGCCACGAGGCCGAGCCGGCGTACGCCTGCATCGTCGGCGCCGGCGCCAACGCCTGCGTGCTGCACTACCGCGCCAACGCCGCGCAGGCGCGCGACGGCGACCTGGTGCTGATCGACGCCGGCGCCGAATACCGCGGCTACGCGGCCGACATCACCCGCACGTTCCCGGTCAACGGCCGCTTCACTCCCGAGCAGCGCGCCCTGCACGAGGTGGTCTGCGACGCGCAGGAAGCGGCGATCGCGCAGGCGCGCCCGGGCGTGCCGTACGCGAGCCTGCACGACACCGCGGTGGCGGTCCTCGCCGAGGGGCTGCTGCGGCTGGGGCTGCTCAAGGGGCGGCTGGAGAAGGTGATCGCCGAAGGCAGCTACCGGCGCTACTACCGCCACAAGACCGGCCACTGGCTCGGCCTGGACGTGCACGACGTCGGCGAATACCGCATCGACGGGCAGTCGCGCCTGCTCGAGCCCGGCATGGTGTTCACCGTCGAACCCGGCCTCTATGTGCCGGCCGACGACCTCGGCGTGGCGCCGCGCTGGCGCGGGCTCGGCGTGCGCATCGAGGACGACGTGCTGGTCACCGCCGACGGCCACCGCGTGCTGACCGCGGCCCTGCCCAAACGCGCGGACGAGATCGAAGCCGCGATGCGGGCGCGCTGAGCGCCGCCGGTCGCGTTCAGCCGGACGAGCCGTCGCGCGGGGACGCGCCGCCGTCGTCGGTGGCGTCGGTTTGCAGGTAGAACAGGATCACCGCCGCACCGGCGGCGATCAGCAGCAGAACCAGCAGGATCAACAGGTGCCAGAAACTCATCGTCGTCGTCCTTGAGCGGATGCGGCGGGACGGAGCGTGCATCGCTTCGACCGCGCGCAGAGGGTAATCGCTCCGCGCGGGCATGGCGTGCCGGACGCGCGGTTTTGTGCGGCCGCGCGTGTGCGCTTCGTGAAGGGCGCCGGAGGGGGTGGTCGGATGGACGTGGCGCGTCAACGCTGGCCCGCACGCGTCAGTGCGGCCGGGGTGGCGATCGTGCGTTGCAGCATGCGCCTGCGCGGACGCGCGCCGGGCGCGGCGGTCGCTCGGGCGCGCTCAGCGGTACCGGTTGATCGTCTCGCGCAAGGCGCGCGCCGCCTCGCGCGCGGCATCGGCGAAGTCGTCGCCGGATGAGGCGTACAGGATCGCGCGCGAGGAGCTGACGATCAGGCCGGTGCCGTCGGCGGTGCGCGCGTTGCGCACCACCGCTTCCACGTCGCCGCCCTGCGCGCCCACGCCGGGGACCAGGAACGGCAGATCGCCGGCGATCCCGCGCACCTCGCGCAACTGCTCCGGCCAGGTCGCGCCCACCACCAGCGCGCAGTTGCCGTGCGCGTTCCATTCGTGCGCGACCTTCTGCGCCACCTGCTGGTACAGCGGCCGGCCGTGCACCAGCAGGTCCTGCAGGTCGCCGGCGCCCGGGTTGGAAGTGCGGCACAGCACGATCACGCCCTTGTCGGCGCGGTCGAGGAACGGCTGCACCGAATCGCGGCCGAGGTAGGGGTTCACGGTGACGGCATCGGCGCGGTAGCGGTCGAACGCCTCGGCGGCATAGTGCTGCGCCGTGCTGCCGATGTCGCCGCGCTTGGAATCGAGGATCACCGGAATGCCGGGATGCGCGGCATGGATGTGCGCGATCAGCCGCGTCAGTGCGTGCTCCGCCCCGAGCGCGGCGAAGTGCGCGATCTGCGGCTTGAACGCACAGGCGTATTCGGCGGTCGCATCCACGATGTCGCGGCAGAACGCGAACACCGCATCGGCGTCGTCCGCGAAACGCGCCGGGAAGCGCGCGGGCTCGGGGTCGAGGCCGACGCAGACCAGCGTGTCGGCCTGCTGCCAGCGTTGCCTGAGGGCGGCGATGAAGCTCACGGGCGGGTCCTCGTGCGTGCGTGGGCGGTCATTTCCTCCCCCTGTGCGCAGTTGACGTCCATGGATCCTCGCTTTCGCGGGGATGACGGGCAACAGCAACAGCAAAGTCCATGGATCCCCGCTTTCGCGGGGATGACGAGCAAAACAGCGACAGCAACAGCAACAGCAACAGCAAAGTCCGTGGATCCCCGCTTGCGCGGGGATGACGAGCAAAACAGCAACAGCAACAGCAAAGTCCATGGATCCCCGCTTTCGCGGGGATGACGTCCCGGCAAAGGCGCTCGCGCATGGCGCGAGCGCGCCGGGACGTCACTTCAACGACTTGAAGCGCAGGCGGTGGGGGCGGGCGGCTTCCTCGCCGAGGCGGCGCTTCTTGTCCTCCTCGTATTCGCGGTAGTTGCCCTGCACGAACTCCACGTGCGAATCGCCCTCGAACGCGAGGATGTGGGTGGCGATGCGGTCGAGGAACCAGCGGTCGTGGCTGATCACCATCGCGCAGCCGGGGAACTCCAGCAGCGCGTCTTCGAGCGCGCGCAGCGTCTCCACGTCGAGGTCGTTGGACGGTTCGTCGAGCAGCAGCACGTTGCCGCCCTGCAGCAGCGTCTTGGCCAGGTGCAGGCGGCCGCGCTCGCCGCCGGACAGCGAGCCCACGCGCTTCTGCTGATCGGGACCCTTGAAGTTGAAGCGGCCGATGTAGGCGCGCGACTGGATCTCGATGCCGTTGATGTTGAGGATGTCGAGTCCGCCCGACACCTCCTCCCACACCGTTTTGTTCGGATCGAGCGCGCCGCGGCTCTGGTCGACGTAGGCGAGCTGCACGGTCGGGCCGATGACGATCTCGCCGGAATCCGGCTTCTCCTGGCCGGTGATCATCTTGAACAGCGTCGACTTGCCGGCGCCGTTCGGGCCGATGATGCCGATGATGGCGCCCGGCGGCACCATGAAGCTCAGGTTGTCGATCAGCAGGCGGTCGCCGAACTTCTTGCTGACGTTGCGGAACTCGATGACGTTGTTGCCCAGCCGCTCGCCCGGCGGAATGAAGATCTCGTTGGTCTCGTTGCGGCGCTGGTACTCGACCGACTGCAGCTCCTCCAGCCGCGCCAGGCGCGCCTTGCCCTTGGAGCGGCCGCCCTTGGCGTTCTGCCGCGCCCATTCGAGCTCGCGCTGGATCGCCTTCTGGCGCGCCTTTTCCTGCGCCTCTTCCTGCTTCAGGCGCTCTTCCTTCTGCACCAGCCACTCGGTGTAGTTGCCCTTCCACGGGATGCCGCGGCCGCGGTCGAGCTCGAGGATCCACTCGGCGGCGTTATCGAGGAAGTAGCGGTCGTGGGTGACCGCGACCACGGTGCCCGGATAGCGCTGCAGGAACTGCTCCAGCCACTCCACCGATTCGGCGTCGAGGTGGTTGGTCGGTTCGTCCAGCAACAGCATGTCCGGCTTGGACAGCAGCAGGCGGCACAGCGCCACGCGGCGCTTCTCGCCGCCGGACAGCGGGCCGATCTTGGCGTCCCACGGCGGCAGGCGCAGGGCGTCGGCGGCCACTTCGAGCTGATGCTCCAGGGTGTGCGCGTCGTTGCTGGCGAGGATCGCCTCCAGCCGCGCCTGTTCGGCGGCGAGCTTGTCGAAGTCGGCGTCCGGCTCGGCGTAGGCGGCGTACACCTTGTCCAGTTCCGCCTGCGCGCGCAGCACGTCGCCGACGCCTTCCTCCACCGCCTCGCGCACGGTGTGCTCGGGGTTCAGCTCCGGCTCCTGCGGCAGGTAACCGATCTTGATGCCCGGCTGCGGGCGCGCCTCGCCGGTGAAGTCCTTGTCCACCCCGGCCATGATCCGCAGCACGGTGGATTTGCCCGCGCCGTTCAGGCCCAGCAGGCCGATCTTGGCGCCGGGGAAGAACGACAGCGAGATGTCCTTGATGATCTGGCGCTTCGGCGGGACGGTCTTCGACACGCCGATCATGGTGTAGATGTACTGCATGGGGGCTCCGCAGGCGGACAGCGGCTGCCTGCGTCGCGCAGGGCCGCTCGGATGGAAACGGGATGCCCGGATTATCCCGGATGCGCACGTCCGGCGCTACCGTCGCCGGTGGCCGTAACTGTACGCGACGGCTAGACTTTTGAACTTCCCCTGCCTGCTCCCGGAGCGCCGATGTTCCCCCGTGATGCCCGCATCGAAGGTTTCGATCCCGAACTCGCCCAGGCGATCGCCGGGGAGCGCCGCCGTCAGGAGGACCACGTCGAACTGATCGCCTCGGAGAACTACGCCAGCCCGCGCGTGCTGGAGGCGCAGGGCAGCGTGCTCACCAACAAGTACGCCGAGGGCTATCCGGGCAAGCGCTATTACGGCGGCTGCGAATTCGTCGACGTCGCCGAGCAGCTCGCGATCGATCGCTGCAAAGCGCTGTTCGACGCCGACTACGCCAACGTGCAGCCGCACTCGGGCTCGCAGGCCAACCAGGCGGTCTACTTCGCACTGCTGAATCCGGGCGACACCATCCTCGGCATGTCGCTGGCGCACGGCGGCCATCTCACCCACGGCGCCAAGGTCAACGCCTCCGGCAAGCTGTTCAACGCGGTGCAGTACGGCGTCAACGAGCAGGGCCTGATCGACTACGACGAAGTCGAGAGGCTGGCGCGCGAACACCGGCCGAAGATGCTGATCGCCGGCTTCAGCGCCTACTCGCAGATCATCGACTGGGCGCGCATGCGGCAGATCGCCGATGCGGTCGGCGCGATCTTCTTCGTCGACATGGCGCACATCGCCGGCCTCGTCGCCGCCGGCGTCTACCCGAGCCCGCTGCCGCACGCGCACGTGGTGACCTCGACCACCCACAAGACCCTGCGCGGTCCGCGCGGCGGCATCATCGTCGCCAAGGGCCCGTCCGAGGACCTGGTCAAGAAGCTGCAGAGCATCGTCTTCCCCGGCATCCAGGGCGGTCCGCTGATGCACGTGATCGCCGCGAAGGCGGTGGCGTTCAAGGAGGCGCTGGAGCCGGAGTTCAAGGCCTACCAGCAGCAGGTGGTGAAGAACGCGCAGGCGATGGCGGACACGCTCATCCGGCGCGGCTACAGGATCGTTTCCGGCGGCACGCGGAACCATCTGATGCTGGTCGACCTGATCGGCCGCGACATCAGCGGCAAGGACGCCGAGGCCGCGCTCGGCCGCGCCCACATCACCGTCAACAAGAACTCGGTGCCGAACGATCCGCGCTCGCCGTTCGTCACCTCCGGCCTGCGCCTGGGCACGCCGGCGGTGACCACGCGCGGCTACGGCGAGGCCGAGTGCATCGATCTCGCAAACTGGATCGCCGATGTGCTCGACGCCCCGGCCGACGATGCCGTCATCGCCCGCGTGCGCGAGGCGGTGGTCGCGCAGTGCCGGCGGTTTCCGGTGTATGGGTGAGGAGACGGGAATCGGGAATGGAGAATCGGGAATCGTGAACAGCGGTGTCCTGCACGCCTTCATCCATCGATTCCCGACTCCCGACTCCCGATTCCCGGCGCCCTGATGCACTGCCCCTTCTGCCAGCACGAAGACACCCGCGTGATCGATTCGCGTGTGTCCGACGACGGCGCGACCATCCGCCGGCGGCGGGAGTGCGCGGCGTGCGGGGAGCGGTTCTCGACGCTCGAAACCATCGAGCTGAAGCTGCCCAACATCATCAAGAGCGACGGCCGGCGCGAGCCGTTCGACGCGCGCAAGCTGCGCCACAGTTTCGATCGCGCGCTGCACAAGCGGCCGGTCGCCGAGGAGCAGGTGGAAGCGGCGGTGCGCGCGGTGGTGCATCGGCTGCGCATGACCGCCGAGCGCGAGGTGGAATCGCGCCGGGTCGGCGAATTCGTGATGGCCGAGCTGCGCCGGCTCGACCACATCGCCTACGTGCGCTTCGCTTCCGTCTATCGCGCGTTCCAGGACGTGGCCGATTTCCGCGAGGAGCTCGACCGCCTGGAGCGCGAACTGCCGCCCGGCGAAGGCCAACTGCCGCTCCTGGGCGAGGACGAACCGCGCCCCGAGAAGGGCCGTCGGCGCTGAGCGCCGACGCCGGCGCGGGCGCGCCCGCACTCCCCACCCCTACGAAAGGAAGCTCGCATGAAGCTCGCCCGTCTGTTTCCGCTCGGCTTGGCGGCGCTCGCCGCCGTCGCCCAGGCCGCGCCGCCCGAGGCCGCGCTCGCCGGTCGCTATTACCTGCAGGGCGTGCGCGAGGTCGGCTCCGAACTGCGCCTGCACGAGGACGGCCGCTTCGAATGGATGCTGGCCTACGGTGCGGTCGACCAGTACGCCGAAGGCCGCTGGACGCGCGAGGGCGACGAGGTGGTGCTGGTGCCCGCGCGCGCGCCGGCGGGACGGCCGCTGTTCGAGCTTGGGGAAGCGGTGCCGTGGGAGGAGGACGACGAGGAGCGGCTCGGCGAGAAGGAGCAGCTTGCGGCCGAGGACCAGGCCGCGGCGCGCTGTCCGTTCCTGGAGGACGCGGCGGATGCCGCGGCAGTCGCGGCCCCCGCGCTCGATGAGCCCGCCGCCGCACCGGATGCGGCGGAGCTGGCCGCAGCGGCCGCGCATGCCGCGCTCGATCTCCAGGTCGCGCGCTTCGAGGCCGAGACCGCGATGCGCGACGCCGCCGCGCGGATCGAACGCGACGGCACGGAGGCCGCCGGCGCCGCGATCGAGCGCGCGCGCCAGGCGCGCGCCGCGCTGCGCGACACGTTCCGCGCGGCGCAGGACGCCGCCTACCGGGCCGGCGTCGAACCGCCGCGATGGTCGGAGCCGGAGCGTCCGGCGCGCTGCCGCATCACCGTCGAGCCGCGAAGCGGCGGCTACGCGGTGCGCGTGCACGACGAGTACTACGGCCTGAACTGGAGCGGCATCGAGGTCGAATTCCGTTTCAGTGACGGCCACCGCGAAAGCCGCACCACCGATCGCGGCGGCTGGGCCGGCGTGCGTCCGCGCGCGCAGGCCACGCTCGAGCAGGTGCGCCTGCGGCTGCGCGGGCAGGAGGGAACGGTCGGCGAGAACACTCTGGCGGTGGCGCCGCCGGGACCGGCGGTGCTGCAGGTCCGCTTCGACGCCCGGCAGACCGTGCCGCTGCCGTTCGACGAGCTGCGCCTGCGTGTGGAAGATGGCGCACTGGTGCCTGCGAACTGGGGCGAGGGCCGTTATGTCCGCGAATGAGCCGTTCACCGCCACCGACCACGCGCTGATGGCGCGCGCGCTGCGCCTGGCCGAGCGGGGTGCGTACACCACGCGGCCGAACCCGATGGTCGGCTGCGTGATCGCGCACGGCGAGGAGGTGGTCGGCGAGGGCTGGCACGTGCGCGCGGGCGAGCCGCACGCCGAGCTGCACGCGCTTGCGCAGGCCGGCGCGCGCGCGAAGGGCGCGAGCGTCTACGTCACGCTGGAACCGTGCGCGCATACCGGGCGCACCGGCCCTTGCGCGGATGCGCTGATCGCCGCGGGCGTGGCACGGGTGGTCGCGGCGATGCGCGATCCGTTCCCGCAGGTGGATGGTGCCGGTTTCGCACGTCTGCGCGCGGCCGGCATCGAGGTGCGCGACGGCCTGATGGAAGCGCAGGCGCGCGCGCTCAACCGCGGCTGGCTTTCGCGCATCGAACGCGGCCGGCCGTGGGTGCGGGTGAAGCTCGCCACCAGCCTGGACGGCCGCAGCGCGCTCGCCAGCGGCGATTCGAAGTGGATCAGCGGCGAGGCCTCGCGGCGCGACGTGCACCGCTGGCGAGCGCGCGCCGGCGCGATCCTCACCGGCGCCGGCACCGTGATGGCCGACGATCCGTCGCTCACCGTGCGCCTCGAGGACGACACGCCGTTCGTGCCGCCGCTGCGGGTGGTGCTCGACCCCGGGCTTGCGACCGTTGCCCGCGGCCGCGTGCGCGAAGGCGACGCGCCCACGCTGTACATCCATGCGCCGGACGCCAAGCGTCCGCGCAACCTGCAGGCGCAGACGGCGCATGCGCCGATGCGCGATGGCCGCTTCGAACTGCGCGCGGTGATGAAGCTGCTGGCCGAGCGCGGGATCAACGAAGTACAGGTCGAGGCCGGCGCGACGCTCGCCGGCGCGCTGTTCGTCGAAGGACTGGTGGACGAGTTGCTGCTGTACGTCGCGCCGGTGCTGCTGGGCGAGCGCGCGCGGCCGCTGTTCGATGGCCTGCGCATCGACGCCATGGCGCAGCGGCTGGACCTGGCGGTGGTCGACTCGCGCCGGATCGGCGAGGACATGCGCCTGCTGCTGCGCCCGCGGGCCGCCGCGGCATGAGCTTCCGCGACCACTTCTCCGCCGTCGCCTCGCATTACGCCGCGGCACGGCCGGAGTATCCGGACGCGCTGTTCGAGGCGCTGGCCGAGGCGGCGCCGCGCGGCGCGCGGGTGTGGGAGCCGGGCTGCGGCAGCGGTCAGGCCACGCGCGGGCTGGCCGCGCGCTTCGCGCACGTGCATGCCACCGATCCGAGCGCGCAGCAGATCGCCCGCCACTGGGCGAGGCAGGGCGCGGGCAACGTGACGCTCGCGGTGGAGCCGGGCGAGCGCACCGCGCTGGCCGACGGCGCGGTCGGTCTGGTGGCGGTGGCGCAGGCGCTGCACTGGTTCGACCTCGACGCCTTCATCGCCGAGTGCGCGCGGGTGCTGGCGCCGGGCGGCGTGCTGGCGGCGTGGGGCTATGCCGATTTCGTCGCGCCACAGGGCATGGAGGACGCCGTCGCCGTATTCCGCGCCGATATCGAGCCCGACTGGCCGCCGGAGCGCGCGCTGGTCGACGCGCACTACGCCGGATTCGCGTGGCCGTTCGCGGCGCTGCCCGCGCCCACGCTCGAGATGAGTGCGGACTGGCCGCTGGAGCGCCTGCTCGGGTACCTGTCGAGCATGTCGGCGGTCGCGCGCCACCGCGAGCGCACCGGGTGCGGCGCGGTGGCGGCGCATGCGGACGCGCTGGCGGCGGCCTGGGGCGATCCGCACACGACGCGCACGATCCGCTGGCCGCTGTTCCTGCACCTGCGGCGCAAGTCGGGCTGACGCCCGCAACGCAGCGTCCGCACGCCGGCGGCCGTGCCGGCGCGGCGGGCGGTAGAATGCGCACGGCCGGTTCGCCGGCCTCATGACGTCTTCAGGGCGGGGTGGAAGTCCCCACCGGCGGTAGGTGCGCACCGCGCACGAGCCCGCGAGCGCCCGCCGTGCCCCCGCACGGCGGGGTCAGCAGATCCGGTCGAACGCCGGAGCCGACGGTCACAGTCCGGAAGGAAGAAGACGGCGCGCGTGGTGGCGGCGCAGGCCGCGGCCAGGCGCTGCCATGCCCGGGGACGTTTTTCGCCCACCCATCGCGAGAAACGTCATGCCCATCGCTGCCTGCATCAGCCATGTGCGCTTCGCGCCGGAGGCGCGCTGATGTTCACCGGCATCGTCGAAGGCGTCGGCCGCCTGGCCGCCGCCGAACCGCGCGGCGGCGACGTTCGCCTGCGCATCGCCGTCGGCACGCTGCCGTTCGCGGATGTCCGGCTCGGCGAAAGCATCGCCGTCAGCGGCGTATGCCTGACCGTGGTCGGCTTCGGCGCCGACTGGTTCGAGGCCGATGCTTCCACCGAGACGCTCGCGCTCACCACGCTCGGCGCGCTCGAGCCGGGCGCCGCGGTGAATCTGGAACGCGCGATGCGGCCGACCGACCGCCTCGGCGGCCATCTGGTCAGCGGGCACGTGGACGGCATCGGCCGGGTCGAATCCATCCACGACGACGCGCGCGCGCAGCGCTGGCGCTTCGCCGCGCCGCCCGCGCTGCTGCGCTACGTGGCGAAGAAGGGCTCGATCTGCGTGGACGGCGTCAGCCTCACGGTGAACGCGGTGGACGCGCACGGCTTCGAGGTCGCGCTGATCCCGCACACGGTGGCGCATACCGCGTTCGCCGAGACGCGCGTGGGCGATGCGGTGAATCTTGAGGTCGATCTGATCGCGCGCTACGTCGAGCGGTTGCTGGCCAGCGGAGAAGCCGCCACGGGTTCGCGCGGATGAACGCGGATCCGTTTCGAACCGCCGCGTGCGCGCGCACTTCGTCCTTCGACTGAACCCGGACACGCCCATGCCTTTCAGCCCCATCCCCGAACTGCTGGACGAGATCCGCGCCGGCCGCATGGTCGTCATCGTCGACGACGAGGACCGCGAGAACGAGGGCGATCTCATCATGGCCGCCGAACTGGTGCGGCCGAGCGACATCAACTTCATGGTCACCCACGCGCGCGGGCTGGTGTGCCTGTCGCTCACGCGCGAGCGCTGCCGCCAGCTCGGCCTGCCGCCGATGGTGCGCGACAACACCTCGCCGCACGGCACCAACTTCACCGTCTCGATCGAGGCCGCCGAGGGCGTCACCACCGGCATCAGCGCCTACGACCGCGCCCACACGATCCGCACCGCGGTGCGGCCGGACGCACGTCCGGAGGATCTCTCGCAGCCCGGCCACATCTTCCCGCTGATGGCGCAGCCGGGCGGCGTGCTGACCCGCGCAGGCCACACCGAGGCCGCGTGCGATCTGGCGATGCTGGCCGGGCTGGAGCCGGCCGGCGTGCTGGTGGAGATCCTCAACCCCGACGGCACCATGGCGCGCCGCCCGGAGCTGGAGCGTTTCGCCGCCGAGCACGGGCTGAAGATGGGCTCGATCGAGGACCTGATCCGCCATCGGCTCGCCACCGAGCACACGGTCGAGCGCGTCGACGCGCGCACGATCGACACCGAATTCGGCGAGTTCCGCCTGCTCACCTACCGCGACCGCCTCAGCCGCCACCTGCACTTCGCCCTGGTGCGCGGCGAGATCGACCGCGCGCTGCCGACGCTGGTGCGCGTGCACGTGCACAACCCGCTCGCCGACGCGCTGCACTGGCGGCGGCCGGATTTCGGCCCGGCGATCGGCGAAGTGCTGGCGGCGATCGCGCGCGAGGGCCGCGGTGTGCTGGTCGTGCTGGGCGATACGCCGGATACCGAAGCGCTGCTCGCGCGTCTGCGCGGGGCGTCCGACGGCCACGGTCCCGCACCGGCGCGCGGACACGCGCTGGCCGAATGGCGCCGCACCGGCGTCGGCAGCCAGATCCTGGCCGACGTCGGCCTCGGCCGGCTGCGCGTGCTCGGCACCCCGCGCAAGCAGATCGGACTGGCGGGTTTCGGGCTGGAGGTGGTCGAGTACGTCGAGGTGCCGGGTCACGAATGAGTGGCCACGGATCGGCGCGGATGAACGCCTTCGCCGGGGCGACGGGGGATTCAACGCAAGGTCGGTCGCTTGTAGTCCACGATGGGGTCACAGGCCACCCATCGTCGTCCCGGCGAAGGCCGGGCCCCATGTTCATCTGGCGTCGGAACCGAACCGCCCGCGCCCATCACCCTGAGTCTCGTGAGGGCGCGACGAGCATCAAGGCGGGGCTTGAACCGCTTCGCTCCCGACCCGCGCTCATCCGTGTCCATCCGCGGCCGTAACAAGCCCCCGGCCCCGCCACGCCGACGGGGTAAACTGTCGCCCCTTTTCTCCAGCCCCGCCATGACGCACTACGAAGGCGACCTGCGCCGCCCGGAGGGCGCGCGCCTCGCGATCCTCGCCAGCCGCTGGAACCCGCGCATCGTCGACACCCTGGTGGCCGGCGCGCGTCGCGCGCTGGCCGAGCACGGCGTGCCGGAGGACGCGGTCGACGTGATCCGGGTGCCCGGCGCGTGGGAGCTGCCGGTGACCGCCGCGCGGCTGGCGGCTTCGCGGCGCTATGCGGCGATCGTGGCGCTCGGCTGCGTGGTGCGCGGCGACACGCGCCATTACGAGCACGTCGCCGACCGCTGCGCCGAAGGCCTGATGCGCGTCGCGCTCGACCACGGCATCGCGGTAAGCAACGGTGTGCTCGCGGTCGAGCGCTTCGAGGACGCCGAGGCCCGCGCCGGCGGCGCGCACGGCAACAAGGGCGAGGAAGCCGCGCTGGCCGCGCTGGAGATGACGCATCTGTGGGAGCAACTGGCATGAAGCGTCGTCACGACGGCATCGATCCGGTCATGCGCACGCGCGCCCGGCGCCGCGCGCTGCAGGCGGTGTACGCCTGGCAGCTCTCGGGCGGACGCGCGGAGGAGATCCTCGTGCAGTTCGCGCACGAGCAGGCGCGCGAACCGGCGGACCTGGGCTACTTCGAGGATCTGGTGCGCGGCGTGATCGCGCACCGCGCGGATCTGGACGCCGCGCTGGCGCCGTTCCTCGATCGCGGCATCGAACAGGTCGATCCGGTCGAACGCGCGGCGCTGCGCATCGCCGCCTACGAACTGCGGCAACGCCCCGACGTGCCCTACCGCGTCGTCCTCAACGAGGCGATCGAGACCGTGAAGCGCTTCGGCGCCGAGCACGGGCACACCTACGTCAACGGCGTGCTCGACCGCGCCGCGGCCGAGTGGCGCGCGGTGGAGCGGGGCGGCTGACGCGCCCGTCGCGCCGCCGGTGGCCGAGTTCTCGCTGATCGAACGCATCCGCCGCCGCGCGGCGGCGCGCGAGGACGTCGTGCTCGGCATCGGCGACGACGCCGCCTTGTTGCGCGTGCCGCCGGGGCGCGAACTGGCGGTGGCGATGGACACGCTCAACGCCGGCGTGCATTTCCCCGACGGCACGGCGGCGGCCGACGTCGGCTGGAAAGCGCTCGCGGTCAACCTGTCCGATCTGGCCGCGATGGGCGCCGAGCCGGCCTGGTGCACGCTGTCGCTGTCGCTGCCGCAGGCCGATGCGGCATGGCTCGACGGCTTCCTCGACGGCTTTCTCGAGCTCGCCGCCGCGCATCGCGTCGCGCTCGTCGGCGGCGACACCACGCGCGGGCCGTTGTCGGTCTGCGTGACCGTGCACGGACTGATCGAACCCGGCTCGGCCCTGCGGCGCGACGGCGCCCGCGTGGGCGATGCGGTGTGGGTGAGCGGCACGCTCGGCGATGCCGCCGGCGCGCTGCGGCAGTGGCAGCAGCAGGGCGTCGGCGTCGATCCGGCCCTACGCGACCGGCTCGACCGGCCCACTCCACGCGTCGCCCTCGGCCGCGCGCTGCGCGGCATCGCGCATGCTGCGATCGACGTCTCCGACGGGCTGCTCGCCGATCTCGGCCACGTCTGCACGGCCAGCGGCCTCGCCGCCGAGATCGAACTCGATGCGCTGCCGTGCTCGGCCGCGCTCGCCGCCGCGTTCGATCGCAATACCCGCCGCGCGCTACAGGCCGCCGGCGGCGACGACTACGAGCTCTGTTTCACCGCACCGGCCGAGGCCAGCGCGGCGATCGGGGCGCTGGCGCGCGCGCTCGCGCTTCCGCTCGCGCGCATCGGGCGGACGGTCGAGGGCGCCGGCGTGCGCGCGCTGACCGCGGACGGCACGCCGTGGCAGCCCGCACGCGCGGGCTACGAGCACTTCGGCTGAAACCTCGCACGCGCCGGCGCCGAATGGCGTTGCCGCGGATCGCGCGCTACGCCTGCGTACCGAGCGCGGCGCGCACGCGGTCGCGCAGCGCGGGGAGCACCTCGTGCTCGAACCACGGGTTGGCGCGGAACCAGCCGACGTTGCGCGGGCTCGGATGCGGCAGCGGCAGCAGGCGCGGGCCGTACTCGCGCCAGGCGCGCACCGTTTCGGTGAGGCTGGGCTTGCGGCGCTCGCCGAGGAAGTAGGCCTGCGCGTACTGGCCGATGGGCAGGATCAGCCCGACCTGCCGCAGCAGCGGCAGCAGCCGCGGGTGCCAGGTCTGCCGGCACAGGGGCAGCGGTGCGGCATCGCCCGAGCCGGCGCGGCCGGGATAGCAGAACCCCATCGGCACCAGCGCCACCTGCGTCGGGTCGTAGAACACGGCCTCGTCCAGGCCCAGCCATTCGCGCAGGCGGCGGCCGCTGGCGTCGTTCCACGGGATGCCGCTGTCGTGCACGCGCCGGCCCGGCGCCTGCCCGACGACCAGCAGCCGCGCCCGCGCCGACGCCTGCAGCACCGGCCGCGGTCCGAACGGCAACGCCGCTTCGCACAGCCGGCAGGCGCGGATGTCGGCGAGCAGGGCGTCGAGCGAGCCGGGTCTGGGAGGAGTGGCCACGGATGGGCGCGGATGAACACGGATCGGCATCACGGTAGAGGAGACAGCGGGACCACCGCGTGGTTGCACACCTTGCTGCGTCTCCGGCGGCCACTCTTTGCCCCGCTTTGCGCTTGATCCGCGTTCATCCGCGCGCATCCGCGGCCGAAGAGCACGCGCTCACGGCAGCAGCTTGCCCGGATTGAGGATGCCGTCGGGATCGAACGTCGCCTTGAGCGCGCGCATCAGCGCCAGCGTCGCCGCATCGAGCGCCTGCGGCATGAACTCGCGCTTGGCCAGGCCGATGCCGTGCTCGCCGGACAGCGTGCCGCCGAGGCCGATGGCCAGCGCGAACACGCGCGCCATCGCCGCCTGCGCGCGGGCGTGCTGGTCGGCATCGGCCGGATCGAACAGCAGGTTGACGTGCAGATTGCCGTTGCCGGCGTGGCCGAAGCAGACGATCGGCAGCGCGAACTCGCGCGCCAGCGCCTGCACGCCGTCGACCAGCGCCGGGATGCGCGACACCGGCACCACCACGTCCTCGTTGATCTTGCCCGGCGCCAGCGTGCGCAGCGCGGGCGAGAGCGCCTTGCGCGCGGCCCACAGGCGCTCGCGCGCGGCGTCGTCCGGCGCGTGCTCGATCGCCAGCAGGCCGTCGCCCGCGGCCGCACGCGCGAGCGCGTCGAGCGCGGCCGGCAGCGTCGTGTCGTCGCCGTCGGCCTCGATCATCAGCAGCGCACCGGCCTGTGCGGGCAGGTCGGCGCCGCCGACGTCGCGCGCCAGCCGCACGCATTCGCCGTCCATGAACTCCAGCATCGACGGCGTCACCGGCTGCGCCATCAGCCGCGCGACCGCGCGCGCGGCGCTGGCGACGTCGCGGTAGAGCGCGCGCAGCAGGCCGCGCGCCGGCGGCAGCGGCGACAGTTTCAGCGTCGCCTCGACGATCAGCGCCAGCGTGCCCTCGCTGCCGACCAGCAGCCGCTGCAGGTCGTAGCCGGTCGCGCCCTTGGTGGTGGCGCTGCCGCAGACGACCAGCTCGCCGGCGCCGGTGACCGCGGTGAGCGCCAGCACGTTGTCGCGGCTGGCGCCGTACTTCACCGCGCGCGGGCCGCCGGCGTTGCAGGCGAGGTTGCCGCCGACGGTGGAGAAGGCGGCGCTGGTCGGATCGGGCGGCCAGAACAGCCCGTGCGGCGCGAGCGCGGCCTGCAGGTCGCCGTTGAGCACGCCGGGTTCGACCACCGCGCAGCGGTCGCCCGGCCGGATGTCGAGGATGCGGTCCATGCGCTCGAACGACACCACCACGCCGCCGGCCACCGGCACCGCGGCGCCGGTGGTGTTGGTGCCGCGCCCGCGCGCGATCAGCGGCACCCGCCGCGCGCGGCAGGCGCGCACCAGCGCGATCACCTGCTCGCGCGTGCGCGGCAGCGCGACCGCGTCGGGCAACGCCTGCAGGCGCGAGTTGTCGTAGCCGTAGGTGAGCCGTTCGCTGGCATCGGTGCGCCAGCCGTCGGCGCCGAGCAGGGCGGCCAGCGTGCGGTCGAGCTCGGCGGGCAGGGCGGTGCGCATGCGGATGTCATCTTCGCCCGCGCGGCGCGCGTTCGCCACGGCGCGAACCCGCTCGCGCGGCGCTCAGCAGTCGTCCAGCCGGAACGCGTCCTTCAGCCAGTGCAGGCGCGGCGCGGCGGGATCGCCATCGGCCTCGATCACGTCGAACCGGCACGGCGCGTCGGTCCACGCCGGATGCGCGAGCAGGAACGCCTGCGCGGCGGCGGCGATGCGGCGCCGCTTGCGCGCATCCACCGAGGCCGCGCCGCCGCCGAAGCGCGGATCGCGCCGGTAGCGCACTTCGACGAACACCAGCGCATCGCCATCGCGCATCACCAGATCGAGTTCGCCGAGGCGGAAGTGGGCGTTGAGCGCGAGCTCGCGCAGCCCGGCGCGCAGCAGCAACGTGCGCGCGGCCGCTTCGACGCGGGCGCCGCGCGTGCGGCGGTCGAGGATCGGCGGCATCAGCGGCCGCGCAGCGGCACCGGCACGCCGTTGCTGAAGGTCGACCACGCCGGCGTGCGCAGCACGTAGCCGAAGCCGTCGATGCGCAGCGTGCCGGTGGCGCCCTCGACCGCGCCGTCGGTCGCGTTCACCAGCTTTTCCAGATAGGCGGCGAGCAGCCAGGCGTCGTGGCCGAACGCGAACAGCCGCGCCGCCGGGCCGCGCGCGGTCGGCAGCAGGGCGCCCGCGGCCGCCGCCGTCGGCATGCGCTCCACGCCGCGCTGCCACCAGGCCTCGGTGGGGAAGGCGATGCCGTCCAGCGCGCGGTCCTCCCCGGCCTTGCCGGTGCCGGAGGCCAGTTGCGACGTGGCCGCCATCGGCTTGCCCGTAAGGCCCGCCAGCGCGAGCTTCGGGACCACGCCGCGCGCGGTCGCGCCGCGCACCGCGAGGAACACGCCATCGACGTTCTGCGCGACGAACGGCGCGAAGTCGGCGGTGGCCTCGCCGACGATCGCCACCACCGTGCCGCCACGTTCCGCCAGGCGTTCGCGCAACGCCTGCGCGGCACGGCGCTGGCCGTCGTCGTCGCCGGCGATCGCCAGCACGCGGCGCGCTCCGCGCGCGTGCAGATAGTCCGCCGCCGCGCTGCCCTCGTCCTCCGGCGACAGCGAGAAGCTCGCCGCCCCCGCGGGCGGCCGGACGTTGCCGCGATTGAGCGCCAGCACCGGAACCGGCAGCTGGCCGCGCGAGAACAGCGCATCGACCTCGTCGCGTCCGAGCGGTCCGATCACCAGTTGGCTGCCGTCGGCCACCGCCCGCTCGTAGGCGGCCAACGCGCCGCCGGCGGCCGTGTTGTAGAACTGCACCTCCGGTCGCCGCCGCGACTCGCCGTAGTAGCCGGCGAGGAAACCGTCGCGCACCGGCGCGGCGGGCGTGGCCAGCTCGCCGCTCAGCGGCAGCAGGACGGCGACCCTGGCCGGCGGGCGATAGCCATCGCGCTCGGCCGGGGCGCCGGCGGCGAAGCGCCAGCCCTCGCCGCGATCGAACGGTCGCGGCAGCGGCAGCCCGCGGCGCAGCAGCGCGCGCCCGGCGTAGTTGTAGAGCGGATCGCCGGCCGGCAGCTCCGCCGCCACGCGCGCCAGGGTGGCGTTGTCCATCTCGCCGAGCAGGCGGTCGATCTCCCGCTCCGCCGCGCTGCGCTCGGCGCCGCCCAGCGTCGATGCCTTCGCCGCCAGCGCGCGCGCCTGGCCGGCGGCGGCATCGGTGCGCTCGGTGGTTTCGGTGCGGGTCGCGCGCGGCGCGGTCGCGCATCCGCCGAGCAGCAGCACGGCGATCAGCGCGAAACCGAGAACGGTCGATCCGGAGCGGGACATCGGACGCATGGCGGGCAGCGGCGAAGCGGGGGATGAGGCGATTCTACCCGTCGGTGCGGACGGCACGGCGACGGCGTCGCGGCTTACCATGCCGGCGATGAACTCCCCGTCCGCAGGCACCCTGTACGTCGTCGCCACGCCCATCGGCAACCTCGGCGACCTCACGCCCCGCGCGCTCGACACGCTGCGCACCGCCGATGCGGTGTGCGCCGAGGACACCCGTCGCACCCGCCAGTTGCTCGCGCACTACGGCCTGCAGCGGCCGCTGCTGGCGCTGCACGAACACAACGAGGAGGCGCAGGCCGCGCAGCTCGTCGCACGGCTGCAGGCGGGCGGGTCGCTCGCGCTGGTGTCCGATGCCGGCACGCCGCTGGTCAGCGATCCCGGCTTCCGGCTGGTGCGCGCGGCACGCGAGGCAGGCGTGCGCGTGTCGCCCGTGCCGGGCGCCTGCGCGGCGATCGCGGCGCTGAGCGTGGCCGGGGTGCCGTCGGACCGGTTCGTATTCGAGGGGTTCCTGCCGGCGAAGGCCGCCGCGCGCCGCCAGCGCCTGCAGCAGCTCGCCGGCGAGACGCGCACGCTGCTGTTCTACGAGTCGGCGCATCGCATCGAGGAAAGCCTGGCCGACTGCGTGGAGGCGTTCGGCGGCGAGCGCCACGCGGTGCTGGCGCGCGAGCTCACCAAACTGTTCGAGACCGTGCTCGACGGCCCGCTCGCCGACCTGCACGCCCGCGTGCGCGCCGACGCCGACCAGCGCAAGGGCGAGTTCGTGCTCATCGTCGAAGGCGCGGGCGACGACGAGACCGCGCGCATCGCCGAAGGCCGCCGCCTGTACGCCCGCCTGGCCGAGCACCTGCCGCCCTCGGCCGCGGCCAAGCTCGCCGCCGAGCTGAGCGGGGCGCCGCGCAAGGCGTTGTATGGCGCCGGGGCGGGATTCGGGATGGGAGATTAGGATTCGATTGGCGGCCGGTGCCGCACCCGACCCTGCAGGAGCGGCTTTCAGTCGCGACGCGCCCACTGTCCGCGCCTCCCCGACCCCCTGATCCGGCCCCGGTAGGTTGGGCTGAGCGGAGCGAAGCCCAACATCGGTCGCGACGACGCCTCGTGTCGTGGCACGGCGTTGGGCTTCGCCTGCGGCTCAGCCCAACCTACGAGGCTGCCCGTCCTGTCCCACACCCCAATCCGGCCCGGTCGGTTGGGCTGAGCGGAGCGAAGCCCAACATCGATCGCGACGACGCCTCGTGTCGTGGCAGGGCGTTGGGCTTCGCCTGCGGCTCAGCCCAACCTACGGCGTCCGATCCCACGCGGAGGAGGAGCTTTCTGGCAAATCTTGAATCCCGACTCCCGACTCCCGACTCCCGGCTCCCGGCTCCCGACTCCCGGCTCCCGGCTCCCGGCTCCCGACTCCCGACTCCCGACTCCCGACTCCCGACTCCCGACTCCCGACTCCCGATTCCCGATTCCCGATTCCCGATTCCCGATTCCCGATTCCCGATTCCCCGATCCGCGTACAATCCCCAGGCGGAGTCGGCCAGACAGTCGCGTCATCTTCGGATGCCGAGGAAAGTCCGGGCTCCACAGGGCACGGTGCCAGGTAACGCCTGGGCGGCGCGAGCCGACGGAAAGTGCAACAGAGAGCAGACCGCCGATGGCCCGCGAGGGATCAGGCAAGGGTGAAACGGTGCGGTAAGAGCGCACCGCGAGTCCGGCAACGGACCGGCACGGCAAACCCCACCGGGAGCAAGGCCAAATAGGGAGGCGATGCCGCGGCCCGCGGTGCCTCCGGGTAGGCTGCTTGAGCCGCGCAGCGATGCGCGGCCGAGAGGAATGACTGTCCACGACAGAACCCGGCTTACCGGCCGGCTCCGCCCCTATTCGCTGCCGGCGCGCTCGCGCGCAGCGGCGGCAAGGCGCGCTCGCACACCCACGCGCCGATGCGTTCGCCCTGGCGCAGCCCTTCCTCGTTGGCGGCACGGAAGTGCGCGCCGGCGTAGATGCGCGCCTCGACCACTTCGCGCGCGGCCTGCGAGAACGCGCCGTACCGGCGCACGACCGGCGCGAGGCGCTCGCCGCCCTCCACGGTGAAGCGCGCCTGGTCGGTGCCGAGCGTGCAGCGCAGCACCTGCGCGGCGGCGCCGGACAGCACGCTGTGGGTGGACGGGTACTCGGGATGCTCGGGGGTGGGCAGCAGCGGCGACCAGTGCGGATCGCCGGCGGTGGCGGGATTGCCATCGCGCGCGCCCTGGCGGATGGCGGTCACCGGGCGCCAGAAGCGGTAGTGGTACTTCGCCTCCCATCCGGACAGGAAACCGTCCGCCATGGCCAGGTTGAGCAGCGCGTACAGCCGCGCCCGATGCCAAGTCCGCAACGGGTCGGGCGGCCGGGTTTCCGTCTGCGAGTTCACCGCGGCGCGCGCGATCGCGTTCCAGTGCTCGCCGATGTCGCGGGCCCACAGCCGCGCGGTGTCGCTCTGCGTGGGGGTGCGTGCCGGACTGCGCTCGGCGCCGATTTGACGGACTTCCTCGTACTGGCGCGCGTAGAGGGCGCTGCCGATGGCGGGGGGCGGGGGCGGGCGGAACGCGTCCGCCCGCGGGATGACGAACGGCGCGACCCGCGTCCAGCCCGGCAGCAATGCGGGCAGGTGTTTCGGCGGGGTCGGCTCCCAGGTTCCCGGCGCGGCACGCGCCGCCGGAAGCGCGGTCGCGGCGCGATCGGCGCCGTCCTGCGCGCGCAGCGCCAGGATCCGGCGCGCGGCCTCGCGTCCGACCGCGACGCCGGCGCGCCGCGGCTCGCCCGGCGGGGTGGCCAGCAGCGCGCGGTAGTAGGCCACCTCGAGCGTCGGCGACGGCCGCTCCACGGTGGCGCGCAGCACTTCGTGCGCGGCGGCGGCGATGGCCGCATCGACCGAGGCGCCGGCCGGTGCGGGCGGCGGCCCGCCGTAGCTGGCGTATACCGGGCGGACGGCGTTGCAGGCGTCGTGGATGGCCAGGTGCACCATCGCCAACGCCCGCTGCCGCGCGAGCCCGCGATTCAACGAGCCGGTCACGGTCGCCGCGATCGCGTTCCACTCGGTGACCGGATCGGGTGCGCTCGGCAGTGCCGCGGCAAACCCCAGCAGCGCCGCCAGGCCGACGAGGAGCGTCGCACCGACGGTCAGCAGGACGCGCCGCGGCTTCGGAATCCCTCCCAGCGCCACCTGCTTTCCCTCCCCGCTTTCCGACACCCGTGGGCGTGACGCGCGGCACCCTACGTCGCGGGGCGTCGCCACCCCGTGAGCGGCAGGCGTCGTGCATTCGGTTGGCGCAGGCAATCGCTACTGCACTTCCCGATAGATTGCGCAGATGGCTTCCGGGCCTGCGCCGACAAGCCTCGGCCGTGCCGTCCGCTCCGCGTCGGGCCTGCCGGCCAGGCGCACGGTCGTCCGTCTCACAATCTGAGACGAATCAAACGCTACCGGCCGACTCTTGAACCGGTCTCTGAAGTGTGGCCCAAGCCTTTGATCGATCAAGGGAAATCAGCCCGGAAACGCGGTTGACATCGCTCCGGGGCGCTCCTAAGGTGGCATTCCGAGGGAAAACCGGGTTTTTAGTGGTTTTCCGTGGCCACGTTCGCCGCAGGGCGAACCGACAGGGCGACGCCGCCGGAGAGCGGCGCGCCGGACGGACGGGCAATGTTCCAGGGCGAAACCGCCATCACGATCGACGACAAGGGCCGGCTGGCGGTGCCCACCGCCTACCGCGACCTCGTCGCGCGCGAGTGCGGCAACCGCCTGGTCATCACCTACAACCCGTTCGAGGCCGGTTCGCTGTACCTGTATCCGGTGCATGTCTGGGAGCGCGTGCGCGACCAGGTCAACGCGCTGCCGAAGGCCAAGAAGGTCAACCGCAGCATGCAGCTGAAGCTGGTGGGCGCCGCCTGCCATGTCGAGCTGGACGGCAACGGCCGCATCGGCATTCCCGCCAGCCATCGCGCCGCGGTCGGCATCGAGAAGAAGGCCGTGCTGCTGGGCATGGGCGACAAGTTCGAGTTGTGGAGCGAGCAGGCGCATCACGCGCAGATCCGTCAGACCATCACTGACGAGGATCTGAGCGACGAGCTGCTCGACCTGCAGCTATGACGGAGGGTGGCATGGACCGCGCGCATGCCGGCTCCGGCCACCGCCCCGTCCTCTACGCGCAGGTGTTGGACGGTTTGCAGGTGCGTGCCGACGGCATCTACCTCGACGGCACGTTCGGCCGCGGCGGACACGCCCGCGGCGTGCTGGAACGGCTGGGACCGGAAGGGCGGCTGCTGCTGATGGACAAGGACCCGGAAGCGATCGCGATCGCGCAGGCGGAGTTCGCCGGCGACGCGCGCGTGTCGGTGCGCCACGGCAGCTTCGCCGAGCTGGCCGACTGGAGCGCCACCGCGGACGGGCTCGACGGCGTGCTGTTCGATCTCGGCGTGTCCTCGCCGCAGCTGGACGTCGCCGAGCGCGGTTTCAGCTTCGGCAAGGACGGCCCGCTCGACATGCGGATGGACCCGACCTCCGGCGAGAGCGCCGCGGAGTGGCTGGCCTCCGCCTCCGAGCGCGAGATCGCCGACGTGCTCTGGCGCTACGGCGAGGAGCGCCAGAGCCGACGCATCGCGCGCGCGATCGTGGCGCGCCGCGCGCAGCAGCCGATCCTGCGCACGCGCGAGCTCGCCGAACTCATCGCTTCCGTGCTGCCGCGCGGCGACGGCCGCATCCATCCGGCCACGCGCAGCTTCCAGGCCATCCGCATCCACATCAACCGCGAGCTGGGCGATCTCGAGGCCGGGCTCGATGCCGCCCACGCGCGGCTGAAGCCGGGCGGGCGGCTGGCGGTGATCAGCTTCCACTCGCTGGAAGACCGCATCGTCAAGCAGTTCATCGCCCGCCACGCCAAGGCGCCGCCGGCGAGCCGGCGCATGCCGGTGGTGCCGGACTTCACCCCGACCCTGCGCGCCATCGGCGATGCGATCAAGGCCGACGAGGCCGAGATCGCCGACAACCCGCGCGCGCGCAGCGCGGTGTTGCGGGTGGCGGAGAAACTGGGAATCGGGAATCGGGAATCGGGAATCGAAGGTGCGGGGTCATCGCCCGCGTCCCCGGACACCGGGGGCGCCAGCCCGCTTTCCGGTCGATTCCCCGTTCCCGATTCCCGGTTCCCGCACCTCGGCGCAGGAGACGCGCCATGAGCCTGCGCCTGCTGCTGACGCTGCTGGTGGTCGCCAACATCGTCTCCGCGCTCGGGGTGGTGTATTCGCGGCACCAGCACCGCCTGCTGTTCGTGCAGTTGACCCGGCTGGAGAAGCAGCGCGACGAGCTCAACATCGAATTCGGCCGGCTGCAGCTCGAGCAGGCGACCTGGGCCGAGGCCAACCGGATCGACCAGGTGGCGCGCGAGCGTCTCGGCATGAAGTTTCCCGAGGCCGGCGAGATCGTGGTGGTGCGCCCGTGAACGGCCGACGCGATTCCGCCCGCGACTCGCTGCTGAACCGTCTGCGCGAACGGCTGCGCGGCGGCGACGGCGCGCGCGGCATAGGCCCGCTGCGCGGCCGGCCGCAGTTCGATCTTCGTGGCCGGCTGAAGATCGTCGGCGGCGCGCTGGCGCTGTGCTCGGTGGCGCTGGTGGTGCGCGCGTTCGAACTGCAGGTGGTGCACAACGACTTCTACCGCCGGCAGGCGGACGCGCGCTCGCTGCGCGAGATTCCGATCCCGGCCTCGCGCGGGATGATCACCGACCGCAACGGCGAGCCGCTGGCGGTGTCCACGCCGGTCGAGTCGATCTGGGCCAACCCGCAGGAACTGCTGAAGGCCCCGCAGCATCTGCCGCGGCTGGCGGCCGCGCTGGGCGCGCCGCTCGACGAGCTGACCCGCAAGCTGAGCCAGCGCGCCGACCGCGAGTTCGTCTTCCTCAAGCGCCGCATCAACCCCGACGAAGCGCGCCGCATCCTCGCGCTCGGCGTGCCGGGCGTGTTCTCGCAGCGCGAGTACCGCCGCTTCTACCCGCAGGGCGAGGCGCTGGCGCACGTGCTGGGCTTCACCAACATCGACGACCGCGGCCAGGAGGGCCTTGAACTCGCGTTCGACGAGTGGCTGCGCGGCAAGCCCGGCGCCAAGCGGGTGATCCGCGACAACAAGGGCCGCATCGTCGAGAACGTCGACCTGGTGCGCCCCGCGCAGCCGGGCAAGGACCTCACGCTCAGCATCGACCGCCGCATCCAGTTCCTCGCCTACCGCGAACTGCGCGCGGCGCTGGAGCGCACCGGCGCCAAGGCCGGTTCCGCCGTCATCCTCGACGTGCACACCGGCGAGGTGCTGGCGATGGTGAACCTGCCGACGTTCAACCCGAACGCGGTCGGCGGCGGCAATCGCGACGCGCACCGCAACCGCGCGGTGACCGACGTGGTCGAGCCGGGCTCGACCATGAAGCCGATCACCGTGGCCGCCGCGCTCAAGGCCGGCATCGCCACGCCCGCGACGCTGATCGACGTCTCGCCCGGGCACATGCAGCTCGGGCGCTACACCATCAGCGATCACCGCAACTACGGCATCCAGACCGTCACCGGGCTGATCACCAAGAGTTCCAACATCGGCGCGGCCAAGCTCGCCGCGCGGATGAACGATGAGTACTTCTACGAGTTCATCCGCCGCTTCGGCTACGGGCGCTCCACCGGCAGCGGCTTCCCCGGCGAGGTGTCCGGCGTGCTGCCGCCGCCGTCGAGCTGGAGCGGCACCACCAAGGCGACCATGTCCTACGGCTATGGCCTGTCGGCCACGCCGCTGCAGATCGCGCGCGCCTACGCCGCGCTCGGCAACGGCGGCCGCCTGCTGACGCCGACCTTCGTCAAGGGCCAGCGCGGCGAGGCGCGCGAGGCGCTCGACGCGCCGACCGCGCGCGAGATCGTGCGGATGATGCAGACCGTCACCGAGCCCGGCGGCACCGCCGAGCAGGCCGCGATCCTCGGCTACCACGTCGCCGGCAAGACCGGCACCGCCCGCAAGTTCAACGCCAGCGGCGGCTACTCGCGCCGCTACGTATCGTTCTTCGCCGGCGTGGTGCCGGCGCACGCGCCGCGCTTCTCGATGGTGGTGGTGATCGACGATCCCGATCCGGCCAAGGGCTACTTCGGCGGCCTGGTGTCGGCGCCGGTGTTCCGCTCGGTGATGGAGGGCGCGCTGCGGCTGATGGACGTGGCGCCGGACGACATCGAAACCTGGATCGCCGCGCAGACCGCCGATGGCCTGAAGCGCCAGCAGCGCGGCGAGAGCGGCCCGGTGCTGCCGGTCGACGACCTCGCCGCGGCCACCCCGCTCACCGTGCGGGCGCCGCTGCCGGCGCCCGCCGCGGAGGCCGGCCGATGAGCGCGCGCGCGATGCTGCTGACGGAGCTGCTGCCGGACGTGGCGGCCATTCCGGCCGGGCTGACGATCACCGGGCTGTCGCAGGACAGCCGCGCGGTGCGTCCGGGGCATGCGTTCGTCGCCATCGCCGGGTTCGGCGCGCACGGGCTGAAGTTCGCCGCCGATGCGCAGGCGGCCGGCGCCGCGATCGTGCTGTACGAGCCGCCGGTGCCGCCCGGCATCGCGCTGCCGCGCGGCGCGGTCGCCGTACCCGGGCTGCGCGCGCGGCTCGGCGAGATGGCCGACCGCTTCTACGGCCGGCCGACCGCGCGCATGGACGTGGTCGGCGTCACCGGCACCAACGGCAAGACCTCGACCGTGCAGTTGCTCGCGCAGGCGTGGACGCGCATGGGCCGCACCTGCGGCACCATCGGCACGCTCGGCGCCGGCCTGTACGGACGCGTCGAACCGACCGGCTTCACCACCCCGCTGGTGCTGCCGCTGCACGCGCTGATCGCGCGCATGCACGACGAGGGCGCGCAGGCGTTGGCGATGGAAGTCAGCTCGCACGCGCTCGACCAGGGCCGCGTCGACGGCGTGCACTTCGACGTCGCGGTGTTCACCAACCTCACCCGCGACCACCTCGACTACCACGGCGACATGGCGCGCTACGGCGCCGCCAAGGCGAAGCTGTTCGCCTGGCCCGGGCTGCAGGCGGCCGTGATCAACCTCGACGACGGCTTCGGCCGCGAGCTGTTCGCCCGCCTGCCGGGCGGCCTGCGCGCGATCGGCGTGAGTTCGCGCGGCCAGCCGCTGGCCGAGCTGCGCGCCAGCGACATCCGTCCGGACGCCGCCGGCCTTGCGTTCACGCTCGACATCGAAGGCGAGCGCTTCCCCGTGCGCTCGCCGCTGCTGGGGCGCTTCAATGTCGACAACCTGCTCGCGGTCGCCGGCGCACTGTATGCGCTGGACGAGCCCGCGCCGTACATCGCCGAACGGCTGGGGCAACTGCAGCCGGTGCACGGACGGATGAACCGGCTCGGCGGCGACGGCGTGCGGCCGCTGGTGGTGATCGACTACGCGCACACGCCGGACGCGCTGCAGCAGGCGCTGAGCTCGCTGCGCCCGCATGCCGCGCGCCGACTGATCTGCGTATTCGGCTGCGGCGGCGAGCGCGACCGCGGCAAGCGTCCGCAGATGGCGGCGATCGCCGAGGGACTGGCGGATCGCATCGTCGTCACCGACGACAACCCGCGCCACGAGGACGGCGATGCGATCGTCGCCGACATCCGCGCCGGTTTCCGCGCGCCGGAGCGGGTCGTCGTCGAACGCGACCGCCGCGTCGCCATCGAAACCGCCATCGCCGGGGCCGGCCCGCACGACGTGGTGCTGATCGCCGGCAAGGGCCACGAACCGTACCAGGAGATCGCCGGGGTGCAGCACCCGTTCGACGACACCGAAGTGGCGCGCCGCGCGCTGGAGATCCGCGCATGAGGCCGCTGCGGCTATCCGACATCGCCCGCATCGCGCGCGGCCGTGTGCGCGGCGAGGACCGCACGGTGGACGCGGTCTGCACCGACACCCGCGCCTTGCCGGCCACGGGCGCGCCGTTGTTCGTCGCGCTCAGGGGCGCGCGTTTCGACGGTCACGATCACGTCGCCGCCGCGGCGCGCGGCGGGGTGGCCGCGGCGCTGGTGGCGCGCGAGGTGGATGCCGACCTGCCGCAGGTCGTCGTCGCCGACACCGAGCGCGCGCTCGCCGATCTGGCCGCCGCGATGCAGCGCGAACGCCGCACGCGCGTGGTGGCGATCACCGGCAGCAACGGCAAGACCAGCGTCAAGACGCTGGTCCACGCCATCCTCGAGCGCGCCGGCCGCGCGTACGCCAATCCCGGCAACCGCAACAACGAGATCGGCCTGCCGCTGGCGGTGATCGACGCCCCGGAGGACGCCGAGTTCGCGGTCTACGAGATGGGCGCCGGCAAGCCGGGCGATATCGCCTACCTGTGCGCGATCGCGCGTCCCGACGTGTCGATCGTCAACAACATCGCGCCCGCGCATCTGGAGCGCATGGGCAGCCTGCTCGGCGTGGCCGACACCAAGGCCGCGATCTACGACGCGCTGCCGCCGGAGGGCACCGCCGTCATCAACGCCGACGACGCTTTCGCGCCGTACTTCGCCGAGCGCGCGCACGGCCGGCGCCTGCTCTGGTTCGGCTTGGACCACAGCGCCGACCTCACCGCGCGCGACATCGAGCCGTTCGACGGCGGCTCGCGTTTCGTGCTGGTCGCACCGCAGGGCGAGGCGCCGGTGGAACTGCACATGGCCGGCCGCCACAACGTGCGCAACGCGCTCGCCGCGGCGGGGCTCGCGCTCGGCCTCGGCGTGCCGCTTTCGACCATCGCCGCCGGGCTCGCCGCGGCGCGGCCGGTGGCCGGACGGCTGGTGACGCACCGCCTGCCCGGCGGCGCGCATCTGATCGACGACAGCTACAACGCCAACCCGGGCTCGCTCGCCGCCGGCATCGACACCTTGGCCGAAACCTGCCGTGCGACCGGCGAGGCGGCCTGGCTGGTGCTGGGCGACATGCGCGAGCTCGGCGCCGACGCCGCCGCGCTGCATGGCGAGGCCGGCCGTCGTGCGCGGTCGGCCGGCGTGGCACGGCTGTTCGCGCTGGGCGAGCTCAGCGCGCACGCGGTCGACGCGTTCGGCGCGGGCGGCGCGCATTTCGACAGCCACGATGCGCTGGCGCAGGCCTTGCGCGCCGCGCTGGCCGCTGCCGGCGGCGGCGTCCGGGTGCTGGTGAAGGGGTCGCGCGGCAGCGCGATGGACCGGATCGTGACGGCCCTGCTCGCGGCCGAGGGGAAGGGGGACGATCATGCTGCTTGAGCTGGCGCGCTGGCTGGAACAGCTGCAGAGCCTGTTCGGTCTGTTCAACTACCTCACCTTCCGCGGCATCCTGTCCGCGCTCACCGCGCTCGCGCTCTCGCTGTGGTGGGGGCCGGCGGTGATCCGGCGGCTGGCGCAGCTCAAGGGCGGCCAGCCGATCCGCAAGGAAGGCCCGCAGTCGCATTTCTCCAAGGCCGGCACGCCGACCATGGGCGGCGCGCTGATCCTGCTGACGGTCGCCGCTTCGGTGCTGCTGTGGGGCGACCTGCGCAACCGCTACGTCTGGCTGGTGCTGGTGGTGATGCTGGCGTTCGGCTGGATCGGCTGGTGGGACGACTGGATCAAGATCGTCCGCCGCGATCCGAACGGCATGCGCTCGCGCACCAAGTACGCGCTGCAGTCGCTGTTCGGGCTCGGCGCCGGCCTGTTCCTGTTCTACACCGCCGACGTGCCGGCGGCGACCACGTTCTACATCCCGTTCTTCAAGGCGGTGGCGCTGCCGCTGGTCGGCGTCACCTTCGTGGCGATCGCCTATTTCTGGATCGTCGGCTTCTCCAACGCGGTCAACCTCACCGACGGCCTCGACGGTTTGGCGATCATGCCGACCGTGCTGGTCGCCTGCGCGCTCGGCGTGTTCGCGTACGCCTCGGGCAACGCGGTGTTCTCCAACTACCTGCAGATCCCGAGCATCCCCGGCGCGGGCGAGCTGGTGATCATCTGCGCCGCGATCGCCGGCGCCGGCCTCGGCTTCCTGTGGTTCAACACCTATCCGGCGATGGTGTTCATGGGCGACATCGGCGCGCTCGCGCTGGGCGCCGTGCTCGGCACCATCGCCGTCATCGTCCGCCAGGAACTGGTGCTGGTGGTGATGGGCGGCATCTTCGTGATCGAGACGCTGTCGGTGATGATCCAGGTGGCGTCGTTCAAGATGACCGGCAAGCGGGTGTTCCGCATGGCGCCGATCCATCACCACTTCGAACTGAAGGGGTGGCCGGAACCGCGCGTGATCGTGCGCTTCTGGATCATCTCGGTGGTGCTGGTGCTGGTCGGCCTGGCCACGTTGAAGGTGCGCTGATGGATGTCGGCACCCGCCAGGCGCTGCGACTGGAGGCGATCGGAGGCCGCTTCGACGCGTGGCTGTTGGCCGCGATCGTCGCGCTCGCCTGCCTGGGCGTGGTGATGGTCGGCTCCAGCGGCGTCGCGCAGGCGGCCTCGCCGTACTACTACCTGACCCGCCACCTGATGTTCATCGGCGCCGGCACCGTGGCCGCGCTGCTGGTGATGCGGATGGAGCTGAAGACGATCGAGAAGTACGCCCAGTGGCTGCTGCCGGTATGCCTGGCGCTGCTGGTCGCGGTGCTGCTCCCCGGCATCGGGGCGACGGTGAAGGGCGCGCGGCGCTGGATCAACCTCGGCGTGTCCAACTTCCAGGTGGTCGAGGCGGTCAAGGTGTTCTTCATCGTCTGGATGGCGAGCTACCTCAAGCGCTACAGCGAGGAGGTCAGCGCCACCTGGCCGGCGATGCTCAAGCCGCTCGTCGTGGTGCTGCTGTTCGTGGTGCTGCTGCTGCTGCAGCCGGACTTCGGCTCCTCGGCGCTGCTGCTGGCGATCGCCGGCGGCATGCTGGTGCTGGGCGGGGTGAACATGCCGCGCATGTTCGGGCCGGTGCTGCTGCTGCTGCCGGCGCTGGCCGCGGTGGCGATCGCCGAGCCCTACCGCATGCGCCGCATCACCTCATTCACCGATCCGTTCAAGGATCCGTTCGGCGACGGCTACCAGCTCGCCAACGCGCTGATGGCGATCGGACGCGGCGAGTGGTTCGGCGTCGGGCTCGGCGCCTCGGTGCAGAAGCTCAACTACCTGCCCGAGGCGCACACCGACTTCATCCTCGCGGTGATCGGCGAGGAGCTCGGCTTCGCCGGCGTGCTGCTGGTGGTGGCGCTGTTCACCCTGCTGGTCGGCCGCGCGCTGTGGGTCGGCTACGAATGCGTGCGGATGCGCCGCTATTTCGCCGGCTACGTCGCGTTCGGCATCGCGCTGTGGATGGGGCTGCAGAGCTTCGTCTCGATCGGCGTGAACCTCGGCATGCTGCCGACCAAGGGGCTGACGCTGCCGCTGGTGTCCTACGGCGGCTCCAGCGTGGTGATGACCTGCGCGGCGCTCGGTCTGCTGCTGCGCGTGTCCTACGAACTCGATCGCGCCAAGCGCCAGGTCGCGCTGCGCCGCAGCGAGGCGGCCGCCGCACCCGCGCCGGCCGCGCCCGCGGGCGAGCCGGCGCGCCCGGCGGCGGCGGTGACGCCGCTGCGCGGCACCAGCCGCCTGCGTCAGCGCATCGAACCGACGCTGGGGGTGACGCCGTGAAGGGCCGTCCCGTGATCCTGCTCGCCGGCGGCACCGGCGGGCATATCTTCCCGGCGATCGCGACCGCCCATGCCCTGCGCGCGCGCGGCGTGCCGGTGCGCTGGATCGGCAGCGCCGGCGGCATGGAAACGCGCCTGGTGCCGCCGCATGGCATCGACATCGACACCATCGACGTGCGCGGCATCCGCGGCAAGGGCGTCGGCACCCTCCTGCGCGCGCCGTTCACGCTGGCGGCGTCGGTGCGTGCCGCGCGCCGGCTGATCCGCCGCCACGCGCCGCGCGCGGTGATCAGCTTCGGCGGCTTCGCGGCCGGCCCCGGCGGACTGGCGGCGCGGCTGTGCGGCGTGCCGCTGCTGGTGCACGAGCAGAACCGCGCGCCCGGCATGACCAACCGCGTGCTGGCGCGGTTCGCCGCCCGCGTGCTGACCGGCTTCCCCGGCACGTTCGCGCGCGAGGAGGCGGTGGGCAATCCGGTGCGCGACGAGATCGCGATGCTGCCGCCTCCGGCCGAGCGCTTCGCCGGCCGCGAAGGGCCGCTGCGCCTGCTGGTGCTGGGCGGAAGCCAGGGCGCGCGCGCGCTGAATGCCGCGGTGCCGCAGGCGCTCGCCGTGCTGCGGCTGACGCACGCGGTCGAAGTGCGCCACCAGTGCGGCGAGAAGCTGCTGGCCGAGGCCGAACGCGCCTACCGCGACGCCGGCGTGGCCGCCGCCGTCGAACCGTTCATCGCCGACATGGCCGAGGCCTACGCCTGGGCGGACCTGGTGGTGTGCCGGGCCGGTGCGTTGACGCTGGCCGAACTGTGCGCCGCCGGCGTGGGCAGCCTGCTGGTGCCGTTCCCGCAGGCGGTCGACGACCACCAGACCCGCAACGCCGAATACCTGGTCGAACACGGCGCCGCGCGCCTGCTGCCGCAGGGCGGCGATCTCGCCGAGCGGCTGGTGCGGGAGATCGGCGAATGCGCCGCGCGCGGGACGCTGCTGCGGATGGCGGACGCGGCCCGCGCGCTGGCGCGGCCGGACGCCGCCGAGCGCGTCGCCCGGATCGTCATCGAAACTTCGGAGACGGCCGCATGAGCCCGTCGCGCACCCGCCGTATCCCGTACCTCGGCGACATCGCCCGCGCGGTGGCCGAAGGCCGCGCGCCGCGCGTGCATTTCGTCGGCATCGGCGGTGTCGGCATGAGCGGCCTGGCCGAAGTGCTGTGCACGCTCGGCTACCGCGTGTCCGGCTCGGACATGGCCGACAACGCGGTCACCCGGCGGCTGGCCGCGCTCGGCATCGACGTGCAGCGCGGCCACGCCGCCGCCAACGTGCTCGGCAGCGACTGCGTGGTCGTGTCCAGCGCGATCCGCGCCGACAACCCCGAACTGCTGGAGGCGCGCGCGCAGCGCATCCCGATCGTGCCGCGCGCGGAGATGCTGGCCGAGCTGATGCGCTTCAAGCGCGGCATCGCCATCGCCGGCACCCACGGCAAGACCACCACCACATCGCTCACCGCGAGCGTGCTCGCCGAGGGCGGGCTCGATCCGACCTTCGTGATCGGCGGCCAACTGCTCGCCGCCGGCGCCAACGCGAAGCTCGGCAAGGGCGACTGGCTGGTGGCCGAGGCCGACGAGAGCGACGGCAGCTTCCTGCGCCTGACGCCGCAGATGGCGGTGGTCACCAACATCGACGCCGACCACCTGGAAAACTACGGCGGCGATTTCGCCCGCGTGCAGGCGGCGTTCGCCGAATTCCTGCACCGGCTGCCGTTCTACGGCCTGGCGGTGCTCTGCATCGACGATGCGGAGGTGGCGCAACTGGCCGCGCAGATGCCGCGGCACACGCTCACCTACGGCTTCGACCCGCAGGCCGACGTGCGCGCCGAGGACATCGGCCAGCACGGCCCCTGCATGCGCTTCACGCTGGTGCTGCCGGACGGCAGCCGCACGCCGGTCGAACTGGCGCTGCCGGGCCGCCACAACGTGCAGAACGCGCTGGCGGCATCGGCGATCGGCTGGGAACTCGGCATCGCGCCGGAGGCGATCGCACGCGCGCTGAAGGGCTTCGCCGGCATCGGCCGCCGTTTCAACCGGCTCGGCGAGCTGGTCACGCCGAAGGGCGCGCGCGTGCAACTGGTCGACGACTACGGCCATCACCCGAAGGAGCTCGAAGCGGTGTTCGCCGCCGCGCGCGGCGGCTGGCCGGACAAGCGCCTGGTGGTCGCGTTCCAGCCGCACCGCTACACGCGCACGCGCGATCTGCTCGACGAGTTCGCCGCCGTGCTCTCCAGCGTCGATGCGCTGGTGCTGACCGAGGTCTATGCCGCCGGCGAAGCGCCGATCGCCGGCGCCGACGCCAAGGCGCTGGCGCGTGCGATCCGCGCGCGCGGGCGCATCGACCCGGTCGTGGTCGGCGGTGCCGCCGAGATCGCCGGCGTGCTGCCGGACGTGCTGGCCGACGGCGATCTGCTGCTGATGATGGGCGCGGGGGACATCGGCGCTGCCGCGCAGCGCCTGGCCGCGCAGGGTTTTCCGGGAGAGATCACGTGACTTCCTTCTCGCCGCCGCGTTTCGCCGATCCCGCGGTGTTCGGCCGCGTCGCCGTGCTGATGGGCGGCACCAGTTCCGAGCGCGAGGTGTCGCTCGACTCCGGCCGCAACGTGCTCGAGGCGCTGCGCGCGCGCGGCATCGACGCGCACGCGGTCGACGGCATTCCGGCGCTGATCGAGGCGATCCGCGGCGGGCGCGTGGACCGCGTCTTCAACGTGCTGCACGGCAGCGCCGGCGGCGGCGAGGACGGCGTGCTGCAGGGGCTGCTGACCGCGCTCGGCGTGCCGTTCACCGGTTCCGACGTGCTCGGCTCGGCGCTGTCGATGGACAAGATCCGCACCAAGCAGGTCTGGCTGTCGCTCGGTCTGCCGACGCCGCGCTACGTGCGGCTCGCCAAGGGCGCCGACGTGCACGCCGCCGCGCGCGAACTCGGCCTGCCGGTGATCGTCAAGCCGTCCTGCGAGGGCTCCAGCGTCGGCGTGTCGCGGGTATTCGACGACGCCGGGCTCGACGGGGCGGTGGCGCTCGCCGCGCAGTACCCGGGTGAGCTGCTGATGGAGCAGTTGATCGTCGGCGACGAGCTCACCGTCGGCATCCTGCGCGACGGCGACATCCACCGCGCGCTGCCGTCGATCCGCATCGTGCCGAAGGGCGAGTGGTACGACTACCACGCCAAGTACGTCGCCGAGGACACGCAGTACCTGTGCCCCGGCCTCGACGGCGCCGCGGAAGAAGAGATCCGCCGCATCGCGCTGGCGGCTTTCGAGGCGGCCGGCTGCAGCGGCTGGGGACGCGTGGATGTGATGCGCGACCGCGCCAGCGGCCGGCTCTACCTGCTCGAGGTGAACACCGCGCCGGGCATGACCAGCCACTCGCTGGTGCCGAAGGCCGCGCGCCAGCTCGGCATCGGGTTCGAGGAGCTGTGCTGGCGCATCCTCGAGACGTCGGTGGGAGGCGCGCGCCCGTGACCGCGCTGCTGCGCCTGCTCACCTGGCTGATCGCGCTGGCGCTGGTCGCGCTGCCGGTCGTGGCCGTGCTCAACGGCTGGATCGGCGCCGAGCAGTGGCCGCTGCGCCGGCTGCGGGTGACGGGCGAGTTCGAGCACGTGAGCGAAGCGCAGTTGCGCGCGACGCTGGTGCCGTACGCGCGCCGCGGCTTCTTCGCGGTGCCGCTGGATCGGGCGCAGGCGGCGGTCGCGCGCCTGCCGTGGGTGGCGCGCGCGGAAGTGCGCAAGCGCTGGCCCGACGTGCTGGAAGTGATCGTCGACGAGCACGAACCGTTCGCGCGCTGGGGCGAGGACCGCGTGCTGTCCACCGAAGGCCGGCTGTTCGATCCGGGTCGCGGGCGCGTGCCCGCGAACCTTCCGCGCTTCGACGGCCCGGACGCGCGCGTGCGCGACGTGGTCGCGGTCTACAACGAATCGCGCGCGCTGTTCGCGCCGATCGGCCTGCGCGTGCGCGAGGTGCGGCTGGACAAGCGCGGTAGCTGGTCGCTCGCCCTGCACACCGGCACCCAGGTGGTGCTCGGCCGCAGCGAAGTGCGCCCGCGCCTGGCGCGCTTCACCCGCCTGCTGCCGCGCCTGCTGGCCGGCGGACAGCGGCTGGAGCGTGCGGATCTTCGCTACACCAACGGCTTCGCGCTGGCCTGGCGTCCGGAAACCCGCAATGGGGAGTCGGGAGCCGGGAAGGCCGCATCCCGGAGCCGCTCCGCCACGCCGCCGCCCGAACCCCGTGTCGCTCGCGCCTTCGTCCCGTCGATCGATTCCCGACTCCCTATTCCCGATTCCCGACCAACGACATGAACCGCAAGGGCGACAAATCGCTGATCGTGGGCCTCGACATCGGCACCTCCAAGGTGGTGGCGCTGGTGGGCGAGTACTCGCCCGGCAATCCGATCGAGGTGATCGGCATCGGCAGCCACGAATCGCGCGGGCTCAAGCGCGGCGTGGTGGTCGACATCGAATCGACCGTGCAGTCGATCCAGCGCGCGGTCGAGGAGGCCGAGCTGATGGCCGGCTGCGAGATCCGCTCGGTGTACGCCTCGATCTCCGGCAGCCACATCCAGTGCCGCAACTCTCAGGGCATCGCGCCGATCCGCGACGGCGAGGTCACCTACGGCGATCTCGAACGCGTGCTGGAGGCGGCCAAGGCGGTGGCGATCCCGGCCGACCAGAAGATCCTGCACGCGATCCCGCGCGACTACGTGCTGGACGACTCGCAGGAAGGCATCCGCAACCCGGTCGGCATGACCGGCGTGCGGCTGGAGGTGCACGCCCACCTCGTCGTGTGCGCGCAGTCGGCGGCGGCCAACATCACCAAGTGCGTGCAGCGCTGCGGCCTGCAGGTCGACGACCTGATCCTGAGCGTGCTCGCCTCCAGCACCGCGGTGCTGACCGCCGACGAGAAGGAGCTCGGCGTGGTGCTGGTCGACATCGGCGCCGGCACCACCGATATCGCGGTGTTCGTGCAGGGTGCGATCGCGCACTCGGCCTCGCTGCCGATCGCCGGCGACAAGGTCACCGAGGACATCGCGCACATGCTGCGCACGCCCACGCCCGAGGCCGAGCAGATCAAGGTGCGCTATGCCTGCGCGCTGGCGCAGATGGCGACCGCCGAGGAAAGCATCCAGGTGCCGAGCGTGGGCGACCGTCCGCCGCGCCGGATGCCGCGCCATTCGCTGGCGCAGGCGGTGCAGGCGCGCTACGAGGAGATCTTCGAGATGGTGCAGGCCGAGCTGCGCCGCAGCGGTTTCGAGCCGCACGTGCGCGCCGGCATGGTGCTGACCGGCGGCGCTTCCAAGATGGAAGGCGTCGTCGAGCTGGCCGAGGAGATGCTGCAGATGCCGGTGCGCGTCGGCATCCCGCAGCACGTCACCGGCCTCGGCGAAGTGGTGGGCAACCCGGTGCACGCCACCGGCGTCGGCCTGCTGCTGATGGGCAGCCAGATCGAGAACCCGCGGCGCCCGGTGCTGTCGACCGGGCGCGCCGGCGGGCTGCTGGCGAAGCTCAAGAACTGGTATCGCGGTGAGTTCTGAGCGTGGCGGCGAACGGGAATCGCGAGTCGGGAACAGGGAACAGGGAATAGGGAACAGGGAACAGGGAATCGGAAGAGCAAGAGCAGCAGGCGCAAGCGGCAACGCGAAGCAGGTAGGCCCCGAGTAGACAACACACACAAAGACGCCGGAACGGAGAACGCGGAATCGATTTCCGATTCCCCATTCCCGATTCCCGGCCACCAAGCGGAGGACGAGGACATGGCACATTTCGAACTGGTCGAGAAGATGGCCCCGAACGCGGTGATCAAGGTCATCGGCGTGGGCGGCGGCGGCGGCAACGCGGTCGCGCACATGGTCAACAGCAGCGTCGACGGCGTGGAGTTCATCACCGCCAACACCGACGCGCAGGCGATCAAGAACTGCGGCGCCAAGCTGCAGCTGCAGCTCGGCAGCAACGTCACCAAGGGCCTCGGTGCGGGCGCGAACCCCGAAGTGGGCCGCCAGGCCGCGCTCGAGGACCGCGAGCGCATCATGGACGCGCTTTCCGGCGCCGATATGGTGTTCATCACCGCCGGCATGGGCGGCGGCACCGGCACCGGCGCCGCGCCGGTGGTGGCGCAGCTCGCCAAGGAGATGGGCATCCTCACCGTCGCCGTGGTCACCAAGCCGTTCCCGTTCGAGGGCCGCCGCCGCATGCAGGTGGCGCTGAAGGGCATCGAGGAGCTGTCGCACCACTGCGACTCGCTGATCACGATCCCGAACGAGAAGCTGATCACCGTGCTCGGCCGCAACGCGACCATGATCCAGGCGTTCCGCGCCGCCAACGACGTGCTGCTCGGCGCGGTGCAGGGCATCGCCGACCTGATCGTGCGCCCGGGCCTGATCAACGTCGACTTCGCCGACGTGCGCACGGTGATGAGCGAGATGGGCCTGGCGATGATGGGCACCGGTTCCGCCCGCGGCGACGACCGCGCGCAGGCGGCGGCGGAAGCGGCGATCCAGAACCCGCTGCTCGACGACGTCAACCTGGCGGGCGCCAACGGCATCCTGGTCAACATCACCGCCGGCTCCGACTTCACGATGGCGGAGTTCGACGAGATCGGCCGCACCATCGAGAACTTCGCCAGCGAGGACGCCACCGTCGTCATCGGCACCGTGCTCGATCCGGACATGCAGGACGAGGTGCGCGTCACCGTGGTCGCCACCGGCCTCAACCGCGCGACCACGCGCCAGAGCGTGCGCGGCGGCGAGCGCGAATACCAGCGCGCGCCGGTGCAACTGGTACGCAACGCCACCACCGGCCAGCCGGAGTTCTCGGCGATGGACCGCATGGAGCCGGCCGTGCCCGGCTTCGCCGGGAGCCTGCGCGGCCGAGTCGAGGCCTCCGCGCCGGCGGTGGCCGATTTCGGCAACGACGCCAGCTACCTGGACATCCCGGCGTTCCTGCGTCGGCAGGCGGACTGAGCTCCGCCCGCCACGCCGTGGGTCGTCGTTCCGCCGCGAGGCGGACGACGGCCGGCGCCGCGACCGCTTCTCCGCCTTGCCCGGCGCGTCCGGGCGTTGGGGTCGGTCGGCACGTGCCGACCGGCCGTTTTGCTTCCGGCGATGGGACGCACCATCCGGCCGCGACACTGGACTCTTCCGTTCAGGTTCAGCGACCCCCGTGCTACCCTCTCCGGCCTCTTCACGGTCGCCGTGATACCCCCGTCCAGGTTTTCCGCCGTCGCGCGGGAGGCTGCCCGCCATGATCCGACAGCGCACCCTCAAGAACGTGATCCGCGCCACCGGCGTGGGGCTGCACAGCGGGCAGAAGGTCTTCCTCACCCTGCGCCCGGCGCCGGTGGACACCGGCATCGTGTTCCGCCGCGTCGATCTGGAACCGCCGACCGACGTGCCGGCGCGCGCCGACCTGGTCGCCGAGACCGTGCTGTGCACGGGCCTGGCGTGCGGTCCGGCGAAGGTGCAGACGGTCGAGCACCTGCTGTCCGCGCTGGCCGGCCTCGGCATCGACAACTGCCGCATCGAGCTGTCCGCGGCCGAGGTGCCGATCATGGACGGCTCGGCCGGGCCGTTCGTGTTCCTGCTGCAGTCGGCCGGCATCGAGGAACAGGACGCCCCCAAGCGCTTCATCCGCGTCACCCGCCCGGTGGAAGTGCGCGAGGGCGACAAGTGGGCGCGGTTCACGCCGTACGACGGCTTCCGCCTCGAGTTCACGGTCCGCTTCGATCACCCCGCCATCCCGCCCACGCAGTCGCACGCGGTGGTGGACTTCTCCACCGAGACCTACATCCGCGAGGTCAGCCGCGCACGCACGTTCGGCTTCATGCGCGATCTGGAGTACATGCGCGAGCGCAACCTCGGCCTCGGCGGTTCGATGGACAACGCGATCGTGCTGGACGAGTTCCGCGTCCTCAACGACGACGGCCTGCGCTATGCCGACGAGTTCGTCCGCCACAAGATCCTGGACGCGGTCGGCGATCTCTACCTCGCCGGTCACCAGGTCCTCGGCGCCTATGCCGGCTACAAGTCCGGCCACGCGCTCAACAACAGGCTGGTCCGGGCCCTGCTCGCCGAGCGCGAGGCATGGGAGGAGGTCAGCTTCCCGGCGCCGGTGGATCCCCTGCCGGTCCACTACGGCATGCCCGCCTACGCCTGACCGGCCCACGGCCGCTTCACGCCGGACCGACGTCTCACCTTGTGAACCCCAGGTGAGCGTTTAACTCATTCTTAACGGATTTCTAGCGAACCGGGCCCGGGAGTTAACACCCCGGCGGGTGCACCCCAGTAGCATCCCCCCTTCGTCCGCCCCGGCACGCCGGGCGGCCCGGTCAGGGGGCGTCGCCTGGCTCGGGATCCGCGGACGAGAGCGACGCCAGGGCCGCGCGCAGGGCTTCCTGCGTCTCGGCCGATCTGGGTGCGAGGCTTCGGTGTGGCCGAAGGGGAGCGGCCGGCCGGGATCCCGTGCAGTCGAGGGCGGTCCTGACCACCAGTTCCGTCGCACCCAGCCCGAAGGACCGGGCTGCGTCGAGGATCTCCGGCGCGGCAAGCCGCAGTCTGGCGCGCCACACCGGAGCATCGACGACGAACACGAGCCTGTTGCGGTCGACGTTGGCCAGCCTCGCATGGGCGGCCAGCGGCTCCGGCAGGCAGGGGCGCAACCGACGGTCCAGTTCGTCCAGCCACAGGGCGCGGCGGACGACGTCGCCGGCGGGTTCCTTCAGCAGCGCATCGAGCGCGGGCTGCGGGGCCGGACGGCGCGGGGATCGGGAATCGGACATCGAGGACAATGCTCAAACGACCCGTGATGAAGACGTCGCGTACCGGCTTCGGGCGGTACCTGCAGATCGCCGGCGACTTCGCCGCGCGCAGGCCGGCGCTCGCGTTCGCCAGCGTACTCCTTTCGGGATTGCTGATGGGCGCCGGGCTGAGCGCCGCCGAGAACGTTCAGTTGCGCGCGCAGTTGCGCCAGCAGCAGGCCGAGCTGGAAGCCACCCGCCGCGGCGCGCAGCGCGAACTCAACGCGCTGGCCGCCCGCCTCGGCGAGCTGCAGGCCGAAGCCAACCGTCTCAACGCGCTCGGCGAGCGCCTGACCCGCATCGGCCAGTTGCAGGACGGCGAGTTCGATTTCGAACGGCCGGTCGGCGTCGGTGGCGCCGGTCCCGTGCGCGACATCTCCCGGCGCGAGCTGGAGCAGGGGATGGCGCGGCTCGACGCTCAGTTCGGCGCCTCGGGCGAGCAGCTCTCCGTGCTGGAAGCGCTGCTGTTCAACCGCCAGCTCGACATGAACGCGGTGCCCTCGCGCGCGCCGATCTCCGACAGCTACGTCACCTCCGGGTTCGGCGGCCGCGCCGATCCGTTCGGCGGCGGCACCCAGTTCCACAAGGGCATCGATTTCGAGGCCGACGTCGGCGATCCGGTGCTGGCAGTGGCCGACGGCGTGGTCAGCTTCGCCGGCGCGCGCGCCGGTTACGGCAACGTGATCGAGGTCGATCACGGCAACGGCTACGTGACCCGCTACGCGCACAACTCGCGCCTCACGCGCCGGGTGGGCGATCTGGTGCGGGCGGGGCAGGAAGTCGCCAAGGCCGGCTCGACCGGCCGCTCGACCGGCGCCCACGTCCATTTCGAAGTGTGGGAGAACGGCCGCGTGGTGGATCCGCGCAAGTTCCTCAGCCAGCAGTCGCCGCTGCGGCGCTGAGGCCCGGGCACTTGATTCGCGGCCCGGCGCCACCACGCTAGAATGCGGTTCGCCTGACTCGGTTTCACCTTGGAAGCAGGGCGCCCGGCGCCCTGTTTTCGTTTGTGGTCGCGGCCCCGCGCCGTCCACCCTTCCGGATCCCTCCATGCTCAACAGCCTGCTTACCCGCGTTTTCGGCAGTCGCAACGAACGCCTGCTGCGCCAGCTCCAACGCACCGTCGACAAGATCAACGCGCTCGAGCCGCAGATGGAGAAGCTCTCCGACGCGGAACTGCAGGCCAAGACCCCGGAGTTCAAGCAGCGCATCGCCAACGGCGAATCGCTCGACAAGCTGCTGCCGGAGGCGTTCGCGGTCTGCCGCGAGGCGAGCAGGCGCGTGCTCGGCATGCGCCATTACGACGTGCAGTTGATCGGCGGCATGGTGCTGCACCTGGGCAAGATCGCCGAGATGCGCACCGGCGAAGGCAAGACGCTGGTGGCGACGCTGCCGGTCTACCTCAACGCGCTGGAAGGCAAGGGCGTGCACGTCGTCACCGTGAACGACTACCTCGCCAAACGCGACTCCTCGTGGATGGGCCGCCTGTACTCATGGCTGGGCCTGTCGGTGGGCGTGGTCTACCCGGGCATGCCGCATTCCGACAAGAAGGCGGCATACGAGGCCGACATCACCTACGCCACCAACAACGAGATCGGCTTCGACTACCTCCGCGACAACATGGCGCTGTCGAAGGAGGACCGCTTCCAGCGCGGCCTGAACTTCGCGATCGTCGACGAGGTCGACTCGATCCTGATCGACGAGGCGCGCACGCCGCTGATCATCTCCGGTCCGGCCGACGAGTCGCCCGAGCTGTACATCAAGGTCAACCGCATCGTGCCGAACATGACGCGGCAGCAGACCGAGGACGGCATCGGCGACTACTGGGTCGACGAGAAGAGCAAGCAGGTGCACCTGTCCGAGGCCGGTCAGGAGCACGCCGAGGAACTGCTGCGCCGCGCCGGCATCCTGGCCGAGGACGAGAGCCTGTACGCGCCGCACAACATCCACGTCGTGCACCACCTCAACGCCGCGCTGCGCGCGCACGCGATCTACCAGCGCGACGTCGATTACATCGTGCGCGACGGCGAGGTGATCATCGTCGACGAGTTCACCGGTCGCACGCTGCCGGGCCGGCGCTGGTCCGACGGCCTGCACCAGGCGGTGGAGGCGAAGGAGGGCGTGCCGGTCCAGCGCGAGAACCAGACCCTCGCCTCGATCACCTTCCAGAACCTGTTCCGCATGTACCGCAAGCTCGCGGGCATGACCGGCACCGCCGACACCGAGGCCTACGAGTTCCAGAGCATCTACGGCCTGGAGGTGGTGGTGATCCCGACCCACCGCCCGATGGTCCGCAAGGACCATCCGGACGCGGTGTTCCTCAACAAGGCCGGCAAGTACCGCGCGGTCGTCAACGAGATCAAGGACTGCCACTCGCGCGGCCAGCCGGTGCTGGTGGGCACCACCTCGATCGAGGTGTCCGAGATGCTCAGCGAGCAGTTGCGCGCGGCCGGCATCCCGCACCAGGTGCTCAACGCCAAGCAGCACGAGCGCGAGGCGCAGATCGTGGCGCAGGCCGGCCGTCCCGGCGCGGTGACCATCGCCACCAACATGGCCGGCCGCGGCACCGACATCGTGCTCGGCGGCTCGCTGGAGGCGGAGATCGCCGAACTGACGGCGCAGAACGGCGGCGTCGAACCGGACGAGGTCACCAAGGCGCGGCTGAAGGCCGAATGGCAGAAGCGGCACGACGAGGTCAAGGCGCTCGGCGGCCTGCACATCATCGGCACCGAACGCCACGAGTCGCGCCGCATCGACAACCAGCTGCGCGGCCGCGCCGGCCGCCAGGGCGACCCGGGTTCTTCGCGCTTCTACCTGTCGCTCGAAGACAACCTGATGCGCATCTTCGCGGCCGACTGGGTGCAGCGCGTGATGGCGCGCATGGGCCTGAAGGAAGACGACATCATCGAGTCGCCGCTGGTCACCAAGCAGATCGCCAACGCGCAGCGCAAGGTCGAGGCGCACAACTTCGACATCCGCAAGAACCTGCTCGAGTTCGACGACGTCAACAACGACCAGCGCAAGGTCATCTACGCCCAGCGCGACGAGCTGCTGGACGCGGAGGACATCCGCGAGAACATCGAAGGCATCCGTCGCGACGTGGTCGCCGAGTTCGTGACCCGCTTCGTGCCGCCGCAGTCGATCGACGAACAGTGGGATCTGCCGGGGCTGCAGGCGACGCTCGAACAGGAGCTCGGCGTGCGCGTCGACCTGCAGGGTCTGGTCGCGGGCGCGAAGGAAATCGACGCCGAAGGCATCCTCGAGCACGTGCAGGACGCGGTCGCCCGCCACTTCGCCGAGCGCGAGCAGCAGATCGGCAGCGAGACCATGCGTCTGCTCGAGAAGCACATCATGCTCAACGTGCTCGACCAGAACTGGAAGGAGCACCTCGCGCGCATGGACTACCTGCGCCAGGGCATCCACCTGCGCGGCTACGCGCAGAAGCAGCCCAAGCAGGAGTACAAGCGCGAGGCGTTCGAGTTGTTCTCGGACATGCTGGAGAAGGTCAAGCGCGACGTCATCACGCTGCTCGCCCGCGTGCGCATCCGCAGCGAGGAGGAGATCGCGATGATGGAGGCGGCCGAGCGCGCGCAGGCCGAGGCCGTGGCGCGGCAGATGCAGTTCCAGCACGCCAGCGCGGGCGGTTTCGGCGCCGACGAGGAGGCCGCGCAGGCCGAGAGCGACGCGCTCGCCGCCATGCCGAAGGTCGGCCGCAACGACCCGTGCCCCTGCGGCAGCGGCAAGAAGTACAAGCACTGCCATGGGCAGTTGGCGTAAGAGCCGGGCTTCGGATTCGGGATCGGGCATTCGGGATTCGAGTGCCCCCCGAACGCAAGGCAGCCCGGATCGCGACGACGGTGCAGCGTCAGCGGAACCGCCAGGGCGGCATCACCGCCAGGACGGCCGCTTTTCCGAATCCCGACTCCTGACTTCCGAATCCCGCGCCATCGACGTCGTCGCCGCCGTCATCCGCGACACGCGCGGGCGCATCCTGCTGGCGCGACGCACGGAAGGCCGCGATCTGGCGGGGCTGTGGGAGTTTCCGGGCGGCAAGCGCGAGCCCGGCGAAACCGCCGAAGGCGCGCTCGCGCGCGAATTGCGCGAGGAGCTCGGGATCGAGATCGAACCCGGCGCGCCGGTGATCCGCGTACCGCAGCGCTATCCCGACAAACACCTGCGGCTGGACGTGCGCGAGCTGGCGGCGTGGAGCGGCGTCGTGCGCGGGCGCGAAGGGCAGGCGCTGGCGTGGGTCCCGCCGCACAAGCTGCACCAGTACGCGATGCCGCCGGCGGACCGGCCGGTGGTGGCGGCGTTGCGCCAGCCGGCCGAGTACCTGGTCACGCCCGCGCCCGGCGACGACGAGGCCGCATGGCTGGCGGCCCTGGATCGCGCGCTCGCCGCCGGCGTGCGCCGCGTGCAACTGCGCGCCCCCGACGCCGAGCCCGCGCGCTGGCACCCGCTCGTGCGGCAGGCGGCGCTCCGGTGCCGCGCCGCCGGTGCGGAGGTGCTGGTGAACGGCGACGTGCGGCTGGCGCAGCAGCTCGGCATCGGCCTGCATCTGCGCGCGACGCAACTGCGTTCGCTGTGGGTGCGCCCGATCGCGGCCGGACAGCCGCTCGCGGCGTCGTGCCACGACCTCGACGAGCTGCGCGCCGCCGAGACGCTCGGCTGCGACTTCGTCGTGCTCGGCCCGGTGAAGCCGACGGCCAGCCATCCGGGACAGGCCGGCCTCGGCTGGGACGGATTCGCGGCGTTGCGCGCGGAAGTCGCGCTGCCGATCTACGCCATCGGCGGCCTGGATCGCAGCGACCTCGCGGAGGCGCGCCGCCACGGCGCGCAGGGGATCGCGGCGATCCGCGGGCTGTGGCCGTGAGGTCTCGCGTCGTCTGCGCGATTCTTGGAACCTGCGACCTCGCGACCGGCGCTCGGGTCCATCGACAGGCTCGGGACGAGCGCAGCGGCGGGAGCCCGTGGGCACGGATCCGCTCCTTCCCCTGCGGCAGCGGGGATAATCGCCGCGGAAGGGCATGCCCATGCCCCGTTTCGAAGCCCGCATGAGCGAATACGTGGTCGGCCTCACCGGCGGCATCGCATCCGGCAAGAGCACGGTCGGCCGCGAGTTCGAACGTCTCGGGGTCGTGGTCGTCGATGCCGACCTCGCCGCGCGCGAGGCCGTCGCGCCCGGCTCGCCCGGGCTCGCCGCCTTGATCGAGCGCTTCGGCGTCGAGGTGCTCGACGCCACCGGCGCGCTCGACCGGGCGGCGATGCGCCGCCGCGTATTCGGCGATCCCGAGGCGCGCCGCGCGCTGGAGGCGATCGTGCATCCGCGCGTGCGCGAGGCGATGCGGCAAGCCTGCCGGGCCGCGCCCGGACCGTATGCCGTCGCGATGATCCCGCTGCTCGCCGAAGCCGGGCGCGAGGCCTACCCGTGGCTGCAGCGGGTGTTGGTCATCGACGTGCCGACCGACGTGCAGCGCGCGCGTCTGATGCTTCGCGACGGTATCGACGCCGGCCTCGCGCAGCGGATGCTGGACGCGCAGGCGTCGCGCGCGCAACGCCTGGCCATCGCCGACGACGTGCTGGTCAACGACGGCAACCCCTTGGCGCTTGCCGGCCACGTGGCCGCCCTCGATCGCCGCTACCGCTCCCTCGCGACCGTGTAGGGGCGGCTTCAGCCGCGATCCGCCGCCCGAAGCGATCGTCCAACCCCGGCCCACGACCGCAGGCCGCGCCCGGCACCGGGATCGCCTTGCGAGCTCGGGCCGCGCCCACTGCGCATCAAGCCCCCAGGGTGCTCAGCCGAGGCCCCAGCGCAGATAGGCGTCGATCAGCTCTCCGCCCCAGAAGAACACGATCCACCCGGCGATCGCCAGATACGGCCCGAACGGGATCGGCGTGCCACGGTCGCGTCCCTTCATCGCCAGCCAGATCGAGCCGACGACGGCGCCGACCAGCGAAGACACGAGGATCGTCGGCAGGATGCCCTTCAGCCCCACCCAGGCGCCGATCGCGGCGAGCAGCTTGAAGTCGCCGTGGCCCATGCCCTCCTTGCCGGTGAGCTGCTTGAACAGCCACCACACGCTCCACAGGCTGAGATAGCCCACCATGGCGCCGAGCAGGGCCGGCTTCACCGGCATGTAGAGGTTGTCGGAGGCCGCCACCAGGCCGAGCCACATCAGCGGCAGGGTCAGCGAATCGGGCAGGTACTGGGTGCGCAGATCGATGCCGGAAAGCGCGATCAGGAACCCGGTGAACACCATCGCGCCGAAGCCCTGCCAGCCGAACCCGAACTGCCAGACGCAGACCAGGAACAGCAGCATCGTCAGCAGTTCCACCAGCGGATACTGCAGCGAGATGCGCGCGCCGCAGCCGCGGCAGCGTCCACGCTGCAACGCGTAGCTCAGCACCGGGATGTTCTCGTACCAGCGCAGCACCCGCTTGCAGTGCGGGCAATGCGAACGCTCGACCACGATCCCGGGCGGCGGCGGATCGTAGACGTCCGGCTGCTCCAGCACTTCGCGCGCATCGCGTTTCCACTGCCACTCCAGCCGCGGCGGCAGGCGCAGGATCACCACATTCAGAAAGCTGCCCACCAGCAGCCCCAACCCGGCCGCGAGCGGATACCCGAGGCCGGGGTTCTGGTCGAGGAATGCCATCGAGCGATCCGCGCTCCGTCAGACCGCGCCGGCGAGCTTGAAGATCGGCAGGTACATGCCAATCACCATGCCGCCGACCAAGACGCCAAGAAAGACCATGATCAGCGGCTCGATCAGGCTGGCCAATGCATCCACCGCGTTGTTCACTTCCTGCTCGTAGTACTCAGCCACCTTGAACAGCATGGCATCCAGCGCGCCAGCCTCTTCGCCGATCGCTGCCATCTGTACCACCATGTGCGGAAACAGATTGGTCTGCTTCATCGCCATGTTGAGCTGATAGCCCACGGCGACATCGTCGCGGATCCGGCGGACCGCTTCCGTGTACACCATGTTGCCGGTTGCGCCCGAAACCGAATCCAACGCCTCGACGAGCGGCACGCCGGCCTTAAACGTGACGGCAAGCGTCCGCGAAAAACGGGCGATGGCGGCGTTGTGCATGATCTGCCCGATCACAGGAACTTTAAGCACTGTGCGATCAAGGAAATGGGCGAAAGCAGGCGAGCGCTTTTTAAGCATGATGAAAGCGACGACCAAGCCGACGGTCCCTAGCAACATGAGCCACCACCACGAGATCATGAAATCGCTCATTGCGATGATCATCTTGGTGAAAGCAGGCAGGTCCGCGTCAAAGCCCTTGAAGACTTCTTCGAACTGCGGGACGACCCAGATCAGAAGGATAGAGCTGACAAGAATGGCAACCGCGACGACCATCGCGGGGTAGAACATCGCCTTCTTGATCTTTCCCTTCAGCGTCTCGATGTTCTCCTTGTAGGTGGCGATCGTGTCGAGTACCGTCTCGAGTACACCCGCGGATTCGCCTGCACGCACCAGGTTGCGGTACAGCTCGTCGAACTGAACCGGATGTTTGCTCAAAGCCTCGTACAACGATGAGCCGCTCTCGATATCGGCGCGAATCGTATTGATGAGCGACTTCATGCGGGGATTCTTCTGGCCGCCCGCGAGGATCTCCATCGAAGTGACGATCGGTACGCCCGACTTCATCATCGTGGCGATCTGGCGGCTGAAAAACGCAATGTCACGAGGTGTGATGGCCCGCCCAGCTCCGCCGAAAAGTGGCTTCGGCTTCGGCTTAACAACCGTCGGCGTGATTCCCTGTCGACGAAGTTCGGCCCGCACCAGGTTGGCATTTCGCGCGGGCACCTCGCCCTTCATCTTCACTCCGCGCTTGTCGGTGCCCTGCCACACGAAGATGGGCAGGGCCTCCGCGCGGCGGACGGTCTCGGGCTTGGCAACGGAACGGGAGGCGGCCATGGGACTCAATCCTTGGTGACGCGGTTGATTTCGGCGAGGCTGGTGATGCCGTTCTTGACTTTCAGCAGGGCGGACTCGCGCAGGTCGCGGATGCCCGCGCGCTTGCACGCTTCGGCGATCTGCATGGCATTGCCGCCCTGCAGCACGATCTGCTGGATCTCTTCCGACATCGGCATCACCTGATAGATGCCGGTGCGGCCCTTGTAGCCTTCGGTGCACTCGGGGCAACCGACCGGCTCGTAGACCTTCAGGCCCGCGGCGATTTCCTCGCGGGTGAACCCTTCGGCCAGCAGGGCGTGTTCGGGCAGATGCACCTCGCGCTTGCACTCGTGCAGGCGGCGCGCGAGGCGCTGGGCGATGACCAGCGTCACCGCCGAGGTGATGTTGTACGGCGCCACGCCCATGTTCATCAGGCGCGCGATGGTCTGCGGCGCATCGTTGGTGTGCAGGGTGGACAGGACCATGTGGCCGGTCTGCGCGGCCTTGATCGCGATCTCCGCGGTCTCGAGGTCGCGGATCTCGCCGACCATGATCACGTCCGGGTCCTGGCGCAGGAACGCGCGCAGCGCGGCGGCGAAGGTCATGCCGCGCTTGACGTTCATCTGCACCTGGTTGATGCCCGGCACGCGGATTTCGACCGGGTCCTCGACGGTGGAGATGTTGCGGTTCTCGTCGTTGAGGATGTTGAGCGCCGTGTAGAGCGAAACCGTCTTGCCCGAGCCGGTGGGGCCGGTCACCAGCACCATGCCGTAGGGCTTCTGGATGGCATCGAGGAACAGGCGCTTCTGGTCCTCCTCGTACCCCAGCTTGTCGATGCCGAGCTTGGCCGCACTGGCGTCGAGCACGCGCAGTACGACCTTTTCGCCGAACAGCGTCGGCAGCGTGCTGACGCGAAAGTCGATCTGCTTGGTCTTGGACAGGTTCAGCTTGATACGGCCGTCCTGCGGCACGCGCTTCTCGGCGATGTCGAGCTGCGCCATCACCTTCAGACGCGCCGCGATGCGCGTGTGCAGCTTCACCGGCACGCGCGCGACCTGCTTGAGCAGGCCGTCGATGCGCACGCGCACGCGGTAGTCGGCTTCGTAGGGTTCGAAATGGATGTCCGAAGCGCCGCGCCGGATGGCGTCGACGAGCACCTTGTTGACGAACTTGACGACCGGGGTGTCGTCGCCCTTCGCATCGACCCCACCGCTGGAGTCAGCCCCTACCTCATCGTCCGCGCTAGATACTTCAAGATTCTCGAGCCCCTCCGCGTCGTCGATCTCGCCTGTGAGCGCATCCGAAGCAGACAGCCACTGCTCAATCATCCGGTGAATGCGCTCCGGATCGACGAGGACTGGCTCTACAGCCAGATTTGTCTGGAACTTGATGTCGTCTAGTGCTCGCGTATTCGTGGGCTCGGAAATGCCAACGAAAAGCCGGTTACCACGCTTGAAAAGCGGTAGCGCTTCATGCCGGCGAATCAGCTCTTCACTGACGAGCTTGATTGCGGAGTGCTGCGCATCAAGCGACTCGACATCAAACAACGGTATGCCGAACTCGACCGAGTTGGCCGCTGCTAGTTGAAGCGCGGTTACGACTTTTTTATCTAACAAGAACTGTGGAAGAGGCTTGCGCTCGGCGCTCGCGGCCGCCATGGCCTCCCGCGCAGCTTGCTCTTCCAGTACCCCATCCAACACCAAGCGTCGGGCGACGCCCGTGATGCCAACCAGGTTGACCGTCGGCAGGCTGCTCATCGTTGCCCCAATCAACTCCCCCTTAGGAGCCTACTCCAAAGCCGCATTGCCGTACACCGTGACTGTGCCGCTTGTGTGAACAAGTAGGAAGTTGGTGTGGGATCAAAGGACAAAGCGTGTGCCTATCACAAAAAAAGCCCCGGCATCGCTGCCGGGGCTTGTCTGCTCTCTGCTCGGTTACCGGCAGGTAGCCGGAACGTGCGATGCCTTGGCGGCCGTCGACGTGCAGGTCCAAGTCACAGGGTCATCCTGGGTGGCTTGCGCAGGGGTCAGCGTCAGCACGGGGTCAGTCGAGGCGCCAGTATTCTGGGTGTTGACGGTAATTTCGCCGCCTTCAGCGATCGTGATGCTGTCAACGTACTCGGTGCCAGCGAACGTATAACCAGTATCGCATCCGGTGCCGCCGCCCTCGACGCCGGCGAGACCGGTCGCGCAGGACGCAGCGGCTTCCGCAACGGCCGTCTTGGCCGCGGCGGCCTGCGCCAGGCCTTCACCAACCTTGGCGCGGATGGTGTAGTCCTGATAGGCCGGCAGAGCCAAGGCCACCAGAATGGCGACGATCGCGATCACGATCATCAGTTCGATCAGCGTGAAGCCTTGCTGGTTCTTCATGAGGTTTTCCCCTAGGAGTGGTTGGACATCACGTGCCCGCTGACCTGGATGAGGTCCTTCGGGCGCCCGTGCAGCGAGCACGTGCACCCGATCATACGCACAAGGCGTGCCAACCTGGGAATCGCGCTTGGGGCCACGGGGCCGGGGTGACGATGATCACGAAGGTCGGCGTCCGCGCGCGATGTCGACCGCCGGCCTGACGCGGCGCGTCACATCCTGACCGGCGTGGCAGGGCTCACGGTGGATGAGCGGCCGTTCGCGGGAGCGTGCGGTGCCGTGCCGCACCTGCAGGAGGCGTGCCGGACATTGCGCAGGATCGGGCCTGCGCGGCGGCGTGCGCGCAGCGGCGAGCTTGGTGGTTGCCGCGGAGCGAGCCGGGTCGGGCAGCGGTCGGCGCCTACGTGACGCCAGTGCGCGGATCGCTGCGGGGGGGGGGCAGGAGGAATCGGACGCGGGCGCAGCGGCAATGCCGCAGGGGGCTGCGAGGGCGAGGCGCCTACTCGATCCCCAGCTTCTTCAGCTTGTAGCGCAGGGCGCGGAAGGTGATGCCGAGGGCGGCGGCGGTCTTGGTCTTGTTGTAGCGGTTTTCCTGCAGCGCCTGGACGATCGCCGCGCGCTCGATTTCCTCGATGAAGCTGGGCAGGGCGCTGGTGCCGGTGTCGCGCGGGCTCAGGGTGCGCGGGTCGACGGCGCCGGGCTTGAGCGTGGGATGCGTCGGCGGCGAGGGGGCGGCGGTGGGCAGGGGCGCAAGCGGGCGCGGCAGGCGCAGGTCGGCGGCGGTGAGTTCGTTGCCGTCGGACAGCGCCATCGCGCGTTCGAGGATGTTCTCCAGCTCGCGCACGTTGCCGGGGAACGGGTATTCGCGCAGCGCGGCGAGCGCGTCCTCGCCGAGGCGCGGCACGGCGCGGCCCTGCTGCAGCGCGAGCCGTTCGAGGATGCGCTCGGCCAGGCCCGCCAGATCCTCCTGGCGCTCGCGCAGCGGCGGCACGCGCAGCTCGATGACGTTGATGCGGTAGTAGAGGTCCTGGCGGAAGCGGCCCTCGGCGACCAGCGCGGCGAGATCCTTGTGCGTGGCCGACAGGATGCGCACGTCGACCGGCACTTCGACGTTGGCGCCGACCGGGCGCACCGACTTCTCCTGGATCGCGCGCAGCAGCTTGACCTGCATCGGCAGCGGCAGCTCGGCGACCTCGTCGAGGAACAGCGTGCCGCCGTCGGCGGCCTGGAACAGGCCGGGCTTGTCGGCGTGCGCGCCGGTGAAGCTGCCCTTCTTGTGGCCGAAGAACTCGCTCTCCATCAGTTCGGCCGGGATCGCGCCGCAATTGACCGGCACGAACGGGCCGCGCGCGCGCGGGCTTTCGCTGTGGATGGTGCGCGCCACCAGTTCCTTGCCGACGCCCGATTCGCCGGCGATGTAGACCGGCGCCTGGCTGCGCGCGACCTTGGCGATGGTGTCGCGCAGCACCGTCATCGCCGGCGAGCGGCCGTACAGGCGCTCGGCGACGGTGTCGCGCGTGCTGCGCCGGCCCTTGTGCAGATCGAGCGCATGGCGGACGAGGTCGCGCAGCACGTTCAGGTCGACCGGCTTGGCGACGAAATCGAACGCGCCCGCCTTGAGCGCCTCGACCGCCGCATCGACGTTGCCGAACGCGGTGATCATCGCCACCGGCGTGTTCGGGTGGCGCGCGCTGATCTCGGCGACCAGGTCGATGCCGGAACCGTCGGGCAGGCGCATGTCGGTCAGGCACAGCGCATAGCGCTCGCGCGCCAGATGGCCGCGCGCTTCGGCGAGACTGGACGCGGTGTCGCAACGCAGGCCCATCCGGCCGAGCGCCATCACCAGGAGCTCGCGGATGTCGCGTTCGTCGTCGACGATGAGGGCGCTGTGCTGCGCGCCGGTGTGCTGGACCATTCTGTCTTTCTCCCCTCGCCGCACGATAGCTCAACGCGCCGCGCCCGGCCAAGCGCGGGCGCGTTCAGCCTGCGGCGGCGAGCAGCGCGCTGGCGGTGGACAGGCGGACGCGGAAGCGGCTTCCGGCGGTGCTGGAGGGCACGTAATCGAGGCTGGCCTGGTTGGCGCGGCAGAGCTCGCGCGCGATGTACAGGCCCAGCCCGGTGCCGTGACCGGAGGTGGTGAAGAAGGGGCGGAACAGGTGCGGAATTGCGGCATCGCTCACGCCCGGACCGCGATCGACGACATCGATCACCGGCGCGCCCAGCGGATCGCGATCCACGCGCAGGGTGACGTCGGCGGCTTCGCCCGGTTGCCGCCCGTAGCGCAGCGCGTTGTTGACCAGCACGGTCAGCACCTGGTGCAACTGGCGCGGATCGAACAGCGCATCGACGCGCTCCTCCGCGCTGTCCGCGTGCAGGCGGTCCTGTTCGAGCGGATGCAGCGCGCCGTACTCGGCGGCGAACTGGCGCACGAAGCCGACCAGCTCGATGTGCTCCGGCTTGGCCGGCTCGCGTCGCGCCATGCCCAGCACGTTCTCGACGATGTTGTTCATGCGGGTGCCCTGCTGGCGGATGATGTCGAGCAGACGGCGGTCCTCGAGCGGGATCTGGCGCGACTCCTGCAGCAGTTGCACGGCGTAGTTGATGGCGGCGAGCGGGTTGCGGATCTCGTGCGCGAGGCTGGCGGCGAAGCGGCCGAGGGTGGCGAGCGTGATCGATTCGGCGCGGCGCGACACCAGCGACGCGTCGTCGAGGAAGATCAGCACCTGGTCGCTGCCGGCCAGCAGGCGCGCGAAGCGCGGCACCACTTCCGGCAGGTCGGGCGCGAGCTTCAGCGGCGTCTCGTCCACCTCGCCGTCGATGCGCCAGCGCGTGAGCCGGCGGCACAGCTCGGGCGCGGCGGCGGCGAGATCGACCGCGTGCGGCGCCGGCTCGCTGCGGTCGCCGTTCTCGCCGAGCAGCAGCATCGCCGCCTCGTTCGCCAGCCGCACGTGGCTGCGGCCGTCCACCACCAGCACCCCGGTGCGCAGGCGACGCAGGATCAGCTCGTTCACCTCGGCGAGATTGGCCGCCTCGGCGGCGCGGCGCTCGGCGAGGTCCTGGCTTGCGCGCATCTCGCGGCCGACGAAGCTGGTCAGCAGCGCGGTGGCCACGTACACCAGGCCGAACATCACCGGTTCCAGCAGGCTCGGTTCGCCGCCGCGGGTGAGGACCGCCCAGCCCCAGTCGCCGATGACGATGGCGGTGGCGCCCAGCGCCACCGCCAGCCCCTGCCGCAGCGGCAGCAGCAGGGCCGCTGCGGCCACGTTGAACAGCAGCATCACCATGATGCTGGTCGCCGCGCCCGGCAGCGCCTGCGATGCCAGCGCCGCGGCGGCCAGGTCGGCGCAGATGCCGACCGCGGCGTGGGTGGCGACCTTGCCGTGGCGGCCGAGCGCGAACAGCACCAGCGCGACCACGGCGTAGGTGACGGCGGTGATCGTGCCGAGCAGCGGCGCGCGCTGCCGGTCGAGGAACGGACCGAACACGAGCAGCGCCAGCAGCGCCGCTTCCAGCAGCCGGTACAGCGTGAAGAAATGCAGCTCGCGCCGCAGGGCGGCGGTGGGCGTGGCCACGGCGGCGGTCGAGGGCGGCACGCCGCGAGTATAGGGGCCCGGCGCGCGCGGCCGCACGGACGAGCGGGCCCGCGCGGGCGGGTGTCTTTTGCCCCGGCGCGCCCGAATCGGCGACAATGGCGGGCTCATGCGCCCGCCCGCTCGCGGCGGCGCTCCCGGTTCACTCCCCTCGGTGACGCATGAATTTCCACGAATATCAGGCAAAGCAGCTGTTCGCCGACTACGGCATCGCCGTGCCGGCCGGCCGTGTGGCCCGCACGCCGGAAGAGGCGGTCGACGCGGCGAAGGCGATCGGCGGCGACTTCTGGGTGGTCAAGGCGCAGATCCACGCCGGCGGCCGCGGCAAGGCCGGCGGCGTCAAGCTGGCGAAGACGCTGGATCAGGTGCGCGAGTACGCGCAGGCGATGCTGGGCACGCGTATGGCCACCTACCAGACGGCCGGCGTCGCGCTGCCGGTGGACACCGTACTGGTGACGCAGGCCACCGACATCGCCAAGGAGCTGTACCTGTCGGTGCTGGTCGACCGCGCGAGCAAGGCGATCACCTTCATCGCTTCCGCCGAGGGCGGCGTCGAGATCGAGAAGGTCGCCGAGGAGAATCCGGAGGCCATCCACACGCTGCACGTCAACTACGTGCAGGGGCTGCAGCCGTTCCAGTGCCGGCAGCTCGGCTTCGCGATGGGCCTGAACGCCAAGCAGGTCGGCCAGCTGACCAAGATCATGCTGGGGCTGTACCGGCTGTTCAACGAGAAGGATCTGTCGCTGGTGGAACTCAATCCGCTGGCGATCCTCACCAACGGCGATCTGGCCGTGCTCGACGGCAAGATCAACTCCGACGACAACGCCTCGTTCCGCCATCCGGAGCTGGTCGCCATGCGCGACATCCGCCAGGAGGACGAGACCGAGGTCAAGGCCAGCCAGCACGACCTCAACTACGTGACCATGGACGGCAACATCGGCTGCATGGTCAACGGCGCGGGCCTGGCGATGGCGACGATGGACGTCATCAAGCTCAACGGCGGCGAGCCGGCGAATTTCCTCGACGTCGGCGGCGGCGCCACCAAGGAGCGCGTCACCGAGGCGTTCAAGCTGATCCTCTCGTCCGACAAGGTGAAGGCGATCTTCGTCAACATCTTCGGCGGCATCGTCCGCTGCGACATGATCGCCGAGGGCATCATCGCCGCGGTCAAGGAAGTGGACGTCAAGGTGCCGGTGATCGTGCGCCTGGAAGGCACCAACGTCGAGGCGGGCAAGGAGCTGCTGAAGAACTCGGGCCTGGCGATCACGCCGGCCGACGACATCAACGACGGCGCGAAGAAGGCGGTCGAGGCCGTCAAGCGGGCCGCCTGACGCATCGCAGGGCGGGCCTGGCCCGACGCTCCTCCTCACTCTTCAACGGCGGGCCGAGGCCCGCCCTACAGGGACAATGCAATGTCCGTTCTGGTCAACAAGAACACCAAGGTCATCGTCCAGGGCTTCACCGGCCAGCAGGGCACCTTCCATGCCGAGCAGATGCTCGACTACGGCACGAAGGTGGTCGGCGGCGTGACGCCCGGCAAGGGCGGCAGCGAGCATCTCGGCCTGCCGGTCTTCAACACCGTGCAGGACGCGGTCGACGAGACCGGCGCCGACGCCTCCGTCATCTACGTGCCGCCGCCGTTCGCGGCCGACGCGATCCTCGAGGCCGCCGACGCCGGCATCAAGGTGATCGTGGCGATCACCGAAGGCATCCCGGTGCTCGACATGCTGCGCGTGAAGAACGTGCTGCGCGGCTATGACGACGTCGTGCTGATCGGCCCGAACTGCCCCGGCATCATCACCCCGGGCGAGTGCAAGATCGGCATCATGCCGGGCCACATCCACAAGCCGGGCAAGGTCGGCATCGTGTCGCGCTCCGGCACGCTGACTTATGAAGCGGTCAAGCAGACCACCGACGCCGGCCTCGGCCAGTCGACCTGCATCGGCATCGGCGGTGACCCGATCCAGGGCATGAACTTCATCGATGCCCTGCGCCTGTTCCAGGACGATCCGCAGACCGAGGCGATCATCATGGTCGGCGAGATCGGCGGCAGCGCCGAGGAGGAGGCCGCCGAGTTCATCGCCGAGTACGTCACCAAGCCGGTGGTCGGCTTCATCGCCGGCGCCTCGGCACCGAAGGGCAAGCGCATGGGCCATGCCGGCGCGATCGCCTCCGGCGGCAAGGGCACCGCGGAAGGCAAGTTCGCGGCGCTGGAGAAGGCCGGGGTGACCACCGTGCGTTCGCCGGGCGATCTCGGTGCGGCGGTGGCGAAGCGCCTGCACGGCTGACGGCGGCACCACCGCCAGAGTTGGAAAAAAGGCCGCCTTCGGGCGGCCTTCGCTTTGGGGGTGAATCGCTCGTCGCCACTCCATGCGACTGGTGGTCGGTGGCGTGGATCCGCGCCAGATCGAGCAGGCGGTGCGCGACATCCAGGCAGCCTGAATGCCGCATGTTGTGTTGACCTGGACGGATGATCCCCCTATCTTGTGGTCGTCGCTGGTGCCGAACCCCGCCAGGGGGAGGCTGAAATGGGAATCCGGTGCGGTCTGTCGTCCCGCGGGGCGAAGGCCAATTCCGGAGCTGCCCCGCAGCGGTAACCGGGAACGACCCGCGTCATCAGGCACTGGCCAGGCACATGGCCGGGAAGCGACGCGCAGTAGGCCGGCGGCACCCGCCGCTCCGCCCGGAAGCCCGAAGACCTGCCGCGACCGGACGTCGTGCCGACGTCCGCTTGGCCAGGCGTTCCTCGCGGGAGGACGCGGTCGCAGCGCGGGCGGGGTGCCGTCCGCGTTCCGTCCGTTTCCGCCGTGCGCAACGCCGGCTCGCCCGAGGGGGCGAGGGCCGGTGCTCGCGCGGCGGGGCTTCGGGCTCGCCGCGGGTCGCGCCGCTTTCGCTTCCTCTCCACCCACTGGAGAGGACAGCCGCATGCATTCCCTGACCGAAACCGACCTGGCGCAGGCCGTCCGGCGCGACGCCGGCGCGCCTGCGCCCGAACCGCGCGCCGCGCAATCCGCGTTCCAGCTGACCCCGCCGCACCAGCCCGCGACCATGACCGTCACCAAGCGCGACGGCCGCCGCGAGCCGGTGGACGTGAACAAGATCGTGCGCGCGGTGCAGCGCTGGGCGTTCGGGCTCGACGAGATAGACCCGATGCGGGTGGCGCTGAAGACCATCGCCGGCATCTACGACGGCGCCACCACCCGCGAGCTGGACGAGCTCTCGATCCGCACCGCCGCCGCGTTCACCGCCGAGGAACCGCAGTACGCGCGCCTGGCCGCGCGCCTGCTCGCCGCCTACGTGGACAAGGAGGTGACCGGCCTGGGCGTGCATTCGTTCTCGCAGTCCATCGCGCTCGGCCACGAACTGGGCCTGATCGGCGACCGCGTGCACCACACGGTGCAGGCCCATGCGCGCAAGTTCAACGACGCGGTGGACCCGGCGCAGACCCTGCGCTTCGAGTACTTCGGCCTGCGCACGCTGTACGACCGCTACCTGCTGCGCCATCCGCACAGGCGCTGCGTGATCGAGACCCCGCAGCAGTTCTTCATGCGCATCGCGGTGGCGCTGACCGAGACCCCGGCCGAGGCGCTGGAGCTGTACCGGCTGATGTCCTCGCTCGACTACCTGCCGAGCTCGCCGACCCTGTTCAACGCCGGCACCCGCCACGAGCAGCTGTCCTCGTGCTTCCTGCTGGACTCGCCGCAGGACACGCTGGCCGACATCTATGCCCGCTACGGCGAGGTCGCGCAGCTGTCCAAGTTCAGCGGTGGGATCGGTCTGGCGTACTCGCGGATCCGCGCACGCGGGGCGCTGATCCGCTCCACCAACGGCCGCAGCAACGGCATCGTGCCGTGGCTGAAGACCCTCGACGCCTCGGTGGCCGCGGTGAACCAGGGCGGCAAGCGCAAGGGCGCGGCCTGCATCTACCTGGAGACCTGGCACGCCGACATCGAGGAGTTCCTGGAGCTGCGCGACAACACCGGCGACGAGATGCGCCGCACCCACCACCTGAACCTGGCCAACTGGGTGCCGGACCTGTTCATGCGCCGGGTGGAGGCCGACGCGCCGTGGTCGCTGTTCGACCCGGGCACGGTGCCGGAGCTGCCGGACCTGTGGGGCGAGGCCTTCGAGCGCGCCTACGAGCAGGCCGAGCGCCAGGGCCTGGCGGTGAAGACGCTGCCCGCGCGCGAGCTGTACGCGCGGATGATGAAGACCCTGGGCGAGACCGGCAACGGCTGGATGACGTTCAAGGACACGGCCAACCGCACCTGCAACCAGGTCGGCCCCGGCCGCACCGTGCACCTGTCGAACCTGTGCACCGAGATCCTGGAAGTGACGTCGCGGGACGAGACCGCGGTGTGCAATCTCGGCTCGATCAACCTCGGCCAGCACCTGCGCACCGACGAGGACGGCAAACCCGCCTTCGATTTCGACCGCCTGGCCGAGACCGTGCGCATCGCGGTGCGGCAGCTCGACCGGGTGATCGACCTGAACTTCTATCCGATCGAGTCGGCGCGCCGCTCCAACCTGCGCTGGCGGCCGGTGGGGCTGGGGGTGATGGGCCTGCAGGACGTGTTCTTCCGGCTGCGCCTGCCGTTCGACTCGCCCGAGGCGCTGGCGCTTTCGACGCAGATCGCCGAGCGCATCTACCGCCATGCGCTGGAAACCTCGTGCGAACTGGCCGAACGGCACGGCCCGCACCCGGCCTTCGCCGAAACCCGCGCCGCGCAGGGACTGCTGCAGTTCGACCTGTGGGGCGTGACCCCGGGCGAGCCGGAGGCGTGGGCGGCGCTGAAGGCGCGCATCGCCCGCCACGGCCTGCGCAACTCGCTGCTGGTGGCGATCGCGCCCACCGCCACCATCGCCTCGATCGCCGGCTGCTACGAGTGCATCGAGCCGCAGGTGAGCAACCTGTTCAAGCGCGAGACGCTCTCCGGCGATTTCCTCCAGGTCAACCGTTATCTGGTGGAGGAGTTGAAGAAGCTCGGCCTGTGGACCGCGGAGGTGCGCGATGCGATCAAGCTCGCCGAAGGCTCGATCCAGGACGTGCCGGGCATTCCCGACGCGCTCAAGGCGATCTACCGCACCGCGTGGGAGCTGCCGCAGAAGGCGCTGATCGACCTGGCCGCGGCGCGCGGGCCGTACCTGGACCAGTCGCAGTCGCTGAACCTGTTCATGGAGAGCCCGAACATCGGCCGGCTCTCGTCCATGTACATGTACGCGTGGAAGCGCGGCCTGAAGACCACCTACTACCTGCGCTCGCGCCCGGCCACGCGCATCGCCAAGGCGACGGTGGGCGCGGCGGGGGCCTACACGCCGCAACAGTCGCTGGCCTGCTCGCTCGAGAACCCCGAGAGCTGCGAGGCCTGCCAGTAAGCGCGGGCCGCAACCCGCTCCCCATCCCCATGCGCGGGGAGGGGATTCGACCCTGCGGGGGCGACGCGGCGGTTGCGAGGTCGGCCGCGCACACGGACGTGGCCGCCGCGTCGTTCCTGCTCCCTTCTTCCGGAGATTCCGATGTCCACCGCGCCAACCCGCCTGCTCGACCCCGGCTTCGAACTCACGCTGCGGCCGATGCGCTACCCGCAGTTCTACGAGATGTACCGCGCCGCGATCCGCAACACCTGGACCGTGGAAGAGGTGGACTTCGGCATCGACGTCAACGACCTGCGCCACAAGCTCACCGCGGCCGACCGACACCTCATCGAGCGCCTGGTGGCGTTCTTCGCCACCGGCGATTCGATCGTGGCCAACAACCTGGTGCTGAACCTGTACCAGCACATCAACGCGCCCGAGGCGCGCATGTACCTGTCGCGGCAGCTGTTCGAGGAAGCGCTGCACGTGCAGTTCTACCTGACCCTGCTGGATGCCTACATCCCGGACCCGGCGCGCCGCGCCGAGGCGTTCGCCGCGGTGGAGAACATCCCCTCGATCCGGGCCAAGGCGGCGTTCTGCTTCCGCTGGATGGATTCGATCCACGCGCTTGACCGGCTGCGCACGCGCGAGAACCGACGCGCGTTCCTGCTCAACCTGATCTGCTTCGCCTGCTGCATCGAGGGGCTGTTTTTCTTCGCCGCGTTCGCCTACGTCTGGTTCCTGCGCTCGCGCGGCCTGCTGCCGGGGCTGGCCGCGGGCACCAACTGGGTGTTCCGCGACGAATCCGGGCACATGGCCTTCGCCTTCGAGGTGATCCGCACCGTGCGGGCGGAGGAGCCGGAATTGTTCGACGCGCAGATGGAGCGCGAGGTGCGGGCGATGCTGCACGAGGCGGTGGCGGTGGAGGCCGCGTTCGCCGACGACGTGCTGTCCGGCGGAGTGAACGGCTTGTCGCCCCGGGAGATGCGCCAGTACCTGGAATACGTCGCCGACCTGCGCCTGGCCGCGCTCGGGCTGGCGCCGGAGTACGGGGCGCGCAACCCGTTCCCGTTCCTGGAGCTGCAGGACGTGCAGGAGCTGACCAATTTCTTCGAGCGGCGGGTGTCGGCCTACCAGGTCGGGATCGGCGGCGAGGTGGCGTTCGGAGAGGCGTTCTGAGGGCGGGTACACTGCGCGCCTGGTGGTCTGGCAGAGGTACCGCATGACGCTCCGTATCGCCTTGGCGCAGTTCGATTTCCCGGTCGGGGCCGTGCACGCCAATGCCGAGCGCATCGCGGCGATGATCGCCGAGGCGCGCGACGAGTACGGCGCGCACCTGGTGGTGTTTCCGGAGCTCGCGATCAGCGGCTATCCGCCGGAGGACCTGCTGCTGCGCCCGAGCTTCCTGGCCGATTGCGAGGCGGCGATCCGACAGGTGGCGGAGGCCGCGCGCGGGATCGTGGCGGTGGTGGGCTGGCCGGAGAGCGCCGGCGCGGTGGTCTACAACGCGGCGAGCGTGCTGCGCGACGGCGCCCTCGCGCACACCTACCGCAAGCGCGAGCTGCCGAACTACGCGGTGTTCGACGAGCGCCGCTACTTCGCGCGCGATCCGGACGGGGAGACGTGCGTGTTCGAGGTCGCCGGCGTGCCGGTCGGGCTTCTGATCTGCGAGGACGTCTGGTTTCCCGAGCCGCTGGCGGACACCGTCGCCGCCGGCGCGCGCGTGGTGGTGGTGCCGAACGCCTCGCCGTTCGAGCAGGACAAGCACGTGCAGCGCGACTGCCTGCTGGAGGAGCGCGCGCGCGAGCACGGGGTCGGCATCGCCTATCTCAACCTGGTGGGCGGGCAGGACGCGCTGGTGTTCGACGGCGCGTCGGTGCTGGCCGACGGCGACGGCCGCGTGCATCCGGCGGCCTCGGCGTTCGTCGAACAGTGGCTGGTGGCCGACTACGACGCGCAGGCGCGCCGCTTCCTGCCGCTGCAATGGCAGGAGGACGGCGACGAATCGCGCGAGGCGCTGACCTGGCGCGCGCTGGTGCGCGGGTTGCAGGACTACTGCCGCAAGAACGGCTTCGATCGCGTGTGGCTCGGGTTGAGCGGCGGGATCGATTCGGCGCTGGTGCTGGCGATCGCGGTCGATGCGCTCGGCGCCGACCGCGTGACCGCGGTGCGCTTGCCGTCGCGCTACACGGCGGACCTGTCGAACGACCTCGCCGCCGAGCAGTGCGCCGAGCAGGGCGTGCGGCTGCTGACGATTCCGATCGAGGCGCCGTTCCAGGGCTTCCTCGACGCGCTCGCCGAGCCGTTCGCCGGGCGCGATCCCGACGTCGCCGAGGAAAACCTGCAGTCGCGCTGCCGCGGCGCGCTGCTGATGGCGCTCGCCAACAAGTTCGGCGGGCTGCTGCTCACCACCGGCAACAAGAGCGAATACGCGGTCGGCTACGCGACGATCTACGGCGACATGTGCGGCGGCTACGCGCCGCTGAAGGACGTCTACAAGACCGAGGTGTACCGGCTGGCGCGCTGGCGCAACACGGTGGGCGATCCGGTGATCCCGATGGGCGTGATCGAACGCCCGCCGTCGGCCGAGCTGCGGCCGAACCAGACCGACCAGGACTCGCTGCCGCCGTACGACGTGCTCGACGCCATCCTGCTGCGCCATGTCGACCAGGAGCAGTCGCGCGAGGAGATCGTCGCCGCCGGCTTCGATGCCGCCACCGTCGACAAGGTGCTGCGGCTGGTGCGCATCGGCGAGTGGAAGCGGCACCAGGCGGCGCCGGGACCGAAGGTGTCGCGGCGCGCGTTCGGCCGCGAGCGGCGCTATCCGATCAGCAATGGCTATCGCGGCTGAGGCGGCGCGTCCGGCTCACCCGACCGTCGTCTCCGCGAGCCGCACCGCGCCGCCGCCGACGCGGATTTCCGGACGCGTGGCGTCGATCGTCACTTCGATCCGGCTCGGGCGGCCCATGTCGTGGCCCTGGTGGATGGTGATCTGCGCGGGCGGGTCGACGAGCGCCAGCGCGCGCAGATAGCCGCCGAACGCGGCCGCGGCCGCTCCGGTGGCCGGATCCTCCACCACGCCCCCGACCGGGAACGGATTGCGCGCGTGGAACACGTGCGGCGTCTGCCGCCAGATCAGCGCGACCGTGGTCAGGTCGGCTTCCAGCATCGCCGCCTGCAGCGCGTCGAAGTCGTAATCCAAGCGCGCGAGGCGTTCGCGGCTCGAGGCGGCGAGGATCAGGTGGCGCGCGCCGGCGTAGGCGATACGCGCGGGCAGCGCCGGATCGAGCTCGTCGCTGCGCCAGCGCAGCGCTTGCAGGGCCTGCGTCAGCAAGGCCGGCGGCACCGGCTCGACCCGCGGCGCCACGCTCGTCAGCGTGGCGCGGATGCGGCCGTCGACCCGGTCGGTTTCGACCGGCACCAGCCCCGCGCGCGTGCGGAAGCGCAGGCCGCCCGGACCGTCGCGCTCGGCGAGCGCGACCGCGGCGGCGATCGTGGCGTGGCCGCAGAACGGCACCTCGGCGAGCGGGCTGAAGTAGCGCACGTCGTACTCGCGCGCGCCGCGCGGCTCCAGGAAGGCGGTTTCCGAATAGCCCAGTTCGGCGGCGATCGCCAGGCGCCGCGCATCGTCCAGGCCGCGGGCGTCGGGCACGATGCCGGCAGGATTGCCGCCCTCGGGGCGGTCGGTGAAGGCGGCGTAGCGCAGGATTTCGATGGCCATGGCGGCGGTCTCCGGATGCGGACCACACGCTGGAGCCGCGCGAGGCAATGCGCATGCGCGTCACGCTGCGTTGCGCGTCGTGCGCCACGGGGCGCCGGTGCGCGACGGCGGGAGCGGCCGGTCGCCGCGGCGAGGCGTCGTGGCCGCGTCCGCAGCGGATCGGTGCCGCGCGCGTGCGGCCGCGCGTCGCGGCGCGGCGAACGAGACGGCGCGCCGGAATCAGCGCGTGTCGAGCGGGGACTTCTCGCCCGCGAACGGGTTGAGCTTGTGCAGGCGGCTCGGATAGTCGGGCCAGTCGCCGGAGAAGTAGGCGTGATCGGGCGCGTTCGCCTTCAGCACACGCTCGGCGTCGGCGGCGAGCGTCTCGTTGCCGAGACCGTGGTAGGCCTTGGCCAGCAGCGCGACGGCGTCGTTCTGGTACCGGCTCTGCGGGTAGGTCTCCAGCACGTTCTTCGCGCGCTGCGCGGCGGCCACGTAGGCGCCGCGGCGCAGGTAATACAGCGCGACGTCGATCTCGTGGCGCGCGAAGGTGTTGCGCAGCGCGACCATGCGCTCGCGCGCGTCGGCGGCGTAGCGGCTGTTCGGATAGCGCTCGGTGAGGAGCTGGAAGTCGTTGTAGGCCTGCTGCGGGGTGGACAGGTCGCGCCGGCTCACGTCCAGCCGCCACACGCGCTGCAGGAACACCGTGTCGCGCCGCGAGTTCGCCAGACCGCGCAGGTAGTACAGGTAGGCGATGTGGCGGTGGGTCGGATAGGTGCGGATGAAGCGGTCGATGGTGCTGATCGCGTCCTCGTACTTGCCGGCCTTGTACTGCGCGTAGGCGGTTTCCATCAGCGCCTGCTCGGTGTACGGGCCGTAGGGGTACTGCGCGATCAGGCGGCGGAACGTCTGTTCGGCGTTGTCCCAGTTGCCGTTGCGGATCGAGCGGTGGCCCTTCTCGTAAAGGGTCTCGACCGGCTGGTTCTCGTCGGCGTCCTCGTCCTTGAACATGCCCTTCAGCCGCGCGCAGCCGCTCGTGGCGAAGGCGACGAGCAGGAGCAGGAGCAGCAGGCGCGTGACGGCGGGGCGTGGGGTCATGGCGTGGACGCGGAAGCGGGACGTGAACGGCCATAATACAGGCCGGCCCCACTGCCCGCGCGAGCGGCCCCTGAACCGCGTCCCGCCGCCCCGATGACCGAGCCGACCGTCCTTCGCGCCACCGTTCCCGATCACGCCGCCGGCCGCCGCTTCGACGCGGTGCTGGCGGAACTGTTTCCCGAGTATTCGCGTTCGCGGCTGGCGGCGTGGATCAAATCGGGCGACGCCAAGCTGGACGGGCGCACGGTGCGGCCGCGCGATCCGGTGCTCGGCGGCGAGACCGTCACCGTCGAAGCCGTGCTGGAGACGCAGACGCACGACGCGCCGCAGGAGATTCCGCTGCAGGTGCTGTACGAGGACGAGCACCTGCTGGTGATCGACAAGCCGCCGGGGCTGGTGGTGCATCCGGGCGCCGGCAACCCCGCCGGCACGCTGGTCAACGCGCTGCTGCACCGCGATCCGGGCCTGGCGAACCTGCCGCGCGCCGGCATCGTCCACCGCCTCGACAAGGACACTTCCGGCGTGATGGTGGTGGCGCGCACCCTGCCTGCGCACACCGCGCTGGTCGAGCAGCTCTCCGAGCGCGAGGTGCACCGCCAGTACCTCGCCATCGTGGTCGGCGCGCTGGTGTCCGGCGGCACTGCGCGCGCGCCGATCGACCGCCACCCGCGCGACCGCCTGCGGATGGCCGTGCGCGACGACGGCCGCGAGGCGATCACGCACTACCGCCTGCGCGAGCGCTTCCGCGTGCACACGCTGTTGGAATGCCGGCTGGAAACCGGCCGCACCCACCAGATCCGCGTGCACATGGCGCACCTGAAGCATCCGATCGTCGGCGATCCGCTGTACGGCGGGCCGCTGAAGCTACCGCGCGGCGCCACGCCCGAGCTGGTCGAGGCGCTGCGCGGGTTCAGGCGGCAGGCGCTGCACGCGGAGACGCTCGAGTTCGCGCATCCGGTGACCGGCGCACCGGTGCGCTGCAGCGCGCCGATGCCGGAGGACATGCAGCGGCTGGTCGCGCTGCTGCGCGCGGACACGCAGGCCGCCGTCGATGCGGGGCGCGCGTGAGCGCGTGGATCGAGGCCGACTGGCCGGCACCGCCCGGCGTGCGCGCGCTGACCACGCTGCGCTACGGGCCCGGCGTGTCGCCGCCGCCGTTCGACGCCTTCAATCTCGGCAACCGCCACGCTGCGGACGGCGACGATCCGGCGCGCGTGGAGCGCAACCGCGCGCTGCTGGTCGAACACGCGCGGCTGCCGTCACCGCCGTGCTGGCTGCGGCAGGTGCACGGCACCCGCGTGCTGCGTTTCGACGCGCCGGCGGCCGACGAGCCGGAGGCCGACGCGGCGGTGACCGGCGTGCCCGGCGTGGTGCTGGCCATCCTCACCGCCGATTGCCTGCCCGTCGTGCTGTGCGATCCGGCAGGGCGCGCGATCGGCGCCGCGCATGCCGGCTGGCGCGGGCTCGCGGCCGGCGTGCTGGAGGCCACGGTGGCGGCGATGGATGCCGAACCCGAGTCGCTGCAAGCCTGGCTGGGGCCGGCGGCGGGACCGGCGAGTTACGAGGTCGGCGCCGATGTGCGCGACGCGTTCGTCGCCGACGATGCCGGCGCGGCCGCGGCGTTCGTGCCGACGCGCCCGGGGCATTGGCGCGTGGATCTGTACGCGCTGGCGCGGCGACGCCTGCAGCGCGCGGGCCTGCGCGACGGGCGCATCCACGGCGGCGGGTTCGACACCATCGCCGACGCCGACCGCTTCTTCTCGCATCGCCGCGACGCGCGCACCGGGCGGATGGCGACGCTGGTCTGGATCGCGCGGTAGGCCGCACGCGCCTGGACGCCTCGCCGCGAGGCGGCGCAGGCGCGGCTATGGCGGCGATCGCGCTGTGGGGCGCTTCCGGTCGCGGCTGAAGCGCTCCTGCCGCGACCCGCGCGAACCGCGCCGCCGCAGGGGCGCGCGGGCGCGTCCTGCCGTAACCTGCGCGCTCGGCTTCCAAGGGGGTTGCCATGCGCCAATCGCGTCCGCGCTGGGTCGTCGCCGGCGATCTCAACGGCTTCTTCGGCCTCGTGGTCGACAACCTGTCGATCCTCGGTTTCATCGCCGCCGCGCTGATCGGCATCTTCGGGTTTCCCGCCGAGGTCGTGTTCACGCGGATGTTTCCCGGCACCGCGCTCGGCGTGCTGGTCGGCAACGCGATCTACACCGCGATGGCGCGCCGTCTGGCCGCGCGCAGCGGGCGCGACGACGTCACCGCGATGCCGCTGGGTCTGGATGCGCCGACCAGCATCGGCATGGCGCTGCTGGTGCTCGGGCCCGCGTTCGTCGCCTACCGCCAGCAGGGCATGACGCCCGATGCCGCGGCGATGGCGACGTGGAAGCTCGGCATGGCCTCGCTGATGGTGATGGGGGCGCTGAAGTTCGCGCTGTCCTTCGTCGGCGAAGCGGTGACGCGCGCGGTGCCGCGCGCCGGGCTGCTCGGCTCGATCGCCGGCATCGCCCTGGTGCTGATGGGCTTCCTGCCGCTGGTGGAGGCGATGCGCTCGCCAGTCGTCGGCTTCGCCACGCTCGGGCTGCTGTTGTTCGTGCTGGTCGCGAAGGGCCGCCTGCCGCTGCGTCTGCCGGGCGTGTTCGCGGTGTTCCTGATCGGCACCGCGTTGTACTACGGTCTCGGCGCGGCCGGCCTCGGCGCGCCCGGTTTCCATTGGCCGCAGCCCGCGCCGCTGCGGCCGGCGTTGCCGTGGCCGAGCCTCGGCTTCCTGGAGCGGCTGCCCGACACCGTGCCCTATCTGCCGCTGCTGCTGCCGTTCGGCCTGCTGATGGTGGTCGGCGGCATCAACGTCAGCGAAAGCGCACGCGCGGCGGGCGACGACTACCGCACCCGCGACGTGCTGCTCACCGAGGCGGTCTCGACGCTGGTCGCCGGCCTGTGCGGCGGCGTCGCGCAAACCACGCCGTACATCGGGCAGCCCGCCTACAAGCACATGGGCGCGCGCAGCGGCTACACGCTGCTGACCGGCGTGTTCATCGGCGTGGGCGGCATGCTGGGCGTGGTCGCGGGTCTGGTGCAGTGGCTGCCGCTGGCGGTGCTGGCGCCGATCATCGTGTACGTGGCGATCGACATCACCGTGCAGGCCTTCCAGGCCACGCCGCGCGAGCACGCGCCGGCGATGGTGCTGGGCTTTCTGCCGTCGGTGGCGTACATGCTGGCGATCAAGGTCGGCAATCCGGCGTGGATCGCGCCGGACCGTTTCGCCCAGCTCAGCACCGCGCTGGACGGCCACGGGCTGCCGGAGCTGGCGGTCGTCGCCACGCTCGGCAACGGCTTCATCATCACCGCGATGCTGTGGACCTCGGCGGTGGCGGCGATGATCGACCGCCGGCTCGCGCGCGCGGCGGCGTTCCTGGCGGTGGGCGCGGTGGCGACGCTGTTCGGCGTCATCCACTCGGTGCAGCCGCAGGGCGCGCTGCAGTGGCCGGGCGCGCTGGACGGCCTGCAGCGCACGATCGCCCTGCAGTTCGCCGGCGCCTACATCGTCCTGGCGGCGCTGATGCTTCTGCTGCTGCCGTTCCAGCGCGGCGCGACGATCAGCGGATCGAAGTCGAACTGACGCTCGGCGTCGCGCAGCGCATCGAGGAAGCTGCGCCGCCAGTGCGTGATGTCGTGGGCGAGCAGCTTCTTCATCATCGCAAGCCAGCGCTCGCGACGTTCGGCGCGCGGCATCAGCAGCGCGCGCGCGATCGCATCGGCCACGCCGTCGATGTCGAAAGGGTTGACCAGCAGGGCGGCGTCCAGCTCGCGCGCGGCGCCGGCGAACGTCGACAGCACCAGCACGCCGGGATCGTCGGGGTTCTGCGAGGCGACGAATTCCTTGGCGACCAGGTTCATGCCGTCGCGCAACGGCGTCACCAGGCCGACCTGCGCCAGCCGGTAGAAGCCGGTCAGGGTCGGGTGCGGGTAGTTGCGGTTGACGTAGCGCACCGGCGTCCAGTCGGGTTCGGCGTGGCTGCCGTTGATGTGGCCGGCGAGCTGTTCCAGCTCGTTGCGCAGCGAGCGGTATTCGGCGACCTCGCCGCGCGAGACCGGCGCGATCTGCAGGAAGGTGAGCCGGCCCACGTGCTGCGGATGGCGCTTGAGGAAACGCTCGAACGCGCGGAAGCGTTCCGGCAGGCCCTTGGAGTAGTCGAGCCGGTCCACGCCGATGGCGAGCGCGCGGTTGGCGAGACTGGCCTGCAACCGTTTGACGCTGGCCTTGCCGACCGCGGCCTCGGCCTGGCGCGCGATGTGCGCGGTGTCGATGCTGATCGGGAAGGCGCCGGCGCGCAGGCGGCGCCCGCCCGGCGCCTCCAGCACGCCCGGTTCCACCACGCGGCCGCCGCCGAACAGGCGCACGTAGTCCTGGAAGCGCTCGAGGTCGCGGTCGGTCTGGAAGCCGACCAGGTCGTACTGCGACAGGCCCTCGAACAGGCGCCGGTGATCCGGCAGCGCGGCGAGCAGGTCGGAGGAGGGCATCGGCACGTGCAGGAAGAAGCCCAGCCGCGCCCTGACGCCCTTCTCGCGCAGCAGCTTGGCGAGCGGAATCAGGTGGTAGTCGTGCACCCAGACGATGTCGTCGTCCGCCAGCAGCGGCGCCAGCTTCTCCGCGAACAGCGCGTTGACGCGCAGGTAGCCGGCGTAGGTCTCGCGGCTGTAGTCGACCAGATCCATGCGGAAGTGCAGCAGCGGCCACAGCGTGCGGTTGGCGAAGCCGTTGTAGTAGTCCTCGTGGTCGCGCCGCGACAGGTCCATCGTCACGTAGCGGATGTTGCCCTCGCTCTGCTCGCGCACGAAGCCGGAGCGGTCGGGGTCGATCTTGCCGCTCCAGCCGAACCACAGCCCGCCGGTTTCGGCCAGCGCGGCGCGCAGCGCGACGGCCAGGCCGCCGGCGCGGGACTCGCCGGGGACGGCGACACGGTTGGATACGATCACCAGGCGGCTCATCGCAGTACCTCCTTCCAGGTTGTCGCCGCCGGCGCGCGCGCGGGCGTGGCCGGCGGCCGGGGGACGTGCGCCTTCAGATCGCGTCCTGCCAGGGGCGGCTGAGCCGCATGGCGGCCGTGATCAGGCCCACGTGCGAATACGTCTGCGGGAAGTTGCCCCACGGCTCGCCGTCCTCGAAGGCGAGATCCTCGGACAGCAGTCCCAGAGGGTTGCGGCGCGCGAGCACCGTCTCGAACAGGTCGCGCGCCTCCTGGTAGCGGCCGATCGCGGCGAGCGCGTCGACGTACCAGAACGTGCAGATGGTGAAGCTGGTCTCCGGCACGCCGAAATCGTCCGGCGCGATGTAGCGGAACAGCCCGTTGCCGCGCCGCAGGTCGCGGCCGATCGCCTCCACCGTGGCGACGAAGCGCGGATCGTGCGGCGCGACGAAGCCCAGATCGGCCAGCAGCAGCAGCGAGGCGTCCAGCCGCTCGCCGCCGAAGGCATCGACGAAATGGCCGCGCTGCGCGTTGAACGCCGCCTCGACGATCACCCGGTGCATGCGGTCGGCATGCGCGCGCCAGTAGGCGGCGCGCTCGGGCAGGCCGAGATGCTGCGCGATCTTGGCCAGACGGTCGCACGCGGCCCAGCACATCGCCGCCGAGTAGGTGTGGGTTTCGGCGCGGCCGCGGAACTCCCACAGGCCGGCATCGGGCTGGTCGAACAGGCGCGCCGCGCATTCGCCCAGCGGCTCCAGCCGTGCGAACATCGCGCGGTCGCCGCTCGGCGAAAGCCGCTGGTCGAAGAACAACTGGGTGGACGCCAGCACCACCGAGCCGTACACGTCGTGCTGCTTCTGGATCCACGCCAGGTTGCCGCGCCGCACCGGCCCCATGCCGCGGTAGCCGGCCAGCGTCGGCACCTCCTCCTCGGCCAGCCGCCCTTCGAAGCCGATGCCGTACAGCGGCTGCAGCGTGCCGTCGGTGGTGGCCAGGTTGAACACGTAGCGCAGGTATTCCTCCATCGTGCGCGTCGCGCCCAGGCGGTTGAGCGCGCGCACGACGAAGGCGGCGTCGCGCAGCCAGCAGTAGCGGTAGTCCCAGTTGCGCACGGTGTGCGGCGCTTCCGGGATCGAGGTGGTGATGGCGGCGACGATCGCGCCGGTCTCCTCGTACTGGCACAGCTTGAGGGTGATCGCGCTGCGGATCACGGCGTCCTGCCATTCCAGCGGAATCGACAGATTGCGCACCCACTCGCGCCAGTAGTTGACGGTGTTCTCCTCGGCCAGGCGCACGTACGCGCCGATCGGCCGGGTCAGCGTTTCGTCGGGGCCGAGGATCAGGTGCAGATCGCGGTCGAGCACGAACGGCAGCGCATCGAGCACGAACCGCACCGGCACGTCGCTGGTGAGCCGCAGCGTGAAATCGGGCACCACGTAGCGGATGTGGTTGCTGCCCCAGGTCACCTCCGGCGGCCGCGCGCCGTATTCGCACAGCGGCCGCAGCACCACGCGCACGCGCGGCTGCCCGGCCAGCGGGCGCACGCGGCGCATCAGCATCACCGGATGGTAGAAGCGGCCGAACTCGCGCCAGCGCGGTGCGAAATCGACGATCTCGATCGCATCGCCGCGCGCGTTGCGCAGCACCGTCCGCAGCACGGCGGTGTTGGGCACGTAGGCCTGCTCGGAGGCGATGCAATCCTCCAGCTCGATGGCGTAATCGCCGCCTTCGTGCCGGGTGGGCGAGAGCAGGGCGCAGAACACCGGATCGCCGTCGAAGGTGGGCACGCAGCCCCAGACCACGCGGCCGCGCGGATCGATCAGCGCGGCGACGCTGCCGTTGCCGACCACACCCAGATCGAGCGAGGCGGAAGTGGGCGGGCGGGTCATCCGAGGGCCTCCTGGAGGGGGTGCGGGGCGTCGATCGCGCCGGCGCGCAGCCAGGCGCGCACCGCGGCGGGGTCGGCCAGCGCATGGGTGGCGTGGGTGGGACGGCGCAGTCCGACCAGCACGGCGAGCCCGCCGCGCGCACGCACGCGCCGAAAGCCGTCCTCGTCGGTGAGATCGTCGCCCACGAACACCGGCACCCGCCCGCGGAACGGCGGCTGCGCCAGCATGCGGTCCACCGCCGCGCCCTTGTCGGCGCCGTCGGGACGCACCTCGACGACGTGATCGCCCGGCTGCAGGCGGTAACCGGGAAGCGCGGCGAGCGCGGCCTCGGCCGCGGCGCGCAGCGCGGGAGCGGCCTCCGGCGCGGTGCGCCAGTGCAGCGCGAGCGCGGCGCCCTTGTCCTCCACCAGCGCGCCCGGAAAGTCGCGCGCGACCGCCTCGGCGCTCTCGCGCACGCCCGCCAACGCCGCCGGCGGCGACGGCGGCGGCGCGCCGCGCAGCTCCAGGCCGTGCAGGCCGGCCGCATGCAGCCGCAACGGCGCGAACAGGCGATCCAACTGCGCCAGCGAGCGCCCGCTGACCAGCGCCAGCGCGCCTTCCAGCCGCTGCTGCAGGCGGCCCAGAGTGGCGATCAGCTCGTCGGGAACCCGCACGCCGTCCGGGGTGGGCGCGAACTCGAGGAGACTGCCGTCCACGTCGAGAAACAGCGCCCAGTCCGGGGCCAGCGGCGGCGGGGGTGGCAGGTCGTTCGGATTCGTCGTCGCCATGTGCACATAGGGTGGACAGGCGGATGTAAGCGCGAGGTCGACGGCGTCCCGCGGCGCTCGCAGATTGGGCTGCGCGGCGCCGGTTTCAAGGTGCCGCCGCCGGTCGCCGGCTGCTTGAAAGCGGCCGCCGCGCGCCGCATCTGCAACTCGGTTTCCGCTTTCTTCGGGGGAGTCCCCAATGCGAATGGACAAACTCACCTCGCGCTTCCAGCAGGCGCTGTCGGACGCGCAATCGCTCGCGGTCGGTCGCGACCATGCGATGGTCGAGCCGGTGCACGTGCTGGCGGCGTTGCTCGACCAGCCCGACGGCAGCACGCGGCCGCTGCTCGCGCAGGCCGGGGCCAACGTGCCGCTGCTGCGCGAACGCCTCGGCGAGGCGCTGGAGAAGCTGCCGAAGGTGTCCGGCCAGGCCGGCAACATCGCCATCAGCAACGCGCTGGCGCGGCTGCTCAATCTGACCGACAAGTACGCGCAGCAGCGCGGCGACGCCTTCATCGCCAGCGAAATGTTCGTGCTGGCGGCGCTCGAGGACGACGGCCCGGCCGGCCAGGCGCTGAAGGCCGCGGGCGCGTCCAAGGCCCGGCTCGAAGCCGCGATCGACAAGCTGCGCGGCGGCGAGAAGGTGCAGAGCGAGAACGCCGAGGACCAGCGCCAGGCGCTGGAGAAGTACACCGTCGATCTGACCCGCCGCGCCGAGGAAGGCAAGCTCGATCCCGTCATCGGCCGCGACGAGGAGATCCGCCGCACCGTGCAGGTGCTGCAGCGGCGCACCAAGAACAACCCGGTGCTGATCGGCGAGCCGGGCGTGGGCAAGACCGCGATCGTCGAAGGGCTCGCCCAGCGCATCGTCAACGGCGAGGTGCCGGAAGGCCTGCGCGGCAAGCGCGTGCTCGCGCTCGACATGGGCGCGCTGATCGCCGGCGCCAAGTACCGCGGCGAGTTCGAGGAACGGCTGAAGGCGGTGCTCAACGACCTCGCCAAGAACGAAGGCCAGGTGATCCTGTTCATCGACGAGCTGCACACGATGGTCGGCGCCGGCAAGGCCGAGGGCGCGATGGACGCCGGCAACATGCTCAAGCCGGCGCTCGCGCGCGGCGAGCTGCACTGCATCGGCGCGACCACGCTCGACGAGTACCGCAAGTACGTCGAGAAGGACGCCGCGCTGGAGCGGCGCTTCCAGAAGGTGTTCGTCGGCGAGCCGTCGGTCGAGGACACGATCGCGATCCTGCGCGGCCTGAAGGAGCGCTACGCGCTGCACCACGGCGTGGAGATCACCGACCCGGCGATCGTCGCCGCCGCCACGCTCTCGCACCGCTACATCAGCGACCGCCAGTTGCCGGACAAGGCGATCGACCTGATGGACGAGGCCGCCTCGCGCATCCGCATGGAGATCGACTCCAAGCCGGAGGAGCTGGACAGGAAGGAGCGCCGGCTGATCCAGCTCAAGATCCAGCGCGAGGCGCTGAAGAAGGAGAAGGACGAGGCCTCGAAGCAGCGCCTGGCCGATCTCGAGGCCGAGATCGCCGCGCTCGAGCGCGAGTACAACGACCTCGAGGAGGTGTGGAAGGCGGAGAAGGCCACGCTGCACGGCGCGACCAAGATCAAGGAGCAGATCGAGCAGGCCAAGCTCGAACTCGAAGCCGCGCAGCGCCGGCAGGATTACGCGCGCATGAGCGAGATCCAGTACGGCCGCATTCCCGAGCTGGAGAAGCAGCTCGCCGCCGCGCAGGAGGCCGAGTCGAAGGGCTTCCGCCTGTTGCAGGACAAGGTCACCGCCGAGGAGATCGCCGAGGTGGTCTCGCGCTGGACCGGCATCCCGGTCAGCAAGATGCTGGAAGGCGAGCGCGAGAAGCTGCTGAAGATGGAGGAGGCGTTGCACGCGCGCGTGGTCGGCCAGGACGAGGCGATCAAGGTGGTGTCCGACGCCATCCGCCGCTCGCGCGCCGGCCTGTCCGATCCCAACCGCCCCAACGGCAGCTTCCTGTTCCTCGGCCCCACCGGCGTCGGCAAGACCGAGCTGTGCAAGGCGCTGGCCGAGTTCCTGTTCGACACCGACGAGGCGATGGTGCGCATCGACATGAGCGAGTTCATGGAGAAGCACGCCGTCGCCCGGCTGATCGGCGCGCCGCCGGGCTACGTCGGCTACGAGGAGGGCGGCTATCTCACCGAGGCGGTGCGGCGCCGTCCGTACAGCGTGATCCTGCTCGACGAGGTCGAGAAGGCGCATCCGGACGTGTTCAACGTGCTGCTGCAGGTGCTCGACGACGGCCGCCTGACCGACGGCCAGGGCCGCACGGTGGACTTCCGCAACACCGTCATCGTGATGACCTCCAACCTCGGCTCGCAGATGATCCAGGAGTTCGGAGGCGACGACTCGGCCGAAGCCTATACGCAGATGAAGGCCGCGGTGATGGGCGTGGTGCAGGCGCACTTCCGACCGGAGTTCATCAACCGGCTGGACGACATCGTCGTCTTCCATCCGCTCGACAAGGCGCAGATCAAGGGCATCGCGCGCATCCAGTTGCGGCGGCTGGAACAGCGGCTGGCCGAGCGCGGCATCCGCATCGCGCTGTCGGACGAGGCGCTGGCGCTGCTGGCCAACGTCGGCTTCGACCCGGTGTACGGCGCGCGCCCGCTCAAGCGCGCGATCCAGGCGCAGCTCGAGAACCCGTTGGCCCAGCGCATCCTGGCCGGCGAGTTCGGCCAGGGCGACACCGTCCAGGTCGAGGCCGAGGGCGGCCAGCTCGTGTTCCGCAAGGCCTGATCCGGCAACCTCACTCCAGCCAGGTCTCGCCGCGGGCTTCCTTGTAGGCCTGCTCGATGCCCGGCTGCAGGAAGAAGGCGCGGAAGGCGCGGATGCGTGCGGGATCGGTGCCGGCGAACCGCGCCTCGAACTCCGGCAGGCGGATCCCGGCGCGCAGTTGTTCGAGCGTCCTGCCGGCGTGCCGCCCGGCGCGCACCTGGCGGCGCGTCTCCTCGAGCAGCGCGGCGAGCTGCTGCAGATAGGCGTCGTCGCCCATCACCAGGCCGTGGCCGGGCACGATGCGCGCCGGCTTCATCGCGCGCAGGCGCGCCAGCGTGCCGATCCAGTCCGAGTGGTAGGAGCCGAACGAGTACGGCGTCGGCGCGACCACGATGTCGCCCGTCACCAGCGTGCGCGTGCGCTCGTCCCACAGCACGACGTCGCCCGCCGTGTTGGCCCGGCCGAGGTGGCGTACCGAGACCGTGCGGTTGCCGAGCTCGAGATCGATGCCCTCGCCGAACGTCAGATCGGGCGGCGCCCAGCGCGTCTGCATGCCGCCCGCGGCCAGCCACTGGCGCAGGAGCGCCGCGTGGGTGCGGTTGCCGGCGCGCTGCTCCTCGCTCAGCGGCTCGCCCTTGGCGCTGGTGCCGCGCGCGGCGGCCGCCTCCAGCTCGTCGGGCAGGCGGCCGTAGCCCTGCGCCTTGGCATGCCAGTCGGCATAGTTGCGCGCACCGGCGCGCGCGGTCTGCGCGTGCTGCAGGACCACCAGCTCCGGTCATGCGTCCTTGAAGACGTGATTGGCGAGCAGGTGGTCGCCGTGCCAGTGGGTGTTCACCAGATACTTCACCGGCGGCAAACCGCGTGCGCGCACGTCCTCGACGATGCGCCGCGCAAGCGCCGGGTACTGGCCCGAATCGACCACCACGCTGTAGCGCTCGCCGGCGATCACGGTGATGTTGCCCTGCACGACGCCGCCGGGCGATTCGTCGGCGACGAAGGCGATCACGCCGTCGGCCACCTCGGTGGTGCGGTAGTCCTGGCGGAACGGCGCGTCGGCGCGCGCATCGGTGCACGCGGCCAGCAGCAGGAGGGTGGCGACGGACAGAACGGGCAGCCGCATGGCGTGTCTCGATGGCGGGGGGCGTGAGCGTGAGCGCGCGCGGCCGCGCGGCCTACTGCAGGAAGTCACTGTCGCCTGGCGGCTCAGCCGCGCAGCCGTTCGAGCAGCCGCACGAGGCCTTCGCTCGCGGGCAGCGCCCAGTGTTCGTCGGCATCCTCCGTCACGCCGCTGCGCTGCGGGTTGATCTCGAGCACGTGCTTGCCGAGCGCACGCGCCAGCGCCGGCAGCGAGGCCGCCGGCTGCACCAACCCGGAAGTGCCGACCACCACCACGCGGTCGCACGCTGCGAGCGCGTCCTGCGCGCGGGACCAGGCCTGGACCGGCAGCGCCTCGCCGAACCAGACCACGCCCGGTCGGATCAGGCCGCCGCACGCAGCGCAGCGCGGCGGCTCCTCTCGCGCGCCGTCCGCGGGCGGTCGCACGATCGGGTCGGGGTGTTCGCCCGCCCCGCAGTCGATGCAGCGCGAGCGCAGCAGTTCGCCGTGCAGATGCACCACGCCCGTGCTGCCGGCGCGTTCGTGCAGGTCGTCGACGTTCTGCGTGATCACCTCGACGCGATGGCCGTGGGCTTCCAGCGCGGCGATCGCGCGATGGCCGGCGTGCGGTTGCGCCTGCATGACCCGCGCCGCGCGCCAGCGGTACCAGCCCCAGACCATAGCCGGGTCGCGTCGGAACGCGGCCGCTGTCGCCAGCCGCTCGGCATCGAACCGGGACCACAGGCCGGTGAGCGCGTCGCGGAAAGTCGGAATGCCGCTCTCCGCCGACATCCCCGCACCGGTGAGGAACACGATGTGCGCCATGCGCTCTCCTGGCAAATAAGAAGGAGACCCCGCGGACCGGCTACAGCGTCGCCGGCGGCAGGTGCCGGCTGCCGCGATAGTCGGGCGTGGCCAGCACCATCTCGGCGAGGCTGTGCGCGAGTTCGCGCTCGGCCATCACCGCGCCGTCGGCGCCGTGTTCGAGCAGGTGGCGCACGCCGGCGTCGCTGTGCGCGCGCGCGACGACGGTCAGCGTGGGGTTGGCCGCGCGCAGTGCGGCGACGATCTCGCCCGCTTCCAGCGCGTTGGGGATCGCCAGCAACGCCATCCGTGCGCGCTCCGGCGCGGCCTCGCCGATCACGCGCACGTCGGCCGCGTTGCCGCGGATGGCGAGCAGGCCGGCGGCGCGCGCGTGGTCAATGCGGTCGTCCTCGCCGTCGATCACCACCACCAGCACGCCGCGCGCGTGCAGCAGGCGCGCCAGCTCGCTGCCGACGCGGCCGTAGCCGACGATCAGCACGTGCTCGCGCAGGTCGGGCGGCACCGGCGTCGGCTCGCGCGGCGCGGTCCGTTCGGCGAGCCGCTCGTGCCGCTGCACCCAGCCGAACAGCAGCGGGTTGAGCATGATCGACATCAGCGCGCCAGCGAGAATGAGGTCGTAGCCGTCACGCGGCAGTACTTCGAGCTGCATGCCGAGCCCGGCGAGGATGAAGGAGAACTCGCCGATCTGGGCGAGGCTGGCGGAGATCAGCAGAGCGGTGGTGTTGTCCTTCCCGAACGCGCGCACGATCAGCCATGCCGCGACCGATTTGCCCAGCACAATGATCAGGAAGGTCGCGACCACATCCAGCGGACGCTCGATCAGGATGCCTGGATCGAACAGCATGCCGACCGATACGAAGAACAGGACCGCGAACGCGTCGCGCAGCGGCAGCGTTTCGTTTGCGGCTTGATGGCTGAATTCCGACTCGCTGAGCACCAGTCCTGCAAAGAACGCGCCAAGCGCGAACGACACGCCGAACAGCATCGCAGAACCGAACGCAACGCCGAGCGCTATCGCCAGCACGCTTAGCGTGAACAGTTCGCGTGAGCCAGTCGCGGCAATGCGCTCAAGCACCCAAGGAATCACTCGGCGGCCGAACAGCAGCATGACCGCGACGAAACCGCCCACTTTGGCGAATGTCGCCAGTAATGCCAGCAGCAACGAACCTTCCTTGGTGCTTTCGCCTCCACCGCCCGCCAGTGCCGGCAACAGGACCAGCGCCAGCACCATGGCCACATCCTCCACAATCAGCCATCCGACGGCGATGTGGCCGCGCGCGGTGTCGAGCAGGCGCCGCTGCTCGAGTTCGCGCAAAAGCACGACCGTGCTGGCCACCGATAGGGCAAGGCCGAACACGATGCCCGCGGTGTTGGACCATCCCAGCCACCGCGCCAGGCCCCAGCCGAGCAGAGTCGCCGCTGCGATCTGCGCGACCGCGCCGGGCAGCGCAATCGCACGAACCTGAAGTAGATCGCGCAACGAGAAGTGCAGGCCCACGCCGAACATCAGCAGGATCACGCCGAGTTCGGCCAGTTGAGGTGCCAAAGTTTCGTCCGCGACGAATCCCGGCGTGAACGGGCCGACCGCCACCCCGGCCAGCAGATAGCCAACGATCGGCGATAGGTGGACACGACGCGCGAGCGCGCCGAGCACGAACGCAGCGACGAAGGCGGCGACCAACAGCGTGATGAGCGAGGTGTGATGGGGCATCGAGTCTCCGCGACGAGGTCCAAGCGCTAGTTTCGCGGGCGCACCGTGCACGCGCAAACATGGCCAGATCGCTTGCCGGGTGCGCGCGCCGCCATCGATCGAAGCGCATGCAAGCGACGGCAACGTCACGGCATGCGCTCGCCCCGGCGGGCAGGCGCGCCGGTGGCCGGCGCTGCGCCGGACGATGCAGGGACTCTCGCCAAGGTTGGCATGACTTAAGCCATTCGGACGCGTGCCCGGAACGGCCTAGGCTGCGCGGGTCTTTCCACGTCCGCATCAAGCCTCCCATGCGCGCACCGCTCGCCCTGGCCGTCGCGGCCGCCCTCGCCGCCATCGCTCCGCACGCCGGGGCGGTCGAGATCGACGGCCGCATCGACCCGGCCGAATGGCAGGGCGCGCGGCACATCACCGATTTCCGCATGGTGCAGCCGCTCTCGCGCGAGCGGGCGCGCCATCCGACCGAGGCCTGGGTGCTGGCCACGCCGGAGGGGCTGGCGATCGCCGTGCGCGCCGAGCAGCCGCCGGAGGTGCCGCGCACCCGCCAGCGCGCGCAGCGCGACCAGGGCGGACCGATGGACCGCGTCAACGTCTACGTCGATTTCGACGGCGACGGCCGCACCGGCTACAACTTCACCCTGCTGCTGTCGGACAGCATCATCGACACCACCATCACCAACGAGAACCAGTTCAACGACGACTGGGACGGCGACTGGCGGCACGCGGTGAGCGAGGACGCGCAGGCCTGGTACGCGGAGATCCTGCTGCCGTGGCACATCGCGCCGATGCGCAAGGCCGACGGCGGCACGCGCACGATCGGCCTGTCGCTCGACCGCGTGATCGGCGCCACCGGCGAGCGGATGGCCTGGCCGGCGGTGACGTTCGTCGAGCCGCGCTTCCTCTCGGCGCTGGAGCGGGTCGAGATCCCGCAGTACAGCCAGTCGCTGCTGGCGGTCACTCCGTACGTGGTCGGGCTGTACGACAAGGTCGGCGGCGAGACCGACTTCGACGCCGGCGCCGACGTGTTCTGGAAGCCGAGCGGGCAGTTCCAGCTCAGCGCCACGCTCAATCCGGACTTCGGCCAGGTCGAAAGCGACGAACTGGTGGTCAATTTCGGCGCGATCGAGACGTTCTTCAACGACAAGCGGCCGTTCTTCACCGAGAACCAGAGCTATTTCGACGTGCCGTTCGGCGGCCTCAACGGCGCCAACCGGCTGATCTACACGCGCCGCGTCGGCGGCGCCGCCGACGACGGCAGCGGCGCGGGCGACGTGCGCGCGGCGGTGAAGCTCAACGGCAGCGCGGCCGGGTTCGGCTACGGCGTGTTCGCCGCCACCGAGGACGACGACGCCGGCCGCGACTTCTACGCGCTGCGCGCCACGCGCGACAGCGAACGCCACGGGCTGGGCGCGATGCTGACCCGGGTCGAGCGTCCGCACTTCGACCGCACCGCGGACGTGTTCTCGCTCGAACACCGCTGGCGACCCGACGCACGCTGGAACGTGCGCAGCGTGCTGGTCGGCTCGCGCGTGGAACAGGTCGGCGCGCGCGTGGACGACAGCGGCGCGCAGGTGCGTATCGACCACGAGCTCGACAACGGCTGGCGCGAACAACTGTTCGCGCTGCATCTGGGCGACGGCCTGCAGCTCAACGATTTCGGCTTTCTGGAACGCAACGACTTCAACTACGTCCGCTACGAACGCGCGCGGCGGCTGACCGACCTGCCGGACGACTCGCCGTACAACTCGCACGACTGGCGCTTCGCGGTCTCGCACCGCTCCACCGACGGCGGCGTGCACATCGCCGACGCGTTCGCGATCGGCCGCCAGAGCGAGCGCCGCGACGGCGGCAACCAGTACATCGAGCTGGCCGGCTGGACCGACGGCCACGACGATCTGATCCTGCGCGGCAACGGCGTGGTGCGGATGCCGGCCAAGCTGTTCCTGTTCGCCGAGCGCTTCCGGCCGCGGCGCGGCCACTGGGCGTGGTACGGCAGCGCGCGCTATTTCGCCGAGGGGCTCGGCGGTCCGGACGACGGCGCGATCGAGCTCGTGCTCGAGCCCACCTATCACGTCGACGACCGCCTCAGCTTCTTCTCCTCGGTGCGCTACACCCGCAATCCCGACTGGCTGCTGTGGCGCGGCGGCAACCGGTTGGCCACGTTCGATGCCGAGACGCTGCACGTCGATGCGGGCATGACCTGGCTGGTCGACGACCGCCAGGAACTGCGCGTGCGGCTGGAGGCGATCGGCCTGGACGCGCGGACCGAACAGGTGTGGCGGGTGGGCGCCGACCGCCGCGCGCGCGCGGTGGACGAGGCGGTGCCCGATTTCGCGCTGCGCACGCTGGGCTTCCAGGTGCGCTACCGCTACGAACTGGCGCCGCTGTCGTACCTCTACGTCGCCTACGTGCGCGGCGGTTCGATGCTGGAGGAAGCGCCCGACAACCGCTACGACGTCTACCGCCACTTCGGCGAGGCGTTCGACCTGCGCGACAGCGAGCAGTTGCTGGTGAAGCTGTCCTACCGGTTCGAGCTCTGAGACGCGGCTACTCCGCCGCGCCCGGCGCGGGCCAGGACACGCCGATCTCCGACACCCGTGCACGCGCGAACGCGGGCTGGTAGCGGCCATCGTCGCTGCGGAAGGTGGCATCGCCGCTCGGCACCTCGACGGTCGGCTCGCCGGCGTCCAGCGACAGCGTGACGTGGTAGCGCAGCGGACCTGCGCCGAGCGCGCCGCCGTGCCAGTCGATCACGCGTCCGCCGTAGTCCCAGTCGAAGCCGGTGTAGCTGAGCGGCGCGCCGTTGAGGCGCACCAGCGCGTGGCCGCTCATGCCGATCGCGACGCCCGGCTCGAGCCGCCAGCGCGAGCCGGCATCGTCGACGCGCACCGACGCCAGGCCCAGCAGCGCGTCCGGGTCGTGGAAATACAGCGTGGCGCGGCGGGTCGGATCGTCGGGGAACAGCACGACGCCGCGTTCGACATCGCCCTCGCCGAGGGGAACCTCGGCAATGCGCACGTGCCGGGCGCCGAACCGCGCGCGCAGCGCGTCGACGGTGATCCCGGGCGCGAACGGGCCCGGCAGGCGCCAGGCGTCGTCGCGCGGCGCGGGCGCGACCACCTCCTCGCCCGCCGGCGGCGCCGCCGCGGAAGCGGTGGACGCCTCGCGCATGCAGCCGGCGCAGGCGAGCGTCAGCGCCGCGGCCAGCACGGGCCTCACGGCGTCACCTCGCGCAGCAGGGCCGAGCTGATGCGCCACTGGCGCTGCTCGTCGGTGGCGCCGGGCTGGGTGGAGCGCTTCAGCAGGTAGGCGCCTTCCAGCCGGCGCCTGCGGCCGTCGCGGTATTCCACCGCCACCGACACCGGCACTTCGATGTACAGCACGCCGGCGCCGCTGCGCAGCCGCGCGGGCGCGCGCACGTCGGCGCTGATGTCGACCATGTCGCGCAGCCCGGAGGCGAACGCCTCGGCGGACTGGCCGCTGGCCGCGCCGCCTTCCGCCCACAGCGCGTAGGCGCGGTCGAACGCGCCGCGGTCGATCTCGGCGTGGTACTGGCGCACCACGTCGGCCGCCTGTTCGGGCGCGATCGGCGCGGCGTCGGCGGAATCGCCGGCGGCGGGCGCCTGCTGCGTCGCGGTGGCGGCGGGCACGCCGGGCATGCCGGGCGCGGCGGCCGGGGCCGGCGCGATCTCGCCGGGCGCCGGCACC
>NZ_VOHJ01000079.1 GCF_007923255.1 Vulcaniibacterium thermophilum | reverse complement strand
AAGCGGGTGATGGGTGGCTGACCGCCGAGTGCGCTGTGTGGGCGGTGACAGTTGTAGTGATGCAGCCAGTCCTGCAGCGCCTCGCGGCGCTGCTGCGACGTGGCATAGCTCGTGGCATAAGCCCATTCGCGCAGGCAGGTCTGGATGAACCGCTCGGCCTTGCCGTTGGTCTGCGGGGTGTACGGCCGGGTGCGCAGGTGGCGCACGCCCAGGCGCCGGCAGGCGGCCGCGAACGCCTTGGACTGGTAAGCCGATCCGTTGTCGGTCATCACCCGCTGCACCCTGATGCCGCAGGCGCGGTAGTGCGCCACCACCTGTTCCAGGAACGCCACCGCGCTGTCCTGGCGCTCGTCCTCGGCCATCGTCACCAGCGACGTGCGCGAATGATCGTCGATCGCGACGTGCGCGAACTCCCAGCCGATGCCGCGGCTGCGGCGAGTGCGATGCCCGGTGACCCGATGGCCGGGCTCGCCAATACGCCCCAGCTTCTTGGTATCGATGTGGACCAGCTCGCCTGGCGCTTGGCGCTCGTAGCGCACCACGGGCGCCTGCGGCTCCAGCTCGCGCCAGCGACTCAGCCCGGCCCGGCGCAGCACTCGTGACACCGTCGCGGCCGAAAGCCCGAGCGCCTGCGCGATCAGGCGCCCGCAACGGCGCTGCCGGCGCAGCGCTTCGATCTGCGCGCGCCGCTCGGCGGCAATGGCTCGTGGGCTGCAATGCGGCCGGCTGCTGCGGTCGTGCAGGCCTTCGCCGTCGCGAAAGCGGCGCCACCACTTCCGGACCGTCGTTTCCGACAGACCCATCGCCTGGGCGACTTCGGCCACACGCTGTCCAGCCTGCAGGCGGCCGATCAGCACCTCTCGACCCTTCGCGGTCAGGCGCGCATTCTTGTGCATGGTTGTTCCCCTCGCGGATGGGAGCTGGGTGTTTGGCGACATCAGCTTCGCCCTCCGGTCAGAGGGGAACAACCTCTTGAAACATCACA
>NZ_VOHJ01000078.1 GCF_007923255.1 Vulcaniibacterium thermophilum | reverse complement strand
GCGAGGCGCTGCAGGACTGGCTGCATCACTACAACTGTCACCGCCCACACAGCGCACTCGGCGGTCAGCCACCCATCACCCGCTTGGCGCTCCGCCGAAACAACCTATTGAAGCTTCACAGCTAGGCTTGCCGCGTGATGCCCGATGCCGGCCGCGACGTACCCGCAGCGCACGCCGCCCCCGCGGCGTCGCTGGACGCCTTCCTGGCCGGCATCGGCGCGCGCGCGTTCCGCTTCGCCGAACTGGCGCTGCGCCAGCGCGAGGACGCGCTCGACGCCGTGCAGGAGGCGATGATCCGGATGCTGACCTACCGCGACCGCCCCGCGGACGAATGGACGCCGCTGTTCTGGAGCATCCTGCGCAGCCGCGTCACCGACCAGCAGCGGCGCCGCCTGTTCCGCCTGAGCTGGCTGCTGCCGCAGGCCACGCACGAGGACGGCGAGCCGGTCGACTGGGCCGACGACGGCCCCGACCCCGCGCGAAGGCACGAGGGCCGCGAGGCCTACGCGCGGCTGGCCGACGCGCTCGCGCGCCTGCCGCGCCGCCAGCGCGAGGCCTTCACCCTGCGCGTGCTGGAGGAACTGGACGTCGCCACCACCGCGCGCGTCATGGGCTGCAGCGAAGGCGCGGTCAAGACGCATCTCTCCCGCGCCCGCGAGGCGCTGCAGGCCGAACTCCACGACTGGCGAACGCCATGAACGCGAACACCCCGCACGACGATTTCGATGCCGCCATGCGCGCGCGCCACCGGGCGTCGCTCGATGCGCTTACGCCCGCGACCCGGCGCGCGCTGCAGGGCGCGCTCGCCGAGGCGCGCGCACGTTCGCGTCCTGCCGGCGCGGGCTCGCGGCCCTGGGCGTTGCCCGCCGGCGGCGTCGCGATCGCGGTTGCGGTGATCGCGCTGGTGCTGACCCTGCGGCCATCGCCGCCCGCCTCCGGCCCGGCGCCCGTCGCCGGCGTCCCGCGCGCGGCCCCGGCACCGGGCCC
>NZ_VOHJ01000077.1 GCF_007923255.1 Vulcaniibacterium thermophilum | reverse complement strand
GATTTCCAAGGTGAGAGCGGAGTGCGGCAGGTCGCTAAGCCGCGGTGCCGCGAGCACGAGCAGGAGCATGGACCGCCGCACTCCGTGCTCTCGCCCCAAGCCCGAACAGTTGATCGAGTCGGAGCTCGAACCACAAGCGTGGGCGCGGCGAGAGTGCTCTCGTCCTTCAGTCTACTGCGAAGAGTCGTCTATGCCCGGATACGTTGGAATCGATGTCGCCCAGTCCGAGCTGATGGTCTGCCACCGCCCCGAAGGCCGGGTGTGGCAGGCGCGCAACACGCCCAGCGGCCGTGCGCGGCTTCTGGCCGAGCTGCAGGCGCTGGCTCCGGAGCGGATCGTGCTGGAGGCCAGCGGCGGCTATGAACGCCCGCTGTGGCGCCTGCTGGGCCGCGCCGGGCTGCCGGTGGTGCGCGTGCAGCCGCGCCGGATCAAGGCGCTGGCGCGCGCCCTGGGCCGCGAGGCCAAGACCGACGCGTTGGACGCCACCCTGCTCGCCGAGGCCGCCCGTCTGCTGGAGCTGCCACCCACCCCCGTGCCGCCGCCGGAACTGGAGCAGCTGCGCGAACTGGTCGACGTGCGCCGGCACCTGATCGAAGAGCGCGACAGCCACCGCCGTCGCTTGCACACGATCGAGAGTGCCCCGGCCCGCGCGGTACTCACCGAGCTGATCGCTGCCCTGCAGAAGAAGATCCAGGCCCTCGACCGCACCATCCAGCAGCACCTGCGCACCTGCCCGCTCGTGCCGCTGGCGGCGGCCCCGGGCTTGGGCCCGGTGCTGCGCGCCACCCTGGCCGCCCGCCTGCCGGAGCTGGGCCGGCTCGATCGCGGCCAGATCGCCGCCCTCGTCGGCGTGGCGCCCTACAACCAGGACAGCGGCGAGCGCCAGGGCAAACGCCACATCAGCGGCGGCCGCGCGGACTTGCGCCGGGTGCTGTACATGGCCACCTGGGCGGCCATCCGCGCGCGCTCCGTTCTGGCCGAAACCTATGCCCGCCTGCGAGCCCGCGGCAAGCCCAAGAAGGTCGCCGTCGTCGCCTGCATGCGCAAGTACCTCACCATGCTCAACGCCATGGCACGCGATCAGGCGCCTTGGGCGCCTAGGGTTGCCTAGGCCACAAGACAGTTGCTCCTGCAG
>NZ_VOHJ01000076.1 GCF_007923255.1 Vulcaniibacterium thermophilum | reverse complement strand
GCGAAGCGTTCGGCGCGGATCAACCCAACCCGGACCCCGACGCCGACGGCATCGCCTTCGTGTTCGACATGCGCTTCCCAGGGCAGCGCTACGACAGTGCGAGCGGCCTGAACTACAACTACTTCCGTGACTACGAGCCGGCTACTGGTCGCTATATCGAGAGTGATCCCGTAGGTCTAACTGCAAGCCTGTCGACATACTCCTATCTCGATGGAATGCCAGTAATAGCGATAGACCCTCTTGGGCTGGGCTGGGCCGCGCGCCGCAACTATCGGCAACGGGCTCTTGAAGATCAGGCACATCGACCCGATGCGCAGCCCCCATCTTCGTTTAAACAATCAGGGCCCGCGTCATGGTTCTGGTGTGCGCGCATGAGGTGCTGCAAAGATATCGGCGCTGCGTGCCCGTCGGACGAGTTTTGTTATGATATCGACTTCGTCGGTGGATATCCAAGCGACGGAGCTATCAATAGCGGTACGCATGATCCGCCAGGGATGTACTGCAAATGTACTCGACTGCAGGCCGGACCCCGGCCTGCGCCGCGAGAGCCCGAAGTGCTGTCGCCCGAAGATATGCTCGAAGCCATTCGTCGGATGCTGCGGAGTCGAAGAAGATGAATAAGTTGTTTGTGCTCCTGGCGTTGACGTTGGCTGCTTGCAGCTCCCAAGGTTCAGAGGCCGCGTACCTGTTCTGTGTCCCCAAAGACATGCGTCTCCTCACGCGAGACGAGGTAAGTGCTCAGAGTTGCGCAGAGACGTTGCCGTTCACTGCCAGTGGCTCGATCCATGAGGAAGGCGACTGGCTGCGGGTTGCTTTCTCGGTCAGTCCTACTGACAGAGCGCGGGTCGAGCGGTTCCTGTCTGCAAATCAAAAGCAGCATGTGATGCTGCTTCGTGATCGACAGCGGTTAGCCAACCTCGTGTTGATGACGACTGACCCTGATCGGCTGGAATTGCTCGTCGAAGCAAGACGCAAACACGAAATGCTGATCCTGCTTGGGCTTGAGTCAAAGTAATCGGTCTCAGGGAGCAAAGTCAGCGTAGCCCGGGTAAGGCCGAAGGCCGCACCCGGGTTTTTCATGGAAGCGGGAAGGCGGATGAGGACGTCGAGGATTGACCGCCGGCCGCTCGGCTTCGAGTTCGACGAAGTCGGCAACCTGGCCGTGCTGCGCACCGGCGACCAGACCGAGCCGCCGCTGCGCCGCTTCGGCTACGACGCGCTGGGCCGGGTGACGGAGAGCAAGGACGGCGC
>NZ_VOHJ01000075.1 GCF_007923255.1 Vulcaniibacterium thermophilum | reverse complement strand
GCCCGCCGCGCCGCAGCGCACGCTGCTGGCCGGCGCCGCCGAGCGCGCGCGCGGCATCGCCGATGAGGCCGCGCTGGCCGCGCTGTGCCGCGGCGGATGACGGCGCGGCACCGGCTGCTGCTCGCCCTGCTGTGGCTGGCCGCGCTGGCGCTGGCCGGCGGGGCGCTGTCCGCGCGGCTGCAGTTGTCCGGCGACCTGCGCCGGTTCATGCCCGAGCCGCGCACGCCGGCGCAGAAGCTGCTGATCGACGAGCTCGGCGAAGGCCCCGGCGCGCGCCTGCTGCTGGTGGCGATCGGCGGCGAGCCGCCGCAGACGCTGGCCGCGCAGTCCGAGGCGCTGCGCGCGGCGCTGGCAGGGGATGCGCGTTTCGCGCTGGTCGCCAACGGCGGCGGCGATGCGCTGGAGGCGATCCCGCCGCGCCTGCGTCCGTACCGCTACCTGCTCTCGCCCGGGTTCGACGCGTCTGCGGCGGCGCTGCGCGCGGCGCTGGACGAGCGGGTGCAGGATCTCGCCTCGCCCGCCGCCACGCTGCTGGAGCCGCTGCTGCCGCGCGATCCCACGCTGGAGACGCTGAAGCTCGCCGAGCGCTGGCAGCCCACCCACGCGCCGCGCCGGCTGCACGGGGTGTGGTTCGACCGCGGCGGCCGCGAGGCGCTGCTGGCGGTGCAGACGCGCGCGGCCGGCTTCGATCCGGCCGGGCAGGCGGCGGCGCTGGCGGCGATCCGCGCCGCATTCGAGCGCGTGCGCGGCGGCACGCGCAGCCGGCTCGACGTCACCGGGCCGGGCGCGTTCGCGGTCGAGGTCGGCGGGCGCACGCAGCGCGAGGCGGGCGTGATCGGCACGCTCGACTCGCTGCTGTTCGCGCTGCTGCTGTGGCTGGCCTACCGGAGCTGGAAGGCGCCGCTGCTGGGCGCGCTGCCGCTGGCGAGCGGCGGGCTGGCCGGGCTGGCGGCGGTGGCGCTGCTGTTCGAGGGCGTGCACGGCATCACCGTGGCGTTCGGCTTCACCCTGATCGGCGTGGCGCAGGACTACCCGATCCACCTGTTCAGCCACCAGCGGCCGGGGGTGTCGCCGTGGGCCAGCGCGCGCGCGCTGTGGCCGACGCTCGGCACCGGCGTGGCCTCCACCTGCATCGCCTACGCGACGTTCCTGGTCTCCGGCGTGGACGGCCTGCGGCAACTGGCGGTGTTCACCGTGGCGGGCCTGGGCACCGCCGCGCTGGCGACCCGTCTGCTGCTGCCCGGACTGATCGATCCGGCGCCGCGCGATACCGCCTCGCTGCCGTGGGTGCAGCGGCTGTGGCGGGCGGCGGCGCGCGGCCCGCGGCTGCGCGCGCTGCCGGCGCTCGCGCTCGCGCTGGCCGCGGCCGCGGT
>NZ_VOHJ01000074.1 GCF_007923255.1 Vulcaniibacterium thermophilum | reverse complement strand
GCGAAGCGTTCGGCGCGGATCAACCCAACCCGGACCCCGACGCCGACGGCATCGCCTTCGTGTTCGACATGCGCTTCCCAGGGCAGCGCTACGACAGTGCGAGCGGCCTGAACTACAACTACTTCCGGGATTACGACCCGACGACGGGGCGGTATGTGCAGAGTGATCCGATTGGATTAGCTGGCGGCATCAACACGTATGAATATGTCTATTCGAGACCGCTTATGTTTGCGGACTATTACGGGCTTGCCGTCTACTTGTGTGATCGGCCTGTCGATGTTGAGTGGATACCGCCCTTCCTTCGCCCTTACATCCGCCATATGTGGATTAAGACTTCGGGGTACGAGGCTGGGATGGGTGGGCAATGTCCAGTCCCAGGCCAAGGCTGCGCAGATCGGCCTTACAGCGATACGCAAACTAAGGCCCATAACGGGCAATCCGGTTTGCCGGGCTCAAGGTGCACATTGATGAGAAACGTAGACGAAGACTGCGTTAATCGGAAGATCCGCCCAGGCCAGCCCACTGGAACGTGGAGCACGCACAATCAATGCCGGAGTTTCGCGCAAGGTGTGATAGCGTCCTGCCGCTATGGCCCGCAGGACGGGCCAGAAATGCCAAACACGCTTGGCAGACGCGGAGCACTCGGCTCTAGGTTCTCACCCACGCCATGAAGCGCAGCCGCTTATCATCTTTTCGTTTGGTATTGATCGCGCTGCTGCTTGCAGCTTTAGGTGCGGTTAGCTTTGTAGGCGGGATTTATTACGCATGGCTAGCTGTCGTGCCGGGTTGCGATGTGGCTTGCGCTTCTTGCTATCGCGCCCTTTCTAGGGTATTTGGCTATGGTTCATACGTGCTCATGCTGCTGGGTCTTATCTCAGTAGCAATTGCCTGGACTAGACGCCGAAAGAAGCGGATCAGTGACGAGGCAAGGTTGAACGAAAATAGCCAGCGTGGCCCGGGTAAGGCCGAAGGCCGCACCCGGGTTTTTCGCGGAAGCGGGAAGGCGGATGAGGACGTCGAGGATTGACCACCGGCCGCTCGGCTTCGAGTTCGATGAAGTCGGCAACCTGGCCGTGCTGCGCACCGGCGACCAGACCGAGCCGCCGCTGCGCCGCTTCGGCTACGACGCGCTGGGCCGGGTGACGGAGAGCAAGGGCGGCGCGACCGACGCGCTGCTGCACGCCTACGGCTACGACGCCACCGGCAACCGCACCTCGAAGATGGCGGGGGGCGCGGCGACGGCTTACACATACCCTGCCACCAGCCACCGTCTCAGCCGCGTGGGCAGCATCAACCGCTGGTACGACGCCACCGGCAACACGACGTCGATCGGCGGCACCGCGCGCGAGTTCGTCTACGACGCCACCAACCGCCTGAGCCAAACCAAGGCCAATGGCGTGGCGACGATGAACTACCGCTACAACGGCAAGGGCGAGCGTGTCCGTCGCTGGGTGG
>NZ_VOHJ01000073.1 GCF_007923255.1 Vulcaniibacterium thermophilum | reverse complement strand
TCATCGACCCGATCCGCGAGAAGGCCGTCTGGACCTGGCCCCTGACCGGCGAAGCGTTCGGCGCGGATCAACCCAACCCGGACCCCGACGCCGACGGCATCGCCTTCGTGTTCGACATGCGCTTCCCGGGCCAGCGCTACGACAGTGCGAGCGGGCTGAACTACAACTACTTCCGAGACTACGAGCCCGCTACCGGGCGGTATGTGGAGAGCGATCCAATCGGGCTAAATGGCGGGTTGAGCACATACCGGTACTCCTACGCCAGTCCTCTGAACTATTTTGATCCTTTGGGACTCGCTCCACAGTGTCGCCCCCTACTTTCCTTTGGTAGTGGCACACAAGATGTCTTAGTGGACCGCCAACTTCTTAGCGATACCGGGTGGTTCTTGCAGCGCGTATCTGCTGATCCTCCGGCACCCGGCCGTCCGCAGATGGGTAGAGCGCACTCCAGCCAAGGTGGCGGTTGGGGCGCGATGCTCAGGGGTACTCAGACGGGCGACTGCTGGGGCTCACGTGTTCGCAGCTATCGTGAGAGTTACGAGACCCGGCGGCTCAACCATTTGGTCGAGATTTGTACGGAAATGGACTGTGGGCAACCTCGAGCTTTTCTGCGTACCCGAACGGAGCAGCGGGTAATAAATAAATTTGAGAGGACAGATAAAGATACAGAGTTTGCTACGGCCCGAATGGCGGGGGTGGTTTTGACTCTGAAGTGCCTTGAATGGATCAGAGAGCTTCGACGAACGCTAAGACCATAAAATCGCTCTTGTTGGCGGGTGTCGTTGTGCTTCTAGGAGGGGCAATCGATCTCTACCTAGTCACACTTGCGGACCGATGGGCCGTCAGGACAGTTGGGGAGGTAGGCGAGCTGTACAGTGCGTCATTGCTCTTTGTGCCAAAGCTGATTTTCGGTCTGGCAACTGGGTTCGTTGTTGAGCTTGTAGCCTGCAAGTTTGCGTTGAGACATCTGCGCAGGTTGGTAACGTTTGGCTTCATCGTATACTTCGTGTGGAAATTTAAAACTGTCGAGGTCTGGATTGCTCCACAGATCTTGGCCTATGTCCTAGCGGTTGGTCCTTATGTGGCCTTCTTTGTCGCTCTCTATGTTCCTTGGCTATCAAGGAGGCTCTGCACGCTCCGTGAGTCACCCCGATGACTAAAATCGAGACGTCTGCGCGTAACAGCCAGCTAGCGTAGCCCGGGTAAGGCCGAAGGCCGCACCCGGGTTTTTCGCGGAAGCGGGAAGGCGGATGAGGACGTCGAGGAAAGACCACCGGCCGCTCGGCTTCGAGTTCGACGAAGTCGGCAACCTGGCCGTGCTGCGCACCGGCGACCAGACCGAGCCGCCGCTGCGCCGCTTCGGCTACGACGCGCTGGGCCGGCTCGACGTCCCCCCGCTTTCAGTAGCGGGGCGATTTAGAGTCCGGGGTGGATGGTAGTGGCTGCCAGTTGCTTCGCGTAGGCGCTCGGTGTCAGTCCGCCCAATGCCTTCTTTGGCCGCTCCTCGTTGT
>NZ_VOHJ01000072.1 GCF_007923255.1 Vulcaniibacterium thermophilum | reverse complement strand
AGCGCGGTCGCGGCACGCCGCGCGATCCCGCCCCGCCGCGCATGCCGCCGCCGGACGCGCAGGCGCAGCGGGCGGCCGACGCCGCGCAGCGCGCGCGCATCGAACAGGCGCTGCGTCAGGGCGGCACGCGCACGCAGGGCACGCCCAGCGATCGCCGCGCGCCGGAGCGCGACGATCCCGTCGCGCGCGAGCGCCGCATCGCCAACGAAGCCTGGCTCAAACGCGTGCAGGACGATCCGGGCAGCCTGCTCGCGGAAAAATTCCGCATCGAGTACGAACGCCGCCGTCTGCGCGGCGAGGTGGAATGACGTGCGCCTGCTGCTGACGCTGCTGCTGGCCCTGATCCCGCTTCCGACGCTGGCGCAGCCGCTGGCGCGGCTGGACCGCGACCGAATCGCGCTCGGCGAGACGGTGACGCTCACCGTCGAGGTGCCGAGCGCGACCGCCGCGCCGCCGGATTACCGGCCCCTGCAGCGCGACTTCGAGACCAGCGGCCACACCAGCCGCCGCGGCGTGGAGCGCAGCAACGGGCGCTTCGTCGCATGGACCGAGTACGCGGTGGCCCTGCGCCCGCGGCGCGCCGGCACGCTGGTGGTGCCGGCGCTCGCCGTGGCCGGATCGCGCACCGCGCCGCTCACCCTGCGGGTCGATGCCGGCGCGGCGCCGGCGCCGGTGCAGGCGGGCGCGCCGATCTTCATCGAATCCGGCGCCGACGACGCCACGCCCCACGTGCAGCAGACGGTGGCCTGGGTGGTGCGGCTGTACTCGGCCACGCCGATCCTGTCCGGCCAGCTCGACCAGCCCGCGCCCGAAGGCGCCGCGCTGCAGCGTGTGGGCGAGGACGCGATGTACACGCGCGACATCGGCGGCCGGCGTTACCAGGTGTTCGAGCGCCGTTACCTGCTGGTGCCCGAACGCAGCGGCACGCTCGCGGTGCCGCCCGCGCGCTTCCAGGGGCGCACCGCACCGGGACTGTTCGACGACCTGTTCGGCCGCGCCGGCGATGCCGTGAGCGCGCAGGCGCGGCCGCAGCGTCTGCAGGTGCAGCCGTTGCCGGCCGATGCGCCGCAGCCGTGGCTGCCGTTGCATGCGCTGCATCTGCGCCATCGCACGCTGCCGCAGCAGGCGAGGGTGGGCGAGGCGGCCACGGTGGTGGTCGAGATGAGCGCCGACGGCGCCGGCGCCGCGCAGTTGCCCGAGCTGCGGCTCGAGGCCCCCGCAGGCGCACAGGTGTTCCCCGATCCGCCGCAGGTGACCGAGCGGCTGGTCGACGGCCGCCCGCAGGCGGTGGTGTCCCGCCGGTTCGCGATCGTGCCGGGCCGCGAGGGCGTGCTGACCGTCCCGGGCCCGCGCGTGCCGTGGTGGGACGTGCGCGCCGACCGCACGCGCGTCGCCGCGTTGCCCGCGCTCACGCTGCAGGTGCGCGGCGCAAGCCGCCCGGCCGCCGCCGCCGGGCCGGTGCTGTCGTCGTCCGAACCGGCGCCGGCGCGGCCCTCGCACGCGCCCGCGCGCGGCTGGATCCTCGCCACCCTCGCGTTCGTCGCGCTGTGGCTGGCGACGCTGGTGTGGGCGCTGCAGCGGCGCGCCGCGCACGCGCCGCGCGAGCCGGCGCGGACGGACGGCGCGGCGCCGGCCCCGCGCGCCACGGTGAGCGACCTGCGGCGCGCGCTCGA
>NZ_VOHJ01000071.1 GCF_007923255.1 Vulcaniibacterium thermophilum | reverse complement strand
AGGTGCGCGGCCGCGGCCGCCTCGTCGCCGCGCGCGAGCGCGGCGCGCGCCGCGCCCAGCCGTGCCGCCAGCGCCGCCTCGCGTTCCTGCGCGGCCTGGGCGAGCAGCGTCTCGGCGCGCGACCAGTGGCCCTGGTGGAGCGCGTCCAGGCCCTCCAGCAGCCGCGTGCGCGCCTGCCGCGCGCGGTAGCGGCGGAACGCGGCGAACGGCAGGGTCAGCGCCTTCCAGGCCAGCCACAGCGCCAGCAGCACGCCCAGCAGGATCAGCACCGCGCCGGCCAGCGTGGTGCTGCGGTCCCAGCCGCCGTAGCGGATCAGCACGTAGCCGGGGTCGTCGAGCAGCAACTGCGCGGCCAGCGCGCCCAGCACGGCGAGCGCGATCCAGAACACCAGGTGACGGAACAGGCGCATGGCGGTCCTCCTTCCGGTCAGCGCGCGGCGCGCATGCGGCGCAACTGCTCGAGCGTGCTGCCGAGCGTGGGAATGTCGGGCGTCAGCGGATGCTCGGCCAGCGCGCGCAGGCGCGTGCGCTGCGCCTCGCTGGCGCCGAGGCGGCGCATCCAGCCCTCGGCGCGCGCCAGCGCGGCGCGGTAGCCGGCGCGGTCGTTGCGCTCGGCCGCGGCGCGGGCGAGGGTGATTTCCAGTTGCAGGCCGGCGAGCGCGGCGCTGCGGTCGGCACCGTCGCGGGCGACGCTGGCGTCGGTCGGGCGCACGTCGATGAGCCCGGCGAACGCGCGCTGCCACCACGGGCGCGCTTCGCGCGGCGCGGCGGCGGTGTCGCGCGGGGCGGCGATGCCGCGCGCCAGCGCGTCGAGCTCGGCCATCGCCTTGACCCGCGGCGCGAGCGCGGCGCTCTCCAGCGCCGCGCGTTCCTGCATCAGCGTCTGCCGCAGGCTGAGGTAGGCCGGATCGCTCACGCCGTCGAGCACGCCGGCCGCGAGCGCGTAGGCGTGCAACGCGCCGGCCACGTCGCCGTCGAGCCGCGCCCGCTGCAGGCCGAGCGTCAGCAGCAGCTCCGCCTCGTCCAGACGCAGCGCCTGGGCGCCGTGCCGATCGGGGTCGGCCAGCCGTGCCACCGTGTCCTCCAGCAGCGCGGCGCGCTGGCCGACGCCGAGCACCTCGTCGCGCAGCACGCGGTTGGTGGCGTCGGCCTGCTGCAGGCGCTGGACCAGCGCGCGCTGGTCGCGGCGCAGGGCGTCGATGCGGGCATCCAGCGCGTCCAGCCGCTGGTCGGTGCCGATCAGCTCGGCGCGCTGGCGGGCGTCGTAGCGCAGCCAGCCGCGCCAGCCGAGCGCGAGCGCCGCCGCCAGCGCGATCAGCGCGAGCAGCCACCACAGGCCGGAGCGCCGGCGCGGACGGGATGCGGCGGATTCGGGAGCAGGTGTCGCCATGCCGGCATGGTACCCGGCGCGCCGCCAAGCCCGCAGTCAGCCGGCCGCCGCGGCGACCAGATCCGCCGGGCGCGGGCCGCGCGCGAGGCGGATGTCGGCGAAACCGAGCGCCCGCGCGCGCTCGGCCAGGCGGGCGCTGGCCACCACCAGCGGGCCTGCGCGCAGCCGCGCGGCGAGATCGGCCGGCAGCGCCTGCATCGTGCGTTCGAGCGCCTCGCCGCTGGAGGCGACCAGCACCGCCGGCGCGTCGAGCGCGCGCAGCCGCGCCAGCGTGCGCGGCGACGGCGGCAGCGGCAGC
>NZ_VOHJ01000070.1 GCF_007923255.1 Vulcaniibacterium thermophilum | reverse complement strand
CCGGACGCGCCGTCCGCGCAGGCGCCCGCACCGCGTGCCGGGCGGGCCGTCGCCGCCGCCGCGCCTGCGAACGTGGCGCCGCGCGCGGTCGCGGCCGTGCCCACCGACCCGCTTCGCGAGGCCGAAGCCGCCTACGCGCACTGGCTCGAACGCGACGCCGAAGGCTACACGCTGCAGGTCGCCGCGCTGCGCGCCGACGACGAAGCCGCGCGGCGCGAGCTGGCGCGCATCGCCGCCGCATTGCCGGGTCTTCCGCTGCGCGCGCATCGCGACGCGACCGGCCGCGCGTCCACGCTGGTTCTTTATGCGGGCGAGTTCGCCAGCGCCGACGAGGCGCGGCGGGCGCTCGCGCTGTTGCCCCCCACCCTGCGCGCCAACCGGCCGGTCCTCCGCTCGCTGGGCGCCCTCCGCACGCAGACCGCGAGCCGCACATGAGCCTCCGACCGCTGTATCCCGTCCTTGCCGCCCTGCTCGCCGCCGGATGCGCGCATCCGCCGCCGCGCGTGTCCAGCGCCCATCTGCAGCGCCCCGATCTGCCGCCGCCCGCGCAGGACATCCCGGCGCCGGTGGCGCGCACCCGCGCGCTGCCGCCGCCGCGCGCGCTGCCGCCGCAGGACACCTACAGCGTCGTGGTGAACAACGTGCCGGTGCAGGAGCTGCTGTTCGCCCTCGCGCGCGACGCGAAGTTGAACGTCGACATCCATCCCGACATCCGCGGCACGGTGACGATCAACGCCATCGATCAGACGCTGCCGCAGATCCTCGATCGCGTGGCGCGGCAGGTGGACATGCGCTACACGCTCGACGGCGACGCGTTGTCGGTGGTGCCCGACTCGCCGTTCCTGCGGCTGTACAAGGTCGATTACCTCAACATGCAGCGCGACGTCACCAGCCACGTGGCGATCGCCACCCAGGTGGCCTCGCCCGGCAGCACGTCCGGCGGCGAAGGCGGCAACAACTCCCGCACCGAACTCACCAACGTCTCCAACAACCGCTTCTGGAGCAACCTGCTGGGCGCGGTGGAAAGCCTGCTGCGCGAGACCGACAAGGTGCTGCCCGAGGGCGCCCAGGCCGCCGCCGCGCCGTCCGAAGCGCCCGCCGCTTCCGGCACGGCCGGCGCGGGCGCCGCGCCCGCGCAGCCGCGCACGGTGTTCCGCGAGGCGGCCTCGGTGATCGCCCATCCGGAGACCGGCACGATCGCGGTGCGCGCCACCGCGCGCCAGCACGAGAAGGTGCAGGAGTTCCTCGACCGCCTGGTGGGCACCGCGCGCCGGCAGGTGCTGATCGAGGCGACGGTGGTCGAGGTCGAACTGTCCGACGACTATCAGCAGGGCATCAGTTGGGAACTGCTGCGCAACCAGAGCGCCAACATCCGCTTCCGCCAGATCCCGGGCGGCGCGACCACGCTGCCGGGCGGCACGCCGGGCACCGGCATCATCCCCAACATCGGGGTGCTGAACTTCGTGCGCAGCTACGGCAGCACCAACATCACCGCCGCGGTGCAGATGCTGGAGTCCTTCGGCCGCACCAAGGTGCTCTCCAGCCCGAAGATCAGCGTGCTCAACAACCAGACCGCGCTGATCAAGGTGGTCGACAACTTCGTGTACTTCACGCTGTCGGCCAACTACACGCCGGGCACCGGCGGCAGCCCGCCGACCTTCACCGTGAGCTCCACGCCGAACACGGTGCCGGTGGGCTTCCTGATGAACGTCACGCCGCAGATCGGCGACGACGACGAGATCATCCTCAACCTGCGCCCCACCATCTCGCGGTTGACGGGCTACGTCGAGGATCCGGGCGTGGCGCTGACGCTCGCGCTGGCGCGGCAGGACGGCGTCGACATTCCGGACGTCAACAGCCGCGTGCCGGAAATCCAGACCCGCGAGATGGAATCGGTGATCCGCGTGCGCAACGGCGAGACCGCGGTGCTCGGCGGTCTGATGCGCGACCGCATCGAGAACGGCAGCGACGGCATTCCGATCCTCGGCCGCATCCCGGCGTTCGGCGAGCTGTTCAAGTACCGCAACAACGCGACGTCCAAGAGCGAGCTGGTGATCTTCCTGCGCCCGGTGGTCGTCAACGATCCCAGCCTGCACGGCGATTACCGCGATGCCGCGCGCGCGCTGCCGGACGGCCGCTTCTTCGACAGCCCCGACGTGCCGATCGGCGACATCCCGACGCGAGGAGCCGGCGGCCGATGAGCCTGCTGATCGAAGCGCTGAAACAGGCGGAGGCGCGCAAGGCCAGGCCCGACGCGGCCGCCGACGCACCGCCGAAGCCCGCCGCGGCGGACGACGCGCGCGCCGCCGGCGAGCTGGCGCTGGAGCCGATCGAACCTGCGGCGAGCGCGCCGTCGGCGCCGACCGCCGTCGCAGCGGAAGCCGCTGCGCCGCCGGCTGCGGCCATCGCGCCCG
>NZ_VOHJ01000007.1 GCF_007923255.1 Vulcaniibacterium thermophilum | reverse complement strand
CGCGGTCCCGGCGCCGGTCAGCAGCGCCGGGGTCAGGCCGAACCACAGCGTCCGCCGCGCTTGGCGCGGCCGCGCGGCGGCCGCCTGGTGCGCGGCGCCGAGGATGCGCGCGTCGAGCGCCGGCGAGGGCCCGTCGTGCGGGCCCAGGCGCGCCAGCCGCTCGGCCAGCGCGCGCTCCTCGGGGCTCAGCGGTTCGACGGGACGCTCGTTCATTCGTGGAGTCTCTGCCGCAGCTTGTCGAGGGCATAGCGAAGCCGCGACTTCACCGTTTCCCGGCCGACGCCGGTGATCTGCCCGATCTCCTCCAGGCTCAGTTCGTGCTCCAGGCGCAGCAGCACCACTTCGCGCTGCTCCTCCGGCAGCGTCTCGATCGCCAGTTGCAACTGGCGGCGTTGCTCGAACTCGGACAGCTCGCGCTCGGGGTCGCTCGGGTCGGCCACCGCGGCGGTGCGCTGGTCGGCGTCTTCGGGCGCGGCGGGGCGGTACTGCATCGCGCGCCAATGATCGGCGAGGCGATTGTGCGCGATCCGATAGAGCCAGGTTCTGAACGCGGCGTCCGGCTTCCAGCCCTTGCCGGCGGCGATCACGCGCTGCCACACGTCCTGGAAGAACTCGTCGGCGAGCGCGGGGTTGCGCGTCTGCCGCAACAGGAAGCGGTACAGCGAGGCGCGGTGGCGGCCGTAGAGCATCTCGAACGCGGCGACGTCGCCGGCCGTCCAGGCCAGCATCAGCATCTCGTCGCTCGCGTCCGCCGCATTCACCCGCGGCAGCGTACGGGCTCGGCCGTTCGCCGGGAAGCCGGCGGCCGCCGGCCGGCCGTCGCGCGGCGGGCAGGCGCCCGCCGCGGCGACGGCCCGCGCGACCGCGGCGTCCGCCACGCTCACTCGCCGACCGCGACCCCGTCTGCGGCCGCGCCTTCCGCCACGGCGCGCGCCCGCTCGATCAACCCCACCAGCTCGCGCTGCTGCCCGCGCGCGTCCATCGTCCGCAGCGCGCGCGCCTCGCGCAGCGCGTCGTCCCAGCGCCAGCCGTCGATGTGCTCGCCGCCGCGCAGCAGGTCGGCGAAGGCGGCCACGGTCGCCGCCAGCCGCAGGCGCGGGCTGGCTTCGTGCGTCTGCTGCGCGCGCCGGATCGGCGTTTCGATCAGCCGGCTTTCGTCCTCGCCGGGGCGCTTGTAGCGCAGGCGCAGATGCGCGATCTCGCCCTGCGGTCCGCCGGCCGGCGTCTCGGCGCCGTAGCGCAGCGGCGGCAGACGCTCGGCGCCGCTGCCGACCGGGGTGATCTCGTACAGCGCGGTGACCTCGTGGCCGGCGCCGATCTCGCCGGCATCGACCCGGTCGTTGGCGAAGTCCTCGCGCGCGAGCAGGCGGTTCTCGTAGCCGATCAGGCGGTACTCGGCGACGTGGGCGGGGTTGAACTCGATCTGGATCTTGACGTCGCGGGCGATGGTGAACAGCGTGCCGCCCATCTGCTCCACTAGCACGCGGCGCGCCTCGTGCACGCTGTCGATGTAGGCGTGGTTGCCGTCGCCGACGTCGGCCAGCTTCTCGGCCAGCGCGTCGTTGTAGTTGCCCTCGCCGAAGCCGAGCGTGGTCAGCGCGATGCCGTGCCGGCGCTGGTCGGCCACCAGCGTCTCCAGCGCGCCGGGGTGGGTCACGCCGACGTTGAAGTCGCCGTCGGTGGCGAGGATCACGCGGTTGACGCCGCCTTCGACGAACGCCCGCTTCGCGGTGGCGTAGGCGAGCCGGATGCCTTCGCCGCCGTTGGTGCTGCCGCCGGCTTCGAGGTGCTCGATCGCCGCCAGGATCTCGCCGCCGCGGTCGCCGGGCGTCGGCGGCAGCACGAGGCCGGCGGAGCCCGCATAGGCGACGATCGACACCCGGTCCTGCGGGCGCAGCTGCTCGACGAGCAGCGCGAACGCGCGCTTGAGCAGCGGCAGCTTGTCCGGCGCCTGCATCGAACCGGAAGTGTCGATCAGGAACACCAGGTTGGCCGGCGGCAGCGCCGCCTTTGGCATCTCGTAGCCCTTGATGCCGATCATCAGCAACTGGCGCCTGCCGTTCCACGGCGCGGGCGCCAGCTCGGTGCTGACCCGGAACGGCACCTCGCGGCTGTCCGGCGCCGGATGGCCGTAGCGGAACGAATTCAGGAACTCCTCCGCGCGCACGGCATCGGCGGGCGGGCGCACGCCGTCGGCGAGCATGCGGCGCACGTTGCTGTAGCTGCCGGTGTCGACATCGATGGAGAACGTCGAGACCGGCTGCTCGCGGGCGCGTTGCACCGGATTGTCGCGGCGTTCGGCGTACTTCTCGGTGTTGGCCGGTTGCCAGTAGGCCGGTGCGGACGGCGGCGGCGCCGGAGCGGCGAGCTGCGCGGCCACCGTCGCCGGCCTGGCGGCGGCGTGGCCGGCGATCCGCGAGCCGCTGACCTCGATGCGGTCGAGCGCGCGTTCGGCCGCGGCTTCGCGCGGCTGCGGATCGGCCTGGGCGGCCTCGTTCCCGGTGCGCACGCTCTGGCACGCGGCCAGGGTGGCGGCGGCCAGCACGGACAGGGCGACGGGCAGGTATCGACGGTGCGGCATGGGCGTTCCCTCGTTGGAGTCGAGGGGGTGAACGCGCAGGGACGCGCAACGGGGTTGTGGCGCCTCGGGCGCGTCGCGCTCAGTAGTCGAAACGCAGGCTCCAGTGCGCGAGGTGGCCGGCATTGCCGGCCGCCTGGTCGGTCACGCGCAGCCGCCACGTGCCGTTGGCGCTTTCGCGGGAGGCATCGCGGAGGTAGGCGGCGACCAGGTCCGGCCCGCTTCCGCCGCGGTCGTGCAGGCGCCACACGGTCCCGCCGGGCGCGATCAGCTCCACGCGGAGCGCGCTGCGGTCCGGATGCCGGATCTCGACGTTCACCGCGAGTGCGGACGGCGCGGTGCCGCTCAGACCGGCGACCGCGAGCGTGCTGGTGGCGCTGCCGCGGTCGGGTACCGCGAGGTCGGTGCCGTTGGCGAAGCTGCGGCTGCCGGCCACCGTGAAGTGCACGGCGTCGGGCGTGCCGGCGCGGCCGCTGGCGTCGATGCCGCGCACGAACACGGCATGGCGGCCGGGCGCCAGTCCCGAGGTCGGCACCACGACGGACGCCCGCTCGCGCGTCGCGTCGAACGCGCCGTCGTCCGCCGTCATCGCGCGCGCGGTGGCGCCGGCCGTCCACGGTCGCTGGTCGAGGAACGCCTGCGCGGCGACGATGGCCTGGACCGGCTCGGTGCCGTTGCTCTGGTTGAAGACGCCGTCGTCGAGCGTCGCGCCGACCGTCACCGGCTGGCCGGCGTCCACGCGCGCGGGGGCGATGGCGATCGCGGTGGCGTCGGGGCCGGCGGGGTAGCCGTAGGGCGCGCGCAGATTGCGTGCCGCGTAGCGCAGCGCGGCGAGGTTGCGCGGCAGCGTGGTGCCCTCGAATGTCGAGCAGCTCTCGAAGAAGGCCACGCCCAGCTCGATCGTGTAGCTCGGCGCGCCGAGCGCGCCGTACATCGCGTCGGTGTTGGTGCCGTCGGCCACGTACAGCCCCGTCCACTGGCGCGGCGAGTAGCCGTTGAAGTACGCCAGCCGCCGCCCGAGCGTGCGCAGGGCGGTCGCGTTCGCGGTCGGCGCGGTGGTGTGCGACCACGGCCACAGCACCAGGCGCGAATAGCTGTGCAGATCGACGAACAGGCCGCGGTAGTCGGCCGGCGCGGCCGCGCCGACGGCATCGCCGCGGCGGTCGGGGAGCACGCCGCCGCGATGGACGCCGGAGGCGTCCGGCGTGCCCGCCACGTAGCGCATCAGATTCGCCGTTTCCGGCTCCGAACCGGGCAGCGGGCCGCGGTAGGTGCTGGCGCAGGGATTGCCGCTGGAGCCGCCGCTGGCGCTGTTCCAGCGATAGGGGAAGTTGCGATTGAGATCGACGCCGTACGCGCTCGCGCTGCAGGCGCCGTAGCTGGTGTTGACGTTCTTGCGCCACGACTGGCCGGCCTCGGCCTTCTTGCGTCCGTCGGGGTTGCCCTGCAGCACCAGATGGAAGCGGAAGCTGTCCAGCAGCCAGGTGGCCTCGCTGTCGGTGCCGTAGTTGAGCACCAGCCATTCGCCGAAGCGTGTCAGCAGTTCCGCCGGCGTGTATTCGCGGGCGTGCACCGAGGCGAACACGACCATGTTCGGCTTGTCGGTGAAGGTGGCGTTGGTGGCGGCGTTGGTCAGCCGCAGCACCCGCATGCGGTAGCCCTGCGCGGCATCGCGCGTGCGCAGCCAGCTCGGGCCGATGTCGATCACGCGCGCCAGGTTCGGATGCGCCGCGGCCAGCGCGTCCATCGTGGCGTAGGTCTCCTCGACCGTGCGGTAGCAGGCGTAGCCCGGAATCGACGCGATGCCGACGCCGCTGGCCAGCGCACGTTCGGCCTCGCGCATGCGCGCGGTGGCGGCGCGGTCGATCTCGACGCGGAAGCCGGCGCGGCGCAGGAAGCGGATGTCGTCGGCGGTCGCTTCCACCTGGACGGTGCGTGCGGCGCGGTCGACGATGGCGTGCTGGAAGCGCTCGCCGATGCGCTGCAGTTGCGCGGCGTCGCGGTAGCTCGCGCGGACGAACACCAGCGCGTCCTCATCGGGCGCAGCGGCCCCGGCGGTACCGGCCAGCAGCAACGCGAGCAGCAGAACGTACGTACGCATGAGGCGCCACCTCGCGGCCGGAGGGTGGCAGCCTGCCCGGGGCGGGGTCGATGCGATGCGAACCGAACGGCTCAGCCGCGCACGACCAGCAGCCGCGGCTCGGTCATGTCCTCGATCGCGCTGCGCACGCCCTCGCGGCCCAGGCCCGACTGTTTCACCCCGCCGTAGGGCATGTTGTCGACCCGGAAGCTCGGCACGTCGCCCACCACCACGCCGCCGACCTCGAGCGCATCCCACGCCCGCATCGCGTTAGCGAGCGAGGCGGTGAACACGCCCGCCTGCAGGCCGAAAGCGCTGTCGTTGGAGCGCTCGAGCGCCTGCTCGAAGCTGTCGACGCGTTCGAGGATCGCGACCGGGCCGAACGCTTCCTTGCGGTAGAGGTCGCAGTCGCGCGGCACATCCTCCAGCAACGTGGCCGGCAGCAGCGTGCCGCGCCGTTCGCCGCCGACGATGCGGCGCGCGCCGCGGGCGCAGGCGTCGCGCACCCAGGCTTCGATGCGCTCGGCCGCGCGCGCGTCGATCACCGGGCCGATGAAGGTGTCCTCCTCGCGCGGATCGCCCATCCGCAGCGCGGCGACCTTCGCCGCGAGCGCATCGCGCAGCGCCTCGTACACCGCGGCATGGACGATGATCCGCTGCACGCTGATGCAGCTCTGCCCGCTCTGGTAGTAGGCGCCGAACACCAGCCGCTCGGCCACGCGTTCGAGCGGCTGGCCGGGATCGGCATCGACGATGCACGCCGCGTTGCCGCCCAGCTCCAGCACGACCTTCTTGCGCCCCGCGCGCGCCTTCAGTTCCCACCCGATCGATCCTCCGGTGAAGCTGAGCAGCGCGATGCGCTCGTCCTCCACCAGCGCGGACGCATCCTCGTTCGTGCACGGCAGCACCGAGAATGCGCCTTCCGGCAGGCTGGTCTCGCTCAGCACCTCGGCGATGATGAGCGCGCCCAGCGGGGTGTCGAGCGCCGGTTTCAGCACGAACGGGCAGCCGGCGGCGATCGCCGGCGCGACCTTGTGCGCCACCAGGTTGAGCGGGAAGTTGAACGGCGTGATGAAGCTGCACGCGCCGACCGGCACCCGCTTCGTCATCCCGCGGTAGCCGCGCGCGCGTTCGGACACCTGCAGCTCGATCACCTCGCCGCCGATGCGCGTGGCTTCGCCGGCGGCGATGCGGAAGGTGTCGATCAGCCGCGCCACCTCGCCGCGCGCGTCGCGGATCGGCTTGCCGGCTTCCTGGCACAGCGCCAGCGCGAGTTCCTCCGCACGATCCTGGAAGCGCCGCACGCAATGCTCCAGCACGTCGCGCCGCGCATACGGCGGCATCGCCGCCATCGCCGCGCGGGCCGCATGCGCCGCCGCGATCGCACGCTCGACCGCCGCGGCATCGGCGAGCGCCACGTGCGCGACGCATTCGCCGCTGTATTTGTCGTGCACCGCGAGATCGTGGTTGGGTGCGAACGGGCGGTTGGCGAGATAGCAGGGCAGGGTGGGGATGGACATGACACGGCTCCCGCGGCAGGCGGTCGTTATAGCGCGGGGCGTGGTGGGTTTCGATCAACCGCAATCTTGGCGGCTCGCTCCACGCGCCCCGTATGATGCACGCCGCCCAGGGACGCCAAGGAGGCGGGTGATGCTAGGGTTGGAGAAGATGATGGGAAGCGTGCTGCTGGCGGGCGCGTTGGCCTCGTGCGGGACGGTACGCGCGATGGACGTCGCGCCGGCGGATCGGATGCCCGATGACGCGGCCTGCCGGACTGCCGGCTTCTATGCCGAGCGCGAAGCGTGTCATTCGAAGCTCGATGCGCGCCTCTGCGCGTCGAGCAGGCTCTGTTCGACATATCGCGCCATGCATGAGGCGGAACGACGTCTTGCAGCGCTCGAATCGAGGCTTCTGGATAACGCGTCGGCGGCGTATGCGTCGTATCGTGCGTCGGATCCCGACTACCTTGTCGACCTCGAGCGCGCCTTCCTGCAAGGCAGGGACGCGTGGCGCGCCTATCGCGACCGGCACTGCGAGAGTGTCCCCCTGCTGCAGGGGATGAGCCGGGCGGAAGCAGAGGGGCTGACCGAAGCGTGTCGCCTCGAGGTCACCCAGGCGAGGGTGAAGGAGATCGAGGCGCTGCTGGAAGCATTCTGAGCGAACAGGGAAGGCCGCCCGGCAGATCGACGTCAAGTGAGAGCGCGTCGGTTGAGATCGGTCGCGATCCCCGCGCCGCAGGAGGTGAATCGCGATCGCCCGAGCGATGCGGCATGCGTGGTGGGATGGCCAAGGGGGTGGCGGGTCGCGCAAAAGCCTCTGCTGCAGGACGGAAAAGGCGGGTCAAGACCCGCCCTACGCGCCGAGTGCGTAGGTTGGGCTGAGCCGAAGGCGAAGCCCAACGTCCCGCGCCACGCGGTGGGCTTGGCGATGCGATGTTGGGCTTCGCTGCGCTCAGCCCAACCTACGAAAACGGCAGGACGGAAAGAACGGTAGGGCAGGACCCGCCTTACGGCTGAAGCGGGAGACGGCGGGTCGAGACCCAACCTGTGCGCTACGCTGCCGGCGCATCTGCTGCGGGACGAAAAAACGGCGGGTCGAGACCCGCCCTACGGCGACTGCGATTCGCGGGCGAGCACGTTGAGGGTCAGGTGGCCGTCGGCCACGCGCGCGCGCAGGGCGTCGCCGGGTTGCACGTCGTCGATGCGGCGCACGACGTGGCCGTCCTCGCGCTGCAGGATGGCGTAGCCGCGGGCGACCGTGGCGAGCGGGCTGACCGATTCGAGCGAACGTGCCAGCGAACGCAGGCGCAGCGCGTCGCCCGCCAGGCGGCGTGCGATCGCCGCCTGCGGGCGCATGCCGACCGCAGCCAGCCGTTCGCGCAGGCGCGACAGCCGGCGCTGCGGATGGTGCGCGCGCAGGCAGGCGTCCGCGTGACGCAGACGCGCGCGCTCGCGTTCGAGCCGTCGCTGCAGCGCGGCGTCGAGCCGGCGCAGCGCCTCGGCCTGCCGCCGGCACATCAGCTCGATCCGCGCCTGCGGCCGCAGCGCGTGCAGCCGCAGCGCGGCGCGGTCGGCGCGCTGCATCGCCGCGCGCAGGCGGTGGCGCTGCAATGCGTCGAGCCGCTGCGCGATCGCCTGCAGCCGGCGCGCGAGGTCGTCGCGGTGCGGCACCAGCAGCTCGGCGGCGACGCTCGGCGTCGGCGCGCGCATGTCGGCGGCGAAATCGGACAGGCTGGTGTCGATCTCGTGGCCGACCGCGGACACCACCGGCACCGGACAGGCGGCGATCGCCCGCGCCAGGCGCTCGTCGTTGAACGCCCACAGGTCCTCCAGCGAACCGCCGCCGCGCGTCACCAGCAGCACGTCGTAGCGGCCGCTCGCCGCCGCACGCTGCAGCATCGCCACGATCTGCGCCGCGGCGCCATCGCCCTGCACCGGCACCGGCAGCACGTCGACCTCGGGCAGCGGGAAGCGGCGCGCCAGCACGCTGAGCACGTCGCGCACCGCCGCGCCGGTGGGCGAGGTGATCACGCCGATGCGGCGGGCGAACGCCGGCAACGGCCGCTTGCGCGCGGCATCGAACACGCCCTCGGCGGCGAGTTTGGCCTTCAGCGCCTCGAACGCGCGCCGCAGCGCGCCTTCGCCGGCTTCCTCGAGGTGGTCGAACACCAACTGGTAGTCGCCGCGCGCCTCGTACAGCGTCAGCCGCCCACGGCCGAGCACGCGCAGGCCCTCGCGCGGCTGGAACCGCAGCCAGGTGCTCTTGGGCCGGAACATCGCGCAGCGGATCTGCGCGCGCTCGTCCTTCAGCGTGAAGTAGAGGTGGCCCGACGACGGCCGCGAGACGTTGCCGAGTTCGCCTTCCACCCACACCAACGGGAACGCGCCTTCCAGCAGGTCGCGCGCCAGCGTGTTGAGCTGGCTCGGCGTGAGGATCTCGCGGGGCGTGTCGGCGTGCATCGGAGCGGGCGGAACGGGGCCGGCCACAGTAGCGCCGGGCGGGCGTGGTGGGAAGGTTGCGGGGCGGGGTTGGCCACGGATCTGCGCGGATGAACGCGGATGGAGGATCCCGGCGGGCGGGAGTCTTTGTCGGCGCGGTCGACGGCGCTGATCCCGCTTGCGCGGGGATGACGGGCGGGGACTGCGTGCCTCGCCCGCCCCGCCTCGCGCGGGGCGCCTGCGCCTACAATGCGCGGATGAACGCCGTCGCCCCGCAGCACACGCCCTCCGTCGCCGCCACGCTCGAGGAATGGGCCTTCGGCCCCGCGCCGCGCAGGCCCACGCGCGCGGTGCGGATCGGCGGGGTGACGATGGGCGGCGGTGCGCCGGTGGTGGTGCAGTCGATGACCAACACCGACACCGCCGACGTCGCCGCGACGGCGAAGCAGGTGGCCGAACTCTGGCGCGCCGGCTCCGAGCTGGTGCGCGTCACCGTCAACACCCCCGAGGCCGCCGCGGCGGTGCCGCGCATCGTCGAGCGGCTGGCGATGATGGGGGTGGAGGTGCCGATCATCGGCGACTTCCACTACAACGGCCACCAGTTGCTGGCGAAGGAACCGGCCTGCGCCGAGGCGCTCGCCAAGTACCGCATCAACCCCGGCAACGTCGGCTTCGGCAAGAAGAAGGACGTGCAGTTCGCGCAACTGATCGAGTTCGCGCTGCGTTACGGCAAGCCGGTGCGGATCGGCGCCAACTGGGGTTCGCTCGACCAGGAGCTGGCCGCCGCGCTGATGGACGAGAACGCCCGGCGCGCCGAGCCGTGGGACGCCGGCCACGTGCTGCGCGAGGCGCTGATCCGTTCGGCGCTGGACTCGGCCGCGCGCGCGGTCGAGCTGGGGCTGCCGGCCGACCGCATCGTGCTGTCGGCCAAGGTGAGCGGCGTGCAGGAGCTGATCGCGGTGTACCGCGAGCTCGCCCGGCGCGGCGATTACGCGCTGCACCTCGGCCTCACCGAGGCCGGGATGGGCAGCAAGGGCATCGTCGCCTCCGCGGCGGCGCTGGCGGTGCTGCTGCAGGAAGGCATCGGCGACACCATCCGCATCTCGCTCACGCCGGAACCCGGGCAATCGCGCACGAACGAGGTGATCGTCGCCCAGGAACTGCTGCAGACGATGGGCCTGCGCGCGTTCACGCCGATGGTCACCGCCTGCCCGGGCTGCGGGCGCACCACCAGCACGTTCTTCCAGGAACTGGCCAAGCGCGTGCAGGAGCACGTGCGCGCGAAGATGCCGGAATGGAAGATCACCCACCCCGGCGCCGAGAACCTGACGCTGGCGGTGATGGGGTGCGTGGTGAACGGGCCGGGCGAATCGCGCCACGCCAACATCGGCATTTCGCTGCCGGGCACCGGCGAGGCGCCGGCGGCGCCGGTGTTCGAGGACGGGCAGAAGACGGTGACGCTGCGCGGCGAGAACATCGCCGACGAGTTCATCGCGCTCATCGACCGCTATGTGGAACGGCGATACGGCGCCGGAGCCTGACGACGCCGCGCCCACGCGCGCCGCGTCGCGCAGGCTCGCGCGCGAGCTGCCCGCCTTCCTGCTGCCCTGGCTGCGCCGGCGTCTGCTGCGGCTGACGCTGGTGTTCGTCGGCGTGCTGGCGCCGATGTGGGCGTTCGCCGAGCTGGCCGACGAGATCCACGAGCGCGAGACGATCGGCTTCGATGCGCCGCTGCTGCTGCTGGCACGGTCGATCGCGACCCCGGAGCTCGACACCTTCTTCGTCGCGGTCACGCGCATCGGCTACCTGCACGGCGTGGTGCCGTTCGACGTCGCGCTGGTGCTGATGCTCGCAGTGTTGCGGCGCTATCGCGAGGCGGCGTTCGCTGCGATCGCGCTGGGCGGTTCGGCGCTGTTGAACGTGCTGACCAAGTACGTGTTCGCGCGCGAGCGGCCCTCGCTGTGGGAGTCGATCGCGCCGGAGATGACCTTCAGCTTCCCCAGCGGCCACGCGATGGGCTCGGCGACGCTGGCGTGGGTGTTGGTTCTGCTGGCGTGGCACACGCGCTGGCGCGGCGCGGTGCTCGCGCTGATGGCGGTGTTCGTGCCGCTGGTGGGCTTTTCGCGCGTCTATCTGGGCGTGCATTACCCGTCGGACATCGTGGCCGGCTGGGCGGCGGCGAGCATCTGGACGGTGGGGGCGTATCTGGTCGCGTTCCGCGCGCGCCGTCCGTGGCGTCTGCACGGCGGGCGCCGCGGGCGGTAGCTGCTGGCGCCGCTCCGGCAGTCGCTCCCGCGTTCGCGCCCGCGCTCGTCTCGCATCCGACGAGCGGTCGCCGTGCGCGGCGATTCCGCTGCGGCCGCCTGCGGCCCCGCATCCCGCGAACCGCATGGCGCGCCATGGTCGAGTCGGCCACGGATGAGTGTTGCGACGCGGCGAGCAATCGCCGGGCGATGCGCCTAAGGTCGCCGGGCGTGCCGATGGAAGGGGCCCGTCGGAGCGCCGGAAGCCCCCGCTTCCGCCCGTTCACGACGGCGTGGCCGGAATGCGTTCCGGCGCGCTCGACACCCGGAATCCCCGACATGGCTACGAAACGGAAGAAGTGGCTCGCGGCCGCGCTGCTCGTCGGCGTGGCGGCGGCGGGCGCGACCGTGCTGCACTTCGGCGGTGGCGTGACGCGTGCGTTGTCCTTCGGCGCGCTCACGCGTGCGTTCGACGGTTCGCCGCCCACGGCGGCGCAGGCGGGCGGCAGTCCGCTCGAGCGGCAGACGCGGCCCTACATCGTGGTGTTTCCCGAAGCGCCGGTCGCCTCGTACAAGGGCGAGGTGAGCGGGCTGGCGGCGCCGGCGCGCGCCACCGGCGGCAGCGCGCGTGGCCGCATCGACATGCGCAGCGCCGCGGCACGGCAGTACGTGCAGCATCTGAAGCGGGTGCAGGCCACGCGCGAGGCCGAACTGTCCCGCGCGATCGGGCGGCCGCTGCAGGTGCGGCATCGCATGCAGCACGCGATCAACGGCGTGATCGCCGAGCTCGCGCCGGCGGAAGCGAACCGCCTGCGCCGGATGCCCGGCGTCCGGCTGGTGGAGGAGTACCGCGAGTACGAGATCGAAACCGACACCGGCCCGCTGCTGATCGGCGCCGACAGGCTCTGGCTCGGCACCACGCCCGGCAACCCGGGACGGTTCCAGGGCGAAGGCGTGGTGGTCGGCGTGATCGACACCGGCATCAACTTCGGCAGCCCGTCGTTCGCCGCCACCGGGCCGCTCGACGGCCACGCGCACGTCAATCCGCTCGGCGCCGGCAATTTCCTCGGCACCTGCGCGCCGGGCGGCATCGATGCCGGGCGCTGCAACGACAAACTGATCGGCGGCTACGACTTCGTCTGCAACGTCGCGCCCGATCCGTCGCAGCCGACGCAGACGATCTGCACGTTGACCAGCCTCTACCGCGAGGAGCCGGGCTTCGGCGACACCAACGGCCACGGCAGCCACGTCGCCTCCACCGCCGCGGGCAACCATCGCGAGGTGCTCTACAAGGGGCGCAACCTGCGCATTTCCGGCGTCGCGCCGCACGCCAACATCGTGGCCTACGACGTCTGCTACACGCGGCTGGCCGACGGGCGCGGGCTGTGCCCGAACGTCTCCTCGGTGGCGGCGGTGGACCAGGCGGTCGCCGACGGCGTGGTCGACGTGCTCAACTTCTCGATCGGCGGCGGCGCCGATCCGTGGAGCGACGCGGTCTCGCTCGCCTTCCTCAACGCGGTCGACGCCGGCATCTACGTCGCGACCTCGGCCGGCAACGCCGGCCCCGCGCCGAACACGCTGAGCCACAACGAGCCCTGGACCGCGTCGACCGCCGCCGCCCAGCACGGCCGCGACGACTACGCGCTGCTGCTGGACGTGACCGGCCCGGCGCCGGTGCCGCCGGCGCTGCAGGGCATCGTGCTCAACGAGGGCACCGGCGGCGTGAGCCTGAGCGGCCCCGTGCCGGGCACCACGCCGCTCGTCGTCAGCCCCGGCATCGATACCGCGGCCGACGGCTGCGCGGCGTTCGCGCCGAACACGTTCCAGAACGCGATCGCGCTCGTGCGGCGCGGCACCTGCGCATTCACCGTCAAGGCGGGCAACGCCGCCGCGGCGGGCGCGATCGCGGTGGTGATCGCCAACAACCAGCCGGGCGGCATCATCCCGTCCGTGCCGGGCGCGACGATCCCGGTGTTCGGCGTCACCCAGGCCAGCGGCGATACGCTGCGCGACTTCGCGGCCGCGCATCCGGGGGCGGTGACGGCCGGCATCCGCTATCCGGGCGTGCTGATCCCCAACACGCCGGACCAGCTTGCGGCCTTCAGCTCGCGCGGGCCGGCCGGCGCCTACGACCTGCTGAAGCCCGACGTCACCGCGCCGGGCGTCAACATCCTCGCGGTGATCGCCGGCACCACCGTCACCGGCTTCGAGAACGCGGTCGGCCTGATGAGCGGCACGTCGATGGCCTCGCCGCATCACGCCGGTGCGGCGGCATTGCTGCGGCAGGCGCATCCGGACTGGACCGCGCCGGAGATCAAATCCGCGCTGGCGATGACCGCCAAGCGGGAGGTGCTGCTGGAGGACGGCACCACCGCCGCCGATCCGTTCGCGCGCGGCGCCGGCCGCATCCAGGTCGACCGCGCGGTGCGCGCCGGGCTGGTGATGCACGAGACGCGGACCGACTACCTCGCGGCCGACCCGGCCACGGGCGGCGATCCGGCGACGCTCAACCAGCCGAGCCTGATCCGCGGCTCGTGCTTCCTGCGCTGCACGTTCCAGCGCACGTTCCGCAACACCCTCGGTCACCGCCAGACCTGGGCGGTGCGGGTGGAGGGGCTGCGCGGCGCGGCCTGGCCGCTCGTGTTCAGCGTCGCACCCGGCGAGAGCCGCACGATCGCCATCGTGGTCGACAGCCACGCCATCGCGCCCGACGGCCGCTTCCGGTTCGGCACGCTGGTGCTGACGCCGGTGACGTTCGGTACCGGCACGCTGCCGACGTTGCGTCTGCCGATGGCGATCGCGGTGCAGCCGCCGGCGCTGGCGCTGGCGCCCGAGGCGGTCGGTGCGACCGTCCCCGCCGGCGGCATCGGCAGCGTCACGGTCGACGTGCGCAACGAGGGCGGTTCGTGGCTGCGGTATTCGGTCGAACGCTCCGGCAGCGGCAGCGTCACCATCGCCCGCGCGGCGATCGGTGCGCAGTTCTCCGGCTTCCGCAGCACGCGTTACACCGACTCGACCAATCCGCTGGCGCAATTCGCCGCCGACGACTTCACGCTGGGCGAATCGACCCGGCTGTCGCGCCTGGTGGCGGACGGTTTCGTCTCCAGCGGCCTGCCGCTGGCGTCGACCGCCTCGCAACTGACGTGGAGCTTGTATCCGGACAACGGCGGCGCGCCCGCCGGCAATCCGGAGACGGCGCCCGCGCTCGCGGTGTGGTCGTACACCGCCGCCCCCGGCTCGCCGGGCGTGAGCACGACCGGCGGCACGATCGCGCTCGATCTGGCCGCGGCGGGACAGGACGTCACCCTGCCGGCCGGCCGCTACTGGCTGGTGGTGCACGCGCGCAGCACGTTCGCCAACCGCTGGGTGTGGTTCGCCTCCGACAGCGGCAGCGGCGGATTCTCGACCATCACGCTCCCCACGCCGGGCGCGTGGAGCGCGACCACCGCGTTCCCCGGACTGGCCTGGCAGGTGGAAGGGCAGGTCGCCTGCGGCGCGCCGTGGATCGCGGCGGCCATTCCCTCGGCCGACGTGCTGTGGCCCGACGGCTCGCGGTCCGTGCGTCTGGTGCTGAACGCCGGCGGCCTCGCGCCCGGCGCGTACGCGGGCTACGTCTGCGTCGCCAGCAACGACCCGCTGCGGCCGCGCGTGGCGTTGCGGGTGTCGATGACGGTGACGCCGTGATCGGCGCCGGCGCCGGCGCCGGCGCATCGCGCGCTCCCGCGGGGATGCGCGGGTGATGTCCGATCGCCCTCTCCCCGCGCGGGAGAGGGCCCGGCGCCTCACTCGCCCGGCTTGGCCGCCTCGACCGGCGCGGTGGTTGCATGACGCCGCGCCAGTTGCGCCTCGCGATGCGCGATGTAGGCGTTCGAGCCGAGGATGATCGCCGCGCCGGCGAGCGTCCAGCGGTCCACGCTCTCGTCGAACAGCACGAATCCGAACAGCGCCACCACCGGCAACTGCATGAAACTGATCGGCGTCAGCGCGGACACGTCGCCGAGCTTGATCGCGCGCGTCCACAGCATGTGCCCCGAGGTGCCGAGCGCGCCGGCGGCGGCCACCCACAGCCAGGTGATGCCCTGCGGCCACTCCCACACGAACAGCGCCGGTCCCAGCGACAGCGGCACCCACAGCATCGTCGTCCACAGCACGATGCGGTCGGCGGGCTCGGTGCGCGAGAGCTGCTTGATCTGGATCGACACGATCGCGCTGAGCACCGCCGCCGCCACCGCCACCAGCGAACCGGCGGTGAAACTCGCGGTGCCCGGCCGCACCAGCACCAGCACGCCGACGAAGCCGACCACCACCGCCGCCCAGCGGCGCGCGCGCACCTGCTCGCCGAGCCACCACACGGCGAGGATGGTGACGAACAGCGGCGTCGAGTAGGACAGCGTCACCGCCTGCGCGAGCGGCAGATGGCCGATCGCCCAGAAGCCGCAGAACATCGAGCCGACGCCGATCACGCAGCGGATCGCGTAGCGCGGCAGTTGCGTGGTGCGCAGAAGGCCCGGTCCGTGCCGCACCAACAGCGGCAGTGCGGCGATGACGCCGAAGAAGTTGCGGAAGAAGGCGATCTCGAACGTGTGCAGCGACTGCGAGGCCAGCCGGATCGCCACCGCCATCAGGGCGAAGAACAGGGTGCTGCCGAGCATCAGCAGCGCCGCGCGCGCGTGGGTGGTCATGGTGCGGCGTGGGCCTCCCGCCGTGTCCTCGCCTGTCCGCCCTCGCTCGTCACGCCGTGCCCTCGCCGTCGGTGTCAGTGCCAGCTCGCGCCGATCACGCGCGGCTCCGGTTCCAGCACGACGCCGAAGCGTTCGTGCACCGAAGCGGCGATGCGCCGCGCCAGCGACAGTAGCTGCGCGCCCGTCGCGCCGCCGTGGTTGACCAGCACCAGCGCATGCGTCGGCGCCACCCCGGCGTCGCCCTCGCGATGGCCCTTCCAGCCGCACGCGTCGATCAGCCACGCCGCCGACAGCTTGCGGCTGTGCGCGCCGTCGCCGCGGAACACCGGCAGCGCCGGATGCATGGCCCTCAGCGCCTCGGCCTGCGCCGCCGGCACGATCGGATTCTTGAAGAAGCTGCCGGCGTTGCCGAGCACCGCCGGGTCCGGCAGTTTGCGCCGGCGGATGGCGATCACCGCCTCGGCGACGTCGCGCGCGCACGGCCGCGCGATGCCGCGCGCGTGCAGTTCCTCGGCGATCCCCGCGTAGTCCAGCCGCGGCTCGTCGCGGCGGCTCAGGGCGAACTCCACCGCGGTGACGATCCAGCGCTCCGGCTCGCGCTTGAAGCGGCTGTCGCGGTAGGCGAACGCGCAATCGTCGGCGCTCAGCCGGCGCAGCGCGCCGCGTTCGCGGTCCCAGGCCTCCACCGCGTGGATGCGCTCGCGCACCTCGACCCCGTAGGCGCCGATGTTCTGGATCGGCGCCGCGCCCACGGTGCCGGGGATCAGCGCCAGGTTCTCCAGGCCGCACAGGCCCTGATCGAGCGTGCGCATGACGAACGCGTGCCAGTTCGCGCCCGCCTCGGCGCGCACGATCGCGCTCCCGCCCTCGTCGGACACCAGGCGCACGCGCGCGCCGGTCAGCGCCAGCAGCGGCTGCGGCGGATCGGCCGCGATCAGCAGGTTGCTGCCGCCGCCGAGCACCAGCGGTGCGGTCCCGCGCAGTTCCGGCAGCGACAGCGCGTCCGGCAGCGCGCCGGCGTCGGCCACCTCGACCAGGCAGCGCGCGGTCGCTTCCACACCGAACGTGTTGCGCGCGCGCAGCGGGGCATCGCGCAGGATGCGGATCGCTTCGCTCATGCGTCGATCGGCACCGGACCGCGGCTCGGCGCATGGCGCCGGCGGCGGATGGCCTCGATGCATTCGTACACGAGCTGCGGGCCGCGGTAGATGAGGCCCGTGTAGCACTGCACCAGCGTCGCTCCCGCGGCGACCTTGGTGACCGCGTCCGCGCCCGACAGGATGCCGCCGACGCCGATCACCGGAATGTGCTCGGGCAGGCGCGTGCGCAGCCGGCGCAGCACGGTGGTGGACGGACCCATCAGCGGCGCGCCGGACAGGCCGCCGGCTTCGTCCGCGTGGCGCGCCCCTTCGACCCACAGGCGCGAGGTCGTCGTGTTGGTCGCGATCACCCCGTCCACCTGCAGATCGCCGAGCACGCGGCCGGCGGCGTCGATGTCGTTGTCCGAAAGGTCCGGCGCGATCTTCACCAGCATCGGCACCCGCCGCCCGTGACGCGCGCCGTAGCGCTCCTGCGCCTCGCGCAGGGTGCCGATCAGCCGGCGCAGCGCCTGTTCCTCCTGCAGCTCGCGCAGGCCCGCGGTGTTCGGCGAGGAGATGTTGACGGTGATGTAGTCGGCGAGCGGATACACGCGCTCGAGGCAGTAGAGGTAATCGTTCTCCGCCGCCTCGTTCGGCGTGTCCTTGTTCTTTCCGATGTTGATGCCGAGCAGGCCGCCGCGGCGGCGCGCGCGCTTGACGTTGCGCACCAGCTTCTCGACGCCCGCGTTGTTGAAGCCCATGCGGTTGATGAGCGCCTGCTGCTCGGGCAGGCGGAACAGGCGCGGCTTCGGGTTGCCGGCCTGCGGCCGCGGCGTCACCGTGCCGATCTCGACGAACCCGAAGCCGAGCGCGAACAGCGCGTCGATGTGCTCGCCGTTCTTGTCCAGCCCCGCGGCGAGGCCCACGGGATTGGGGAACGTCAGCCCGAACGCCCGCGTCGGCAGCGGTTCGGCCGTCTTCGCCAGCAGCCCGATGGTGCCGGTCCGGTACGCCACTTCGAGCGCCCGCAGCCCGGCGCCGTGGGCGCGCTCGGGATCGAGGCCGAACAGGAAGGGGCGGGCGAGGGAGTACACGGTTATGGGAATCGGGAAGAGGGAATCGGGAATCGGTAGAAGCGGGAGAGATTGGGGTAAGCGCGGCAGCGACGAGGGTTCATTCCCGATTCCCGATTACCGATTCCCGATTCCCGATTCCCGGCTTGTTCACAGATCGAACTTGATCCCCTGCGCCAGCGGCAGCGCGTCGGAGTAGTTGATGGTGTTGGTCTGGCGGCGCATGTAGGCCTTCCAGGCGTCGGAGCCGGATTCGCGGCCGCCGCCGGTTTCCTTCTCGCCGCCGAATGCGCCGCCGATCTCGGCGCCGGAGGTGCCGATGTTGACGTTGGCGATGCCGCAGTCGGAACCGGCCGCCGACAGGAACTTCTCGGCCGCCTTCAGGTTCTGCGTGAAGATCGCCGACGACAGGCCCTGCGGCACCGCGTTCTGCATCTCGATCGCCTCGTCCAGCTCGCGGTACTTCATCACGTACAGGATCGGCGCGAAGGTTTCCTGCTGCACGATGGCGGCGTCGTTGGCGAGGCCGGTGACGATGGTCGGCAGCACGAAGAAGCCCGGCCGGTCGAGCGCGGCGCCGCCGGTCTCGACCTTGCCGCCGGCGGCCTTCGCCTTCTCGATCGCGTCGAGGTAGGCCTGCACCGCCTCGCGGCTGTTGAGCGGGCCCATCAGGTTCCGCGGATCGGTCGGATCGCCGATCTTCTGCTCGACCTGCTTGTAGGCGGCGATCAGCCTGGCGAGCACCTCGTCGTAGATCGACTCGTGCACGAACAGCCGGCGCGTGGTGGTGCAGCGCTGGCCGGCGGTGCCGACCGCGCCGAACACGATCGCGGGGATCGCCAGCTTCAGGTCGGCGGTGGGGTCGACGATGATCGCGTTGTTGCCGCCCAGCTCCAGCAGCGAGCGCCCCATGCGGCGCGCCACGCGCTCGCCGACGATGCGGCCGACGCGGGTCGAGCCGGTGAAGCTGATCAGCGGGATGCGGTGGTCGTCGACGAATTCCTGCGCCAGCTCGCTGCCGGCGTCGTTGAACAGGAAGAAGATGTCCGGGAAGCCGCCGGCGCGCAGCGCTTCGTTGCAGATCTTCATCGACGCGATCGCCGACAGCGGCGTCTTCGGCGACGGCTTCCAGATCGAGATGTCGCCGCACACCGCGGCGATGAAGCTGTTCCAGCTCCACACCGCGACCGGGAAATTGAACGCCGAGATGATCCCGACCAGGCCGAGCGGATGCCACTGCTCGTACATGCGGTGGCCCGGTCGCTCGGAGTGCATGGTCAGGCCGTAGAGCTGGCGCGAGAGACCGACGGCGAAGTCGCCGATGTCGATCATCTCCTGCACCTCACCGTCGCCCTCGGGCTTCGACTTGCCCATCTCCAGCGCGACCAGCGAGCCGAGCGCGTCCTTGTGCTTGCGCAGCGCCTCGGCGCACAGGCGGATCGCCTCGCCGCGCTTCGGCGCCGGCGTGGTGCGCCAGACCTTGAATGCCGCCTGCGCGCGCTCGACGATGGTCTCGTAATCCTGCCGCGAGGACGCGAACACGCGGCCCAGCACCTCGCCCGTGGTCGGGTTGACCGGCTCCAGCACGCCCGCATCGCGGGTGGCGCTCCACTCGCCGTTGCCGAGATAGGTGCCGGATTCCTGCTCGCCGAGGCCGAGCGCGGTGAGGACGGGGTGGGTCATGCGGATCTCCGAGAGCGTGCGAGGGACGAACACGGGCAGGCGGTGCGTCGTCTCGCATCCGCACGCGTGCACCGCGTTCCTGCTTCCGTGGCGGCCCCGACACGATTCGAACGTGCGACCTTCCCCTTAGGAGGGGGACGCTCTATCCAGCTGAGCTACGGGGCCATCGGCCCGGCATTTTCGCACGATCGCCCGCTCCGGTCGCGGCATGCGCGCAGGCGAGCGCAGGGTCATCGCGCCGCAAAGAAAAACGCCCGGCCTTGCGGCCGGGCGTCGGATTCGTGGTGGTGGACTACCAGCGAGAACTGAACGCTGATCCACTGCCCTGCGGGATTCAGCGGCTAGATTCCACGGCGTGCGCGCACAAGGGGACTACTCGGGAACCCGCGCAGTTGTGCCGAACCCGCCGGGTTCTTCGAGTCAGCCCGCGGCCCACAGTCCGTCGTCGTCTTGGGTCATCGCCCAGAAGTCATCGAACAGCGCCAACTTCGCCTCGTTCAGGGCGGCATACGTCCGCTGGCCGAACCGGTTGCCGATTCGATATCCCCATCGGCCTGCCTTGGTCTTGTAGACCCCGAGGTTGTGACCCTCGACGTTCAGGAACAGGTTGCCCTTGGCTGAGACACGCCACCTGCGGTCCAACCACCTTGACCGTCGGGTGGCTCGATTCCGTAGCCGCCCTTCGCGCCGACGCGGCCCCTGGTAGTCGCCACTCATCTTCTCCGCGCAGACGCAGCCAACCCGGTAAGGCTCGTCGACGTCGGCGTGCGCCATGACATGGACGAACCGGATCTTCTCGTTCCCGCACATCTGGCAGGTCTCGTAGCTGGTCTCGTCGGCGCGCGCGCCGTCGCCGCGCAGATCGACCACGTCGATGCACGCCCATCCCTTGTGGGGTACGCCGGCCACGTCCCATCGGTTCCCGCTCATCGTCTGCTCCTTCGAGGTTCTTGCCGCCGCGTTCGGCTGCGCTGCAGCCCCGCTTGACAATCGCAGAAAATATAGCAAACATAGCAGACATGACACAACAAGCCGACTTCCCCGCGATCCTTCGTGCCACGCGCGCGGCCTTGAACCTTACCCAGGAACAGCTTGCCGAGCGCCTGGGCGTCTCCTTCGCCACGGTCAACCGCTGGGAAGGTGGCGGCAACAAGCCCCAGCGCGCGGCGCAGGAGGCGATCCTTGCGCTGGCTCGCGAGGCGGGGGTCGAAGGCGCCGAAGCCCCCCCGCCCGCTGAAGCGGCCGCTCAGGTGACCCGACGTCGCACGGGCCGGGCAACGGCCGCGACACCCACCACCAAGCCCATGGAGCAGATGCTGTGGGACGCGGCTTGCTCCATCCGCGGCGAGAAAGACGCGGCCAAGTTCAAGGACTACCTGCTGCCGCTGCTCTTCCTCAAGCGCCTGTCCGACGTGTTCGACGACGAGATCGAGCGGCTGGCCGAGGAGTACGGCGACCGCGCCACCGCCCTGGAGATTGCCGAGTCGGACCACTCGCTGCTGCGCTTCTACCTGCCGCCGGAAGCCCGCTGGGCGGTGATCAGCGGGCGCGAGTCCTTCGACTGGCCGCTGGATGAGCGCGGCCGCCCGACCGCGCCTCGGGACATCGGCGAGCACCTGACCCGCGCCGTGCGCGCCGTGGTCAAACAAAACCCCTCCCTCTCCAACGTGATCGACGTAGTGGACTTCGCCGCCGAGCGCAACGGCGAACGCGACATCAATCCGGCCAAGCTGCGCGGCGTGGTCGAGACCTTCTCCGACCCGCGCTACCGGCTGGGCTTGGCCGACGTGCAGCCCGACTTCCTCGGCCGCGCCTATGAATACCTGCTGCGCAAGTTCGCCGAAGGTTCCGGCCAAAGCGCTGGCGAGTTCTTCACGCCGACCGAGGTCGGCTTTCTGATGGCCCACATCCTGCGGCCCAAGCCCGGCGAGACCTGCCACGACTACGCCTGCGGCTCGGCGGGGCTGCTGATCAAGCTCCAGCTCGTCGCGCGGGAGCTGGACCCGACGAGCCGCGTGCCGCTCAAGCTCAGCGGCCAGGAGCTGCAGGCCGAGAGCTACGCCGTGGCGCAGATGAATGCCATCATCCACGACATGGAGGTGGAGCTGGCGCGCGGCGACACCATGATCAACCCCAAGTTCCGCAACGCGGACGGTTCCATCAGGCGGCACGACATCGTCGTCGCCAACCCGATGTGGAACCAGCCCTTCGCGCCCGACATCTTCGCCAACGACCCCTTCGACCGCTTCCGCACCGCCGGCGGCATCACCAGCGGCAAAGGGGACTGGGCCTGGTTGCAGCACACGCTGGCCTGCATGAACGACCACGGCCGCGCCGCCGTGGTGCTCGATACGGGCGCAGTTACGCGCGGCTCCGGCTCCAAGAACGAGGACAAGGAACGCAACATCCGCAAGTGGTTCGTCGATCAGGACCTGATCGACGGCGTGATCCTGCTGCCCGAGAACCTCTTCTACAACACCACCGCCGCCGGCGTCATCGTCGTGCTCTCCAAGCGCAAGAGCGCCGCGCGCAAGGGCCGGATCGTGCTCCTCAACGCCAGCCGCCGCTTCAAGAAGGGCCGGCCCAAGAACTACCTGCCGGAGGAGGACATCCGGCCGCTGGCGGCGATGTATCTCAAGGGCGAGCCGGTAGAGGGGGAGCTGGCGGTCATCACCACCGAACAGGCGCGGGAGGCGGATTATAACTTGAGTCCGGGCCGGTGGGTCGCTCAGGGCGGCGATGCGGATCATCGCCCCATCAAGGCCATCGTCGCAGACATGCTCGCGCTAGACGAAAAGGCTCGCGAAATCGACCAAACCCTTGCCAGGTTGCTCGCACCACTATGACCAATCCGAACTGGACATGGCGGCCTTTGGGCGAGCTGTTCGAAATCGGTGCCGGCAAGACGATGTCGGCGGCCGCGCGAGCGGGAACGGACAGGATGCCGTTCTTGCGCACCTCGAATGTGCTGTGGGACGACATCGACTTGACGGAAGTGGATGAAATGTCCATCCCGCCCAGTGAGCTGGTCGACAAGAGTCTGAAAGCCGGCGATTTGTTGGTGTGCGAAGGCGGCGAGATTGGGCGGGCGGCCGTTTGGGACGGGCGTGTCCCCATGATGGCGTTCCAGAATCACTTGCATCGTCTGCGTCCCATCCGCGGCGATGTGGAGCCACGGTTCTACGTCTACTTCCTGCAGAGTGCTTTCACGCAGCTCGGCATCTTCGAGGGGGCGGGCAACAAGACGACCATTCCCAATCTCTCGCGCAACCGGCTCGCGAGCTTGGAGGTGCCACACCCCTCCGTGGCAGAGCAGCGGGAGATCGCTCGGACACTCGCCGAGGTGCGTGAGGCCATCAGAGTTCACGATAAGGCGGCCGCGACGGCGCAGGAACTCAAACGCGCCGCCATGCGCGAGTTGTTCACGCGCGGCCTGCGCGGCGAGCCGCAGAAGGAGACCGAGATCGGGCCGGTGCCGGAGAGTTGGGAGGTCGTGCCGCTCGGCGCACTCGGCAAGATCGGCAACGGCACCACACCCAACCGACGACATGCCGCCTACTGGCAAGGCGGAACGATTCCGTGGATCACCAGCGGCAAGATGTACGAACGGCAGATCACGGGATCTGAAACGCATGTCACTCGTGCGGCACTGGAGGAGTGCAGTCTACCGCTGCTTCAGCCAGGTGCCGTCCTCATCGCTATCGTTGGACAGGGAAAGACCCTGGGGCACTGTGCGGTTCTTGACGTAGAAGCAACAACCAGCAGACATGTCGGCTTCATACAGCCAAAAGCAGAGTCGATTTCCTCCGGCTTCCTCAGGAGCTACTTGGAAAACCAGTACCAATATCTACGGCAACTTGCGTCCGGGAATGGAAGTACAAGGGCAGCACTAACCGGCGCAATCCTCAAGAGTTTGGCCGTTCCTTTGCCCACCCTCGACGAACAGCGCGAAATCGTCGCCATCCTCGACGCCATCGACCGCAAGATCGAGCTGCACCGCAAGAAGCGTGCGGTGCTGGAAGATCTGTTCAAGGCCCTGCTGCACGAGCTGATGACCGGCGAGATCCGCGTCGATGCGCTGGACCTCTCGGCGCTGCAAGCCCACGCGGAGCCGCTTTCCCCTTCAGCGGAGCCGGCGGTATGATGTGCCGCTCATCCGCCCCTGGCAGTAAGCCTTCCCACCCTCATCCGGGAAGCGCCGAACCCCGGGGCTTTTCATTTGGGCGCCGCGGAGACCACGCATGAACCGCTGCGCCTATCTTTTCCTCGACGAGGCTGGGAACTTCGACTTCAGCCCGAAGGGTACGCGGTACTTCGTCCTCACCAGCGTGAGCACGCGGCGGCCCTTCGCCGCTCATGGTCCGCTGGACGACTACAAGCACGATTGCCTGGAGTTCGGGCTGGATACCGAGTATTTCCACTGCGCCGATGACAACCCACGGGTGCGCGGCCGCGTGTTCGAGTTGATCGCTGGGCATTTGGACGGCCTGCGCATCGACAGTCTCATCGTAGAGAAACCGAAGACCGGTCCGGCATTGCGCGACGACAAACGCTTTTACCCTGAGATGTTGGGCTATCTGCTCAAATTCGTCGTGCCCAAGGAGATCGAGTCAGGTGCGGAAGAGGTAATCGTCATCACCGACAGCATTCCGGTGCAAAAGAAGCGGCGAGCCATCGAAAAAGCCATCCAGCTGTCCTTGGCAAAGATGCTGCCAGCCGGGATGAAATACCGGATCCTGCACCACGCTTCGCGTTCCCATTACGGCTTGCAGGTGGCCGATTATTGCTGTTGGGCGGTATTCAGGAAGTGGCAGCGGGGAGAGACGGAGCACTACGACCGCCTCAAGTCCGCAGTCCGGAGCGAGTTCGACATCTTCCGTACCGGCACGAGGTACTACTACTGATGCCGCACCACCATCCAAAAAAATTGACCCCCCCGACTACTCCGTTTCCGGAGAGAGCCCCTTGGGCTCTTGTCATCGGGGGGGGACCTTTGATTGAAAGTTTAGCAGCTTCCCCTCTTGAGGGGAAGCCGGCCTTCCGGCACGGGGCGGGGTCCAAGCCCGTTCAGGTTCGGCTTGCCGCTCCCCATCCAGCGAAAACGGCCGCCCCCGGTTACACCAGGCGACGACCGCCGAACGGGCATTCCCGTTCCAGAGCGGAGCATAACCGGAACCCGCTCACGGCGCGAGCCTGTTGGCAGGGGGGCGTCTGATGAGCACCCTCAAGATCAGTGAGGCGGGCAGCGTGCAGTTCCCGATGGTGGAGCACGCGGCGGAGATCGGCTGGCAGCCGGTCACCCCCATCGAGGCGCTGTTCCGGCGCGGGGACGAGTCGTCGAGCCTCTTCCGGGGGCTGCTCGAGCAGAAGGTTTTGGCCTTCAACCCATGGCTTGCGCCCGATCAGGCGCGTTCCATCGTCGAGACCTTCGACGCCCTGCCCGCCAGCATCGAGGGCAACCGCGAGCGGCTGGCCTGGCTGCGCGGCGAGCGTCAGTGGTACGACGAGGCCGAGAAGCGCCATCGGCCCGTGACCCTGATCGATTTCGAACACGTCGAGGCCAACGCCTTTCACGTGACGTGGGAGTGGAAGATCAAGCCCCCGGCGCGCAAGGGCAACCGGGCCGACGTAATGCTCCTGGTCAACGGCGTGCCGGTATGCATCGTCGAGCACAAGAACCCGAAGGACGGCGACGCCATCGAGCGCGCCATCAAGCAACTGCGCCGCTACGAGCTGGAAACGCCAGAGCTGCTGGCCACGGCCCAGCTCTTCAACGTGACGCACCTGCTCGACTACTGGTATGGCGTGACCTGGAACGCGAACCGGCGCGACATGGCACGCTGGAAGCAGGCGCCGGAGGAAACCTACCGCTTCGCGGTGCAAGCCTTTTTCGAGCCGACCGACTTCCTGCGCACACTGCGGCACTGGATCTTGTTCTACGTGCAGGACGGCGAGACGCGCAAGTCGGTGCTTCGCCAGCACCAGCGGCGCGCCATCGACGCCATCCTGAACCGCTGCGCCGACCCGACCAAGACACGTGGCCTGGTCTGGCACACCCAGGGCTCGGGCAAGACCTTTACCCTGCTGACCGCCGCTCGCCTGATCCTGGAGGACAAGGCGCGTTTCGCCAATGCGACGGTGATTCTGGTGGTGGACCGCACCGAGCTGGAAGGTCAGTTGAAGGGCTGGGTCGAGCGCCTGCTCGGCGAGATGCAGAGCCAGGACATCGCGGTCCGGCGGGCCAACAACAAGGCCGAACTCCAGGCACTGCTGGACGCCGACTTCCGCGGCCTGATCATCTCGATGATCCACAAGTTCGAGGCCATCCGCAAAGACAGCTGCCTGCGCGACAACGTCTACGTGTTCATCGACGAAGCGCACCGGTCGGTCGCCAAGGACCTCGGCACCTATCTGATGGCGGCCGTGCCGAAGGCCACCATCATCGGTTTCACCGGCACGCCGATTGCGCGCACGCCGCAAGGCGAAGGCACGTTCAAGATCTTCGGCCGGGAGGACGAACAAGGCTATCTCGACAAGTACTCGATCAAGGAGTCCATCGAGGACGAGACGACCCTGCCGATCAAACACGTGATGGCGCCCAGCGAGATGACGGTCCCTGCGGATCGCCTGGACAAGGAGTTTTTCGCCTTGGCCGAGAGCGAAGGCGTCACCGATGTCGAGGAACTGAACAAGGTGCTCGACCGCGCCGTGGGGCTGCGTACCTTCCTGACGGCGGACGACCGTATCGAGAAGGTGTCCGCTTTCATCGCCGAGCACTTCAATGAGAACGTGCTGCCCCTGGGCTACAAAGCCTTCGTGGTGGCCGTGAACCGCGAGGCCTGCGCCAAGTACAAGAAGGCACTGGACAAGCTGCTGCCGCCGGAGTGGACGGCGCCGGTCTATACCCAAAGTGCGGCAGACGCCATCGATCGGCCGCTGGTGGCCGAGCTGCAGCTGTCGGACGAGCAGGAAGAACAAGTCCGCCTGCTGTTCAAGAAGCCCGCGGAAAACCCGAAGATCCTGATCGTTACCGACAAGCTGCTCACCGGCTACGACGCACCGCCGCTGTACTGCCTGTACCTCGACAAGCCGATGCGCGACCACGTGCTGCTGCAGTCGATTGCGCGCGTGAACCGGCCCTACGTGGACGCCAGCGGCGTGACCAAGCGCGTCGGCCTGGTGCTCGACTTCGTGGGCGTGCTGCGCGAGCTTAAGAAGGCCCTGCAGTTCGACTCCTCGGACGTCAGCGGCGTGATCGGGGACCTCGACGTGTTGCTGCAGGACTTTCTGCAACGCATCGAGCAGGCCAAGAAGGACTATTTGGAGTCAGATACAGACGGTACGCCCGACGAACGGCTGGAACGCCTGGTGTTCGGCCGCTTCTTGACGCCCGAGGCGCGCAAGACCTTCTTCGAACACTACAAGGACATCGAGGCGCTGTGGGAGATCCTCTCGCCCGATGCACGGCTCCGTGACCACATCGCCACCTACAAGCAGCTTTCCCAGCTCTACGCGGCCGTGCGCAACGCCTACGCCGAGAAGGTCGGTTTCGTGGCCGATCTGGCCTACAAGACGCGCCGGCTCATCGAGGGGAGTGCCGAGCAGCACGGCCTGGGTCGGCTCACCAAGAGCGTGACCTTCGACGTGGCCACGCTCAACGCGCTGCGCAGCGAAAAGGGCTCCGACGAAGGCAAGGTGTTCAACCTCGTGCGCGGGTTGCAGGACGAAATCGACGAAGACCCCGCCGCGGCCCCGGTGCTGCAGCCACTGAAAGACCGCGCCGAACGCATCCTCAAAGATCTCGAAGACCGCAAGACGACCGGCCTGGCCGCGATGGACCAACTCGCAGCGCTGGCGGCCGAGAAGGAAGCGGCGATGAAGGCGGCGCGCGACAGCGGACTTTCCCCGCGCGCTTTCGCTGTCTACTGGGTGTTGCGCGACGACCCCGCCGTCAAGGCGGCATCGGTCGACGCCATGGCGCTCGCCAAGGATGCCGAAACGCTGCTGTCGCGCTTTCCGAATGCGTCGGTGAACCCCGACGAGCAACGCAGGCTGCGTGCCGCCATGTACAAACCCGTGTTGGCGCTCGGACAGGACGAGCGCGCCCGCGTGGTCGACCTGATCATCCGACTGCTGCTCGCGGAGGGCGAGGCATGAAGGCGTCCCTCTACCCTGCGCAAGAACTGCGACGACGGGCACTGACCTGGGCGGTGAAGCTGCGTGTCAACCCCCGCGTCATTCGGGTCCAAGAAATGCGCAGGAAGTGGGGCTCCTGCTCGTCCGCGGGGACGGTCACCCTGGCCGCCGACCTGGTCGCGCAAGATGAGCGCTTCCAGGACTACGTCATCGTCCACGAGCTGCTGCACCTGCGATACACCAGCCACGGGCGGATGTTCAAGGCGCTGATGAGCGCGCATGTGCCTGAATGGAGAAGGATAGCTGTGAGCAAAGATCGTCAACGCGGGGCTGTAGGGGGATGAGTTCATGCTGGAAACGACGCAACGGAAGATTTTGACGACTGACCAGAATCCTGATGGTGCGCTGTTTCTCAACGCAGCGTTCCTCCATTTTGGTGATGTCGTTGTCCATGTTGACGTGCTTTCTCGACCAGAAAACCTTTCGGAACTTCGCCGCAAGCATCGGGCAACGCACGTATTTCGCGCAACTCGCGATTTGGTCTTTGCAGCTCCAATCATTGAAGGCGCGCCACGCCTCAGCGGCGAACAGACGAAGATCTCGCTTCGAGACGATCCGGAGATGGCCTGTCATCTGTGGCGTGAAGCACTATTGCGACGATTCTTCGAGCGCAAACGCGAGATCATCAGGGGTGTTCCCGTTCAGGTGCTGTCGCGAGCGGCTGGTGACGCGCTTGGGGCCGGCAAAGATTGGGAGAGCAAGAGCACATGTCCGAGCGTTCTGAGCGCGATCGATGCTCGCGTGGCGTATGGATTTTCTGCACAGGTGTTCCGTCCTCCAAGTCAGTCCGAGCATCAAATCGCGCTCCCTGTTGTCGTTCTCGATGTCTTTGTAGTCGAGCAGATTACTGCCTCGGTAGCGGAGCTTGTGGCGCAGGGTGTGGACTTGCGGCATGTCTACGTCGGCGAGCTGGAGCCTATTTCTGATGAGCGCGTACTTCCAGAGCTGAAACTTCGTGGGCTGCTGCGCGACGTAATTCAGGGCATCGCAACAGTCGAGGCAGATAATGGACGGATCGAGAAGATCGACGCGAGTAAGCTCCGAGTTGAAGCAACACGTAAGAATATTCGTCAGTTGCTTGAACACGCCTTAGGGCACGGTCGCTGGGTGCGTGCAAGCGAAGATATGAAAGCGCGCGCTGCTGCTGTCCACGAGGGGGCGTCTTGGGTGAAGCGTTTGCAGACGGCCCATGACCTTCTGCGAAAGGACCCTCTTGAGATTGTCCCGGGCATTCAGGTGACGGTAGGCGATCTCGTAAATCCCGCAAGATGGCCGAATGGAAACGCTACCGTCCGACGAGCTGAGCCCGCCATCTATGTATTTGACGCTGCAGGTCGGAAGGTCCACGAATCAGCCAGTCACGGGATCGCAGCACACGGTCCATACAGCCGATCAGCGTCAATCCCACGAGGTCCGCGAGTTTGCCTTATATGTCAAGCATCGCAGCAGGGCGTGGCTGAGCAGTTAATGTACAAGTTCCTGCATGGAATTCAGGGCACTGTATTCAGTCGCGGATTTCTTCGAACGTATGGATTCGAGAACTGTCAGCCTGTCCCCTTTACCGCGCGCGATGGTTCAGCCCGCGCGTACCATGAGGCCGCACAGCGAGCTTTGCAGGCGGCGACTGAGAGCAAGCAGCCATGGGATCTCGCCTTCGTGCAGGTTGAAGACCGGACGCACCAACTGCGTGGTGATGACAATCCTTATCTCGTAACGAAGGCGTTTTTCCTGACGCAGCAGATTCCGATTCAGCAGTTCCGTTTCGAAACGGCCCAAACTCCGGATGCGCAGCTCGCCTTCACACTGAGTAACATGGCGTTGGCCACCTATGCGAAGCTTGGTGGAATTCCCTGGCTACTTCGTGCTGACCCGACAACGACGCATGAACTGGTGGTCGGGATCTCCAGCACCTGGGTTCGTGAGAGCCGCCTGTCGCAAGGGGAGAGGCTCGTCGGCATAACTACCGTCTTCAGCGGCGATGGGTCGTATTTCCTGCATACCGTGTCGAAGGCTGTCCGCTACGAAAACTACTCGGAAGCGATGCTTGAGTCACTGCGCACATCTATTGACCGAGTGCGCAGGGAGCGCAATTGGCAGAACGGGGAGCGCGTTCGTCTGATATTCCATGCGTTCAAGCCCCTCAAGGATGCGGAGGCCATCGCCGTCAAGCGACTGGCGGAAGACCTCTCCGACTTCCAGTTGGAGTTCGCATTTCTTCATGTAGCTAGCGATACTAGCCTCCAGCTCTTCAATAGTAACTCGCAAGGGGTACCGATCGGAAAGACCGACAAGGTTAAGGGACGCTACGTGCCAGAACGTGGTCTGATGGTGGCACTTTCCGATCGTGACTTGCTGTTGTGTGCCACCGGGGCAAAAGAGCTCAAGCGCTCGACAGACGGCGCTCCTGTTCCGCTTCGGTTGTACTTGCATCGCGCCTCGACGTTCCGCGATCTCCAATATTTGGGGCAGCAGGTATTGATGTTCGCGAGCCACTCCTGGCGCGGCTTCCAACCAGCACCGATGCCTGTAACGGTTAGCTACTCTCAGCTCATCGCGCGGCATTTGGGTAGGCTTGCAAAGACGACTCGTTGGAACCCTGATGTCCTTTGTGGCCGTATCGGCACCACGAGGTGGTTCCTATGACCGGTCTGACTGAACTGCTCATCGGCGATGCTGAAAAGATACTGCGACGAGAGGCTGAAAAATTGCGCAGCGGCACTTCCCTCGACCGACTGCTTGCTGGCTGGTTGTTGCCAAGCACGTATAGTTCCCAGGCGAATGCCGTCGCGCAGTCGATCGTCAGCCAGTGGCGTGCGGCCAAGCAAGGAGGCGCTCCTCGCTCATATCAGTTGGTAGGGGCTCTGGCGCTCGCGACATCATTGGGCTCCGAAGACCTGGAACGCCGAGACGCGTTTAACGATGGACTCGACTGGGCAATGGGAACCGCGACAGAGGTTGACGGTACGCCTGTTGGATTGGCCGCTGACCCATCTGCAGTGCTAGCTGTAGTGACGGCGCTTCTCGCAACCAGCGACCACCACCGCCTGGTAACGATGCACTCGTGGCTGGCCTCAGTGATCGACAAGTTTGATGCACGCCTCGGACTATGGGAGCGCGCCCAACTGCACGTGGCAGCCCATCTACTGGGTGAGAAGAGGCTCCCTCCGCCGGAGCTTGACAGCCTTTTCTGCGTCACCCGGGTGGCTGTGGCGCCAGCTGGAGAACCGGTCTCTCCAAGCGAGTCAAGAACGATCGTGGCAGCGGTACTCGAGCACTACGCGCAGGTTGATGCGATTGGTGCTGCGCTGCTTCTTGCTTCACTGCAGAGAACGAAGGCGACGTTGGTGGGAAGTGTCCGTACTGACACCCTAACCGTCGACGATGTGCTTGCAATACTTCGCGGCATTACGCGATCGCTTCGGGACTGGACCTGGGAAGAGCAGGCTCGCACAAAAACGAGCGTCACTCGGCAGTGGCACATTGACCACGAGTATCACGTGCAGAATCTGCTGTGGGCGGTGCTAGCGCCCGTCTTTCCTGACTTGACGAGCGAAGATTACTCAAAGAAGGTTGGTTTCACTCAGCCGAGAGCTGACCTCGTGATTCCCTCGTTGAAGCTCGTCATTGAGGCAAAATTCGCGCGCGCGTCGGATAGTCTCAAGGAAATCCAGCGTCAACTTGCGCAGGATGCCGCTATGTACTTCCCAAAGGGGAGTCCTTGCGAGCACATGATCGCATTCGTTTGGGATGATGGTGCGCGCACCGAGGAACACGACACATTCACGAAAGGTCTGGAGCAGTTGAACCATGTCGCGGGCGTAGTTGTCGTGAGCCGGCCTGCCAAGATGCGACAGCAAACTCTTGCCCCTGTCCGGTAAGAGTTCGGACCAGATTCTCGCAGTCAATGTTGCGCGACAAGATTGAGGCCCGATACCAACACCGGGCAATTGTGCCTACGCTCAGGGAATGCATCTCGTTCATCGGCGCGACGGGAGAGCCGCTAGCTGTGAAGCTTCAATAGGTTGTTTCGGCGGAGCGCCAAGCGGGTGATGGGTGGCTGACCGCCGAGTGCGCTGTGTGGGCGGTGACAGTTGTAGTGATGCAGCCAGTCCTGCAGCGCCTCGCGGCGCTGCTGCGACGTGGCATAGCTCGTGGCATAAGCCCATTTGACCTGCCCCCGCTGAGCCGTACCACTCCAAGCTAGGTAGAGTCCGTCACCAAGAGAGGACGGACATGCGCAAGAGTCGCTTCACCACGGAACAGATCATTGGCTTTCTCAAGCAGGCCGAAGCCGGCATGGCGGTATCGGAGTTGGGCCGGCAGCACGGCTTCAGCCCGGCCAGCTTCTACGCCTGGCGCGCCAAGTACGGCGGCATGGAAGCGGAGGACGCCAAGCGCCTGAAGGAGCTCGAGTCCGAGAACGCGCGGCTCAAGCGGTTGCTGGCCGAAGCGCATCTGGACATCGAGGCGCTGAAGGTCGGCTTTGGGGTAAAACGCTAGCCCCGCAGCGCAAGCGCGAGGCGGTCCGTCGCATGCTCGAAGCCACGGCAGTGAGCGAGCGACGGGCCTGCCGCCTTGCGGGGCTGTCCCGCGATGCGCTCCGCCACCCGCCCGGGCAGGCGCCTGCGACGCAGGCGCTGTCGGCGCGGATCATCGAGCTGGCGCAGGTGCGCCGCAGGTTCGGCTACCGCCGCCTGCACGACCTGCTGCGTCCGGAGTACCCGGCTGTGAACCACAAGAAGGTCTACCGCCTGTATCGCGAGGCGAACCTGGCCGTGCGCCGTCGCAAGAAGGTCCGCAGGCCGCCGAGCGAACGCCAGCCGTTGTCGTCTGCAACGGCGCCCAATGCGGTGTGGAGCATGGACTTCGTCAGTGACGCGTTGGCTAATGGGCGCCGCCTGAAGTGCCTGACCGTCGCCGATGACTTCACCCATGAGTGCGTCGATATCACGGTCGACCATGGCATCAGCGGCGCCTACGTGGTGCGGGTGCTGGACCAGGCGGCGCGGTTCCGCGGCTACCCACGTGCCCTGCGTACCGACAACGGGCCGGAGTTCACCAGCCGCGCCTTCATCGCGTGGACGCAGCAGCACGGCATCGAGCACCTACTGATCGAACCCGGACGGCCCATGCAGAACGGCTACATCGAGAGCTTCAACGGCAAGTTCCGGGACGAGTGCTTGAACGAACACTGGTTCACTTCACTTGCCCAGGCCCGCAACGTCATCGCCGAGTGGCGCCGGGACTACAACGAGGTTCGACCACACAGCAGCTGCGGACGCATCCCACCCGCCCAATTCGCTGCCAATCACCGCACCCAAACCCACCAGGCCGAAGTACCCTTCAACCCCGGGCTCTCCCAGTAACTGGTGGTACGGCTACTGGGGGCAGGTCAAACCGCGCGCGGGGTATCGCCATCAACCAACGAAGCGAGTTGTTCATCCAGGGCCGAGACGGGCAGATCCGCGAACGCAATAGCTACGGCGACGATCCGTTCCCGCCGAAGGGATGACTTTGGATCTGGCCTGGCGCGTTGCGTAGCAGGTCTGCTCGTGCAGACACGCAGGCGAACCGCTCGCGGCGGCGCACGCGCAAGTCACTGGCGCAGAAGGCCGTCTGCGTGCGCTTCCGCCAAGAAGTTGGCGCCGGTTTTGAGAGAACAGAGAGCGGAAGAGAGTCGAACCGGGCGCGTTCCGGCCGCCGCGGCAGCAGGGGCGAGCACACACAACATTGGCCGGAACCCCGCGCAGCGTCGCGGAACCCGGAAATGAAAACGCCCAACCGATGAGGGTTGGGCGTTAGGTATTGGTGGAGCGGAGGAGGATCGAACTCCCGACCTTCGCATTGCGAACGCGACGCTCTCCCAGCTGAGCTACCGCCCCACGAAGGCTGCGCAGTGTAGTCGGCCGGCGTCGCGAATGCAAGGTTGGCGGCGGCGCTGCGGCCGCGCACGGCGCCTGTGTCATGCTCGCGTTCCGCATGCCGGGCCGGTCGCGGACCGGCCGTCCGCATCCATCACGAGGACGCAGTGAGCATTCCCGACGAGCAACTGAAGCGGCTTCTTCTGCAACTGGCCGAGCTGAGCGCCAAGAACGTGCAGCTCATCCAGGTGCTGGACGAACATCTCAACGGCCAGGCGTGGGTGCTGCGCAAGTTCGCCGAGGCGGTGATGACCGCGGCCCCGGAGGTGCGTCCGCACGTGCGCCAGGCGTTCGCGACCCTGCTGGCGTCTCCGGACGCCATTCCCGGCGAGTTCGCGCGCGAGCTGACCGAGCATCTGCACCGCGCGGCGGCGGCGTCGGAGGACGCGCACGGCGCGTGACGGCATCGCCGGCGCGGCGGCGCCTGCCGGCGATCAGTCGACGGGCGTCTCGAGCAGCGGCGCCAGGTGCGGCTCGAGCTGCTCGCGGCGCCAGCCGGCCAGCGCGGCCGGCCAGCGGCCGCTGTCGAGCAGGGCTTCCAGCCAGCGCTTGGACGCCAGCACGCCGTCGGGCAGGCCGAGTTCGGCGCTGCGCTGCGCCACCGCGTCCTGCAGGCGCCGCAGCCGGGCCTTGTCGCGCTGTTCGGCCTGCGCCGCGTCGGGCGCGTCGGCTTCGTCGGCGTGCGGCGTCACCAGCGCCTGCCAGATCGCCTCGCCGAGCCGCCGGGGCGATTTGGGATGGGCGTCGAGCATCGACTGCAACGTCTCGCGATCGGCCGGGTTGCGGCGCGCCAGGGCGACCGCCAGCTCGTTGTCGAGGATCCAGCTCTTGGGCTTGTCGCTCTCGCGCGCGTAGACGTCGCGCCAGCGCAGCAGGCGCAGCAGGCGGCGCTGGGCGTCGCGGTCGAGGAACTGCGCGGCGCGCAGCGTCAGATGCGGCCAGCGCTCGGGCGCTTCGTGCTCGGCGTTGTGCAGCGCGCGTTCGGCGTCCTCGGCGAGCCACGCCTCGCGCCCGAGTTCGGCCAGCCGCGCGCGCAGCGCGTCGTGCAGGGCGAACAGGTGGCGCACGTCGTCGGCGGCGTAGTGCAACTGCGCCTCGCTGAGCGGACGCCGCAGCCAGTCCGAGCGCGTCTCGCCCTTCGGCAGCGCGACGCCGGTGATCCGCTCGACCAGCTTCTGGTAGCCCAGCCCGCCGCCCAGCCCGGCCAGCGCCGCGGCGAGCTGGGTGTCGAACAGCGGGCGCGGCAGCGCGCCGCAGGCGCGGCGGAAGGCGATCAGATCCTCGCTCGGGCTGTGCATGATCTTCGGCACGCGCGCGTCGGTCAGGATCGCGGCGATCGCCTCGGGCATGCCCGGCTCGAGCGGGTCGACCAGCAGGATGTCCTCGTCGCGCTCGCCGAAGGCGATCTGCACCAGCGCGAGCTGAGGCCAGTAGGTGCGCTCGCGGATGAACTCGCTGTCCAGTCCGATGCGCGGCGGGGGGGCGGCGAAACGGGCGGCGAGGTCGGCGGGGGTGCGGATCCAGACGGGCATGTATCGGATGAAGGGCGGTTGCCGCGGCGGCCGACAATAGCCTACTTTCGCGGCGGTCGGCGTCGCGCCACGCAGGAGACAGGCTTGCGCGCAGATCGTGTCCCCACCCTTGCCGCGATGGCGCTCGTGCTCGCGCTGGCCGGCTGCGAGCGCGCGCAGGACGGCACGCGCGCCGGACCCGCGCAGGCGCCGGCCGGGGCGCGCGCGCCGAGCGTGACGATCAGCGGCGACCAGGCGATCTGGCCGGTGCCCGCGTGGCAGCCGGCGCCGGTGGCGGTGGACGGGACCAACGCGCGCGAGCTGCGCAGGCAGGCGCGCGCGGCCCTGCGCGAGGGGCGGTTGTACGAGGATGCCGAAGCGGCTTTGCCGATCCTGCTGGCGCTGCGTCGCCAGGCCCCCGAGGACGAGGCGGTCGCCGCCCTGTTCGACGACGCGCTCGATGCGCTGCTGGCGCGCGGCGAGGACGCGCTGGCGGCGGCCGCGTCGACGCCGGATGCGGCGCACACGGCGTTCGAGATCGCGGCGGTGGCGCGGGTCGTCGCGCCGTCCGATCCGCGCGTGATCGCGTTCCTGCGGCGCACCGACCGCGCCGAGGAGGTCGAGCGCGTGCTGCGCGAGGGCGAGCGCGCGCTGGCGGACGGGCGCATCGGCGAGACCGGCGGCGGCGCGGTGGCGGCGTTCCGCCGCGCGCTGGCGCTGCGTGCGGGCGACGTCCGCGCGCAGCAGGGCCTGGCGGCGGCGGAAAGCGCGCTGATCCGCCGGGCCGAGCGCGCCGCCGCCGAGGGCGACTTCGATCGGGCGGAGGTGTGGCTGGGGCACGCGGAGAAGATCCGCCCGGAGATGAGCACCGTCGCCGACGCGCGCCGGCGCATCGCGCTGCAGCGCGCGGTGCGGATCGGCCAGTTGCGCGACCGCGGCCTGTTCGCGCTCGCGCGCGAGGACGGCATCGACGAAGCGCGCCGCTACCTCGAACAGATCCTGCGCATCGCGCCGGCGGCCGATTCGGCCGCGGTGGAGCTGCGCGAGCGCATCGAGCTGGCCACGCACTACGGCCTGTTCCGTCCGGGCCAGGCGTTCACCGATGCGATGAGCAGCGGCGGACGCGGACCGACGATGGTGGTGATTCCGCACGGTGCGTTCCGGATGGGCGCGCCGGCCGGCGAGGTGCATTCCACCGACGCGGAACGGCCGACGCGCACGATCCGTTTCGACCGCGGCATCGCGATGTCGCGCACCGAAATCACCGTCGCCGAGTTCCGCCGCTTCGTGCAGGCGACCGGGCACCGGCCGCGCTCGACGCGGCGCGGCTTCTCCACCGTGTACGACGAGCGCACCGGCAACTTCGTGCGCCGTGGCGGGGTCGACTGGCGACACGATTACGCGGGCCGCATCGCCCGCGACGACGACCCGGTGCTGCACGTCAGCGCGAAGGACGCCTCCGCGTACGCCGAGTGGCTGGCGGCGCAGACCGGCGAACGCTACCGGCTGCCGAGCGAGGCCGAGTTCGAGTACGCGCTGCGCGCCGGCGCCACCGCGCCCTGGCCGTGGGGGCGGGGCTCGCCGCCGCCGCGCGCGGGCAACTTCACCGGCGCGCTCGACGTTTCGCCGAGCGGGCGCCGCTGGACCAACGCGTTCGCCGGCTACGGCGACGGGGCCTGGGGCCCGGCGCGCGTGGGCAGCTACCGGCCCAACGGGTTCGGCGTGCACGATCTGGCCGGCAACGTGAGCGAGTGGGTGGCCGACTGCTGGCACCGCAGCTACCGGCGGGCGCCGCGCGGCGGCGCCGCCTGGTTCAACCCCGGTTGCCGGACGCGGGTGGTGCGCGGCGGATCGTGGGCGAGCGCTCCGGCCGAAACGCGGTCGGCCTGGCGCCAGGGGCTGGACGCCGACACCACCGGCGCGCGGATCGGTTTCCGGGTGGTCCGCGATCTCTGAGGCCGCCGTCTTCACGCGACCGCTTCCATCCTCGGCGGTCCGGAACGGGATACGGAGCGGTGCGATGCGGATCGGCGGTCTGGGCGGGCGGCAGCAGGGCGAACGCCGGCGCGGCGGCGTTCGCTGGTGGATCCTGATCGTGTTCGCGATCTATGCCGTCGTGCAGTGGTTCGTCAGCGCGCAGCCGGACCCGTACACCGGCGAGCAGGCGCGCTACGCCGGCGCTCCGGACGAGGACGTGCAGCTCGGCGCGCAGGCCTACGCCCAGGTCGTGCGCGACGCCAGCGCGCAGGGCGCGCTGCTGCCGCCGGAGTCCGAGCCGAGCCGCCAGGTGCGGGCGATCGCGCAACGGCTGATCGCGCGCGTCCCCGAGGTCAGCACCGACCTCGCCGCCGAGCACGGCCAGACCGCGCCGACCCATTACCGCGACTTCCAGTGGGACGTCAGCGTCATCCAGTCCGAGGACGCCAATGCGTTCTGCCTGCCGGGCGGCAAGATGGCGGTCTACACCGGCCTGTTCCCGGTGGCGCAGACCGAGGACGCGCTCGCGGTCGTGATGGGGCACGAGATCGCGCACGCGCTGCTGCGCCACGGCTCGCAACGGCTGGCGCAGCAGAAGCTGGTGCAGATGGGCCAACTGGCGACCGTGCTCGCCACCGGCGACATGGACCCCCAGCAGCGTCAGGTGGTGATGGGCGTGCTCGGCGCGGGCGCGCAGTACGGCTTCGTGCTGCCTTACGGGCGCGAGCACGAAAGCCAGGCCGACGAGGTCGGGCTGATGCTGGCCGCGGCCGCCTGCTACGACCCCGCGCAGGCGATCCCGCTGTGGGAGCGGATGTCGCAGCTCGGCGGCGGCGCGCGGCCGCCGGAGTTCGCCTCCACCCATCCCGACCCGGCCAACCGCATCCAGCGCCTGCAGGCGCTGCTGCCGAAGGCCGAGGCGGTGCGGCGCAAGTACTGCAGCGGCGCGACCCCGCGGCCCTGAATCAGCGCAGCAGCCCCGCGTGCTCGGGGCGCTGGAACCAGGCGATGACGAAGTCGCGGAACGCGCGCGAGCGTTGCGGCAGGTGTTCGCGGCTCGGGTAGACCAGCGACACCGGCGTGACCGGCAACTGCCAGTCCGGCAGCAGTTCGACCAGCCGGCCCGCGGCCAGCTCGCGACCGACGAGGTAGCGCGGCAGCCGTGCCATGCCCATCCCGCGCAGCGCGGCGCGGCGCATGCCGATGAAGTGGTTGATCGCCAGCGTGCCGCGGATCGGCACCGTGACCACCGCCGTGCCCTGTTGCAGGGTCCACTGGCCGTCGTCGCGGAAGTGGTTGTTGCGCAGCGCCTCGAGCGCGGAGAGCTGCGCCGGCTCGCGCACGCCCTCGGGCGCGTGGCGTGCGACGAATCCGGGGCTGGCGACGATCGCTTCGCGGACCACGCCGAGCGGGCGCGCCACCAATGACGGGTCCAGCGTGCGCGCCATGCGGATGGCGAAGTCGTAGCCCTCGCCGATCAGGTCGCGCTGGCCGATCGAGAGGTCGACGTCGAACCGCACCTGCGGATGCTGCGCGCGGAAGTCGGCAAGCAGGTCGACCAGGAAGCCGTCGCCGAACGAGGTCGGCGCGGTGATGCGCAGCAGCCCTTCGACTTCGGTGCGCACGGCCGATACCGCGCGCTCGCCGTCGCCGATCAGATCGCGCGCCTGGCGGGCGTAGTCGAGGTAAAGGCGCCCGGCCTCGGTGAGCGCGACGCGGCGCGTGGTCCGGTGCAGCAGGCGCACGCCGAGCGCGGTCTCGAGGTCGCGCACCTGGCGGCTGACGTAGGCCTTGGAGACGCCGAGACGATCGCCGGCGCGGGTGAAGCTGCCCGTCTCGACCACCGCCAGCAGGGCGAGCGTCTGCTGGAAGCGCAGGCTGATCGTTTCCATCGGGTTTACGGTCTGTCGTCTTTCGGGCCGATTATCCGCCGATCGGGCACGAATAGAGTGGCCGCCGTGACCAATCCGGTCCGGTTCTGGAGACAAGCGATGAAGATCCTTCTGGTGGGCGCGCACGGCACGGTCGGGCGCGGGGTGGCGGCCGAACTGGCGCAGCGGCACGAGATCGTCGATGCCGGCCGGCGTGGCGCCTCGGTGACGCTGGACCTGGCGGACGCCGACAGCATCCGGCGGGCGCTGGAGTCGGTCGGGCCGGTCGACGCGATCGTCTCGGCCGCGGGGCAGGTGGGCTGGGCGCCGCTGCTGGAGCTCACGCCCGAGCAGTGGGCCTTCAGCGTGGCCAACAAGCTGATGGGGCAGGTCAACCTGGCGCTGGTCGGGCAGGCGTACCTGCGCGATGGCGGTTCGATCACGCTCACCTCGGGCGTGCTGGTCGACCAGCCGGTGCGGTACGGCGCCGCCGCCAGCCTGGCCAACGGCGCGATCGAGGCGTTCGTGCGCGCGGCGGCGATCGAACTGCCGCGCGGGCTGCGCATCAACGCGGTCAGCCCGGGCGTGCTGCTGGAGTCGATGTCCGAGCTGGGCCCGTTCTTCCGCGGCTTCGAACCGGTGCCGGCGGCGCGCGTGGCGCTGGCCTACAGCCGCTCGGTGGAAGGCGCGGAGACCGGGCGGGTCTACCCGGTGCGCTGACGGCGGCTCAGCGCCCCAGCACCAGTTCCACCGGCGCGCGCGCCGGCAGCCGCACCCGCACCGGTGCGCTCTCGACGTCGCCCGCCTGACGCGCGGCATCGCCGGAGCGCGACAGGCGGGCGAGGACTTCGACCTCCTGCAGCGACGACAGCCGCGCGGTCGGCATCGGGCCGTCGCCGTCGTCGAGCGTGACCTCGAGCGGGAAGCCCCCCGCGGGCCGCTTCTCGACCGCCACCGGCATCGGCGCGCCCGGCTGGCGGGCGATCACGAACAGCGTCGCGCCCTCCGGCATCCGCGCGGCAAACGCCGGGTCGAGCGCGACGCGCACGGTCAGCGCCTGCGCCGCCGCATCGCGGGGCAGCGGCGGCAGCCCGGCGTCGGCGCGGGCGAGATCGATCTGCTCGCGCAGGCGGGCCGCGGTCTGCGGCGGGACCGCGGCCAGCAGCGGTTCCCACGTGCTCGCGGCTTCGGCCGCCCGGCCGGCCTGACGCAGCGCGATGCCGAGGAACCAGCGCGCGCGCTGGTGCTGCGGCTGGACCTCCAGCGCGCGCCGGAGCAGGGCCACCGCCTCGGCATCGAACCGCAACTGCGGCGAGGCCTGCGCGCGCGCCTCGGCGGCCTCGACCAGGGCGTCCGGATCCTGCGGCCGCAGGCGCGCGGCGCGGGCGAGCGCGTCGCGGGCCTCGGCGCGGCGGTTCTCGGCGGTGTACGCGCGCCCGAGCAGGCGCCAGGCTTCGGCCTGGTCCGGCTCGCGGCGGACTTCCGCCTCGAGCTGCACGATCGCCTCGGCCAGCGTGCGCGGCGTGCGCGCCTGCGCCGGATCGAGCGCGCGCGGCGTCCCCACCAGCACGTAGAGCGCGCCGGCGGTGACGGCGAGAACGCCCACCGCCAGCGCGCTCGCGACCGGCCGGCGCCGCCACAGCGGCATCAGCACGTAGCCCAGCGCCAGCACCGCGAGGATGCCGGCGGCGAGGATGAAGGCGGCCGTCGGCGACATCACCACTCCTGATCGTCGGTGGGGGCGGGGGCCGGCGCGGCGGTCCCGGCGCGGCGCCGCACGATGCGGAACACCGTCCAGCCGCCGAGCAGCAGCACCAGCGCCGGGCCGAACCACAGCAGCCAGGTCTTGGCGTCGACCGGCGGCCGGTACAGCACGAACTCGCCGTAGCGCGCGACCAGGAAGTCCTTGATCTCGGCATCCGACTTGCCCTGCCGCATCAGCTCCAGCACCTCGCGCCGCAGATCCACCGCGATCTGCGCGTTGGAGTCGGCCAGCGACTGGTTCTGGCACATCACGCAGCGCAACTCGCTCACCAGCGCGTGGAAGCGGCGCTCCTCGGCGGCGTCGCGGAACTGCAGCGGCGCGGGGTCGCCCGCCGGCTGCGCGGCCGCCCACGGCGCGAGCAGCGCCAGCGCCAGCAGCAGGGCGCGCAGCGAGGCGATCACAGCCGCAACCCCGCGCCGGCCTGCTCGACCTGCTCCAGCGCCGGCAGCAGCTCGTCGCGCACCACCGCCTCGGTCAGCGGCCCGACGTGCTTCCAGCGCACGATGCCGTCGGCGTCCACCAGGAACGTTTCCGGCGCGCCGTAGATGCCCCAGTCGATCGCGGTCTTGCCCTCGTAGTCGGCGATCACCAGCCAGTACGGGTTGCCGAACTGCTCCAGCCAGCGCAGCGCGTCCTCGCGCTCGTCCTTCCAGTTGAAGCCGACCACGCGCACGCGCTTGGTCTCGGCGAAGCGGGTCAGCACCGGATGCTCGTCCTGGCAGGCCGGGCACCAGCTTCCCCAGACGTTGAGCACGTACGGCGCGCCGCGCAGGTCCTGGCTGCGCACGATCCGCTGCGGTTCGTGCAGCACCGGCAGCGCGAACGCGGGCGCGGGCTTGCCGATCAGCGGCGAGGGCAGGGCCTCGCGGTTCCCGCGGCGGCTGATCAGCACGCCGGCCAGCAGCAGCGCCCCCAGCGCGAGCGCGATCGCCAGCGGCACCCAGCGCGCGGCGTTGGATCGTTCGGTCATGCGGCAACCTCCTGCGTGCGGCGGAAGCGGCGGTCGGCGGCGGCGACGAAGCCGCCCAGCATCATCAGCAGCGCGCCGGCCCAGATCCAGCGCACGAACGGTTTCACGTGCACCCGCAGCGCCCAGGCCTCGCCGCCGAGCGGTTCGCCGAGCGCGACGTACAGATCGCGGGTCAGGCCGCGCTCCATCGCCGCCTCGGTCATCACCTGGCCGCCGCTGGCATAGGCGCGCTTCTCCGGATGCAGCACCGCCAGCGGCCGGCCGTCCTCGAACACGGTGACGGTGGCGCGGTCGGCCACGTAGTTCGGACCGCGCAGGCGCTGCACGCCGTCGAAACGGAACGCGTGGCGGTCGAGCTCGACGCGCTCGCCCGCGCGCACCGCGACCTCGCGCTGCACGTTCAGGCCCTCGACCAGCAGCGCGCCGACCAGGAACACCGCGATGCCCAGATGCGCGAGAGTCATGCCGAGCATCTCGGCGGTCATCCGCGAGCCCGGACTGCGCAGGCGCGCCCACACGAAGCGCAGCGTGCCGGCCGCGACCCAGACCGCGCCGCCGATGCCGGCGGCGACCTTCCACGGTCCCTGCGGCGCGAGGAAGAACGCCGCGACCGCGGCGCCGAGCGCCAGCCCCAGCCACGGCAGCAGCATCGCCGCGGGCCTCGCGGCCTGCTCGCGCTGCCACTTGAACAGCGGCCCGAACGGCAGCACCGCCACCAGCGGCGCCATCAGCACGGTGAACAGCAGCGCGAAATAGGGCGGGCCGACCGAGATCTTGCCCAGTTCCAGCGCATCGGCCAGCAGCGGATACAGCGTGCCCAGCAGCACCATCGCGCACGCCGCCGACAGCAGCAGGTTGTTCACCAGCAACAGGGTCTCGCGCGAGCTCGGCGCGAACGGCTTGCCGCCTTCCTCGCCCGGCGCGCGCAGCGCGTACAGCAGCAGCGAACCGCCGACCACGATCGCCAGGAACACCAGGATGAACATGCCGCGCGACGGGTCGGCGGCGAACGCGTGCACGCTGGTCAGCACGCCCGAGCGCACCAGGAACGTGCCGAGCAGCGACAGCGCGAACGTGGCGATGGCGAGCAGCAGCGTCCAGCCGCGGAAGCTGCCGCGCTTCTCGGTCACCGCCTGCGAATGCAGCAGCGCCGCGCCCGCGAGCCACGGCATGAAGCTGGCGTTCTCGACCGGATCCCAGAACCACCAGCCGCCCCAGCCCAGCTCGTAGTACGCCCACCACGAACCGAGCGCGATGCCGAGCGTCAGGAACGCCCAGGCGACGTTGGTCCACGGCCGCGTCCAGCGCAGCCAGCGGGCGTCGATGCGGCCGTCCAGCAGCGCCGCGATCGCGAACGCGAACGGCACCGCGAAGCCGACGTAGCCCATGTAGAGCATTGGCGGGTGGATGATCAGGCCGGGATCCTGCAGCAGCGGATTGAGGTCGCGGCCTTCCGGCGCGGCCGGCAGCAGGCGCTCGAACGGGTTGCTGGTGAAGATCAGGAACGCGAGGAAGCCGACGCTGACGATGCCCATCACGCCGAGCACGCGCGCGATCACCTCCGCCGGCAGCCGCTGCGAGAAGCGCGCCACCGCGCCGGTCCACAGCGCCAGCACCAGCGCCCACAGCAGCAGCGAGCCCTCGTGCGCGCCCCACACCGCGGAGTAGCGGTACATCACCGGCAGCAGCGAATTGCTGTTCTGCGCGACGTAGCGCAGCGAGAAGTCCTGCACCACGAACGCGTGCGTCAGGATGGCGAACGCCAGCGCCACCAGCGCCAGTTGCGCATAGGCCGCCGGCCGCGCGACCGCGGTCCACGCGGCGATCCCGCGCTGCGCGCCCACCAGCGGCAGGATCGCCTGCAGCACCGACACCAGCAGCGCGAGGACGAGGGCGAATTGACCGAGTTCGGGAAGCATGGCGTCAGCGTGCGTCGGGCCCCTCTCCCGCGTGCGGGAAAGAGGTTGGGGTGCGGACCTCGGGTCCGGAACGAGCGGCGAAGAGCCCTGGACGTGCATGGCTCCCCCACAGGGCGACGTCCCTGGGTTCCCGCTTTCGCGGAACCGACGGGAATGCGGGCCGGACGCCCTGCGAACGTAGGCCCATCACGGCGCCGTGCCCGCCGCCGGCGCGTCCTGCACGTTGTGCTTGCGGTGCGCCTTGCCCATCTTGTCGGCCACTTCCTTGGGCATGTAGGTCTCGTCGTGCTTGGCGAGCACCTGTTCGGCGACGAAGCGCCCGCCCTGCATGCGGCCGGTGGCGACCACCGCCTGATCCTCGCGGAACAGGTCGGGCAGGATGCCGGTGTAGACCACCGGCAGCTCGGCATCGCCGTCGGTGACGCGGAAGTGCGACTCGAGCGAACCCTCGGCGCGCTTGAACGAACCCTTGGCGACCATGCCGCCCAGACGGAAGCGCGCGCTGCCGTCGGCGACGTTGGCGCCGGCCTCGCCCGACAGCACTTCGCTCGGCGTGTAGAGGTAGGCGACGTTGCGCTGCAGGGCCATCGCGATCAGCGAAACGGCGACGGCGCCCGCGGCGAGCAGCGCGAGCACCCAGAGCAGACGGCGGCGGCGGGTCGGGTTCATCGGGTGAGTTCTTCCGGAGTCGGACGGGGCGCCTGCCGCTGCGCGCGGCGACGGGCCTCGCGCAGTTGGCGGCGGATCTGCAGGCGGGTGGCGAGGAAGTCCCAGCCGAGCACGAGCACGAACACCGCGTAGGCGGCGATCACATATTCCTGATAGCTCATGCGCGCGCTCCGCGGCGGGCCAGTTCGGCCACCCACGCCTTGCCGGCCTCGCGCCGCAGGTTGTCGGCGCGCGCGCGGTCCAGCAGCGCGCCGAGGAACCACAGCTTGGTGCCGACGATCATCCAGATTAGCGGCGGCAGCATGCTCGCGTCCATCGACGATTCGCCCAGCAGGCGGATGGTCTGGCCCTGGTGCAACGAGTTCCACCACACCACCGAGTAGCGGATCACCGGCAGCAGCGCGACGCCGACGATGGCGAGCAGGCCGGCGGCGCGCGCGGCGGCGCGGCGGTCGTCGATCGCGTGGTAGAGGCCGATCACGCCGAGGTAGAGGAACAGCAGGATCAGCTCGGTGGTCAGGCGCGGATCCCAGTCCCACCAGGTGCCCCACATCGGCTTGCCCCAGATCGAGCCGGTGGCGAGCGTGATCACGGTGAACGCGGCGCCGATCGGCGCGCACGCCATCGCCAGGATCTCGCACAGCTTGATCCGCCAGATCAGCGCGATCGCGGCGTACAGCGCCATCAGCGCGAACACCGCCATGCTCATCCACGCGCTTGGCACGTGGATGTAGAGGATGCGGAAGCTGTCGCCCTGCTGGTAGTCGGCCGGCACCTGGAACAGCGCGCCGTACAGGCCGACCGCCATGGCGAGCAGGCCGAGGCCGTAGCCCCACGGCGCCCAGCGCGCGGCGAAGCGGTCGAAGTACGGCGGCGAGCCGAGTTGGTGGAACCAGCGGACGAGCGGATTCATCGGGTCGGGTCCGGACCGGAGGCGGGTCTTCGGGGGCGTATTGTCCCCGATCGGCAGGTCGGCCGTTTGATCGGGCTCAAGCGGTTCAGCTCAGGGCGATGCGGATCGCGGCCGCGGCGGCGAGCGGCGCCAGCACCACCGCCACCGCCAGCCCCGCCGCGAGCAGCAGCAGGGCGCCGACGGGATCGAGCCCCTGCGCGGCCGCGGCCACGCTGCCGGCGCCGAACACCAGCACCGGCACGTACAGCGGCAGCGCCAGCAGCGCGACCAGCACGCCCGAGCGGCGCATGCCCACGGTCAGCGCCGCCACCACCGCGCCCAGCAGGCTCAACAGCGGCGTGCCGAGCGCCAGCGACACCATCAGCACGGGCAGTTGCGCGCGCGGCAGGTAGAGCAGCTCGCCCAGCAGCGGCGTGGCCAGCAGCAGCGGCAGCGCGGTGGTGGCCCAGTGCACGGCCGTGCGCACCGCGACCAGCCAGGCCAGCGGCACCGGCGCCAGCATCCATTGTTCGAGCGAGCCGTCCTCGGCATCGCCACGGAACAGGGAGTCGAGCGCCAGCAGGCCCGCCAGCAGCACCGCCAGCCACAGCACGGCGGGGGCGACCTTCGCCAGCGCCTGCGGCTCGCCGCCCAGGCCGAGCGCGAACAGCACCACCACCAGCAGCGCGAACAGCGCCGGCTGCAGCGCATCGCCGCGGCGACGCCAGAGCAGACGCAGGTCGCGCGCGAGCAGCGCGCGCGCGGTGCCGGCGAGGGTGGGCACGAGGGCGTTGCTCATGCGGCCGCTCCCGTCCGTTCCAGCACCAGCATGCGCGTGCGCACCGGCGGCGCGGCGTAGGCGCCGTGGGTGGTGACGAGGGCCGCGCCGCCGCCGCGCAGGTGCGCCTGCACCATCCGGTTCACCAGTTCGATGCCGGGCAGGTCGAGGTTCGCGTACGGTTCGTCGAGCAGCCACAGCGGCGCCGGCGCCAGCCACATGCGGGCGAGCGACAGCCGTTTCTTCTGACCGGCCGACAGTTGCCGCGCCAGCGCGTCCTCGTAGCCGGCGAGGCCGACCATCGCGATCGCCTGCTCCGGAAGCTGCGCGCGCCGGCGGCCGTGCAGGCCGCACAGGAAACGCAGGTTCTCCAGCGCGGTGAGGTCGGCCTTGAACGCCGGCAGATGGCCCAGGTAGGCGATCGCCCGCGCGCGCCGCGCCGCGCTGGCCGGTTCGCCGTCGATGCGGATCTCGCCGGCGTCCGCGCGCAGCAGGCCGGCCAGCACGCGCAGCAGGGTGGTCTTGCCGGAGCCGTTCTCGCCCTGCACCAGCAGCGCCTCGCCCGCGTCGACGGCGAAGTCGAGCGGACCGAACACGGGCTCGTCGTTGCGCGTGAAGCGCAGGCCGCGGGCCTCGAGCAGCGGCGGCGCGGCGGAAGCGGTCGGGGTCATCGGCGGGTTCGGCGGCGGAGCGGGCCGCGAGAGCCGGTCATTCTACCCACTCGGTCCAGTCGGCCGGCGGCGCGTGCGGCGGCCGTGGCAGCAGCATGTGAAGACGCACCGGCTCGCCGCGCGTCCATGCCAGCACGCCGGCCTGGCCGAATTCGCGCGCCAGCGCGTGCGCCTCGTCGAACGCGATCTCGCCCAGCAGCCAGCCGTCCTCGTGCCACGCGCCGTCCTCGGCGCTGGCCCAGGCGCGCGCGTGCAGGACGCCGGCCTGGCGCAGGCGCTCGCGGAGCAGATCGTCGGCGAGCCGGTTGGCCTCCGCCGGCTGCGGCAGCGAGCGCGGATTCCACGCGGTCAACAGAACGTAGCGTGCCGCCGGCCAGTACGCCTCCAGATCGCGCGTGCGCGCGCCGACGCGCAGATCGAAGCGGTCGCCGTCGAGCGAAACGCCATAACGCGCGTTGCGGTAGGCCTCGGCGAGGGCGGACGGATCGGGCTGGACGGGCTCGTTCATCGCCACAGTGTCCCGTGCGCCGCCGTCGTCCCGCAAACGCGACGCGCGCAACCGGTTCACCGGCTTTCCGTACACTTCGGCACTCCCTCCACCGCCGAGCGCGCGATGACCGACACCGTCGTCCCCGAGACCAAGCTGCCGAAGGTCGGCACGACCATCTTCACCGTCATGTCGCAACTGGCGATGGAGCACGGCGCGGTGAACCTCGGCCAGGGCTTTCCGGACTTCGAGGTGCCGCCGCGGCTGGTCGAGGCGCTCGCGCGCGCCATGCGCGAAGGCAGGAACCAGTACGCGCCCATGACCGGCGTGCCCGCGCTGCGCGAGGCCATCGCCGGCAAGACCGAGCGCTGCTACGGCTGGCGCCCGGACGCCGACACCGAAATCACCGTCACCTCCGGCGCGACCGAGGCCATCTTCGATGCCGTGCACGCGGTGGTGCGGCCGGGCGACGAGGTCGTCGTGCTCGACCCCTGCTACGACTGCTACGAGCCCGCGATCGAGCTGGCCGGCGGGCGCGCGGTGCACGTGCCGCTGGATCCGCTCACCTTCGCGCCCGACTGGGAGCGCGTGGAGCGCGCGATCACCCCCAGCACGCGGATGCTGATGATCAACAGCCCGCACAACCCGTCCGGCGCGATGCTGACGCCCGAGGACATGGCGGAGCTGACGCGGCTGGTGCAGTCGGCGGGCCTGTACCTGCTGTCCGACGAGGTCTACGAGCACATCGTGTTCGACGGCCGCCGGCACGAGTCGGTACTGCGTTATCCGGAGCTGCGCGAGCGTGCGTTCGTGGTGTCCAGCTTCGGCAAGACCTACCACTGCACCGGCTGGAAAGTCGGCTACTGCATCGCGCCGCCGCTGCTGTCGGCGGAGTTCCGCAAGGTGCACCAGTACAACGTGTTCTGCACGTTCGCGCCGGCGCAATGGGCGTTCGCCGAGATGATCGCGCACGAGCCGGAGCACTACGAACGGCTCGGCGCGTTCTACCAGGCCAAGCGCGACCGCTTCCAGCGCCAGCTCGCGCAGACCCGGCTGCGCCCGCTGCCGGTGCCGGGCGGCTATTTCCAACTGGTCGACTACTCGGCGGTGAGCGATCTCGACGATCTCGCGTTCTGCCGCTGGCTGACCGCCGAGAAGGGCGTGGCGGCGATTCCGTTGTCGCCGTTCTACGCCATCGCGCCCGAGGGCCAGCGCCTGGCGCGCCTGTGCTTCGCCAAGAACGAATCCACGCTGGACGCCGCCATCGAGCGGCTGAAGGCGCTCTGAGCGGGAACTGCCGATGAAGAACCTCCGCGTCTCGATGGTCCAGGGCGATACCCGCTGGCTCGATCCGGCCGGCAATCGCGACTACTACGGGCATCTGATCGCGCCGCTGCATGGGCAGACCGACCTGGTGCTGCTGCCGGAGACGTTCACCAGCGGCTTCAGCAACGAGGCGGTGCGCAACGCCGAGACCATGGACGGTCCGACGGTGGCGTGGATGCGCGAACGGGCGGCCGAACTCGATGCCGCGCTGTGCGGCAGCGTGCAGTTGCGGGCGGACGGGCAGATCTACAACCGTCTGCTGTTCGTCACGCCCGACGGCGACGTGCAGACCTACGACAAGCGCCACCTGTTCCGCTACGCGAAGGAACACGAGCGCTACGCGCCGGGCCGCGACCGGCTGACGGTGGAGTGGCGCGGCTGGCGGATCTGTCCGCTGATCTGCTACGACCTGCGTTTCCCGGTGTTCTCGCGCAACCGTTACGACGTCGAGCGGCCGGGCGGTCTGGATTACGACCTGCTGGTCTACGTCGCCAACTGGCCGGCGGCGCGTTCCTACGCCTGGCGCACGCTGCTGCGCGCGCGCGCGATCGAAAACCTCTGCTTCGTCGCCGGCCTCAATCGGGTCGGCACCGACGGCAACGGCCTGCGCTACGACGGCGAGAGCGCGATCATCGATTTCATGGGCCATCCGGTCAGCGAATGCGCGGACGAGGAGGTCGTGGTCACCACGACGCTGATCGGCCCGACCCTCGACGAGCACCGCCGGCACTTCCCGGCGATGCTGGATGCCGACGCCTTCGAGCTGCGCTGAGGCGCGTCAGTAGGGCAGCGGCTCGCCCAGCGCGCGGCCGTGGCTGCGCACGACGTTCGCGTACCAGCGACCGCTGTCCTTCACCGTGCGCTGCTGCGTGGCGTAGTTCACGTGGACGATGCCGAAGCGCTTGGAGTAGCCCAGCGACCACTCCAGGTTGTCCAGCAGCGACCACACCATGTAGCCGCGGATGTCGCAGCCGGCGCGGATGGCCTCGTGCACGGCGCGCAGGTGCCTGCGCAGGTAATCGATGCGCAGCGGGTCGCGCACGCGCCCGCCCTCGGCCACCGGCGGGTCGAAGAACGCCGCGCCGTTCTCGGTGACGTACAGCGGAATGTCGCCGTAGGTGCGCCTGACCCACAGCAGGGTGTCGGTCAGCCCCTGCGGGAACACTTCCCAGCCGGTCTCGGTGTAGGTGGCCGACGGCTGCTTCACCGCGCCCGCCTTCAGCGGCCAGCTCCCGTCGGCGCGGGTGACGTTGCGCGTGTAGTAGTTGATGCCCAAGAAATCGAGCGGCTGGCGGATCAGCGCGAAATCCTCCGCGGGCCAGTCGGGCCAGGCATCGCCGAAGATCTCGCGCAGCTCGGGCGGGTAGTGGCCGAGCAGGGCGGGGTGCAGGTACTGCTCGTTCATGTACGCGTGCGCGCGCCGGGTGGCCGTCTGGTCCTCGGGCGCGTCGCTTGCGGGGTACTTCGGCTCGATGTTCACCACCAGGCCGATCTCGTGGCGGCCGACCGCGCGGTAGGCCTGCACCGCGGCGCCGTGCGCGCGCATCAGGTTGTGGCTGGCGATCGGCGCTTCGTACTTGTTGCGATGACCGGGGGCGAGCGCGCCGTGCAGGTAGCCGCCGTCGGTGATCACCCAAGGCTCGTTGAGCGTGACCCACTTGCGCACGCGGCCGTCCAGCGCCTTGGCCATCACCGTCGCGTACTCGGCGAACCAGCCCGCGCAGTCGCGGTTGAGCCAGCCGCCGCGGTCGTCCAGCGCCGCGGGCAGATCCCAGTGGTAGAGGGTGAGCAGCGGCTCGATGCCGGCTTCCAGCAGCGCATCGACCAGCCGCGAGTAGAAATCGAGCCCGGCAGGATTGACCCGCCCGGTGCCCTCCGGCAGCACGCGGCTCCACGACACGCTGAACCGGTACGCCGTCAGCCCCAGCTCGCGCATCAGCCGCACGTCGTCCTTCCAGCGCCGGTAGTGATCGCAGGCGACGTCGCCGGTATCGCCGTTGTGGGTGAGGCCGGGCGTGTGCGCGAACCGGGTCCAGATGCTGGGACCGGCGCCGTCGGCCAGCGGCGAGCCTTCGATCTGGTGCGCGGCGGTCGCGGCTCCCCACAGGAAACCGTCGGGAAAGGCGAAGGCGTCGGTCATCGCGGGCTCCGGACGTGCTGCACGGCGGCATGCGTGAAAACGGTTACATGGGCAGAATAGCGGACCTTGGCGCCCGTTGCACCGGACCCGGGCGCACTTTCCCCAGCGAGGCGGACCGATGGCGGGTGTCACCCTGGAGCGGCTGCGCAAGGTCTACGGCAACGGCCACGCGGCCGTGGACGAGGCCACCTTCGAGGTCGCCGACGGCGAGCTGCTGGCGCTGGTGGGGCCCTCCGGCTGCGGCAAGTCGACCCTGCTGCGCATGATCGCGGGGCTGGAATCGATCACCTCCGGCGAGCTGCGGATCGGCGGGCGGCGGGTGAACGACGTTCCGCCCCGCGACCGCGACATCGCCATGGTGTTCCAGAGCTATGCGCTCTATCCGCACATGACGGTGGCCGAGAACCTGGGCTTCGCGCTGCGCCTGCGCGGTGCGCCGCGCGCCGCCATCGACGCGCGGGTGCGGGCGGTGGCGGCGATGCTGGAGCTGGGCGATCTGCTCGACCGCCGCCCGGCGGCGCTGTCGGGCGGGCAGCGGCAGCGTGTCGCGCTCGGCCGCGCGCTGGTGCGCGAGCCGCAGGTGTTCCTGCTCGACGAGCCGCTGTCCAACCTCGACGCCCGTCTGCGCGCCGGCATGCGGGTGGAGATCGCGCGGCTGCACCGGCAACTGGGCGCGACCATGATCTACGTCACCCACGACCAGATCGAGGCGATGACGCTCGGCCAGCGCATCGTCGTCCTGCGCGACGGGCGCATCCAGCAGATCGACACCCCGATGGCGCTGTACGACCGGCCGGCCAACCTGTTCGTGGCCACCTTCCTCGGCAGTCCGGCCATGAACGTGCTGCGCGGCCGGCTGGTGCGCGCCGACGGCCTGCGCCTGCGGCGCGCGGACGGTTCGCAGGTGCCGCTGCCCGACGGCTTCCGGCCGCCCGCCGCGGCGCTGGAGGCCGAGGTGGCGCTCGGCATCCGGCCCGAGCACCTGCGCCCCGCGGGGCCGCACGCGCCGCTGCAGGCCGAGCTGGAGCTGGTGGAGCCGGTCGGCAACGAGATGTTCCTGAACCTGCGATGCGGCCGCGATGCGCTGGTCGCGCGCACGCCGCCCGGCCCCATGCCCGAGCCCGGCGCGCGCATCGGGCTGACGTTCGACGGCGCCTGTGTGCATCTGTTCGACGCCGCGAGCGGTGCCCGCCTGGGCGTCTGAACCGCGTCCGCGCAGGGTCGGGCCCGCCGGTATACTCGCGTGAAACCGCGGTGCAGCCGCGGCCGTCGTGCCCAGTCCGATCAGGGGGTTGGGCGATCAAGTTGATCCCGTTTCTCACCGACGGCGCGACCCGCGCCGGCGAGGGGCCGTCCGCCGCATGCGTCTGTCCACCATCAAGCTGTCCGGGTTCAAATCGTTCGTCGATCCGACCACGCTGCACCTGCCGACCAACATGACCGGCATCGTCGGGCCCAACGGCTGCGGCAAGTCGAACATCATCGACGCGGTGCGCTGGGTGATGGGCGAAAGCTCGGCCAGCCGCCTGCGCGGCGATTCGCTGACCGACGTGATCTTCGCGGGCAGCACCACCCGCAAGCCGGTGTCGCAGGCCACCGTCGAGCTGATCTTCGACAACTCCGACCGCACGATCACCGGCGAGTACGCCGCGTTCAACGAGATCTCGGTCAAGCGCACGGTCGGCCGCGATGGCCAGAGCAACTACTACCTCAACGGCACGCGCTGCCGCCGGCGCGACATCACCGACCTGTTCCTCGGCACCGGCCTCGGTCCGCGCAGCTACTCGATCATCGAGCAGGGGATGATCAGCCAGATCATCGAGGCCAAGCCCGAGGAACTGCGCGTCTACCTCGAAGAAGCGGCCGGCATCTCCAAGTACAAGGAGCGCCGCAAGGAGACCGAGACCCGCATCCGCCACACCCGCGAGAACCTCGACCGCCTCAACGACCTGCGCGAGGAAGTCGGCAAGCAGCTCGAACACCTGCGCCGCCAGGCGCGCCAGGCCGAGCAGTACCAGGCGCTGCAGGCCGAGCGCAAGGTCAAGGATGCGGAGTGGAAGGCGCTGGAATACCGCGCGCTCGATGCGAAGTTGCAGGCCCAGCGCGAGAAGCTCTCGCAGCAGGAGACCCGCCTGCAGCAGCTGATCGCCGAGCAGCGCGAGGCCGAGCGCGAACTGGAAACCGGCCGCGCCCGCCGCGACGAGGCCGCCGAGGCGCTGAGCAAGGCGCAGGCCGCCAGCTACGAGGTCAGCGCCACGCTGGCGCGTATCGAACAGCAGATCCAGCACCAGCGCGAGATGACCGCGCGCCTGCAGCGCGCGCGCGAGGAGGCCGAACAGGCGCTGGCCGAACTCGGCCAGCACATCGGCAGCGACGCGACCAAGCTGCAGGTGCTGCGCGAGGCGGTCGAGCGCGACGAACCGCGCCTGGAGCAGCTGCGCGAGGAGGACGAGGCGCGCCAGGAGGCGCTGCGCGAGGCCGAGGCGAAGCTGGCCGACTGGCAGCAGCGGTGGGAGGCGCACAGCCGCGCGCAGGCCGAGGCCGCGCGTGCGGCCGACGTCGAGCGCACCCGCATCGAGCACCTCGACCGCCAGGCGCTGGACGCCGAACGCCGCCGCGAGGCGCTCACCGCCGAGCGGGCCGGGCTCGACCTCACCGCGCTCAGCGAAGCGTTCGCCGAACTGCAGCTTCAGCACGAGGAGCGCAAGGCCGCGCTCGAGGTGCTGACCGAGGACCTGGAAGCCCGCAAGCGCGCGGTCGCCGAGGTGCAGGAGCAGCAGCGCGCGACCCAGCAGGAGCTGGCCGACGTGCGCAAGCAGGCGCAGGCCGCGCGCGGCCGGCTGTCCTCGCTGGAGACGCTGCAGCATGCCGCACTCGGCCAGGAGCAGGGCGCCGCGCTGGCCTGGCTGCAGGCGCGCGGGCTCGATAACGCCACCCGCGTCGGCGAGGCGCTCGACGTCGAGGCCGGCTGGGAAGGGGCGGTGGAGGCCGCACTCGGCCAACTGATCGAGGCGGTGCTGGTCGATGCGCCGGAGACGCTGGTCGATGCGCTGGCCGAACTGGCCGATGGCCGTCTGGCGCTGGTGTCGCCGCAGCGCGACGCCGCGACGTATTCCGCCACGTCGCTCGCATCGAAAGTGCAGGGCCCGGCCGCGATCCGCGCGCTGCTGGCGCCGCTGCACGTGGCCGACGACCTCGCCGCCGCGCGCGCGCTGCTGCCGTCGCTCGGGCCGCACGAGTCGGTCATCACCCGCTCCGGCGAGCGCCTCGGCAGCGGCTGGCTGCGGGTGTCGCGCGCCACCGCGCCGACCTCCGGCGCGCTGCTGCGCGAAAAAGAGATCCACGCCCTGCGCGCCGAGATCGAATCGCTGCAGGCGCGCGAGCGCGAGCTCGAAGCGCGCCTGACCGAACTGCGCGACCGCCTGCTCGCCAGCGAGCAGCAGCGCGAGGACGCCCAGCGCAGCCTGTACCTGGCGCACCGCGGGGTGTCGGAACTGGCCGGGCAGATCCAGAGCCAGCAGGGCCGCATCGATTCCGCGCGCGGACGCATCGAGAAGATCGATGCCGAACTCGCGCAGCTCGCGGCCACGCTGGAGACCGCCCGCGAGCAGGCGCGCGAGGCCCGCGCGCGGCAGGAGGACGCGGTCACGCGCATGGCCGAGCTGGAAGAGACCCGCCAGCGGCTCGAAGCCGAGCGCCGCACGCTCGGCGAAGCCCGCGACCATGCCCGCACCGCCGCGCGCGAGGTGCGCGACGCCGCGCATGCGCTCGCGCTCACGCTGGAATCGCAGCGCACCCAGATCGCCGCGCTGTCGCAGGCGCTGGAACGCATGGGCGGCCAGCGCGGCCAGCTCGACCTGCGGCTGGAGGAACTCGGCCGCCAGCTCGCCGAGGGCGACGCGCCGGTGCGCGAGCTGGAGCAGCAGCGGCAGGTCGCGCTGGAGCAGCGCGTGCTGGCCGAGCAGCACCTCGCGTCCGCGCGCAGCGCGCTCGACGGCATCGACCACGAGCTGCGCCGCTTCGAGCAGATCCGCCAGCAGCGCGACGAGCAGGCGATCCAGCAGCGCGAGGCGATCGGTCAGCGCCGGCTGGAACTGCAGGCGCTGATGCTGAAGGCCGAAGGCCTGACGCAGGCGATCCAGGAAGGCGGCTTCGTGCTCGATGACGTGCTCAACGGCCTGTCCGACGACGCCGACGCGGCGACCTGGGAAAAGGCGGTCGCCGACCTCGATGCGCGCCTGCGCCGGCTCGAGCCGGTCAACCTCGCGGCGATCCAGGAACACGCCGAGGCCGCGCAGCGCAAGGAGTACCTGGACGCCCAGCACGCCGACCTCACCACCGCGCTGGAGACGCTCGAGGATGCGATCCGCAAGATCGACCGCGAGACGCGCGGCCGCTTCAAGGACACCTTCGACCGCGTCAACGCCGGCATCCAGGAGCTGTATCCGCGCCTGTTCGGCGGCGGCCACGCCTATCTGGAGCTGACCGGCGAGGACCTGCTCGACACCGGCGTTGCGATCATGGCGCGCCCGCCGGGCAAGCGGGTGTCCAACATCTCGCTGCTGTCCGGCGGCGAGAAGGCGATGACCGCGGTGGCGCTGGTGTTCGCGATCTTCCGCCTGAATCCGGCGCCGTTCTGTCTGCTCGACGAGGTCGACGCGCCGCTCGACGAGGCCAACGTCGGCCGCTTCTGCGCGATGGTGTCCGAGATGAGTGAACAGGTACAGTTCCTGTTCGTGACCCACAACAAGGCCACCATGGAGGCGGCGCGCCAGCTCATGGGCGTGACCATGCGCGAGCCCGGCGTGAGCCGCCTGGTGTCGGTCGATCTGGCCGAGGCCACGCGCCTGGCCGGCGCCGCCTGAGGGCCGAGGAGGATCCGATGTCTGACATGATGCTGCTGCGGCTGGGCATCCTCGTCGCCGGCCTGCTGCTGATCGGCGCGATCTACTTCTTCGGTCGCCCGCGCAAGCCGGGGCAGGGCCGCCGCATGCCGCGCGAGACGCGCGCGGAGGCGGCCGACGAGCCGACGCTCGCCGAGCAGCTCGAACGCGAGATCGGCGCCGAACCCGCCATCGCCCAGCCCGAACTCGACCTCGCGCCGCGCGAGCGCCCGGCGCCGCCGCACAGCGAACTCGGCCGCCGCGTCAGCGAGGAGTTCGACAAGATCGTCACCGTCTACCTCGCCGCGCGCGCCGGCCGCAAGCTGCATGGCCCCGACATCGTGGTCGCCGCCGAGAAGGCCGGTCTGGTGTACGGCCATATGGGCGTGTTCCACCGCCTGATCGAGAACCACCCCGAGCGCGGCCCGATCTTCAGCGTCGCCAACATCATGAAGCCGGGCAGCTTCGACATGGCCAACATCCAGGCGCTGGAGACGCCCGCGCTGGCGTTCTTTCTCACGCTGCCGGCGCCGATCTCCGCACTCGACGCCTGGGAAACGATGCTGCCGACCGCCCAGCGCATGGCCGAGCTGCTCGACGGCGTGGTGCTCGACGACCAGCGCAACGCCCTCGGCCGCCAGCGCATCGCCCACATCCGCGACGAGATGCGCGCCTACGACCGCCAGCGCGAAGCCCCGCCGCTCACCAGACCCACCCGCTGGTAACCCCGTTGCAGGAACGGCTTCAGCCGCGACCGAGCGCTCACCGCGTTTGAGCCCCTCTCCCGCGTGCGGGGTGGGGAGGCGCGCTTGCAAGCCGCAGGCTCGCGCGCCGACGAACGCCCGCCGCGCTGCGGCGGGCCGGAGAGGGGTCGGGGTGAGGGCGCGCGCCGCAGGCGCGCATGGCTCGTCTGCACCTGAAGCGATGTTTGATGTACGAGGCCGCGCGATGTTGGGCTTCGCTGCGCTCAGCCCAACCTACGGCAACGTGGCCCCTCTCCCGTGCTGCGGACGAGGGGTTGGGGTGAGGGCGTCCGCGGATCTCGCGCGCTCCGCGACCCGGCGCACCGTCGCCGGCGTGACCTCCCACACCTCGGGCCGCTCGTACTCGAAATCCACCGTCACCTTCCCATCGGCGCGATCCAGCCGAACCACGCACGCGCGCCACGGCCCCTTGCCTTCCACCTGCGTTGCCGCACGCAGATCGTCCAGCAGGTCCTCGATCTCGAACGAGGCCGGAGTGGCAGGCTCGCCTGGCGCATCGCCGCGGTAGCGGAACCCGTTGAGCTTGCTCACGCCGTCGCCGTACCAGGCGACGAGTGCGTACTGATCCCACGGCGCGGCGTTGACCTTCGGATCGGTCGCCAGGCGCTCCGCGATCGAGGCGAGGATGAGATCGGACGACTTCACGCGGGCCTCCTGCATGCGCCCGCTACGAAGTCGCCTGGTCGAAGGCGAAGTCGAGCGAGAAGCGCCCATCGCGCTGCAAGGTGAAGCGGCAACCGTTCCACACCTCACCGCCGTCCTGCCGCAACCGCTCGCGCATGTCGATGAGGACATCGCCGATATCGCCGGCCGCGGTCGCCGGATGCTCGGCCATCGAGAAATACCGCGGCGTTCCATCGGCGCCGCCGTAGGTAAAGCGGACTTCCGACCAGTCGTCGCCGACGGTCGCTTCGGCCGTGATCCAGTCCGCCTCTGCAGGCAGGAGCGTTCCGAGGATCGCGCCGATTCTCTCCAACCGCACATCGCTCGGCTTCAACTCGGGTGAAATCCTCTGCTCGGACATGCTCCGTCGCTTCCGGGGACCGGTGGGTCACTGTTCGCGAAGCTTCGCAAGAAGCTCGGCAAACGAATCCGCCACGCGGATTTTTCCTGCCGGGTCGGTGGGCTCGGCTTCGTGGTTGAGAAAAACGATCGGCGGCTGCCTTTCTCCAGCGGCGTAGTCGTAGGCGAAGCAACTGCCGCCACCGTTGTCGGCGATCGGCACGACCTTCGGATACAACCGCCGCCACACGGCCGCCACCCGCGTCATCTCGTAGTCGGCCGCATAGCCATCTGCCGTGCTGCTGACGTGCAGCAGCGGTCCGAACGTCACGGGATTCATTGCGTCGGCATGCAGGACGTTCCGTGTCGGCAGGCGGCCCTGATGCCGGCGCAAGGCATCGCGGAAATCATCCGGCAGCGTGACGCCCAACGTGTGCTCCACGCGAGCGATGTCGGCATCGCTCGCCGGCGGAACGTCGAGATACTCTTCCCAGTCGATGGTCATGGCCCAGGGTCGAAAGGAATCGGGCGCCTGAGTCTACTTGTAGCCACCGCCCCAGATCGACATGCCACCGGTGTGCGGCACATGGGCCTGGTGCTCGGCACGCACGACCAGCTGCATGCGGCCGACGTCCTGGTGATGGTGCCACGTCAAACCCGGTGGCGGCGCCGAGGAGGGCGGCTGCTTGGTCAGATGCTTCACTTGCGCCGCGTCGAGCCCCATGTCTTTGGCGAGCTCGGGGTTCTGACGCAGTAGAGTGCCTAGACGCTCGTTGGCGTAGCGGAAATGATCGGCCTCCTTGCCCGTGCCCAGCAGATGATCGGGAACGAAGGTGTCGAACCTGCTGTTGAAGATCGGGAAGCCGTTCGCGTCCTTGGTGATGGTGTAACCGTCCTTGGTCACCGTCTGCCCCGCCTCCTTCGAAAGAATCACGGTCTTCGTGGTCCCTGCTTCGGGTCCGTGGGTCACCTCGACCTTACCATTGCTCACCTGCGGCAAACGTGAGGCGTCCGTCAAGCGGCTAGCGGCAGCGGGATCGATCACGCTCGTTCCACGCAGATCCAACTTCACGTTGGCCGGAAGCGGCGTGCCATCCGCCATTCGCGGACCGGTCGTGGGGGTCTTGGCCGCGCCGGAGAAGAACTCGTCCAGCTTGCCCTTCATCGACCGCACGGCATCGCGCGCCGGGCCGGGCAGGGAATCGACCGGCGCGGCGTCGATGGCGTCCTTGATCTTCCTCAGCGCGGGCCGAAGCTGGTCGGCGAAGCCGGGGTCGAGTTTCGCCAGTTCGACCGCCCGTTCGATCACCTTGCCGAACTTGCCGAGCTTGCCCAGCTTGGCCGCATCGCCGAGGTAGGGGATCACGCCCACGGCCGACAGCCCGGCATCGAGCCAGTTGCCGCGCCAGATCGAGATGCCGGCGTTGGTCAGATCGGCGAACGGCGTAGGTTCGAAGATGCCGACGATGTCGAGCGCGATCTGGCCCAGATCGAGCAGCAGCTCCTGTTTCTCCTTCGCCAACCGGGCCTCGTCGGCCTGCCGCAGCGCGCCGTCCGCACGTGCCACGCGCGCATCCGCGCCCGGCGCGCCGGCGGGCGCGTCCGCCGCCGCGTCGCGCAGGGCGCGCAGGGTCTCGGCGCCGCGCGGTTGCGCCGCGAGCGCGGACAACTGCGCATCGCTAAGGGCATCGAGCGTGCGTGCCGCCAGCCCCGCGCGGTCCGCGGCCGGCGCCTGCTGCAACGCGGCCAGCAGCGCGCCGGCATCGCCCGCGGCGTCGCGCAGAAGATCGTCCCACCGGTGGAACTGCGGCGTGCTGCCGCCGATCCGCGCCAGTTGCGTCATGGCCTCGACTCCGTCGCTTCCGCGCTCAGGCTCGCCCGCCGCACGCGCCGCGGCCACCTGGGGCCGACCCGAGGGTGCGCGGCCCGCGTTAAAGTTTCCCGATGAGCGCCGATCCCGCCGCCCGCATCGCCGAACTGCGCCGCCTCGTCGACGAGGCGAACTACCGCTACTACGTCCTCGACGACCCGTCGATCCCGGACAGCGAGTACGACCGCCTGCTGCGCGAGCTGCAGGCGCTGGAGGAGCGGCATCCGGAGCTGGCCGATCCCAACTCGCCCACCGCGCGGGTGGGCAATGCGCCCTCGGAACGGTTCGCGCCGGTGCGCCACGCGGTGCCGATGCTGTCGCTCGCCAACGCCTTCAGCGACGAGGAGGTGGCCGACTTCGTCGCGCGCATCGCGAAGGAAACCGGCGATGCCGAGCCGGTGTTCTCGGTCGAACCGAAGCTCGATGGTCTCGCGATCAGCCTGCGCTACGAGCACGGCCGCTTCGTGCGCGGCGCCACGCGCGGCGACGGCAGCACCGGCGAGGACGTCACCGCCAACCTGCGCACCATCCGCGCCATTCCGCTGACCCTGCCCGAAGACGCGCCGCCGGTGCTGGAGGTGCGCGGCGAGGTGTTCATGCCGCGCGCGGCGTTCGAGCGCTACAACGCCTGGGCGCGCGAGCATGGCGAGAAGACGCTCGCCAACCCGCGCAACGGCGCGGCCGGTTCGCTGCGTCAGCTCGATCCGCGCGTAACCGCGCAACGTCCGCTGTCGTTCTTCGCCTATTCGCTCGGCGAGGTGGAAGGGGCCGCGCTGCCGCCGACGCATTCGCAGACGCTGGCCTGGCTGCGCACGCTGCACTTTCCCGTTTGCCCGGAGACGCGCACCGCGCGCGGCCTCGATGGCCTGCTGGCGTATTTCGCCGAGATCGGCGCGCGCCGCAACGCCCTGCCGTACGACATCGACGGCGTGGTCTACAAGCTCGACCGCTACGACCAGCAGCGTGCGATGGGCTTCGTCTCGCGCGCGCCGCGCTGGGCGCTGGCGCACAAGTTTCCGGCGCAGGAAGAGGCGACGGTGATCGAGGCGATCGACGTGCAGGTCGGCCGCACCGGCGCGCTGACGCCGGTGGCGCGGCTGAAGCCAGTGCAGGTCGCCGGCGTCACCGTCACCAGCGCGACCCTGCACAACGCCGATCAGGTGGCGCGGCTGGACGTCCGCGTCGGCGACAGCGTGATCGTGCGGCGTGCGGGCGATGTCATCCCCGAGGTCGTGCGCGTGATCGAGGAACGGCGCCCACTCGATACGCACGGACAGCCGTTGCACCCCCCGTATGCGTTGCCGACGGCGTGCCCCGTGTGCGGCTCCGCCGTCGAGCGCGAGGAGGGCGAGGTGGTCGCGCGCTGTACCGGCGGCCTGTACTGCCCGGCGCAGCGCAAGCAGGCGCTTCTGCATTTCGCCTCGCGCCGCGCGATGGACATCGAAGGCCTGGGCGAGCGCTTCGTCGAGGCGCTGGTGGATTTCGGCTACGTGAGGACCGTGGCCGATCTCTACACGCTCACGCTCGACGATTTCCTGCAGATGAAGCGCCGCGCCGACGAGCGCGACGGCACGGTGCCGGAGACGGTCAAGGCGGGCAAGATCGCCACCCGATGGGCGGAGAACCTGCTGGCCGCGATCGACCGCAGCCGCCGCACCACACTGGAGCGCCTGCTGTACGCGCTCGGCATTCGCGACGTCGGCGAAACCACGGCGAAGACGCTCGCGCGCTACTTCGGCGCGCTCGATCCGATCATGGCCGCCGGCGAGGCGGCCTTGCTCACGGTGCCCGACATCGGTCCGGTGGTCGCCTCGCGCATCGCGCATTTCTTCGCCGAACCGCACAACCGCGAGGTGATCGCCGCGCTGCGCGCCAACGGCGTGCACTGGCCCGAAGGCCCGCCGCAGCGCGCCAGCGACGGCCCGCTGGCCGGCAAGACGGTGGTGCTCACCGGCGGGCTGTCGTCGATGAGCCGCGACGACGCCACCGCCCGGCTCGAAGCGCTCGGCGCCAAGGTGTCGGGCAGCGTGTCGAAGAAGACCTCGATCGTGGTCGCCGGCGAAGCGGCCGGCAGCAAGCTCGCCAAGGCGCAGGAGCTCGGCATCGAGATCTGGGACGAGGCGCGCCTGCTGGCGTTTCTGGCGGAGCCGGGCGCTTGAATCCGGCCGAGGCGAGGGAGATGGATCACGCCAGACGATTGCGCAAGGAACAGACCGACGCCGAGGCACTGCTGTGGCGGCATCTGCGCAACCATCAGCTTGGCGCGAAGTTCCGGCGGCAGCACCGCGCGTTGGGCTTCATCCTCGATTTCGCTTGCGTCGAAAGGGCGCTCGCAGTGGAGCTCGACGGTGGACAGCATGCGGAGGCTGGCCATGCGGCGGCCGATCGCCGACGTACCGCGCGGCTTGAAGCGGCTGGATGGCGGGTGCTGCGCTTCTGGGATCACGAGGTGTTGCAGCACCCGGAGGCGGTGGTCGATGCGATCTGGCGCGCCTTGCAGGCGCGCCCCCCTCACCCCGGCCCTCTCCCCCGCAAGCGGGGGAGAGGGGGATACGGCGGGCGTCGCATGGAACGCGAGTGCTTTGAAGGCTCCTCTGGGGTGAGGGGGGCAAGCGCCAGCGACGTTTCGTCTTCTCGCCTCGCCGCTTCGTCCCCCTCTCCCCCGCTTGCGGGGGAGAGGGCCGGGGTGAGGGGGACAAGCGCCGGCGACGCACCGCCCGCCGACTGGCGCCCCTCGGCGCCCGTCGAAGCGCTCCGCCTGCGCGCCCGCCTCAACGCGTCGATCCGCGACTTCTTCGCCCGACGCGGCGTGCTGGAAGTGGAGACGCCGGTCCTGTCGATGGCCGGCAACACCGACCCCAACATCGCCTCGTTCTCGCTGGAGTTCTCCGGTCGCACCGACGGCGCGCCGCGCACGCGCTGGCTGCGCACCTCGCCGGAGTTCGCGCTCAAGCGTCTGCTCGCCGCCGGCATCGGCGACTGCTACGAGCTGGGCCGCGTGTTCCGCGACGGCGAGGCCGGCGGCCGGCACAACCCCGAGTTCACCATGCTGGAGTGGTACCGCGTCGGCTGGGACCACCGCCGGCTGGCGCGCGAGACCGCCGAACTGGTGCAGGCCGCGCTGGCGCTGGTCGGGCGCGAGGCTCGCCTGCGCGAGACCACGTTCCGCGATCTCTACCGCGACGCACTCGGCCTCGACCCCTTCACCGCCAGCGAAGCCGAACTGCGCGCGGCGCTCGGCGACGTCCGCATCGATCCCGACGGACTGGCCCGCGACGACTGGCTCGACCTGCTGATGACCCATCGCATCCAGCCGGCGTTCCCGCGCGAGCAACTGCTGGCGGTGATCGACTACCCCGCTTCGCAATGCGCGCTGGCGCGTATCCGCCACGGCGATCCGCCGGTCGCCGAGCGTTTCGAGCTCTACCTCGGTCCGCTGGAACTCGCCAACGGTTATCACGAGCTGCTCGATGCGGCCGAGCAACGCGCGCGCTTCGAGCGCGACCGCGCCACGCGTCTGGCGCGCGGTCATGTTGCGCCGCCGCAGGACGAGCGTCTGCTGGCCGCGCTGGAAGCGGGCATGCCGGCCTGTGCGGGGGTCGCGCTCGGCGTCGACCGCCTGCTGATGGCGATGCTGGACACCGACCGCATCGCCGACGTGCTTGCCTTCGCGTTCGACCGCGCCTGAGCCGGGTGAACGGCGACTGCACGCGCGTTACCCGCCCGTGAAGTTTTCGGACGGGGTTCATTTGCACGGGCTAGATTCGGCGGTGTCCAACCTGGGAGCGACGACGATGCGTGCCGCTTGGGTCCTGATGATCGCCACGTTCGCGGCGGCCGCCTGCGCGCCGGCCGCGCGCGCGCAGTACGCCGGTCAGCACTACGGCGAGAACGTCGTGCGCTGCGAGTCCGACGACAACCGTTCGCGCTTCTGCCCCGCCGACACCCGCGGCGGCGTGCGGCTGGCGCGCCAACTGTCGGACACGCCGTGCGTGGAAGGCCGCTCCTGGGGCGTGCGCCGGGACGGCGTGTGGGTGGACGACGGCTGCCGCGCCGAGTTCGTGATCGGCTATGGCGGATCCCCGGGCTGGGGCGGCGGCGACGTGGTGCGTTGCGAGTCGCGCAACAACCGCTGGACGCATTGCCCGGTCAGCGCCCGCGGCGGCGTGCGCCTGCTGCGCCAGCTTTCCGCATCGCCGTGCATCGAGGGCCAGACCTGGGGCCAGGACCGCCGCGGCGTCTGGGTCGCCGGCGGCTGCCGCGCCGAGTTCCGCGTGCGGCGCGGCTGGCAGGAACCGGCGCGCCTGGTGCGCTGCGAGTCGGGCGACAACCGCTCGCGCTTCTGTCCGGTCGATATCCGCGGCGGCGTGCGGCTGGTGCGGCAGTTCTCGCGCAGCCCGTGCATCGAAGGCCGCTCGTGGGGCGTGCAGCGCGGCGGGATCTGGGTCGATCACGGTTGCCGCGGCGAGTTCGAGGTCGGCCGGCGCGGCGGATGGGGCTGGCGCGACGACCACCCCCGCCCGTGGGGCGCGCCGGAGGAGGAGAGCGGCCCCTGGGTCGAGGAAGACCGCTGACGGCCGGCCCGCGTCCATCGTCGCGGGGCGCACGGAGGCACGCGCCTACAATGGCGCGATGGACGCTTTCGATTTCGACCGCTACGACCGCATCCGCCCGATCCGCTGGACGGGCGAGGCCCTCGAACTGCTGGACCAGCGCACGCTGCCGTTCGAGGTGAAGCATCTGCGCTACGAGGACAGCGACGGCGTCGCCGAGGCGATCCGTCAGTTGGTGGTGCGCGGCGCGCCGGCGATCGGCATCGCCGCGGCCTGGGGCGTGGTGCTGGCCGCGCGCCGCGTGGAGGCCGCCGACGGCGCGCAGGCGGCGGTCGCGCTGGAACCGGCGATGCAGCGCCTCAACGCGGCGCGGCCCACCGCGGTGAATCTGGCGTGGGCGCTCGCCCGCATGCGGCGCGCGCTGCAGGGCGCGGGCGCCGACTGGCGCGGCGTGCTCGAGCGCGAGGCGCAGGCGATCGCCGAGGAGGATCTCGCCGCCAACCGCCGCATGGGCGCGCTCGGCGCGGCGCTGATCGAACCCGGCAGCGGCGTGCTCACCCACTGCAACACCGGCTCGCTGGCCACCGCCGGCTTCGGCACCGCGCTCGGCGTGATCCGCGCCGGCGTGGCGCAGGGCCGCATCGAGCGCGTGTACGCGGGCGAGACGCGGCCGTGGCTGCAGGGCGCGCGGCTGACGGTCTGGGAGCTGCAGCAGGACGGCATCGCGCCGGTGCTGATCGCCGACGCCGCCGCGTCCCACCTGATGAAGACCGGCGCGGTGCGGTGGGTGATCGTCGGCGCCGACCGCATCTGCGCCAACGGCGATACCGCCAACAAGATCGGCACCTACCAGCTCGCGATCGCCGCGCGTCACCACGGCGTGCGTTTCATGGTGGTGGCGCCTTCGTCAACGGTCGACATGCACACCCCCGACGGCGACGCCATCCACATCGAGGAGCGCGATGCCGCCGAGCTGTTCTCGCTGGGCGGCGTGCGTACGGCGGCCGAGCGGGTCGGCGCCTGGAATCCGGTGTTCGACGTGACGCCGCACACGCTGATCGACGCCATCGTCACCGAGCGCGGGGTGATCGAACGTCCCGACGAGGCGGCGATGCGCGCGGCGTTCGGGGGCTGAGCGGGCCCCGGAGCGCGTGCCGCGCGGCCGGGCGAGGCCCGCCGCGCTCACCGCCGGCGTCGCACCCGCGCCGGCGCCGCCACTTCGACCGCCTCCACGCCCAGCGAGAAGGTGCGCGATTCGCCCTCCGCCAGCGCGCCCACGCCCACCACGTGGCGCGCGATCTCCTCGCCGCGCTCGTCGCGGATCGCCACCACCACGGTGTACTCCCACGCCCGCTCGCCGGACGGGCCGCACAGCGTGCCTTCCACCTGAAGCGGCGTCGTGCGCCGGGCGGCGGTGCGGGCGGCGGCATCCTCGAAGCGCAGGTGATGCCGGCAGGCCGGACACACCGCCGCGCTCTCCAGGATCGTCGCCCGGCAATGCGGACACACGCGCGTGGCGCCGGGCGCGGCGGTGCGTCCGGCGTTCATTCGCGGCTGCCGTGCTCCGGCCTTGCGGGCGCGCCGTCTTCCCAGCCGAACTCGACGTGACCGCGCATGCGCGCGCCGGAGGCGACCACCACCGTGCCGGCCTTGACGTCGCCGGCGATCACGCCGGTCTCCAGCAGCTCGACGCGCTGCGCGCTTTCGACGTTGCCTTCCAGCTCGCCCGCCACGGTGACGCGGCGCGCGCGCACGCCGCCGTCGACCTTGGCGCCCACCTCGATGGTCAGGTCGCCGTCGACCGTGATGTCGCCCTTGAACCGTCCGGCGATGCGCACATGCCCGGCGCCCTGGATCCGGCCCTCGATGGTCAGGTCCGCGGCGATCAGCGATTCCTTGGCGGCCGGCTCGGCGGCGCGCGCGGTCGCGGCGGGCGCGGCCGAAGGTCCCGGCGGCGCGGCGACGGGCGGGCCGAACCCGATCTCGGTGCGCGGGTCCGGTTCCCTGGGCAGCGCGCTGGCGGGCGGGGCGGGGGCGGCGTCCTTCTTCGGGTTCGACGGGGGATTGAAGATGGCCATGACGGTCTCGTGAGGGAGCGTCCGTCGAGGCTAGCAGCGCGGCCATGCGCGGTTGGGACGGCGGTCGCCGTTCCTCCGCGCCGCGGGCCCGACGTTCATCGGGCGATCACGTTTGGCGCGCCGGTACTCGACCGCACGGCCGGGTGGACGCGCGGTCGTCGCCTGTGGCGCCCCCGCTGCGGTGCGGCCCGGCCCCGCGCCGGCCGCCACCGCCAGGTCACATGCGGAACACCCCGAAGCGCGACGGCCCTTCGATCGGCGCGTTGAGCGCGGCCGACAGGGCAAGGCCCAGCACCCGGCGCGTGTCGGCCGGGTCGATGATGCCGTCGTCCCACAGCCGCGCGGTGGCATAGTACGGATTGCCCTGCGTCTCGTACTGCTCGCGGATCGGCGCCTTGAACGCCTCTTCCTCCTCCGCGCTCCAGGTCTTGCCGGCGGCTTCCAGCGCATCGCGCTTGACGGTGGCGAGCACGCTCGCCGCCTGCTCGCCGCCCATCACCGAGATGCGCGCGTTCGGCCACATCCACAGGAAGCGCGCGCCGTACGCGCGGCCGCACATCGCGTAGTTGCCGGCGCCGAAGCTGCCGCCGATCACCACGGTGAACTTCGGCACGTGCGAGCACGCCACCGCGGTCACCATCTTGGCCCCGTCCTTGGCGATGCCGGCGTTCTCGTACTTGCGGCCCACCATGAAGCCGGTGATGTTCTGCAGGAACACCAACGGGATGCCGCGCTGGTTGCACAGCTCGATGAAGTGCGCGCCCTTGAGCGCGCTCTCGGAGAACAGGATGCCGTTGTTGGCGACGATGCCGACCGGGTAGCCGTGGATGTGCGCGAAGCCGGTGACCAGCGTCTTGCCGTAGCGCGCCTTGAATTCCTGCAACTCGCTGCCGTCGACGATGCGCGCGATCACCTCGCGGATGTCGAACGGCCGGCGCATGTCCTTCGGCACGATGCCGTACAGCTCCTCGGCCGGGTAGAGCGGTTCGCGCGCCTCGCGGATCGCCACCGGCGGCTGCTTGCGCCGGTTGAGATGGCCGACGATCTCGCGCGCGATCGCGAGCGCATGCCGATCGTCCTCGGCGAAGTGGTCGGCCACGCCGGACACGCTGGTGTGCACGTCGGCGCCGCCGAGCGCCTCGGCGTCCACCACCTCGCCGGTCGCCGCCTTCACCAGCGGCGGGCCGCCGAGGAAGATCGTGCCCTGTTCCTTGACGATCACGCTCTCGTCGCACATCGCCGGCACGTACGCGCCTCCCGCGGTGCAGGAGCCCATCACCACCGCGATCTGCGGGATGTTCTCCGCGCTCAGCCGCGCCTGGTTGTAGAAGATGCGGCCGAAGTGCTCCTTGTCCGGAAACACTTCGTCCTGCAGCGGCAGGAACGCGCCGCCGGAATCGACCAGGTAGACGCAGGGCAGGCGGTTCTCGCGCGCGATCTCCTGCGCGCGCAGGTGCTTCTTCACCGTCATCGGGAAGTAGGTGCCGCCCTTGACGGTGGCGTCGTTGGCGACCACCACCACTTCCTGCCCAATCACCCGGCCGATGCCGCAGACGATGCCGGCCGCGGGCGCCTGGTCGTCGTACATGCCCTCGGCCGCGAGCGGCGCGATCTCGAGGAAGGGCGAACCGGGATCGAGGAGGGCGGTGATGCGGTCGCGCACCAGCAGCTTGCCGCGCTCGGTGTGCTTGGCGCGCGCCTTCTCGCCGCCGCCCTGCGCGGCGCGCGCGAGCCGCGCCTCGAGCTCCTCGACGAGCGCGCGGTGGTAGGCGGCGTTGTCCCGGAAATCCTGGGAACGCGGATCGATCTGCGAGGCGAGGATCGGCATGGTCGATGCGTGTCGGGTCGGGCCGCGCATAAGACCACAGAGTGCGCGCGCGGCCAATATCGCGGACCAGAGGGCGAAAAAAGAAGGCCCGCTTGCGCGGGCCTTCGTGCGTGCTGCGGGGACGTCAGTCCTTCTTCTCTTCTTCGGCCTTCGCTTCGGCCTTCTCGGCGGCGTTCTCCGCCTTGTTGGCGACGTTCTGCGCGGCTTCGGCGGTGGCGTTGGCGGCGCCCGCAGCCGCTTCGGCGGCGGCGGCCTGGGCCTGGTCGGTGGCCTCGTCGACGTTCTGCGCGGCCTCGCCCACCGCCTCGCCCGTGGCGGCGGCCGCGGCCTCGGCGCCCTCGGCGGCGGCGTTGCCCGCGGCATCGGCGGCCTGGGCGGCGGCGTCGGCCGCCTGCTGCGCGGAGGCTTCGGCCTCGTTGGCCTCGCTCTGGGCGGTCGGGGTCTCGTTCTTGCAGGCCGACAGCGCGAGCGCGGCAGCGGCGACGAGCACGAAGAGCTTGGTGTTCATGGGGTTGGTCTCCGATGTGTGGGTCACACGGTGGGCTTATTACCACAACGGTGGAGGCGAGCGCGTCGTCGCACCGGCCCCGCAAACGGAAAAGCCGCCGGGGTTACCGGCGGCCTTCCTTTTCGCGTGTACCGCGTGAAGAGGAGATTACTTCTTCTCTTCGGCGGTCTCTTCGGCCGCGTCCTTCGCCTGCTCGGCGGCGTCGGCGGACTGCTGGGCAGCGTCGGCGGCGGCGTCGGCAGCGCCGGCGGTCGGAGCAGCGGCAGCGGCGTCGGCCTGGGTCGCGGCGGCGTCGGCAGCCTGGGCGGCGGCGTCGGCCGAAGCCTGGGCGGCGTCAGCGGCGGCGGCGTCGGTCGAAGCGGCGGCCTGGTCGGCGGCAGCCTGGGCCTCGGTGGCCGCGGCGTTGGCGTCGGCAGCGGCGTCTTCAGCCTGCTTCTGGTTCGAGCACGCGGCCAGGGCGAAACCCAGGGCCAGGGCGATCAGCGCCTTGTTCATGGACATGGTCTAGTTTCCTCGTCGTTAGTTTGGCAACGCGCAAAATGCGCGCCAATGACATGATGACAAGCCAATTACGCGTGTCAAGCGGGTGGCCGCCACCAATTCGTTAGTCCGGCGTTAACTCCGGACGATCAAATGAGTTCCACCGCGAGCGCGGTCGCTTCGCCGCCGCCGATGCACAGCGTCGCCACGCCGCGCTTCGCGCCGCGCTGGCGCATCGCGTTGAGCAGCGTCACCACCAGGCGCGCGCCGCTGGCGCCGATCGGATGGCCGAGCGCGCACGCGCCGCCATGCACGTTGAGCTTCTCGTGCGCGATGCCGAGATCCTTCATCGGCGCCATCGCCACGCTCGCGAACGCTTCGTTGACTTCGAACAGATCGACGTCGGCGACCGACCAGCCGGCCTTGCGCAGCACCTTCTCGATCGCGCCCACCGGCGCGGTCGTGAACCACTCCGGGGCCTGCGACTGGGTGGCGTGGGCGACGATCCGCGCGAGCGGCCGCACCCCGCGCGCGGCGGCGTCCTCGGCGCGCATCAGCACGGTCGCCGCGGCGCCGTCGGAGATCTTGGAGGAGGCGGCCGCGGTGATCACGCCGCCGAACGCCGGGCGCAGGGTCGGAATCTTGGAGGGATCGATCTTGCCCGGCTCCTCGTCGGTGTCGACCACGACCTCGCCCTTGCGGCCCTTGACGGTCACCGGGACGATCTCGTCGCGGAAGGCGCCGCCGGACACCGCCGCCTGCGCGCGGCGCACGCTCTCGGCGGAGAAGGCGTCGAGCGCGGCGCGGTCGAAGCCGTACTTCTCGCACATCATGTCGCCGAACACGCCCATCGCCTTGCCGTCGTAGGGGTTGGTCAGGCCATCCCACGCCATGTGGTCGAGGAACTCGGCGGCGCCGTAGCGGATGCCGGTGCGCGAGCCGTTGAGCAGGTGCGGCGCGTTGGTCATCGACTCCATGCCGCCGGCGACGACGACGCTGGCGGAGCCGGCCCTGATCAGGTCGTGCCCCAGCATGATCGCCTTCATGCCCGAGCCGCACACCTTGTTGACCGTGGTGCAGCCGGTGGCGGCGGGCAGGCCGGCAGCGAGCGCGGCCTGGCGGGCGGGCGCCTGGCCGAGGCCGGCCGGCAGCACGCAGCCCATGAACACCTCGTCGACCTGGTCGGGCGCGACGCCCGCCTGCTCCAGCGCGCCGCGGATCGCCGCCGCGCCGAGGGTCGGCGTCGGCACGCCGGTGAACTGGCCGAGGAAGGAACCGATGGCGGTGCGCTTGGCACCGACGATGACGATGTCGCTCATGGCGGGCTCCGTGTGCGGGGCTGGCGGGTGAGCCGGAATCGGTCGATTATGCGGCGCTGCAGCATGAGGAGCAATCGGGCGGCGCGCGCGGCTGGCGGCGCCCGTCGCCGCTCACAGCAGACGCCGGGTGATCGCCTTCAGGACCGCGTGGGTGCGGTCACGGCAGTCCAGCTTCAGCAGGATGTCGGAGATGTAGTTCTTCACCGTGCCCTCGGACAGGTGCAGGCTGCGGCCGATCTCCTTGTTGGAATAGCCGCCGGCGACCAGACGCAGGATGCTGCGTTCGCGTTCGGTGAGGTGCGGGTCGGCCGGTCCGGCGTCGCGGTCGGGCCACGCGGCGCGCACCGGCCCGAGGCTGACGGGCTGCAGCAGGGTTTCGCCGGCGGCCACGCGCAGGATCGCTTCGCGCAGATCCTCGGGCGAGGCGTCCTTGAGCAGGAAACCCTGCGCGCCGGCGTCGACCGCCGCCAGCATCAGCGCGCTGTCGTCGAAGGTGGTCAGCAGGATCACCGGCGTGGCGTCGCGACGCTCGCGCAGCGCGCGCACCAGTGCGATGCCGTCCATGCCCGGCATGCGGATGTCGCTGAGGATCACATCGACCGGACGCTTCGCCACGCCCGCCAGCAGCGCGGCGCCGTCGTCGGCCTCCAGGGCGATGTGCAATCCCAGATCGGCGAGCAGCGCCGACAGCCCGCGGCGCACCAGGGCCTGGTCGTCGGCGATGGCGATGCGGACCGGCGCGGTCATCAGACGCCCGCGGGAAGCCGCGCGACCAGTTCCACGCCGCGCGGCGCGCGCGCGGCCACGTGCAGGGTGCCGCCGAGCTGCTGCAGCCGCTCGCGCATGCCGGTGAGGCCGTTGCCGAACGTCAGCTCCGGTGCCTGCGCGCCGTCGTCGAGCACGCGCAGCGTGACGCCGCCGGATTCGCGGCGGCAGACGATCGCGATCTCGCGCGGGTGGCCGTGGCGCAGCGCGTTGGTGATCGCTTCCTGCGCGCAACGCAGCAGCGTCTCCGCGGCGGCGACGCTGCCCGGCCGCGCATCGTCGGAAACGTCGATGCAAAAGCGCGGGCCGGGAATGCGCGCGGTGAGCGTCTGCAGCGCGCCGCGCAGATCGATGCCGTCGTGGCGGCGCAGCGCGCCGACCACGGCGCGGATGTCGTCCAGCAGCTCGTGCGCGAGCTGGGCGGCGATCGTCACCTCCTCGCGCACCGGCGCATCGCCGTTGCGATGCAGGCGCGCCAGATTGAGCTTGAGCGCGGTCAGCTTGTGGCCGGCGACGTCGTGCAGTTCGCGCGAGAGCTTCAGCCGCTCCTCGCCGCGCGCGCTTTCCTCGAGCAGGCGCCGCGTCGCCAGCAGTTGCGCGTTGACCCGCGCCAGCTCGTCGCGGGTGCGTTCGATCGCGGTGGCGTAATGCGCGGTCAGCCCGGCGAACGCCTGGAAGCCGAGGATCGGCAACAGCTCGAGCGGAACGCGCGCCCACTCCAGACCGAAGCCGAAGCGCCAGATCGCCACCAGCCCGAGGTTGAACACCGCCAGCCATCCCAGCGCGCGGCGCCAGGGCAGGGCGGCGAACAGTTGCACCGCCACCAGCACCAGCAGGATCGCGCCCATGCCGCCGCGCAGCAGCCATGTCGCGAGCAGCGCGAGCGCACCCTGCGCCAGCAGCAGCGATGCGCACCAGCGATCGTGCAGCGCGGGCGCGCGTTCCATCGCGATGCGCGTCAGGAACAGCGCCATGAAGCCGAGCAGGCAGCCCAGGCCGAACAGTTCGCCGCGGTCGAGGCCGTCGCGCCGCGCCGAGGCCAGCATCACCAGGGCGACCGGCAGCCAGGTGGCGTACGCGGCGAGGTTGAGCGGCGAGAGCAGTCCGCCGTGCCAGATCGAGGCGGTCGCCGACGGAACGTCGACGGCGCGTTCGGGCGCCGGCTCGGCATCGTGTTCGCGGGCGGCATCGGCGTGCATGCGGCGAGTATAGGAGCGTGCAACCGCCGTACGCGGCCGCTGGCGCAGGAGGTGACTTTTCTCACCCCCGTCGGGTGACTTCATGCCTCTGCCGCGGGCGGACGCGCGAACGGAGACTGCGATCGTGCGCCGGCCGTCGCCGGCGATGGAGTCGGATCGATGGACGCATATCGCACACTGGTGCTGGCGCATGCACTGTTCGGGACCGCGGCGCTGCTGACGTTCTGGTCCGCCGCGTTCGCGCGCAAGGGCGGCCCGCTGCATCGGGGCAGCGGCAAGGTCTACCTGCTGGCGATGGTCGGCGTGACGATCAGCGCGCTGCCGATCACCGCGATGGCGTTCGCCCGCGGGCACGACGTGACCGGGACGTTTCTCGCCTATCTGGTGCTGATCACCGCGACCGTGATGTGGCTGGGATGGCGCGCGGTGCGCCGCAAGCGCGACCAGGCGGCTTTTCGCGATCGCGCGTATCTGACGGTGGCTTTACTCAATCTCGTCGCGTCGGTGGCGGTGTTCGCGGCCGGTTGGCGGGTCTCGCAGCCCCTGCTGATGGGTTTCAGCCTGGTCGGCGCCGCCACCGGCGTCGAGATGCTGTATCGCCGTGCACGTCCGTTGCAGTCCGCACGCTGGTGGTTGAAGGAACACTACAGCGCGATGATGGGCTGCGGCGTCGCCACCCACGTCGCTTTCCTGTCGATCGGGCTCAACCGGATCGTGCAGGCGCTCGGCTTCGCGCCGCCGTCCTGGTACTCCCTGATCGCCTGGTTCGGGCCACTGCTGGCCTCGCTGGCGGCGGTGGCGTGGCTGGACCGGAAGTACTTCGCGGACGGCCGGGCGCCTGCGATCGCGGCGCCGCGGCAGGTGTAGCGAGCCCCGGCAGGGGCGTCGTGCGAAGTGCGCGAGGTCTGCGCCTCACAGGCGCAGCAGGTAGAGCCCGCGCCCGCGTTCGTGCGGGACGACGGGCTCGAAGCCCTGCGCCAGGAACAGGCTGGGCACGCCGGTCCACGCGAACGCACCGGCCAGCGGCACGCCGGGACGCACCGCCTGCGGATAGGCCTCCAGTTCGCGCGCGCCCCGCGTCCGCGCATGCGCCACCGCGGCGGCCACCAGCGCCGAGGCCACGCCGCGACCGCGATGCTTGGCCGGCACGAACAGGCAGTTCAGCGACCAGGTGCGCGCGTCCCAGTCGCGCGCGAGCCCCCTGCTGCGCTCGAGCCGTGGGAACTCGCCGCGCGGCCCGACCGCGCACCAGCCCACCGGCTCGTCCTGCGCGAACGCGAGCACGCCCGAAGCCCGGCCCGACTCCACCAGCGCACGGAAGGCGCGGCGGTTGGGTTCGCCCTTGGCGGCGTCCCAGGTCCTGCCGCCCATCGGCACCCGCCACCACATGCACCAGCAGCCGCCGCAGGCGCCGTTGGCGCCGAACAGGCGCTCGATCGCCGGCCAGTCGTCGCGGGCCAGCGGTCGGGTGACGAGCGGGGGCACGGCGGTCGCCATCGCGACCGCCATGCTAGATCAGTCGCGGCCTTCGAACAGTTCGCGGCCGATCAGCATGCGGCGGATCTCGTTGGTGCCCGCGCCGATCGCGTAGAGCTTGGCGTCGCGCAGGATGCGGCCGGTCGGGTACTCGTTGATGTAGCCGTTGCCGCCGAGCGCCTGGATCGCTTCCAGTGCGACCTGCACCGCGGCTTCCGAGGCGTGCAGCAGGCAGGCCGCCGCGTCGACGCGGCTGCGGTGGCCGGCGTCGTAGTCGCGCGCGACCTGGTAGGCGAACGCGCGGCTGGACTGCAGCGCGGTGTACATGTCGGCGATCTTGCCCTGCATCAGCCCGAAGGTGCCGATCGGCGCGTCGAACTGCTTGCGTTCGCGCACGTAGGGCAGGGCGACGTCGAGCGCGGCCTGCATCAGCCCGAGCGGGCCGCCGGTGAGCACCAGCCGCTCGGTGTTGAGCCCGCTCATCAGCACCCTGACGCCCTGGTTGACCTCGCCGAGCACGTTCTCGTCGGGGATCTCGCAGTCCTCGAACACCAGCTCGCAGGTGTTGGAGCCGCGCATGCCGAGCTTGTCGAGCTTCTGCGCGGTGCGGAAGCCCTTCATGCCGCGCTCGACGATGAACGCGGTGATGCAGCGGCTGCCGGCCTCCTTGCCCGCCGTGCGCATGTAGACCACCAGAACGTCGGCCTCGGGGCCGTTGGTGATCCACATCTTGTTGCCGTTGGCCACCCAGACATCGCCGCGCTTCTCGGCGCGACAGCTCATGGAGCCGACGACATCCGACCCTGCGCCCGGCTCGCTCATCGCCAGCGCGCCCTTCCACTCGCCGCTGCACAGCCTCGGCAGGTACTTCCGCCGCTGCGCCTCGGTGCCGTTGGCGTACAGGTTGCTCACGCACAGGTTGGAGTGCGCGCCGTAGCTCAGGCCGACCGAACCGGACGCGCGCGAGATCTCCTCCATCGCGACCAGATGGGCGAGGTAGCCCATGTCGCTGCCGCCGTATTCGCCCGGCACGGTCATGCCGAGCAGGCCCATCTCGCCGAGCTTCGGCCACAGATCCTGCGGGAACGCGTTGTCGTGGTCGATCTGCGCCGCGCGCGGCGCGATTTCCGCCTCGGCGAAGCGGCGCACGGCCTCGCGGAGGGCGTCGATGTCTTCACCGAGGGGGAAGGGGCGCATGGGTCAGTGGCCGGCAAAAGGGAATGGGGAATCGGGAATCGGACGCAACGCGCACGGGTCGATCAGGAACCTCGAGTGGAACGGGGAGCGGCTTCACCGATTCCCCATTTCCGATTCCCGAGTCGCGAGCGATCAGTGCCCGCCGCGGATGCGGCCGTGGAAACGCGGCGCGGTGCGGCCCATCGGCAGCTTGAGCTTGCCGATCATGGCGATGCGCTCCTCGGCCATGCGGTCGGCGGCCTTGTAGGTCGGGATGCGGTCGCGGTCGGCGATCTCGTAGATGCGGGTGAGGTTGTGGTAGATCGTCCGCATCATGCGCATCGCGCGTTCGCGGTTGTAGCCGTCGATCTCCAGCGACACGTTCATCACACCGCCGGCGTTCACCGCGTAGTCCGGCGCGTAGAGGATGCCGCGGCGCTCGACCTCGTCGCCGATCTCGTTGTTGGCGAGCTGGTTGTTGGCCGCGCCGCAGATGACCTTGGCCTTCAGGCGCGGCAGGGTCTGCTCGTTCACGGTGCCGCCGAGCGCGCACGGCGAGTAGACGTCGCACGGCACGTCGTAGATCTCCTCGGGGGCCACCGCCTCGGCGCCGTACTCGTCGACCGCGCGGTCGATCAGCGTCTTGTTGATGTCGGTGACGAAGATCTTGGCGCCGCGCTCGCGCAGCAGCTTGACGAACTCCATGCCGACATGGCCCAGGCCCTGCACGGCGTAGCTGTAGTGGCCGACTTCCTCGTTGCCGAACTTGCGGTTCAGCGTCGCCATCAGGCCCTGCAGGGTGCCGTAGGCGGTGAACGGCGAGGGGTCGCCCGAGCCGCCATGCACCTGGTGCACGCCGGTGACGTATTCGGTTTCGCGGTAGACGTACTCCATGTCGTTGACGTCGATGCCGACGTCCTCGGCCGTGATGTAGCGGCCGCCGAGCGAATCGACGAACTTGCCGAACGCGCGGAACAGCGCCTCGGACTTGTCCTTCGACGGATCGCCGATGATCACCGCCTTGCCGCCGCCGATGTTCAGGCCCGCGACCGCGTTCTTGTAGGTCATGCCGCGCGACAGGCGCAGCACGTCGTTCAGCGCCTCCGCCTCCGACTTGTACGGCCACATCCGCAGACCGCCCAGCGCCGGGCCGAGCACGGTGTTGTGGATGGCGATGATGGCCTTCAGGCCAGCATCCTTGTTGTGGCAGAACACGACCTGCTCGTGGCCGGTGGTGTCGATGGTTTCGAAGATCATCGGGTGCTCCGGACGGAGGCGACCGATTCGCGCAAGGCGAACGAGTGCCAACGGTGGGTATAAGTCTTTGAAGAGAAAGGAAACAGGCGCGGAAGACGGCATCGGGCCGGTCGTCGCCGGCGCGAAGTGTAATGCAATCGTCTTCAGCGGGCCCGTGTAGGCGCGACGGTACGGTCGCGTATGTCCGCCGTGCGGCGGGCGGAAACGGTTCCGGGTTCGCCTGCCGCCGACTCAGAAGTCCCGATACCGCCGCTCGCGGATCCACAGCGTCGCCAACCACTTCTCGCCGCGCTCGACCGGCAGGCCCGCGTGCAGCGAATCGGGGTCGGGCGTGCCGTCCGGGTGCAGGTTGTCGAACACCACCGCGCGTCCCGCCTTCGGCTCGACACTTATTCCCGCCAGCGGAAATTCGGTGCCGCCGCCGGCGTCCACGTCGTTCAGATAGACGCAGATCGTGCGGGCGCGATTTCCGGCCGCGGGGCGGTCGCGTTCGATCGACCCGGGAGGGCGGTAATCGCGATGCGGACGGTACTCCTGCCCGGGTGCGTAACGCAGCACGGTCAGGTGCTCGGCATCGACCAGCTCGCGGCCTGCGGCGACGGCCATTCGCAGTTGCACCAGGCGCAGCGCCAGGTCCTCGCCGACCGGGTCGAAGCTCGCGTCGCTGCTGGTGCGGATCGGCAGCTTGATCGGCAAGCCGGTTGCCGGATCGACGGTCTGCGATTCGCGCAGATGGGGACGCGCGCGCGCGACCAGCAGACGGCATTCGTCGGCGGACAGCAAACGGTCGACGACCGCTACGCGCGGCTTCGCCGCGAGCGGCCGCGCGGGCGGCGGCACGAACACGTCCTCCAGCGCCAGCGTGCACGGCGCCGCAGCGGTCACGGCCCCCAGAGGCGGCTGGGCGCGGATTTCCGGCAACGGGGCGATGCCGAAGCGCGCCAGTTGCCTGTACACGTCGGCAGCCGCTTCCGGGTCGGCGGCGCAGCCTTCGCCGAGGCGGAGCCGCTCGGCGAGCAGCAATGCCGCGGTCGTCTCGCCGCGTGCGGCCGCCTTCTCCAGAAGCTGGAGGCAGAGCGTCTGATCGGCGGGGTCCGGCTTGCGCCCGAAATGCAAGGCCGCGGCCAGCAACGCGGGGGCGAATCCTGCGCCGACCGCCGCGTACACGCGTTCGTTGATGCGGCCGTCACGCGCGAGCGCCACCCCGCCCAATGCGATCAGCGCCAGGTAGTACGCCGCGGCGACGTTGCCGGCGCTTTCCGCGCGCTGCAGCCAATGCACGGCAGCCTTGGGCGACGCGGATGTCGAGATGCCATGCATCAGCATGCGCGCCAGCTCGACCTGCGCATTGGAGTGGCCGGCCTCCGCGGCGCGGCGATGCAGCGACAGAGCCTCGTCGGTCTCATGGGCGAGCACGAGGTGGACGGCAAGGCGGTAGAGCGCCTCGGGATCCCCCGAACCCGCTTCCTCACGCAGGCGGGCGAGCGTGTCCGTATCGTTCATGCGCGCAGAGTAACCCGACGCGGGAAGCGCGCGTGCCGTCGCGGTCGGTGCGATCAGCCTGCGGCATGCTCGTTCGTCGAAGGAGGGCACGACCGATGACCACCACTCCCCGCAAGCGCACGACGCGCCGCCCGGCCCGCCAGCTCGACGCCCGGCCCGACACCGCCGACTTCCGCGACCGCCTGTTCGAACCCACGCTGGTGGAAGTGCCGGCGCGGGTGCCGCCCGATGCCTTCCTGCGCCTGCGCCTGCCGGTGCTCGACCAGCAGTCGGAGGGCGCCTGCACCGCGTTCGCGCTGGCCACCGTCGCGCATTACCTGCTGCGCACGCGCCGCACCGTACCCGACCGCGCCCGCGTCAGCACGCGGATGCTCTACGACATGGCGCGCCGCTACGACGAGTGGCGCGGCGAGGCGTACTCCGGCTCCAGTTGCCGCGGCGCGATGAAGGGCTGGCACCACCACGGCGTCTGCGCCGAGCGGCTGTGGCCGTACCGCACCGGCGATCACGTCGAGGCCTACACCGAGGAGCGCGCGCGCGATGCCGCGCGCCGTCCGCTCGGCGCCTACTTCCGCGTCAACCACAAGGATCTGGTGGCGATGCATGCGGCGTTCGCCGAGGTCGGCATCCTGTTCGCGTCCTGCGCGGTGCACGAGGACTGGCTCGACCCCGGCGACGACGGCCGCATCCGCTGGACCACGCAGGACATCCTCGGCTACCACGCGATCGCCATCGTCGGCTACGACGAACGCGGTTTCTGGTTCCAGAACTCGTGGGGCGCGAAGTGGGGACGTGGCGGCCTGGGCCACGTCAGCTACGACGAGTGGCTGCAGCGCGGCACCGACGTCTGGGTCGCGCGGCTCGCGGTGCCGGTGGAGCTCAGCTGCCCGCGCGCGGTGGCGATCAGCCGTTCGGCGCTGGCGCGGCAGGCGGCGACGTACGCGCAGGCCGATCTGCGTCCGCACGTGATCTCGCTCGGCAACGACGGCCGCCTGCGCGAGGACGGCCGCTTCGGCACCAGCGTCGAGGACGTGCGCAACATCGTCCGCAACGACCTGCCGCGGCTCACGCGCGGGTGGCGCAAGAAGCGCGTGCTGCTGTACGCGCACGGCGGGCTGGTGCCCGAGGAGGCGGCGATCCAGCGCGTGGCCGACTACCGCGAGGCGCTGCTGGACCAGCAGATCTACCCGCTGTGCTTCCTGTGGCACACCGATTTCTGGACCACGGTCGGCAACCTGCTGCGCGATGCCGGCCGCCAGCGCGCCGGCGGGCCGCTCGAGCGCGCGCGCGATCTGCTGCTCGACCGCCTCGACGACACCCTCGAACCGCTCGCGCGCATGCTCGGTGGGCGCGCGCTGTGGGCGGAGATCAAGGAGAACGCGCTGCTCGCCACCACCGCCATCCGGCGCGTGGACGGCGAACTGCAGGAGGCCGGCGGCGCCGCGCGGGTGGCGCGCCTGCTGGGCGAGTGGATGGCGGACGATCCGGACGTGGAGCTGCATGTCGCCGCGCACAGCGCCGGTTCCGTGCTGATGGCGCCGCTGGTCCAGCTCCTCACCACCGATGGCCTGATCGAGGCCGGACCTGCGGCCGGCATGCTCGGCCTCGGCCGTCGCATCGAAAGCCTGGCGCTGTGGGCGCCGGCCGCGACCGTCGCGCTGTTCATGGACAGCTATGCGCCGGCGATCGACTCCGGCGCCATCCGCCGCGCCGCGCTGTTCACGCTCACCGACCGCGCCGAACAGGCCGACGACTGCGCGCGCATCTACAACAAGTCGCTGCTCTATCTGATCGCGCATGCGTTGGAAGCGCGCGCCCGCGACTGGATCCGCCCCGAGCACCGCCACGGCACGCCGCTGGTCGGCATGGCGCGCTTCGTCGAGGCCGACCCGGGCCTGCGCCGGCTGATCGAGAGCGGCCAGCTCGACTGGATCCGCTCGCCCACCGCCGGACTGCCCATCGGTTCGGCCCACGCCGCGCATGCCGACCGCCACGGCGAGTTCGACGACGACTGCGCGGTGGTCGCGGCCACCGTCGCGCGCATCCTGGACCGGCCGCACGTGGACCTGCGGCTCGAATTCCACCGCAGCGAGGCCGGGCTGGTCGCCTGCCGGCGCGAGCTGACCCACGCGCTGGCGAACGAAGCGGTGCCGGCGCCGCCCTGACGCGCGCCGCGCGCGTCCAGCGCCGGCCACGGCGCGCGCGCCGCGTCGGCAGGGCCGATCGACCCGCCGCGCTACAATCCGCGGATTCCGTATTCCGTATGGAGCGCGCCGATGAGCAGCCCCGCCGCCCACGTCCCGGTCAGCCAGCCCGACACCACGCCGCTTCGCTTCGTCACCGCCGCCAGCCTGTTCGACGGCCACGACGCGGCGATCAACATCATGCGCCGCCTGATCCAGGCGCAGGGCGCCGAGGTGATCCACCTGGGCCACAACCGCTCGGTCGAGGACGTGGTGCGCGCCGCGCTGCAGGAGGACGCCGACGCCATCGCGGTGTCGTCCTACCAGGGCGGCCACGTCGAGTACTTCAAGTACATGGTCGACATGCTGCGCGAGCGCGGCGCCTCGCACATCCGCGTGTTCGGCGGCGGCGGCGGCACGATCACGCCCGAGGAGATCCGCGAACTGCAGGCCTACGGCGTCGAGCGCATCTACCACCCCAACGACGGCATGCACATGGGGCTGGTGGCGATGATCGAGGATGTCGTCCGCCGCGCGAGCGCGGCGCGGGAATCGCGAGCGGGGAATCGGGAATCGATCGCCACGCTCCCGACGCTCGATGACGAGATCGCGATCGGTCGCACCCTCTCTGCGATCGAGGACGGCGAGTACGGCGAAGCCGAGCTGGCCATGTTGCGCCGCCAGTGGGCGGGTGCTGCCGATTCCCGATCCCCCGATGCCCGCGGGCGCGCAGCGCCCGTCATCGGCATCACCGGCACCGGCGGCGCCGGCAAGTCGTCGGTCACCGACGAGCTGCTGAACCGCTTCCTGGCGTGCTTCCCGGAGATGCGTATCGCCGTCATCTCGGTCGACCCGACCCGCCGCCGCACCGGCGGCGCGCTGCTGGGCGACCGCATCCGCATGAACTCGCTGCGCTCCCGGCGCGTGTTCATGCGCTCGATGGCCACCCGCCGCCAGCACGCGGCCACCAACGCCGTGCTGAAGGACTGCATCGCCTTCCTCAAGGGGCTGGGCTACGACCTGGTCATCGTCGAGACCGCCGGCATCGGCCAGTCGGATTCGGAAATCGTCGACCTGGTCGACTTCCCGATGTACGTGATGACCAGCGACTTCGGCGCGCCGAGCCAGCTCGAGAAGATCGACATGCTCGATTACGCCGAGCTCGTCGTGCTCAACAAGTTCGACAAGCGCGGCGCCGAGGACGCCCTGCGCGATGTGCGCAAGCAGTGGAAGCGCAACCGCGTCGCGTTCAAGCTCAAGGACGAGGAGATCCCGGTCTATCCGACCATCGCCAGCCAGTTCAACGACCCCGGCATCAGCTGGATGTTCGTCAACCTGTGCCGGCTGCTGCGCGAGAAGCTGCACATCGGGGCGGGGGCAGGGCAGCCAGCGCAGGGTGGGGGTGGCGCCCGCCCCCGCTGCGACTTCAACCCCCACATCGACACCACCCTGAAGGAACCGCGCGCCACGGTGCTGATCCCCGGCAACCGCGTGCGGTATCTGGCCGAGATCGCCGAACAGGGCCGCGCCATCAACCAGCGCATCGAGCGCGAAGCCGAGATCGCCGACCGGGCCCAAGCCTGCTGGCAGGCGCTGGAGGCGCTGGGCGATCCGCAGCTGCCGAAGGCGCTGGAGCTGTACGACAGCGATGCCCTCGTAGGGCGGGTCTCGACCCGCCATGAGGACGCGCAGCCTGACGACGGCGGGTCAAGACCCGCCCTACCGGTCGACAACACCCTGCTCACCCTGCGCCAGCGCTACAACGACGCCATCCAGTCGCTGTCGTCGGAGGCGCTGAAGCTGCTGCGCGAATGGCCGGCGCGGCTGAAGTCGATCACCGACGAGTTCAACGAGTACCAGGTCCGCGACAAGACCATTCGCGTCGCCAACTACCGCGAGTCGCTGTCGCACCAGCAGATCCCGAAGATCGCCGCGCCCACCTACAAGAGCTGGGGCGAGCTGCTGAACTTCCTGCAGAAGGAAAACCTGCCGGGCTACTACCCGTACACCGGCGGCGTGTATCCGTACCGCCGCACCGGCGAGGACCCGATCCGCATGTTCGCCGGCGAAGGCACGCCGGAGCGCACCAACCGCCGCTTCCATTACCTCAGCCTCGGCCAGCCGGCCGCGCGCCTGTCCACCGCGTTCGACAGCGTGACGCTCTACGGCGAAGACCCGGCCGAGCGCCCGGACATCTACGGCAAGATCGGCAACTCGGGCGTGTCCATCGCCACGCTCGACGACATGAAGAAGCTCTACTCCGGCTTCGACCTGTGCGCGCCGACCACCTCGGTGTCGATGACCATCAACGGCCCGGCGCCGATCATCCTGGCGATGTTCATGAACACCGCCATCGACCAGCAGGTCGAGAAGTACCTGCGCGCCGACAGCGCGCGCTGGGACGTGGCGCAGCGCCGGATGGAGGCGTTCTTCGGCGATCGCCCGCGCCCGCAGTACAGCGGCATGCTGCCCGAAGGCAACGACGGCCTCGGCCTCGGCCTGCTCGGCGTCACCGGCGACCAACTCGTCGATCCGGAGGTGTACGAGAAGATCAAGGCCGAGACGCTGAAAGTCGTGCGCGGCACCGTGCAGGCCGACATCCTCAAGGAGGACCAGGCCCAGAACACCTGCATCTTCAGCACCGAATTCGCCCTGCGCATGATGGGCGACATCCAGCAGTACTTCATCGACCACCGGGTGCGCAATTTCTATTCGGTGTCGATCTCCGGCTACCACATCGCCGAAGCCGGCGCGAACCCGATCAGCCAGCTCGCCTTCACCCTCTCCAACGGCTTCACCATCGTCGAGTACTACCTGGCGCGCGGGATGAAGATCGACGACTTCGCGCCCAACCTGTCGTTCTTCTTCTCGAACGGCATGGACCCGGAGTACACCGTGATCGGCCGCGTCGCCCGCCGCATCTGGGCGCGCGCGATGCGCGAGCGCTACGGCGCCAACGAGCGCAGCCAGATGCTGAAGTACCACATCCAGACCTCCGGCCGCTCGCTGCACGCGCAGGAAATCCAGTTCAACGACATCCGCACCACCTTGCAGGCGCTGTACGCGCTGTTCGACAACTGCAACAGCCTGCACACCAACGCCTACGACGAGGCCATCACCACGCCCACCGAGGAATCGGTGCGCCGCGCGGTGGCCATCCAGATGATCATCAACAAGGAGCTGGGGCTGAACTTCTGCGAGAACCCGTGGCAGGGCAGCTTCATCGTCGACAAGCTCACCGACCTGGTCGAGGAAGCCGTTTACAAGGAGTTCGAGGCCATCAGCGAGCGCGGCGGCGTGCTCGGCGCCATGGACACCATGTACCAGCGCGGCAAGATCCAGGAAGAGAGCCTGTACTACGAGCAGAAGAAGCACGACGGCTCGCTGCCCATCATCGGCGTCAACACCTTCCTGCCGAAGGAGCACGCCGGCGACATCACCACCGAGATCGAGCTGATCCGCTCCACGGAAGACGAGAAGGCCCAGCAGATCGCCAACGTCCGCGCCTTCCAGCAGCTTCGGAATCCTCTCTCCCTCCCCTGCGCGCAGGGGAGGGCCGGGGAGGGGTTAACCTTCCTCCAGAAGACCGCCCGCGACCGCCGCAACGTGTTCGAGGCGCTGATGGACGCGGTCAAGACCCACAGCCTCGGCCAGATCAGCCACGCGCTGTACGACGTGGGTGGCGAGTACCGGCGGAATATGTGACGCCTCGCCACCATTCACGGCTCAGGTCGGCCTTGCGGGCGTACCTAGGGAAGGTCTGAACAAATCCCCCCAATCGCGCGACAATGCCGCATCGCAGCTGGGATGACGCTCGAATGCAACTGACGTTCGGTGATGCCGAGGATCTGGGCCAGCGCAAGCGGACCCGCCGCGAGGTGTTCCTGGCCGAGATGGACCAGGTGGTACCGTGGCCGGCGTTGCTGTCGCTGATCGAGCCGCACTACCCGAAGGCGGGCCGTCCCGGCCGACAGCCGTATCCGCTGGCGACGATGCTGCGCATCCACCTGCTGCAGCAGTGGTATGCCTTGAGCGACCCGGCGATGGAAGAGGCGTTGCACGACACGCCGGTGATGCGCCGCTTCGCCGGGCTGGGCGGTCTGGCCGACATTCCCGATGAGACCACGATCCTCAACTTCCGCCGGCTGCTGGAGACGCATGAGCTGGGGCGGGCGCTGTTCGAGCGGGTCAATGCGCATCTTGCGCGCAAGGGGCTGAGCCTTCGGGCGGGCACGATCGTGGACGCCACGATCATTGCCGCGCCGAGCTCGGCGAAGAATGCCAGCGGCACGCGCGATCCGCAGATGCACCAGACCAAGAAGGGCAATCAGTGGCACTTCGGGATGAAGGCGCACATCGGCGTGGACAGCGACTCCGGACTGGTGCACCACGTCGAGTGCACGGCGGCGAACGTGGCCGACGTGACCCAGGCGCACAAGCTGTTGCACGGGCGGGAGGACATTGTGAGCGGCGACAGCGGCTACACGGGCCTGGACCGGCGCGAGGAGCTGCAGGGCGTGGATGCCGCCTTCTGGATTGCCGAGAAACCTTCGAAGCTGCGGGCGATGAAGAATGGTCTTGATCGTCGTCATGCCGAGCGCTGGGAGCAGCACAAGGCCAGCGTGCGCGCCAAGGTCGAGCATCCGTTCCGGGTCGTGAAGCGACAGTTCGGGCACGTCAAGGTGCGCTACCGCGGCTTGCTGAAGAACACGCAGCAGATGCTGACGCTGTTTGCGCTGTCGAACCTGTGGATGGCGAGGCGGCGATTGTCATCGGTTGCGGGGAACGTGCGCCTGTAAGGCGGGGAAAATCCGCCCACAGCGTCGTTTCACCCCCTGGTCCCATAGCGGAACGGCCATCCCACGCCCAAGAGGCTGTCTCCCGGTATCTGTGTGGGTTGTTCAGACCTTCCTTAGAGATGAAGCTGTCTGGCGAAAAGAGTTCCTGCGCCGTGGGTATAGCGAAGCTCAGGTGAATGCCTATTTCAACCGATTGCACGAGTTAAATAGGAAGGCGGGGTGGTACAAATGATGGAGCCTCAGGTGTTGTTAGGAAAAAGCTACAGTCAGCTCTTTCGAGATGGTCTTATCGAAGGGACTAAGCCTGCCGAGCGTATAGAAGGATTTCTGTATGTCGAAGCTCCGGCTGAGGGTTACTCTCTGGCCTTCGATGGCGAGGACACTGTTGATGCGGTCCACCTCTATCGAGAGGGGCACCGTGGATATGCTGGGTACAGGGGGATCCTTCCACTCGGCCTCACGTTTGGCATGAGCCAGAAGGATGTCCGGAGTATCCTGGGTAACCCAACCGATGCTCGTGATGAGCAGACGATTCGGGTTCTCGGGGCTGTGCCTGCGTGGGACCGATACAGGGTTGAGTTCGGTTGGGTGCATGTCGAGTATGAGATGAATCGAAGCGGCATCAGGCTCGTAACCATTTTCGGATCGGGGGGCGCTGGCGCCCAAGGTGCCGCTTGATACGTAATCGAAGAAGCCCGGTCCGCCGGGCTCCTTCACTTTAGTATGGGTGGTAGCCAGTACCTAAAACGCTGGTCGCCGGATGCGGGTGATGCGGAGCTCATGGATGACAGCGGCATGCCGCTGCGCACGCTCGATAGCGTGACGGTCTACGGCGACCCGCAGAAGACGTGGGCCAACTTCAGCGACGCCTGGTGGCGCTACGAGTTCAACACCTGGGCCAAGCGCTACGGCTATCGCGAGATCCCGCGAGGCGCGAGCGCGGACGACGCGCGCCGCACCTATGTGCAGGTGAGGCAGCGGTACGACCAGGAGTGGCACCGAAACAGTTCGCGAGCCTCTACAGCCTCGCAGAGTGTCGGACGGCTACCACTCGTAGGGGTGCAAGTGCCGAGTTACGTGGTAGGCCCGGCCATCATGGATGGGGGCGTACGCTTTTAATGTCTCCAATCCCTCGAACCGTGCACCCTCGCCGCACGCGGTGATTCCGCCAACTTTGGCGTCAGTAACAGCCAGCCAGCGTAGCCCGGGTAAGCGAAGCGCACCCGGGCTCTTCCTGTAACCATCGAGTAGGGCGGGTCTTCGACCCGCCGCCTCGCATCCGCGCTAGCCTATTGACCTCTGGAATGCAGGGTGAAAGGGATGAACGCCACCGTCGTCGGTCTCGTGACGCCGCATCTGCTGCGCGTGGTCGACCTCGCCAACGAAGCCGAGAAGGGCATGAACGTGGACTGGCACGTGCGCCAGGCGGTGTCCGCGACCATGGGCGAGCTGGGCGACCAGTACAACGCGTCCGCGTTGGCGGCGGCGTATGTCGAGGGCCTGGAGAACGCCGCGCGCCAGGCGCCGCGCACCCGCGTTGCGTACATCCGCGTCCTGCAGGCCGCGGCCGCGACGGCGCGCAGTCTCAGGCGCGATTGACGCGATAGCGGCAGACGAGAGCGGCGCAGACGGGGCGGACTCGTTTCTTCCCGTGCCCGGAGGCGACAGCGAACCGGCCCGGTTGCGTAGCTTCCCCACATGGCGTCCCAATTCCGGCTGTAGCCCGGGTAAGCGAAGCGCACCCGGGGCCTTTGTCGCGGCGGCCGCCTTCGGCGGCTTGTTTTTGGTTCTTCACCCAAGTCCGGGTGCGGCCTTCGGCCTTACCCGGGCTACGGGCGTCTGGTCGAGGGCGGTCCCGGTCGCGGCCTTCGGCCTGGCCGCGCGGAACGCCGGAAGCCTGCTCCGCCGGTGTCGGCATCCCCGCGAAAGCGGGGATCCATGGACGTCCTGCACGCCGCGGCGGAACGTCCATGGGTTCCCGCTTGCGCGGGAACGACGAGTGGGCGGCCGGCCAGGTCGCGCCGCGTCGGGTGCGCCTCCTGTCCATGACGTCGGCGACCGCCGCCACCGCCACGCCCTTCCGCGTCGCGACGCCCGCCGATCGGGCACAGTGGTCGTCGACCGAACCCGCCACGAGGACGGCCATGGATACGACAATCCCCCTGCGTTGCCGCTGCGGCACGGTGAAGGGCGAGCTGGATGCCCGCCGCGCGTACACGCGGGCGACGTGCTACTGCAAGGACTGCCGGGCGTACGCGCGCTTCCTCGGCGTGCCGGGCGTGCTGGATGCCGCGGGCGGCACCGACGTGGTGCCGGCCGCACCGGCGGCGGTGCGCTTGACCGCCGGCACTGAGCATGTCACCTGCATGTCGCTCAGCCCCAAGGGCATCCTGCGCTGGTACGCCGCGTGCTGCCGTACGCCGCTCGGCAACACCCCGCGCGACCCGAAGCTGCCCTACGTCGGCCTGGTCACCGCCTGCTTCGACGCGCCGCCGCAGACCGTGGATGCCGCGTTCGGCCCGCGCGACCGCATCGTGCTCAATACGCAATCCGCCACCGCGCCGGTGCGCGCCACGCCGCTCGGCTTTCTTGCGGGCGGCCTCCGCATCCTCGCCGGCATCCTTCGCGCGAAGCTGCGCCGCGAACGCGCCACGTCCTTCTTCGACGCCGCCGGTCGCCCGCTGCGCGAGCCCGACGTCATCAGCCGCGAAACCCGCACCGCGCTGGAGCGCGCGGGCTGAGCGCGCGTCAAGCGGTGACGTTCCCCGGTTCCCCGGCGCGGCCCGGCTTTGCCTGGACTATAGGTTTCCTTCCGTTGTAGGCGACACGAGATGCAGGCCGGACGATGCGATGGCACCTTCCCCCAAAAGACTATCGACGGGAAATGCCGTTACCCTTGCAGCCCGGGCGAAAGGAGCCGCTAAGGAGAGGACATGCAAGGAGGCCGGATCAACCCGCTTTTGGCACTCGTCGCCGCAGTGACGCTGCTCACCGCCTGCGCTACCGCCGCGGATGCGCCCTCGGCACAAGCGGACTTCGCCGGCACCTGGTCGGTCGAGTGGTGCAGCAAGAACAACCCGAACCTCGACTGTGCCGGCTTTGTGGTCACGCTCGTGCAGGAAGGCGAGCGCCTATCCGGCGACTTCGGAGGTGCGCTGGTCAATCTGCGGCAGGTCGACGAAGGATTGATCGTCGGTACGGTCGTCGGCAGAACAGCCGTTCTGACAGCGCAAAGCAACCGAAACGGTACTGTCGTCCTGTGCGCGCCGAGCGGGTAGGCAACGCCTTGCGATGGAAGGTGATCGACGAGGTTGTCGATGGCTCGGGCGATATCGATGTGCTTGCCTACGACGAGGTTCTGAAGAGGAGCGTGCCGGGAGAGTCGCCATCATCGGAGTGATCCGATGCTCGTCGGATTGAGTGTCTCCTGCTACGGAAAGTCCCTTGAGGATGAGCTAGCCGACGGGCAACGGCGCGTGTCAGGAAGCGACCGTCAGGTGAAGCATCAAATACCAACGGAGATGGAGTTAGCGACAATGGATATTCAGCAGTTGCGAGCCAGCCTCGCCCGAGGTCTGATCGGCGGACTCGGGTGCATGATCGTCGCGGTGCCGGCGTGCGCGAGCGGGCCGTCGAAGGAAGCGTCAGGGAAGTTTGCCGGCGCATGGCAGGCGACGTGGTGCGACCAAGCCAACCCGACGCCGGACAAGTGCGGTCGTTTCGATCTTTACCTTACGCAGGAAGGCGACCGCATCTGCGGGGGACATTACGTGGCGACGCCCGGACTGTCGCGCATCGACGAGGGCGAGTACGACAGCGTCAAGGGCACCTACGACGGCGGCACCGCCACCGTCGTCATCACCAACTCCCGCAACGGCTCGACGCATCTTGCGACAGCGCGGCTCGAGGGTAACCGGCTGCGCTGGAAAATGATCGGCATGCTCTCGGGAGGGACCACGGACGAGCCCGCCATCATCCCGCTGGCGCAAACGCTTGTGCGCGACGAGAGTTCCGAGGCACTGGAAATGCTCGGTCGTGTTCGCGAGGCGCCTTGCCGGTGGCCAGACGAGACCAAGCGGCCCGCGGATTGAACAGTTGATAGCACGGAGGCTGTTTTCATGAGGTACGACGAGCTCACGCGTGATGAGTATCGGCGCCGGGCCGCCGACATGATCATGCACTTCGAGGGCTTCCATCCGCGCCCCTACGACGCCCGCGACGGCAAAGCGACCATCGGGTACGGCTATACGTTCAATCGGGATAACAACGTCGAGCTCTTCGATCGGGCGGGAATCACCCTGACGGAAGGGCAACGCCAGCATCTTGCCGTGATCGATGCGGCGATGCCGGGTCAACGAACCGCGCTCGGGTTGCAAGCGCCTATCGTCCTGACGAGACAGCAAGCGCGTGACTTGCTCGAACTCGCCAGTTTGGACCGCTATGAGGACGCCGCGAACCGCATGCGGTTGCCTTATTCCGACGAGCGGGCCGTCGTTGTTTCCATAACGTACAACCGCGGAAGTGGGCGGGTGCTCGGTGATGCGATGCACCCCTTTCGAGCGGCGCTCGAGCAGGATGATCGTGCGGAGGCCTGGTACCAGATCCGTTACAACAGTTGGGGGACATCGAGCCGGGACGAAGCGGGCCTTCGCAAGCGCCGTGGCATGGAAGCGCAGATCTTCGGCCTTTACGAGGATCCGCAGAACGTCACACGCGAAGAAGCTCTGAGCGTCTATCGCATGTTCGAGTTGCACCGCGAGAACATCGAGGCGCTGGAAAGGCGTTGGGGTGTGGCGTTCGATGGGAGGTCGGAGCGTGGTGCGAACAACATCGTTACGATGGCGAACCGCGACTACCCCGATCTGGTGCGCGTCTACGGTCGGGTACCGACCATCACCGAGGCGCTGACGCCGGCGCGGGATCGGCTGCTGCGTGACCTTCGCGAGCAGTATCCGGAACTCGCAGACCGCCTGGGTCCCGACGCATTTCCGCCGCTGTCCGTGTTCGTCGACCCCGGCAGAGCGTTGCGCAGTCCGCCTTTCCCGCGTCAAACGGCAGCGGCGGTTTCATGGCCGGACTCCATGCGCAGCAGGTGAGCGACGCGCACGCCGCCACCCTCGACGCCCGCCATGTTCGCAACGGCGTCGAGCAGCCGCGCAACGATTTGCTGATTGGTGAAGGTGGCGATGATGTCCTGCGCGGCGGGCTCGGTGCGGACGTCATGCTGGGCGGCACCGGGCACGACCGTTACGAGGTGGACGCGGGCGATGTCGTCAAGGACGCGGACGGACGCGGGACGCTGGTGTGGAACGGTCGGGTGTTGGACGGCGGCGTTCTCGACCCTTCGAGCGGGCACTTCCGTAGCGCCGATGGCGCGTTCACTTATCGACTGGACGGCTCGCGGCTGACGGTCGCCAATGCCCGGGGCGACTCGGTGCGGATCGAGGGATTTCGCGACGGGGACCTCGGCATTCGCCTGGCGCCAGCGCGCGCGCCTGCCGTGACGCCACCCGCGGGCTCGCCCGACCCCCGCAACCCCGACCATCCCGACCACGCGCTCTACCGCCAGGCGCAGCGTGCCGTCCACGCGCTCGATGCGAGCCTCGGCCGCGCGCCGGATGCGGCCAGCGAGCGGATGATCGCCAGCGTGCTGCGCCTCGCGAAGGAAAACGGCTTCAAGCGTATCGATCACGTGGTTCTCAGTCGGCAGACCGGGCATGTGGCGGGAGGGCAGAACGTGTTCGTCGTGCAAGGCGCTCCGAACGATCCGGCCGCGTTGCGCGCGCACATGCCGACGGAGCAGGCGGTGGGCACGCCGGTCGACGAGTCGTTCCGCGCGCTGCAGGCGATCGAGCGGCATCCGGGTCGGTCGGCGGATCGCGCTGTCGCTCACGAGTACGCGCACGAGCCGCCCGTGCACCAGGCGCCCGTTCTGCAGCGCGGCTGAGCCTGCGCGCGGCATCGCGCCGCGGTTCGCCGCGCCAGCACCATGTCCCATCGCAGCGTGCCGTCGCTCGTCGGAGCCGGCGGAGAACGCGAGTCGGCTGCGTGTCAACTGGGGCACGCCCCAGGGGGGGCGGGCGCACGGACGGGCGCTGCTGTGACGATCGCTCCACCTGCCGCGCACGACAATCCTGCGCTTGCGCGGTCGTTGCGGATGCGATGTCGAGATGGATTACCTCGTGCGGTACTACCAGTGGGACGACGCCCGCTGTCGTCCTCATGCGGACTGCCTGTGCGAGGAGGTGGTGCGGGTGTCTTCGCTTGCCGATCTTCCCGCCGACGGGCGGCTCGTCGCGCTCGCGCCCGACGCGCAGCCGCCGGCGAAGGCGTATCGCATCGTCGGGCGGCGTTTCGTGCCGCTGGAGGGCAACGAAGGCGGCGCCCGCGGGATGTTCCGCGTCGATGTGTATCTGCAGGAGCTGCCGGAGGCGTCGAACGAGCCGCTCGATGCGGCGCACGAGGGCGCTCGCGCGAGGCCGGGCGGCGACGGTCTGGCGGGCGAGCAGCGGCCGCCGGGCGGCGTGTGACGCGGGCCCGACCCAACGCGCGACTGGACGGGGGACTTGGGCGCTCACGGAGATACCACCGACGTCACGCTAGAACGGCTCATGCGCACTGCCGCGCGTCTTCGGAGGTGAATCATGGATCCGCATCGGAAGGAAGGCACCAAGGAGAACCTGAAAGGCAAGGTCAACGAGATCGTCGGCGATCTCACCGGCAACCCGGTGCGCGAGCGTCAGGGCCGGGCCCAGCAGGAGCTGGGCGAGAAGGAGCGCGAGTACGGCGAGGCGCGCGATCGCGCCCGCGACAGCGGCGCCGATCCGGATTGAGCGCCTCCGTGCGTCCTGTCGGGCCCCGGCATGCCGGGGCCTTTTGCTGTGCGGGATACGCGCAAGCGCGAATGCGCTTAGCAAAGATTTAGGAAAGCCTTAGCCATCATTTAGCAATCGACTCCGGCGCGGATGCGTAGCCTGCTGCGCTCGCCGGCCCGCACGGCCGGCGGTGTTCCCTTCCCCCGTTCGACCGGAGTGTGCCCATGCAGTCCCGCCACGACATCTACGAGCTCATCCACAAGGCGCTGCGCGCGCGCCTGTCGCGCACGCTGGTCGCCATCGGCCAGTTGGACGCGGATGAGGACGATTGCGTCCGCGAAGTGGTCGAGGAGACGCGGACCACGCTGGCGATGATGCGCGGGCATCTGCAGGCCGAGAACGCGTTCGTGCACGCGGCGATGGAAGCGCGCGCGGCCGGTTCGACCGCCCGCATCGCCGGCGAGCACGAGCATCACGAGCAGGACATCCGCGCGCTCGAGGACGCCTGCGCGGCGCTGGCGGCCGCCGAGCCCGCCACGCGCGCCGCGCTGGCCAGGCGGCTGTACGTGCAGTTCGACGGCTTCGTGCAGGAGAACCTCGAGCACATGCGCTACGAGGAGCGCCACCACAACGCGGTGCTGTGGTCGCACTACAGCGACGAGGAGATCCTCGGCATCGAGCGCGCGCTGGTGGCGTCGATTCCGCCGGACAAGATGGCGCTGTACCTGCACAGCATGATCCCGGCCGTCCCCACGCGCGACCGGGCGAAGGTGCTCGGCGGCGTGCGGGCGTCGGCGCCGCCGGAGGCGTTCGCCGCGATCTACGCCGCGGCGACCGCGCTGCTGGACGGCAAGGCGCGCAGGCGGCTGGAGGCGGCGATGGCCGGGGCGCCGCTGCACGCGGCGGCCTGAGCGCGGCTCACGGCGATTCGCACAGCACCACCGGCCGGCCGACGTGCAGGCGCAGCCTGCCGCGGCCGGTCTTCTCCAGCCGCAGCGCGCCGCCGCGCTCGGCCAGCCGCTTGGCGAGCAGGATCAGGCGCGCTTCGAGGTTGTCGGTGACGTCGGGCAGGCCGATCGCGGGATCGCGGCGCAGCTCGCGATTGGAGAAGTCGACCCGGCCCTCGCGCGTGTAGGTCTGCAGCAGACGCCAGAGGATCGCGCCGGCCACGCCCTTGATCAGGTAGTCCTCGTCCAGGAAGACGCTGTTGTCGCGCGCGTAGCGGCGTACCAGCAGCGGCGGCGCGCCATCGGGTTCCGGCCGAGACGATTGCGCGCCCGGCGCGTCGTCGGTCTCGGCGTCGTCCTCGAGCGCGCGGATGGCCCAGCCCAGCGTGCCGGCCAGGCAGACCAGCGCGTCCTCGTCGTCGTGGTTGAAGCGGCCCTCGTCCTCGCTTTCGACGTACACCAGGCCGAGCGCGTCCTCGCCGAGCAGGATCGGCACCGCCATCTGGCTGCCGGGCTCGGCCAGGCCGGGGAAGGGAATGGCGGTTTCCAGCGGATCGGCCAGCCCGCGCGCCAGCGCGCTGTCGCGCACGGCGCGTCCGTAGGCGTACTCGGCGGCGGAGTAGTTGATGCGGATCGGCACGCGCTGCTGCGCGGCCACGCCGATCACGCCGGCGCCGTAGGGGATCTCCGAGCCCACGCCCGAGGTGGCGTAGCCGCGGCTGGCGACCAGGAACAGCCGGCTGCGCTCGCGGTCGCATAGCAGCACCATCGCGTGGCGGATGTCGAAGCGGGTTCCCAGCGCTTCCAGCAGGGTCTCGAACAGCGCGGCCATGGTGTCGGCGCGCGCTAGCCGTTCGCCGGTCTCGCGCACGCGGGGCAGCAGCCGCTTGTAGCGCTCGGGCCGCGCGGGCGCGCCGCCCACCGGCTCGATCGCCTCCACCCGGTACACGTCGCTGCCGCGCAGGCGGAACACCTCGCTCATGCCCGAGTGCGAGGCGATACCGGCCAGGCGCGCCTTCATGCTCTCGAACAGCGGCCCCTCGCTCTCGGTGCGCAGGTAGTGCAGGTGCAGGCGGTAGCGCGCGCCGCTCTCCGGATTGATGACGTAGGCCACCGCCTGCGGGTTGACCAGCACGTTCTGCCGCGTCTTGTTGAAGAACTGGAACGACAGCGCGACGTGGCCGGCATCGACCAGATGCACCTGCGAGACGTAGGTGATGTTGGGCGTGCCGTCGGGCGCACAGGTCGCGACCACCGCCGGCACGCCGCCGTCGAGGCATTCGCGGATGGCGAACAGGTCGCAGCTCACCGCGACGGCTCCAGCGGCTGGCCGGCCTGCGGTCCCGGCGTCTGCTCGAAACCTTCGTGCGGATGGAAGACCACGGCCACGCGCGCCGCCGCTTCGTGCGCGAGCAGGGTGCGCGCCAGCGATTCCGGATAGCCCGCGGAGACGACGGCGCGGGTGAAGCCGGCGAGGTACGCCTCGACCGCGCCGTGGTCGTCGTCGTCCGGCGTCCGCGCGTGGGCGTCGGCGGCCTTCACCTGCAGGGTGCGGTGGCGGACGATGTCGGAAAAGACGACGGCCATCAGGCGGTTGTCGGCGATGTCGCGCAGCAGGTCCTGCGACACGGCGGCATCGACGTAGACCCGCACCTCGCCGCCCGCGAGCACGCGACAGCCGAGGCCCTTGGTCACCGAGGGACGCAGGCGGGCATCGCGCGCGCCCAGGCTGATCGAGACGATCGACTGCATGAACGCGGCGCGGTCGGCGTCGAACCAGCCGGGAACGGGGCGCGGAGTCATCAGGCGATGCAAAGCGGCAGGGCGGTCATCATAGCCACGACGCCCGCGGGGGGGGTGCGTAGAGCGGCGTGGCGCGAGGGGCGATCAGGCGCGGGTTTTACGGACAGCCCCGGCCTCGCGCGCGGGCGGGCCGAACCAGGCGGCGAGGGCGTCGGCGAGTCCGGCATCGCGGCCGTCGCCGACCCAGGCGACGTGGCCGTCCGGCCGCACCAGCACGGCGGCGGGGGCGGGGACGGTGCCGTGCGCCGGCACGTCCCAGGGGCCCGCGCAGCGCGCGCGCACGTGCCGGACCCGATCCGCCCAGGGCGGCGCGATGTCGAGCCGCCGGGCACGTCGAAATCGAGCAGCAGCGGCCGCGCGCCGTGCAGCAGCGCGTAGGTGCGGAGCGGGCCGTGCGTGGTGTCGAAGTCGAGGTCGGGCATGCGGCGACCGAGCAGCGGATGGCCAGCGCCGAGGTCGTAGCGCACGTCCAGGCCGGACATCTCGGCGGCGAGGCGGCGGCGCGCTTCATCCACCTGCAGCAGCTCGGCGAACATCCCGCGCAGGGCGCGGCTGCGCGTGTCCGTGCGGCGCAGCGCCACCTGCGCCATCGTGTTGCGCAGCACGCGCGCGGCCACAGGGTGGCGTTCGGCGTGGTAGGTGTCGAGCAGCGCCCCGGACGTGAGGCCGGCGACCACCTGCGCCAGCTTCCAGCCCAAGTTCACCGCATCCTGCACGCCGAGGTTGAGGCCCTGGCCGCCCAGCGGCGGATGCACGTGCGCGGCGTCGCCGGCCAGCAGCACGCGGCCACGGCGGTATTCGGCCGCCTGTCGCGCCATGTCGGTGAAGCGCGACACCCACGTCGGCGAGTGGATGCCGAAGTCGGTGCCGTAGATGCCGGCCAGCGCCCCGCGGACGTCCTTCAGCGTCGGATCGCCGCCCGGCGCGAGCCGGCGCTCGGTCAGCACGATGCGTGCGCGTCCGTCCTCGGTCCTGCCGATCGCGTGGACGCCGTGCGCGTCCTCGTGCAAGCCCCACTGCGGTTCCTCGGCGGTGTCGGCCTCGGCGATCAGCCAGCTCGTGGTGGCGTCCCAGCCGGGGAAACCGATGCCGGCGGCCTTGCGGATGCGGCTGCGCGCGCCGTCGCAGCCGACCAGGTAGCAGGCGCGCAGGCAGCGGCCGTCGGCGAGGGCGAGCTCGACGCCGGCGTCGTCCTGCGCGAAGCCGTCGGCGTCGATGCCGCGAAGGACCGGCACGCCCAGCTCGTCGACCCACTCGGCCAGGACGCGCTCGATCCGGTGCTGCCACAGCGCCAGCGTGTAGGGATGGCGGGTGGGCAGATCGTCGATCGCGAGCGCGGCCAGATTGAATCCGACCACCGGCACGGTCTGGCCCTGCGCGAGGAAACGCCCGGCGATGCCGCGCTGGTCGAACACCTCGAGCGTGCGCGCGTGCAGTCCGCCGGCGCGCGAGCCGGCGACGGACTGATCGGTCCGGCGTTCGACCAGCGCGACGTCGACGCCGGCCAGCTTCAGCTCGGCCGCCAGCGTCAATCCGGTCGGGCCCGCGCCCACGATCACGACGTCATGCGACAGGGGCATACGGCTACCTCGCTCGGTCCGGGGCCGGCGACTCTGCCCCTGCCGATGCGCCTTGCCGCAAGCCCCTGGCGCTGATATACGTTGGAAACGGGGCGAGGCGGGCCTTCGCCCACCGTCCAGTCGCAGCGGACGCCCCGGACGTTTCCACGCCGATACTGCCGGCCGCGCGCCGCGCGATCCGCCGTCCCCAACCCTTGTCACGGAGGCCTGGGCGTGGCCCGCAGGACGTCCGCGAAGAACACAGGCCGAACCGCAACACAGGCACCGGCGGGCGCGCAGGGCTCCGGCACGCCGAAGCTGCTGGCCGGCGGCAATCCGCAGATCCCGAAAGGCGAGGGCGATGCGCCGGTGCAGGCGTACATCGCCGCGATGCCCGGCTGGAAGCGCGCGGTCGGCGAGCGCCTCGACGCGTTGATCGGGCGTGCGGTGCCCGACGTGCGCAAGGCGGTGAAATGGAACTCGCCGCTGTACGGCATCGACGGGCAGGGCTGGTTCCTCGGCCTTCACTGCTTCGAGCGCTACGTCAAGGTGGCGTTCTTCCGCGGCGCCCGGCTCGATCCGGTGCCGCCGGAGCCCTCGAAAAGCGGCGACACGCGCTACCTGCATGTGCGCGAGGACCAGCCGTTCGACGAAGCGCAATTCGTCGCCTGGGTGAAACAGGCCAGCCGCCTGCCCGGCGAGCGCATGTAGGCCGCTGCGGATGGCCACCGGTCAGGACCCGCGTCTGCTGCGCCGTCTGCTGCGCGCCAAGGACCGCATGGATGCGGCCTCGCACGAGGCTTGGCCGGTCTCGCGCCTGGCCAAGGTGAGCGGCGTGTCGGAAGCGCATTTCGCGCGTTCGTTCAACGAGGCGTTCGGCATTCCACCGCACCGCTACCTGCTGACGCGCCGGATCGAGCGCGCCATCGCGTTGCTGCGCGATACCGACCTGCCGATCCTCGACATCGCGTTGCAGACCGGCTGGAACAGCCTCGGCACCTTCGGCCGCGTGTTCCGCGACGTCACCGGCGAAACCCCCGGCGCGTTGCGCGCGCGCATGAAGGCGACGACGCACCGGCTCGCCGCCGTGCCGCCGTGCTTCCTGGCCGCCGCGCACCGGCCGCACCTCGTTCGCGCAGTTTCGGAGAAGCGCCGGCAGGAGGCGATGCCTAGCATGGACGCATCGACCGGAACGGAGGCGATATGAGCGAAGGCATCGGCGTGGTAGGACTGTACGTGCGCGACCAGGACGAGGCGCTGGCGTTCTACGTGGACAAGTTGGGCCTGCGCATCGCCAGCGACGTGCGCAACGGCGATTACCGCTGGCTGACGGTGCAGCATCCCGATCAGCCGGGCTTCCAGCTCGGCCTGTTCCTGCCGGGGCCGCCGGTTCACGACGAGGCGACCGCGCAGGCCCTGCACGGGATCGTCGCCAAGGGTGCGATGCCGCCGCTGGTGCTCAACGTCGACGATTGCCGCGCGACCTACGAGCGCCTGCACGCCCGCGGGGTGGAGTTCACGCAGCCGCCGATCGAACGTTACGGCAACGTCGATGCGAGCTTCCGCGATCCGTCGGGCAACGGCTGGAAGCTGATCCAGTCGCGTCGTGAGGGGGCCGGCCGATGATCGCCGGGGGATGGGTGCGGCGGGTGCACCGCGCGCTGGCGATTGCATTCACGCTCGCGGTGATCGCCAACTTCGCCGTGCAGGGGCGCGAGGCGCTGGCGTTCTGGGTCGGCGTGCTGACGCTGATTCCGCTCGCGCTGCTGCTGCTCAGCGGTCTCCATCTGTTCGCGTTGCCGCATATGGCGCGGTGGCGCGCAGCGCGCGCCGCGGGCGCACCGGCCGGCGACGAACGCATCCGCGGTTGACGGAGAGCCGACGATGACCGGAACGAAAACCCGATCCCCGCCCGCCGCCGCGCGCGCTCGCGCCGGGACGACGGCTGCAAGGGAGGCGCCGAAGAAGGCCGCCAGGCCCGTCACCGCACGGGCTGGCAGCGAGGATGCCGCGGTCCGGATCGACCGCCTGATCGCCGGACTGGCCGACTGGCGTGGCGCGACGCTCGCCGGGATCCGGCGCGTGATCCGCGAGGTCGAGCCGGGCGTGATCGAGGAATGGAAGTGGATGGGCACGCCGGTATGGTCGCACGGGGGCATGGTCGCGCTCGCCAATGCGCACAAGGACAAGGTGAAGCTCACCTTCTTCCACGGCGCCCGTCTGCGCGATCCGCACGGCCTGTTCAACGCCGGGCTGGGCGGAAACAGATGGCGTGCGATCGATTTCCGTCAGGGCGACGCGGTCGACACCCAGGCGCTGCGCGCGCTGCTGCGCGAGGCGATCGACTACAACGCCACGCATGCGGTACCGGGGAGTCGCGGCTCGCGGCGATAGTCGCGCCGCTCGGGACGTGCGTTGCGGGCAGCGGCGCAGCCGCGATAATCCGCGCCTTTCCACGCCTGCCGCCGGAGCCATGTCGATCGTCCTCACCGAGTTCGCCCGTTCCCGCCTGTTTCCGCGCGAGCCGCGCCGCAACACCATCCAGGACTGCACGCCGGAGGCGTTCGAGCGCCATCTCAACACCGTGCCGCCGTTGAAGGTGCTCGACGGCTATGCGCCGTTCTGCAAGTTGCACGTGCACCGTAACTGGACCTCGACGCGCTGCCTTGCGGTACCGATCACGGACGAGAACCGGCACCTGCTGCGTTCGGACTACGAGGCGCGCACCACCGACGAACTGCCGGTGCTGGTGCGCTGGTTCGAGGGCATCGAACCGCCGGTGGCCAAGTACCTGATCCCGATCCTCTACAGCCGCGAGCAATTGGCGAGGGAGGGCACGCGGATCGACGCCGACTGGGGCGTGGTGGGCTGCATGTACACGATGGAGCCGGAAGAGACGCCGATGGCGCCGATCACGATGATGCGCAATGCGCTCGGCGTGGAGGAGGGCGGCTCGGGCGTGCCGATCGACCGCGCGGCGTACCTGCGCAGCGTCGAGTTCTGGCGCACGCACGCCAACTGGCGCGGATAGCCGCGCGTCCGGTCGGCCGCGACGCGGCCGGTCGCCCGCCCGGGCCTCGGCGGGGTTACCCTGTGTGCGGTCCCCGCCAGCGGACGGGAGGGCGGCATCCCGACATCCGAGGGGGCGAGATGGGCGTCAGACGACCAGGGGCCGCAGCCGTGCGATTCGCGGCGGGCGTGCGGCTGCAGGTGGCGATCCTCGCGCTCTGGCTCGGCACGTTCGTGCTGGCGCGGGTGCTGGAGCACGCGCCGCACGCCAGCCTGTGGTTCCCGCCGGCGGCGGTGACGTTCGCCGCGCTGCTGGTGGTGGGCGCACGGGCGTTGCCCGCGATCCTCGTCGCCGGCACGGCGGCCACGTTTCTGGCCGAGCTGCAGTACGCCGGGGTGGTGCGGCCCGGCGTGCTGGCCGCATCCAGCGTCGCCTTCGCGCTGACCCACGGTGCGGCCTATGCCCTGCCGGCGATGCTGCTGCGCCGGCACCACGCGCGCAGGCCGCGCGATGTCACGCTCGGCGCGGTGACGAAGTTCGTGCTGCTGGGTGCGGCAGGCTCGGCGCTGGCGGCGTTGGGCGGCGTGCTGGCGTTGAGCGCGACCGGGCTGATCGAGACCGACGCGCCCGGACGTCTGATGGCCGCGTGGTGGATGGGCGACTTCGTCGCGCTGCTCACGCTCGGCCCGCTGTTCATCCGCTGGATCGTGCGCGCGGCCGGAGCCGCGCGCGCGCACGGCGCGTCCCGCTTCAGCCCGTTCCAGAGCGATCCGGAGCCGGGCTCGCGCACGGCGGCGCTGAAGCTTGCGGCCATGGCCGCGACCACCGTGGCGATGCTGGCCGCCGCGCACGCGCTCGGCGAGCGCAGCCTGCTGCTGGCGCTGCTGGTGGTGCCGCTGATCCTGCAGTTGTGGGTGGTGCACAGCGAGAACCGCGCCGCCGCGCTGAAGGGCGTGGTGCTGTTCGGCCTGCTGACGGTCGGCGCGGGCGCGCTGTTCGACGCCGCCACCGACGTGGTGGCGCTGCAGTTCGCCGCGATCGGGCTGGCGGTCAACACCTACTTCGGCCTCGCGGTGCCGGCGCTGTACGCCAGCAACGAACGCCTGCGCGATCAGGTGACGCGCGACCGCCTCACGCGGGTGATGACGCGGGCCTACTTCGAGGATCGGGCGACGCAGGAGCTGGAGCGCGCGCGGACCGAGGGCCGGCCGGTGGCGGTGGTGCTGTTCGATCTGGACGGGCTGAAGGCGATCAACGACACCCACGGCCATGCGGTGGGCGATGCGGTGCTGGCCGAGCTGGCGGCGCGCTGCGCGGCCTCGGTGCGCCCCGGCGATCTGCTGGGGCGGTTGAGCGGCGACGAATTCGCCGCGTTCCTCCCCGATGCCGACGCCGCGGTCGCCGATGCGGTGATCGAACGCATGCGCGCGGCGTTGCGGGCGACGCCGATCGATGCCGCGGTAGGCGTGGTCAGTGCCAGCTTCGGTCGCAGCGCGGGCCTGCCCGCGGACGGCACCGTGCCCGACCTGCTGCGCGCGGCCGATGAGGCGATGTACGCCGAGAAACGGCGCGCGCGGCAGATGCAGGCCGCGACGGCGGGCGATACGGCGCACGTTGCTGGATGACGCCGGGCGGAGTGCGCTGGCCCTCACCCCAACCCCTCATCCGGCCCGCCGCAGCGCGGCGGGCGTTCGTCTGGGTTTCGTAGGTTGGGCTGAGCGCAGCGAAGCCCGACATCGCGTGGCGGGGGCCCACGTTGGGCTTCGCCTTCGGCTCAGCCCAACCCACGGATCACGCCTTGCGTAGGGCGGGACTTGTCCCGCCGCCTGTGCGATCAACCCTGCGCGCCTGCCGCGCGCCCTCACCCCAACCCCTCTCCCGTGGACGGGAGAGGGGCTTGAGCGCGTGTCGGCGTGTCGCTTATGCCGGGTTGGAGGTGCCGACGTCAGCGCGCGGCGCGGCTGCGCTGGGCCTGCGCGCGCGGCTTCGCCTGCGGGCCGTGCGCGTGGCGCGTCGCCGGTTTGCCGTGCGGACGGCGGGCGGGCTTGGAGGCGCGGCGCGGGGTCGCCGTCGATTCGAGACGGAGCGCATGCGACGGCGCGAACCCGTCCACCGCCACCTGTTCGATCGGCTGCCCGAGCAGCTTCTGCACCTGCGCCAGCAGCGCGCCTTCCTCCAGCCCCACCAGCGAGATGGCTTCGCCGGTCGCGCCGTTGCGCCCGGTGCGGCCGATGCGGTGGACGTAGTCCTCGGCCACCATCGGCAGGTCGAAGTTGATCACCAGCGGCAACTGCGGGATGTCCAGCCCGCGCGCGGCGACGTCGGTGGCCACCAGCACGCGCGAGCGTCCGGCCTTGAACGCATCGAGCGCCTTCTGCCGCTGCGCCTGGCTCTTGTTGCCGTGGATGGCGACCGCCTGGATGCCCGACTTCTCCAGTTGCTCGGCCAGACGGTTGCAGCCGTGCTTGGTGCGGCCGAACACCAGAACGCGGTCCTGGTAGCGCGCAGCCAGCAGGTGCGTCAGCAGCTCGCGCTTGCGCGCGCTCTCCACCGGGTGCGCGGTGTGGCGGATGGTGGCGGCCACGGTGTTGCGCGCGGCCACTTCCACCTCGGCCGGCTCGCGCATGAACTCAAGCGCAAGCGCGCGGATGCGCGCTTCGAACGTGGCCGAGAACAGCAGCGTCTGGCGCCGCTTCGGCACCCGGCCGACGATGCGCTTGATCGCCGGCAGGAAGCCCATGTCGAGCATGCGGTCGGCCTCGTCGAGCACCAGAATCTCCACCCCGTCCAGCCGCGCGGTGCCGCGTTCGAGGTGGTCGATCAGGCGGCCGGGCGTGGCGACGAGGATGTCGACGCCGCGACGCAGGGCGTCGATCTGCGGGGTCATGCCGGCGCCGCCGAAGATCGGCACGATCGACAGCCGCAGATGACGGCCATAGGCGCGCAGGCTTTCGGTGACTTGCACGGCCAGCTCGCGGGTCGGAACCAGGATCAGCGCGCGCGGCGCGCGCGGACCGGCAGGCGCGGTCGCGGCGGCGAGACGGCCGAGCAGCGGCAGGCCGAACGCGGCGGTCTTGCCGGTGCCGGTCTGGGCGCCGCCGAGCACGTCGCGGCCGGCCAGCACCAGCGGAATCGCCTGGCGCTGGATCGGGGTGGGGGTGGTGTAGTTCTTGTCGGCGAGCGCGCGCAGCACGGCGGGCGGCAGGCCGAGGGCCTCGAAGGTCGAGGTATCGACGGTCATTGAAAAACTCCGGATGACGTTGAGCCACGGCGAACCGTGGGGCGACTCGAAGCTTTCCTTGACCGCGCTGCGAGTGTGGAACGCACTCGGGAGTCCCGGTGCGCGTCGGCGCCTGAGATGCGTGCGGATGACGTCGCGTTGCCGCGCGAGCGGCGGTCCGTGCGGACCTGCGAGAACCCTGGAAAACGCGCCCGGAGGCGGATGCCGGGCGCCGGACGGGGCCCATCCTACGCGATATCGGCTCCGCGTGCCGGCAAGGGGGCGCCCGGCCTGGGAAACGAGGCCGGGCACGACGGCCGGTGCTACAGTCGCCCGCCCGTCGCGACCACACCGCCCACGCCATGAGCACCACCCCGTATCCGATCGGCATCCCCGGCCGCCCGTGGGGCGAGGAGGAGCGCGCGCTGTGGCGCGCGCGCCAGACGCGCAAGCGCAGTTACGCCGAGGACGTGCTCAGCGTCATCGAGCGCCTGCGCCCGCGCTTCGACGTGGTGCGGTACGGCCAGCTCGACTATCCGCCGGAGTGCTATCCCCTGTACGCGATCCGCAGCCGCGACTGGAGCGAAACGCGGCCGGTGGCGCTGGTCACCGGCGGCGTGCACGGCTACGAGACCAGCGGCGTGCACGGCGCGCTGCAGTTCGCCGAGCGGCACATGGCCGACTACGCCGGCCGTCTCGACGTGCTGGTGGCGCCGTGCATCAGCCCGTGGGCGTACGAGCGCATCCATCGCTGGAACCCGCATGCCGTCGATCCCAACCGCTCGTTCCGCGACGGCAGCCCGGCGGAGGAATCGGCGGCGCTGCTGCGGCTGATCGCGCCGCTGCGCGAGCGCGTGCTCGTGCACATCGACCTGCACGAGACGACCGACTCGGACGAGCATGAGTTCCGGCCCGCGCTCGCCGCGCGCGACGGCAAGCCGTTCGAACCCGGCCACATCCCCGACGGCTTCTACCTGGTCGACGACACCGAGAATCCCCAGCCCGCGTTCCAGCAGGCGATCATCGAGGCGGTGGCGGAGGTGACGCACATCGCGCCCGCCGACGCCGACGGCAAGATCATCGGCTCCCCGGTCGTCGCGCCGGGCGTCATCCGCTATCCGCTGCGCGAGCTGGGCCTGTGCGCCGGCATCACCCGCGCGCGCTACGTCACCACCACCGAGGTCTACCCCGACAGCCCGCGCGCCACGCCGGAGCAATGCAACGCCGCGCAGGTGGCGGCGGTGCGCGCGGCGCTGGATTTCGCGTTGGCGAACGCATGACCGCACCGGCCGGCGGCGAGCCGCTCGCGGATGCGGGCGCCGCCTCCGCTCATCGCCGCACCGCCAGCACGCCGTCCAGCGCGAGCTGCGTGCGGAAGCCGGCCTTGTCGAGGCGACGCGCCACCTCGCGCGGCACGTCGCGGCCGCTGGTGAGCGCGTTGGGCGCGCCGGTGTAGTGGAACAGGCGGCCGCCGCGGCGCAGCACGCGCGCGAGCTGGTCGTAGAACGCCTGCGCATAGAGCTCGCCGGCGATGCCGAAGCGCGGCGGATCGTGCAGGGCGACGTCGAACGAGGCGTCGGGAAGTCCGGCGACGGCGCGCGTCGCGTCGGCCTGGGCCAGATGCAGCCGGCCGCCGCTTTCGGGCGCCTCCGGATCGGGTGACCACGGGTTGAGCGTGCGCAGCCACAGCACGGTGTCGTTCTTCTCGAACGAGCGCACGTGCGCGGCGCCCGCTTCCAGGCAGCAGGCCGCGAAGTAGCCGAGGCCGCCGCAGGTGTCGAGCACCGCGCGACCGCGCGGCTCCACCAGCGCGACCTTGCGGCGCGCGTCCTCCAGCGGCGAGGTCTTCGCCGTCGGCAGCATCTTGATGCCGTCGATCTCGAACGTCGGCGGCCCCCATCCGGTCGGCACCAGCTTGATCAGCGCGCCGGCGTAGCGCGATGCGGGCACGAACGCCTCGCCGTCCCAGTAGTGGATCGTGCGGTCCTTCAGCCGCTCCGGATAGGGATAGCGGACGCCGCGCCAGCTCCAGGCGTCCGGCGCGAGCGCGACGTCGTCCTCGGAGCGGCCAAGATCGAGGGAGCCGCGCCAGCTTTCGTCGCCGGCGTCGCGCGCGGCGCGCAACGCATCGGCGAGCGGGCGGGTGATCAGCGGGCCGGCATAGCGCGCCACGACACAGCTCCGGAAGACGGCGGGGCACGCACCCTAACCGATCCGCGGCGCGCGGTCAGACGTTGCTGCCGTCGGCGGGCGCCGCGCCGGGCAGCGGCGCGCTGCCGGGCAGGCCGTGGGCGTCGGGCGGGCAGGGCACGCCGACCCCGTAGCTGATCATCGACAGCGAACCGTAGGCGTAGCCGTCCACCAGCGCCTGCGGCGCGATGCCGGTGGCGGCGGCGAATCCGGCGATGTACAGCAGCGGCAGGAAGTGCTCGGGCGTCGGCGCCGCGCGCGCGTAATCGGGATGACGCACGAGCCCGGGCGCGTCTTCCGGCCGGAGGGTGAGCACCTCGCGCACGTGCTCGTCGAAACGCCGAGCCCAGTCGAAGCCGCCGTCGCGGTCGCGCCAGTCGATCGCGCGCAGGTTGTGCACCACGTTGCCGCTGCCCATCAGCATCACCCCGCGTTCGCGCAGGCGGGCGAGCCGGGCGCCGAGCGCGAAGTGGTACTCGGCCGGTTTGAGCGCATTGATCGACAGTTGCGCCACCGGCACGTCGGCGGCCGGAAACGCATGCGCGAGCACCGACCACGTGCCGTGGTCGAGTCCCCAACTGTCGAGGTCGGCGCCGACGTGGTCCGGGCGCGCCAGTTCCGCGACCTCGCCCGCAAGCTCGGGCGCGCCGGGCGCGGGGTACTGCACGTCGAACAGCGCCTGCGGGAATCCGTAGAAGTCGTGGATCGTGCGCGGATGCGGCATCGCGGTGACGGCGGTGGCGTTGACGTACCAGTGCGCCGAGACCATCAGGATCGCGCGCGGTTTGGGCACGCTCGCGCCGAGCGCGCGCCATGCCGCGGTGTAGCGGTTGCGCTCGAGCGTGTTCATCGGACTGCCGTGGCCGAGGAATGCGGCGGGCATCGGAACGGTGGCCATCGCGGACTCCGGTGTCGGAGCCCCAGCCTACGCGCGGCGCGCGCAGGCGGCGTCCACGACCGCCGATCGGACCGATGCGCGACCGGAACGCCGCCTTCCCCCGGCCTGAAGTAAGGTCGGACGCCCGCCGACCGCCGAGCCTCGCCATGAGCACGCCTCCCCGCAGGAAGGCCAGCGACTTCGACCCGGAAGTGCTGCGCCTGTTCGACCAGTACGTGCACGGCCTCATCGACCGGCGCGGCTTCCTCTCGGGCGCGGCGCGCTTCGCGGTGGGCGCGACCACCGCCGCCGGGCTGCTCGCCGCGCTCAGTCCGCAGTTCGCCGCCGCGCAGCAGGTCAGGCCCGACGATCGCCGCATCGTGGCCCGCCACGTCGAGTTCGCCTCGCCCGCCGGCCACGGCACCGGCCGCGGTTATCTGGTGCGTCCGGCGAAGGCGCGCGGTCCGCTGCCGGTGGTGCTGGTGATCCACGAGAACCGCGGCCTGAACCCGCACATCGAGGACGTGACGCGGCGACTGGCGCTGGAGGGCTTCATCGCCTTCGCGCCGGATGCGCTGCATCCGCGCGGCGGTTATCCGGGCGACGAGGACGCCGCGCGCGCCGAGTTCGCGAAGCTCGATCAGGCGCGCACGCGGCAGGATTTCCTCGCCGCGGTCGACATGGTGCTCAAGCTCGAGGGCGGCAACGGCCGGCTGGGCGTGATCGGCTTCTGCTGGGGCGGGGCGATGACCAGCCTGATCGCCACGCAGCGGCCCGAGGTGCTGGCGGCCGCGCCGTTCTACGGCCCGGCGCCGCCGCTGGAGGACGTGCCGAAGATCCGCGCCGAGATGCTGGTGGTGCTGGCGTCGGAGGACGAACGCGTCAACGCCACCTGGCCGGGCTACGAGGCGGCGTTGAAGAAGGCCGGCGTGCGCTACAGCCTCTATCGGCCGCCCGGCACGCAGCACGGTTTCCATAACGACACCACGCCGCGCTACGACGAGGCCGCCGCGCGCGAGGCGTGGAAACGCGCGATCGCGCTGTTCGACCGCGTGCTGCGCAAGGGCGCGAAGGGCGCGCGCGACGCCGGGAAGGCGACGCGGACGGCCTGAGCCGCGCGCGTCCGGCGGCGCCGGCGCCGGGGCTATACTGCCGCGCCACGCGAACGCCGTTCGACGATGCGCGAGCCCTCCGGACGCCCGGCCCTTCCGACGTATTCCCGCGCGCCCCGCATGCCGTGGCGCGCGCACGTCCGCGCCGCCGCGCGGGCGACGGGAGCGCGCGCATGACCGCCTGGATCGCGCGGCCCGGCGCGCCGCTGCGTGGCCGCCTGCGCGTGCCGGGCGACAAGTCGGTCTCGCACCGCGCGATCATGCTCGGCGCGCTCGCCGAGGGTGTGACCCGCGTGCGCGGTTTCCTCGAAGGCGAGGACACGCGCGCGACCGCGCGGGTGTTCGAACGGCTCGGCGTGCGCATCGAGACGCCCGACGCCAGCGAGCGCATCGTTCGCGGGGTCGGACTGCGTGGACTGCGGCCGCCGGCCGCGCCGCTCGACTGCGGCAACGCCGGCACCGGCATGCGTCTTCTGGCCGGAGTGCTGGCGGCGCAACCGTTCGACAGCGTGCTGATCGGCGACGCGTCGCTGTCCAGGCGGCCGATGGGGCGCGTGATCGACCCGCTCTCGCGGATGGGCGCCCTGATCGAGGCCGAGCCGGGCGGCCTGCCGCCGCTGCGCATCCGCGGCGGACGGGCGCTGCGCGGCATCGAGTACGCCACGCCCGTCGCGAGCGCGCAGGTGAAGTCGGCGCTGCTGCTGGCCGGCCTGTACGCGCAGGGCGAGACCGTCGTGCGCGAGCCGCATCCCACGCGCGACTACACCGAGCGCATGCTGGCCGCGTTCGGCTGGCCGATCGAGTTCGCTCCGGGTTTCGCGCGCATCGCCGGCGGGCATCGCCTGCGCGCGACGGAGGTGGACGTCCCGGCCGATTTCTCCTCGGCGGCGTTCTTCCTCGTCGCCGGCAGCGTGATCCCCGGCTCGGACCTGACGCTGGAGGCGGTGGGGATGAACCCGCGCCGCACCGGCCTGCTCGACGTGCTGCGCGCGATGGGCGCCGACATCGAGCAAACGAACCGGCGCGAGCAGGGCGGCGAGCCGGTCGCCGACCTGGTGGTGCGCCACGCTCCGCTGCATGGCATCGAGGTGCCGGTCGATCGCGTGCCGGACATGATCGACGAGTTCCCCGCGCTGTTCGTCGCCGCCGCCTGTGCGGAGGGCGTCACCGTCGTGCGCGGCGCGGCCGAGCTGCGGGTCAAGGAGTCCGACCGTATCGCGGTGATGGCCGAAGGTCTGCGCGCGCTGGGGTGCGAGGTGGAGGAGGCGCCGGACGGCGCGCGCATCGTCGGCACGCCGCTGCGCGGCGGCGCCGTGCACAGCCGCGGCGACCACCGCATCGCGATGAGCTTCGCGATCGCCGCGCAGCGCGCCGCCGCGCCGGTGCGCATCGACGACGTCGACAACGTGGCGACCTCGTTCCCCGGCTTCGACGAGCTCGCGCGTCGTGCCGGCCTCGCCCTCGAACCCGCCCTGTAGGCGCGGCTTCAGCTACTCCCGCCGTGCGCCTACGGGCGGCTTCGGCGGCGGCCCAGCGCGTGCGCACAACCGTCCGCAACCGGCGTGCGGTCGCGGCTGAAGCCGCGCCTGCAAGGCGCGATCAGCGCTCGGTGCGGAAGTCGATCGGCACCTGCACCGTGTCCGCGACGGGCCGGCCGTTCGCGGTCGCCGGCGTGAATCGCCAGCGGCGGACCGCCTCCAGCGCCTCGCGGTCGAGCAGGCGCGAGCCGCTGCTGTCGGCGATCGACACGTCCTCCGGCGTGCCGTCCGCACCCACCCGCACGCGCACCAGCACGGTGCCGCTCTCGCCGCGCCGCAGCGCCTGCGGCGGATAGCGCGGCGGCGGCGACTGGCTGGCGATCGGGCGCGGGGGAACCGTCGCGCGCGGCGCGGTGCCCGGGGCGGCGGTGCCCGGCGGCGGCGTTTCGCGCGCGCGTTCGGCCACGCGCGGTCGCG
>NZ_VOHJ01000069.1 GCF_007923255.1 Vulcaniibacterium thermophilum | reverse complement strand
GGTGACCGTGGAGGTCGCGCCGGCCGTGGGTGCGGCGGCCGCACGCGCGGGGCCGGCGGCCGACGCCGGGGCAGATCCGGCCGCCGCACGCGCCGGCGCCGCGGTGGCCGACGGCGCGGGTGCGTCGATCACCCGTTTCTGCTCCTGCATCCCCTTTGGGCAGGGCTGGTCGTTCTGCACGATGACCTGGCCCTTGTCGTTGGTGCAGCGGTAGATGGTCATCTGCTGCGCATGCGCGCCGGCGGACACCGCCGCCAGCGCGAGAAGCCAAACCGTACGCATCACGGGTCTCCGCAGTCCTGCGCCAGGCGCGCGTCGATGCCGCGCTGGCGGCGGGTGATCTCGTCGCGCTCGCCCTGCAGGGCGCTGTGGTACCGGCGATCCAGCGCATAGCGCTCGTCGCGCAGGCGGGCGCACACCTCCTGGAGCGGAAGGGGATGGCACTCGTCCCGCACCCAGGTGCCGGCAGCGTAGGCGTACACCGGGTCATGGCGACGTGGAGGCTCGACCGCGCCCCGTGGCGGCCGCGGGGTCGGCGCGCCCACGCGGCCGTGGTGGCGATGACGGCCGTCGCCGTACACGAGGGCGCCGAGCGTCCACAGCGGCATCCAGCGCGGATTGCCGGCGTCGGTGTCGCTGGTGTACCGGGCGCCGTCGGGCGCGACGCACTCGTACAGCGGACGCGGCGGCGTGCGGTACACCACCTCGCGCCGCGGCGGCGCGGATGCGGCGGGCGGTGCGGCAGGGCGCCGCGCACGCGGCGGCGGATCGACCGGCCGGGTCATCGTGCGCACCTGCTGGGTTTCGCCGTTGCGGCACGGGCTGTCGCGCAGCGCGACCCGGCCGCGCGCGTCGGTGCAGCGGTAGACCAGCAGATCGCCGGCCGCCCCGGCCGGGCCCGTCGCCGCGAGCGCCGCGGCGAGCGCGCTCGCCCAGCCGATGGGGACGGCGCGGGCCGGAACTGGCTTCATGCGGCCGATCATGCGCCCGCCGCACGGGCGACGGAAGCGCGCCGGCCCGGCGGCCGGCGCGCGGTTGCCCGCCGGTTCAGACGCCCGGCCGGTTCACTTGGCGCGGGCGTACTCGATCACCATCGACTTGCGTTCCTTGCCGTCGTGGTTCTCGTACCACTCCATCACGTGGTGGTCGGCATCGACGATGCGGATGACCTCGCGCACCGCGATCGTCTTGCCGGCCTTCATCGGATCGGGCATCTCGCCGCGGAAGGTGTAGGTCTTGGTGGCCGGGTCGTAGTCGCCCTCGGCCAGGAAGTGGCCGGTGGACATGCTGTCGATCCAGTGGCCGACGTACTTGCCGCGCACGTTGTCGTAGCTGGTCAGCGCCACGCCCTCGAACGGCTGGCCCATCCACTGGCTGCTGAAGTCCATGCGGATGTGCCGTCCGCCCATGATCGCGGTGCTCACCGCCTTGCCGGTCTCGTTCATCGGCGGCGCGGACGGGTCCATCCACATGGTCTGCCGGGTGGTCCACGTGCCGGCGAAGTGCTCGGCCAGTTGCTTGTGCTGCGGGCCGGGCGTCGAGGCTTTCTCCCACGCCTCCATCATCGCCTTCATCTCCGGCGGCATGGCCGGCGCCTGCTTGTCCTGCGCGCCCTTCTCCTGCGCCGACAGCGGCAGGGCCAGGGCGAACGACAGCGCCAGAGCGGCGCCGGTGGCAGTGATGCGTTGCATACGTCCCTCCGTTGGTTTGAACGCGCCCGCCACCATACGCCAATGCGGCGGTGCAGGACGGCTGGGGCGTGCACGGGGTGGCGGCCCACGGCCGAGCCGGCCTGCCGGCGGCCGTGGACGCGCGGCCGTCCCGGAGCCTTCGAGGGCGCCAGGAACGTGCCGACGGTGGAGTCGCGTCGGCGCCTCGGCCGGGGGCGGCGGCGGGGTGTCCGGCCCGGCGCTCAGGGCGTCCGCGCTTCCACCGGCCGGTACTGCCCGCGCTCGCCGAAACGCGCCCCGCGCTCGTCGATGTTCGCGCACAGACGCTCGCCGCACAGGGTGACGTCGGCGCGGTTGTACGCACGCAGCAGCGCCGCCTCGATGCGATGCCGTTCGACTTCGGCACGGCTGCTCGTCACCGCGTAGGCGGCCGCCCCGGCCGCGATCGCGCTGCCGACCAGCAGCGCGAGCGGCGCCGTCCACAGCCAGAGCGAGCGCTGCCGCTGCAGGGCCTCCGCGCCCCTGTGCATCGTCTCCGCGCTGCGGGCCGCCTCCGTCCCGGCCTGGAGCAGGCGGTCGCGGCACTGCGCGATCGCCTCGCCGACGCCCGCCTGCACCGCCTCGCGCGCCTGCGCGCGCAGCGCGTCGAGCGCCTCGCGGACGAACCGCGCCGTCGCTGCGTCGACCTCGTGCGCGGCCGACCGCAACGCGCCGCCCTGCTCGGCGAGGAGCGCGATCACGCGCTCGTCGCGCTGCTCCATCCGCTCGGCCAGCGCCAGCAGCTTCAGCATCAACCGGCGTGCCTCGTCCCGATCCATCGTTCGTGCGCCTGTCTGCTGCATGGCTACATCCGCATCGCCGGCGCGCGCATCGCCGGCGGCTCGGCGGGCGGTTCGATCGACGGCTGCGGCGCGGGCGCCGCCGCTTCGCGCAGTACCCGCACGAATTCGGCCTGCTGCCGCTCCCAGGCCTGGCCGTCCGGCGTGCGCCGGTACTCGGCCATCACCTGCGAGAACGCGCGGCCGTCGTCGCTCATGTAGGCGGCCAGCGCGCGGTCGAGCAGATCGT
>NZ_VOHJ01000068.1 GCF_007923255.1 Vulcaniibacterium thermophilum | reverse complement strand
CGCGGCCGCGCCCGGTGCGCCCGGACCCGGGGCGGCCCAGGCCGGTGCGCCGGCCGCGTCCGACGGCGGCGAAGCGCGCGCGCAGGCCAACGGCGAAGGCGCGACCGCCACGCCCATCGGCGGCCGCCCGCTGTCGCTGTCGCCCGCGCTGCAGGAGCTGCGCCAACTGCTGCACCAGTGGCGGCAGGGCGTGGTGCGCGGCGACGCCGTCAGGCCCGAGCATGCCCCCGAACGCCGCGTCGGCCGCCGCGAACTCAAGGTCGAGGAAGTGGTCTCGGTGCTCTCGCTGCTGCAGCCCGAGCCGCCCGATTCGTTCGCCCGCGCGCTCGCCGGCAGCGGTCGTCTCAACAACGCGATCCGCGAGCATCTGGTCGACGGCGCGCGCCGGCTCGGCATCGATCCGGACCAGGCGACGCTGAGCGAGCAGGAAGAGGACGCGGTCGATCTGGTCTCGCTGCTGTTCGAGCAGTTGTTCCGCAGCCATGCGCTGCTCGATCGCGCGCGCCGGCTGTACGCGCGGCTGGTGCTGCCGTACGTGAAGGTCGCGCTGCTCGACGAGGGCATGTTCGTCAGCCGCGAGCATCCCGCGCGCAAGCTGCTCGATGCGATCACCGAGGCCTGCGAGGGCAACACCGCGGCCACCCCGCAGGAGCGCGAACTGCTCGATCGCGCCAGCCACGCCGCGCAGAAGGTCGCCAGCGAGTTCCGGCAGGACATCGCCATCTTCGAGGCGGCGCATGCCGAGCTCGAAGCGCTGCTGCGCCAGCAGCGCCGTCGCGTGCAACTGCAGGAAGAGCGCGCCGCGCAGGCGATCTTCGGCCGCGAACGGCTGAACCGCGCGCGCGACCAGGCCGACGAGATCGTGCGCGCCCGCCTCGCCGCGCAGCCGCTGACCGACGCGGTGGCGCAGTTCCTGATCGGCCCGTGGCGCCACTACCTCGTGCAGGTGCTGGTGCGCGAATCGTCCGCCGACCGCCAGGCCGAGGCGCTGCGCCTGGGCGACGGGCTGGCGATGGCCGACGAGTTCGCCTCCCAGCTCAATCCGCGCGTGGCCGACCAGTTGATCGGACTGCTGCCGCTGATGAAGCGCTGCCTGGAGAGTTCCGGCGTGGACGAGACCGGCGCCCAGCACGAACTGGCGCGGCTGGTGCACGCGCTGGCGTTCCCCGACACGCCGCGGCAGACGCATGCCTTGCCGCCGCGCGAGGACGCCGGCGACGACGAGGGCGACGAGCGCCGCCTCTGGCTGGCCGGCGGCAAGGACACCGTGCCGCACGACCCCGCGCTGGCCGAGCGCATGCGCCGCCTGCAACCCGGCGACTGGGTGCGCCTGCGCAACGCGCAGGGCGATCTGGTGGCCGCCAAGGTGGCCTGGCTCAGCCCGCTCACCGGCCGTCTGCTGCTGGTGGACCGCCGCGGCGCGCGGGTGATGATCGCCTCCGCCGAGGAACTGGCGGTGCTGGCCGCCGAAGACCGCCTCGTCCTCGCCGCCGACAGCCGTCCGTTCGACGAGGCGATGCAGCGCGTGCGCGAGGCGCTGCGCAACCACGACACCTGAGCGCCCCCTCGTCCGGCCGTTTCGCTACGATGCAGGCCGGACGCACTCATCCGGGGGCCGCATGACCGCAGGGATCACGATCGGCGTCGCGCGCGAGACCGCGCCCGGCGAAAGGCGCGTGGCGGTGACGCCGGAAACCTGCCGCAAGCTGATCGCCCGCGGCGCGCGCCTGCGCGTGCAGCGCGCGGCGGGACTTGCGGCCGGCTTCGACGACGAGGCCTACGCGCAGGCCGGCGCGGAGACGGTCGAGACCGCGGCCGCCGCGTGGGACGGCGCCGATCTGGTGCTGTGCGTGCAGCCGCCCTCCGCCGAGGCGATCGCCCACCTGCGCGAGGGCGCGACGCTGGTGGGCCTGCTCGCGCTGCATGCCGATCCCGCGCGCGAGCGGGCCATCGCGCAGCGCGGCATCACCGCGTTCCCGCTCGAGCGCCTGCCGCGCACCACGCGCGCGCAGGCGATGGACGTGCTCAGCTCGCAGGCCGGCATGGCCGGCTACAAGGCGGCGCTGATCGCCGCGCACCTGGCGCCGCGCTTCTTCCCGATGCTGACCACCGCCGCCGGCACCATCCGGCCGTCGAAGGTGCTGGTGATCGGCGCCGGCGTGGCGGGGCTGCAGGCGATCGCGACCGCGCGCCGGCTCGGTGCGCAGGTGGAGGGTTTCGACGTGCGGCCGGAGACGCGCGAGCAGATCGAGTCGCTCGGCGGTCGTTTCCTGGACCTGGGCATCCACGCGGTCGGCGAGGGCGGCTACGCGCGTCCGCTGACCGAGGAGGAGCGCATCGAACAGCAGCGGCGCCTGGCCGAGCATCTGAAAGGCATCGACGTGCTGATCTGCACCGCCGCCGTGCCGGGACGACCGGCGCCGCGCATCGTCACCGGTGCGATGGTCGCCGGGATGAAGCCGGGCAGCGTGATCGTCGATCTCGCCGCCGAAACCGGCGGCAACTGCGAACTCACGCGCCCGGGCGAAACGCTCGACTTCAACGGCGTCGCCGTCGCCGGCCCGCTCAACCTCGCCAGCCTCGGCGCGGTGCACGCCAGCGAGATGTACGCGCGCAACGTCCTCAACTTCGTCAGCCTGTTCGTGCGCGACGGCGCGATCGCGTTCGACTGGGACGACGAGCTGCTGGCGAAAACGGTCTACCCGGAACGTGCGGGCGTGTGACCGAGGGCCGCGCTCGCCCTGAGCCTGTCGAAGGGCGTACAGGTGCGGCACCCGCCCGTGCGGGGCTCGGCACGAGCGGAAAAACCCGTGCTCGTTTCCCTGCCACGTTCGCCCGATCCTGCCCGAACACCCCGGATCAAGCCGGCGGCGCAGCGAGTTCGGCTTTCGAGGGTTCGTCAGCCCGCACCCGTCATCCGGTCAAGGCCGGGCCGAGCGCGGTCGGAAGACCACGTATTGCAGACCGCCAGGCGTCGTTCGAACCGTTTGCAGATCGAGCTGGATGGGCTCCCCTTCCCGCGACAGCAGGCGGCGGCCCTGACCCGCGATTGCCGGACACACGACGAGCTTCAGCTCATCCAGCAATCCCGCGACCAGCAATTCCTGCACCAGACTGATGCTCCCGTGAACCCCGATCGCTTTCCCGTCTTGGCGCTTGAGCGCCGCGATCTCGTCGCGCAGCTTGCCCGGAAGCAGGCCCGATCCGGGCCATGCAAGGCTTTTCAGGGTTTTGGAGGCGACGTACTTGGGGACGGTGTTGATGAATGTCGCGAACGGTTGGATGTCGGATTGGGGCCAGAACGCCGACCATTCCTCATAGGTTCTTCGCCCCAGGAGCACAGCGTCCTGCTCCCCGATCGTATCGTCGAGCGGCGCCAGGTCCTGGTAGAGGTCGTCCCGGAGAAACCGGTCTGGAGCTTCGACGACACCATCCACGGAAATGAAGAGGTAAGAGATCAGCTTCCGCATCGCGCGTTCCCTATTGAGTTCGAGCCGGCCGATCGCCTGGCCTCGTAACGACGAATGCGGCCTTGGCGGATCGACAGGCCGGGACGCGGGGGCCGTTAGACGCCGGAACCGATACGCCGTCCTTGCCGGGGAGTGCAGCGGCAGGGAAGGTCGTCAGCGGGTGTCGGAAGGCCGAGGCCTGCCGCCACCGCCGGCCTTCATGGGGCCGGCGCGGCCTTGGGCGCGGCGTTGTCGCGCAGCCACTGCTGCCGCTGCTCGGGCGTCATCTGGCGCAGGCGTTGCATCAGCGCTTTGCGCTGCTCGGGCGGCAGGGCGCGGGCGCGTTCGAACGCGGCGCGGGCGGCCTGGCGCTCCTCGGGCGACATCCGTTTCCAGCGCTGCATGCCGTGCTGCGCGCGCTGGCGCTGTTCGGGCGTCATCTGCGCCCAGCGCCGGGCGTGCTGGAGCATGCGCTGACGCTGCGCGGGCGGGGCGGCGTTCCAGCGTTCGCGCAGCGGCGCGATCAGTTCCTCGCGCTGCGCGGGCGTGAGCCGCTCCCAGGCCGGCAGCGCGTCCTGCGCGTGCGCGAGCGGAAGGGCGGTGAGCAGCAGGAGGGTGGCGAGAAGCGTGCGCATGACGGGTGCCTCAGGATTCGCTCGGGCCGGCGTCGGCCAGCCACAGGAAGAAGTCGGGGTTCTCGTCGAGCATCACCGCGCCGTCGGCGGGCTCGGCGTCGGATTCGGCAAGGACGGTGTCGGCGACGGACGGCGGACCGACGGCCTCGGGGGACGCGCCGGTCGGCGCGCGCTCCCGCTGCGCGAGGGCGGCCGCGTCCGTGCGCGCCGGCGCGACCGGCGCCGCGGGGCCCGGTGCCGGG
>NZ_VOHJ01000067.1 GCF_007923255.1 Vulcaniibacterium thermophilum | reverse complement strand
GCCGCCCGCTCCGCCCGCCCCCATGCCGGCGGCAACCGGCGATGGGGCTACGGCTGCCGCCGATACGGCGGCGCCACCCGCCGCGGCGCTCGACACCCCCGCGCCGGCGCTGCGCCGTTCGCGCCGCGCCGAACCCGCGGCCGCGGACGAACCGTACGACGACGGCCGCGCGCCGCGCTTCGTGCGCGGCGAAGCGCAGCCGGCGCTGCTGCAGCGCGCCTACGAGGCGCTGAACGCGCAGCGGCTGGACGAGGCCGAGACGCTCTACCGCCAGGCGCTGAGGCGCTCGCCGCGCCATCCCGATGCGCTGCTCGGGCTGTCGGCGATCGCCGAGCGCCGCGGCGATACCGCGACCGCCGTCGAAGGCTACCGCCGCGTGCTCGATCTGGAGCCCGGCCATCCGGTCGCGCTGGCCGCGCTCGCCGAACTGGGCGGGCTCGACGAGGGCGGCGCCACCGAAAGCCGCCTGCGCAGCGCGCTGGCCGACAAACCCGACGCCGCGCCGCTGCATTTCGCGCTCGGCAACGCGCTGGCCGCGCAGGCGCGCTGGAGCGAGGCGCAGCAGGCCTACTTCCAGGCGTACGCGCTGGCGCCGGACAACGCCGATTACGCGTTCAACGTCGCCGTCGCGCTCGACCGCCTGCACAAGCCGAAGCTGGCCGCCGAGCACTACCGCCGCGCGCTGCAGCTCGCCGAAGCCGGCCCGCACGCGTTCGACGCCGCCGCCGCGCAGCGTCGCCTGCAGGCGATCGACCGGGAGAGCGCCGGCCGATGACCGTGCTCGCCGCCCCGCCCAAGCGCCGCCTCGGCGAAGAGCTGATCGCCCGCGGGCTGATCACCGCCGACCAGCTCAAGATCGCGCTGCTGGAGCAGAGCCGCATCAAACAGCCGCTCGGCGAGGTGCTGGTCGCGCTCGGCTTCCTCACCGAGGAGACGCTGCGCGAGGCGCTGTCGGAGAACCTCGGCTTCGCCGGCATCTCGCTCGGTTCGATCCTGGTCGACCGCGAGGCGCTGAAGCTGGTGCCGAAGGAGGTGGCGCGCCGCTACACCGCCTTCCCGGTCGCGCTCGACCGCGACAGCCGCCGGCTGACGATCGCCATCGCCGACACCAACGACATCATCGCGATGGACCAGATCCGCGCCCTGCTCGGCGACCGCGCCGAGCCGGAATGGCGGCTGGCGGCCTCGGGCGAGATCCTGCGCGCGATCGAGCAGTACTACGGCCACGAGCTGTCGATCGACGGCATCCTGCACGAGATCGAAACCGGCGAGATCGACTTCGCCACGCTCGCCGCCGATCAGGCGCACGAGTACAGCCATCCGGTGGTGCGGCTGATCGACGCGCTGCTGGCCGATGCGGTGCTGCTGGGCGCCTCCGACGTGCACTTCGAGCCGGAGCCGATGTTCCTGCGCATTCGCTACCGCATCGACGGCGTGCTGCGCCAGGTGCGCGTGCTGCACCGGCGCTACTGGCCGGCGATGCTGGTGCGGCTGAAGATCCTGTCGGGCATGAACATCGCCGAGAACCGCGCGCCGCAGGACGGCCGCATCTCGCTGGTGCTGGCCGGGCGCGACATCGACTTCCGCGCCGCGGTGCAGCCGACCATCCACGGCGAGAACGTGGTGCTGCGCATCCTCGACCGCAAGAAGGGCATCGTCGCGCTCGACGATCTCGGCCTGCGCGAGGAGCAACTGGCGCTGCTGAAGCTGATGCTGGCGCGCCCGGAAGGCATCCTGCTGGTGACCGGCCCGACCGGCTCGGGCAAGACCACGACGCTGTATTCGGTGCTGAACTACCGCAACAGCGAGCACGTCAACATCATGACGCTGGAGGATCCGGTCGAGTACGCGATGTCGATGATCCGCCAGACCTCGGTCGCCGAGACGCTGCGGCTGAGCTTCGCGGAAGGCATCCGCTCGCTGATGCGGCAGGACCCGGACATCATTCTGGTCGGCGAGGTGCGCGACCGCGAGACCGCCGAGATGGCGTTCCGCGCCGCGATGACCGGCCACCAGGTGTTCACCACGCTGCACACCAACTCGGCGATCCGCTCGATCCCGCGCCTGCTCGATCTGGGCATCCAGCCGGAGGTCATCGCCGGCAACGTGATCGGCATCGTCGCCCAGCGCCTGGTGCGCAAGCTGTGCGTGCACTGCCGCGAGCCCTACGCGCCCGACGGCGTGGAGCGCACGCTGCTGCGCATCGCGCCGGACGAGGACGCCACGCTGTACCGCGCGGTCGGTTGCGAACGCTGCGGCTTCCAGGGCTACCGCGGCCGCTTCGCGATGATGGAGATGCTGAAGTTCGACGACACCCTCGACGAGATGGTGGCGCGCCGCGCTACCTTGCGCGAGATGAACGCCTACGCCGAGCGCCAGGGCTTCGTGCCGATGGCCGCCGACGGCATGCGCCGCGTGCGCGAGGGCGTGACCACGATCGAGGAGGTCTCGCGCGTGGTCGACCTGACGGCGATGGTGGCGGCATGACCCAGTACCGTTACCGCGCGGTGGACGTCGACGGCCGCGTCGTCACCGGCCAGGCCGAGGCGCTGAACGTGCCGGAGCTCGAAGGCCGGCTCGCGCGCATCGGCCTGAGCCTGATCCGCACCACGCAGGTGCGGCAGAGCACGTTCGTCGCGCGCCGGCAGACCATCGGCAGTCGCGACCGCATCAACTTCTTCGTGCACATGGAATCGCTGCTGCGCGCCGGGGTGCCGATCCTCGATGCGCTGACCGACCTGCGCGATTCGGCCGAGACGCTGCCGATGCGCGAGCTGGCCGGCGGCCTGCGCGACCGCATCGAGACCGGCTCGACCTTCTCCGACGCGGTGGCCGCCTACCCGCAGGTGTTCAGCCCGCTCACCGTCGGCCTGATCCGCGCCGGCGAAGTCACCGGCAAGCTGCCCGAGGTGCTGGCGGAGATCGTCGACAGCCTGAAGTGGCAGGACGAACTCACCGCGCAGGCCAAGAAGGCGCTGATGTATCCGGCGTTCGTGGCCACGGTGATCACCGGCGTGGTGTTCTTCCTGATGATCTACCTGGTGCCGCAACTGGTGGCGTTCCTGCGCAACATGGGGCAGGAGCTGCCGTTGCAGACGCGGCTGCTGATCGCGGTGTCGGAGTTCTTCGTCGAGTGGTGGTTCGCGGTGATCGGCGCGCCGGTGCTCGCCATCGTCGTGCTGGCGGTGGCGGCCCGGCGCGACCCGCGCGTGCGGCATGCGATCGACCGTACCCTGCTGCGCCTTCCGGTGTTCGGCGAGGTGGTGAAGAAGATCCTGCTGGCGCGGTTCGCCAACACCTTCGGCCTGATGTACGGCGCCGGCATCACCGTGATCGACAGCCTGCGCCACTGCGAGGAGGCGGCCGGCAACCTGGATGTGCGCGACGCCATCGGCCGCACGCGGCAACTGATCGCGCAGGGCGTGTCGATCGCCGAGGCGTTCGCCACCGTCGGCCTGTTCCCGCCGCTGGTGATCCGCATGCTGAAGGTGGGCGAACACACCGGCGACGTCGACGGCTCGCTGAAGAACGTCAGCTATTTCTACGCGCGCGACGTGCGCGAGGCGATCGGCCGCATCCAGTCGATGATCGAGCCCACGCTCACGGTCGTGCTCGGCGTCGTGCTCGGCTGGATGATGCTGGCGGTGCTCGGGCCGATCTACGACACCATCTCGAAGATCCGCATGTGATGAAGCGCGACCTGCTCTATCTCGGTGCCGGAGGCGAACACTGGTTGCGGCCGGGCGCGGAAGCGGCGCGCAGCGCGGTCGTGGTGGTGGCGGACTTCGTCGAGGAGGCGCCGATCCGCGCCACCCTGCCGCGGCTGGGCGGCCGCGATCTGGCCGCGCTGGTGGCGCGCCGGCTGCAGCAGGAGTTCCGCGAGACCGGCTACCGCACCGCCTACCGCATCGGGCCCGGACGCACGCCGAAGACGGTGGACTGGCTGTTCCTCGGGCTGCCGGTGGCGCACACGCTGGATGCGCATCTGCGACCGCTCGCCGAGAGCGGCCGGGCGATCGCCGGCGTGTGGACGGTATCGCTGCTCGCCGGCGCCTGGGTCCGCGCCGCGGGCAAACCGCCGCCGGCGTTGCTGGTGGTGCTGCCCACGCCCGCCGGCCTGCGTCACGTGTTCCTCGAGCACGGACAGCCGGTGCTGTCGCGCCTGATCGCGCCGGCGTCCGATGCGGGCGCGCAGGCGGACGAACTGGAACGCACGGTGCAGTACCTCTACAACGCGCGGCTGGTGGAGCGCGGGGCGGAGATCCCGCTGTGGGCGTGGGACATGGACGGTGAGCAGGCGACGGCGCTGGCGGTGCCGGGCGTGCGCGCCGAGCCGACGCCCGCCGCGCGCGGCCTGCCGGATCCGGTGCGCTGCGGCGTCGAGGCGCTGTTCGCGCTCGCGCTGCGGCGCCCGCCGGCGGTGCAGCTCGCGCCGGAACCGTTGCGCCTGCATCACCACGCCGCGCGTGCGCGGCGCGCGATCGCCG
>NZ_VOHJ01000066.1 GCF_007923255.1 Vulcaniibacterium thermophilum | reverse complement strand
ACCGACGAACGCCGCCGCGCTGCGGCGGGCCGGCTGGGGGATTGGGGTGAGGGCACGCGCCGCCGGCGCGGGGCGGCGGGGCGATCGCTTGGCAGCGCGCCTGTGCCTTGGCGCTGGCGGTGCATTTGAGGCGCGCAAAAAGCAAAGCCCCGACGGCGTGCGTCGGGGCTTTGGGGATGATGCTCAGCGATGACCTACTCTTGCATGGCTGGAGCCACACTACCATCGGCGCGGCTGCGTTTCACTTCCGAGTTCGGGATGGGATCGGGTGGTTCCACAGCGCTATGGTCGCTGAGCAAGCTTGTGAAGCGGCGCGGCTGCGCCTGCTTGCATGGGGTTGGGTCGTAGCGAGCGATGAGGGTCCGACGTGTGACGTCGAGGCTGCGGCTGGGCCTGTGGCCCGAAGTTGCTTGGAGTTATATGGTCAAGCCGCACGGATCATTAGTACAGGTTAGCTCAACGCATTGCTGCGCTTACACACCCTGCCTATCAACCACCTGGTCTTGATGGTTCCTTCAGGGGACTTGTGTCCCGGGAGATCTCATCTTGGGGCGCGCTTCCCGCTTAGATGCTTTCAGCGGTTATCGCTTCCGAACATAGCTACCCGGCAGTGCCACTGGCGTGACAACCGGAACACCAGAGGTTCGTCCACTCCGGTCCTCTCGTACTAGGAGCAGCCCCCCTCAAATCTCCAACGCCCACGACAGATAGGGACCGAACTGTCTCACGACGTTCTGAACCCAGCTCGCGTACCACTTTAAATGGCGAACAGCCATACCCTTGGGACCGACTACAGCCCCAGGATGTGATGAGCCGACATCGAGGTGCCAAACACCGCCGTCGATATGAACTCTTGGGCGGTATCAGCCTGTTATCCCCGGAGTACCTTTTATCCGTTGAGCGATGGCCCTTCCATACAGAACCACCGGATCACTAAGACCTGCTTTCGCACCTGCTTGAGCCGTCGCTCTTGCAGTCAAGCACGCTTCTGCCTTTGCACACAATGCGCGATGTCCGACCGCGCTGAGCGTACCTTCGTGCTCCTCCGTTACTCTTTGGGAGGAGACCGCCCCAGTCAAACTACCCACCATACACGGTCCCCGACCCGGATTACGGGCCCAGGTTAGAACGTCAAGCACATCAGGGTGGTATTTCAAGGTTGGCTCCACGCAAGCTGGCGCCTGCGCTTCACAGCCTCCCACCTATCCTACACAGACGAACTCAACGTTCAGTGTAAAGCTGTAGTAAAGGTTCACGGGGTCTTTCCGTCTTGCCGCGGGAACGCTGCATCTTCACAGCGATTTCAATTTCACTGAGTCTCGGGTGGAGACAGCGCCGCTGTCGTTACGCCATTCGTGCAGGTCGGAACTTACCCGACAAGGAATTTCGCTACCTTAGGACCGTTATAGTTACGGCCGCCGTTTACTGGGGCTTCGATCAAGAGCTTCGCCTTGCGGCTGACCCCATCACTTAACCTTCCAGCACCGGGCAGGCGTCACACCCTATACGTCCACTTTCGTGTTTGCAGAGTGCTGTGTTTTTGATAAACAGTCGCAGCGGCCTGGTCACTGCGGCCCTTCCCAGCCCAGCTCCGCACGGAGCCACCAGAAAGGGCGCACCTTCTCCCGAAGTTACGGTGCCATGTTGCCTAGTTCCTTCACCCGAGTTCTCTCAAGCGCCTGAGAATTCTCATCCTGCCCACCTGTGTCGGTTTTCGGTACGGTCTGCGCAAGCTGAAGCTTAGGAGCTTTTCCTGGAAGCGTGGGATCAGTGACTTCGCCCGAATGGGCTCGTCTCGGTGCTCGGTGTATGCCCTCCCGGATTTGCCTAAGAGAGCCACCTACCGCCTTTCCCCGGGACAACCAACGCCCGGTACACCTACCCTTCTCCGTCCCTCCATCGCACTTGCGCGAGGTGCTGGAATATTAACCAGCTTCCCATCGACTACGCTTTTCAGCCTCGCCTTAGGGGCCGACTCACCCTGCGCCGATGAACGTTGCGCAAGGAAACCTTGGGCTTTCGGCGGGAGGGCTTTTCACCCTCCTTATCGTTACTCATGTCAGCATTCGCACTTCCGATACCTCCAGCGGACCTCTCGATCCACCTTCGCAGGCGTACGGAACGCTCCTCTACCGCGCATGCAGAGCATGCACCCCAAGCTTCGGTATGCCGCTTAGCCCCGTTAAATCTTCCGCGCAGGCCGACTCGACCAGTGAGCTATTACGCTTTCTTTAAAGGGTGGCTGCTTCTAAGCCAACCTCCTGGCTGTCTGTGCCTTCCCACATCGTTTTCCACTGAGCGGCAATTTGGGGACCTTAGCTGTGGGTCTGGGTTGTTTCCCTTTTCACGACGGACGTTAGCACCCGCCGTGTGTCTCCCATGCAGTCCGTCTCGGTATTCGGAGTTTGCCATGGTTTGGTAAGTCGCAATGACCCCCTAGCCATAACAGTGCTCTACCCCCGAGAGGATTCACATGAGGCGCTACCTAAATAGCTTTCGAGGAGAACCAGCTATCTCCGGGTTCGATTAGCTTTTCACTCCTAGTCACACCTCATCCCCTACCTTTGCAACGGGAGTGGGTTCGGGCCTCCAGTCAGTGTTACCTGACCTTCACCCTGGGCATGACTAGATCACCCGGTTTCGGGTCTACTGCCTGCGACTGTGCGCCCTGTTCAGACTCGGTTTCCCTTCGCCTCCCCTATACGGTTAAGCTCGCCACAGACAGTAAGTCGCTGACCCATTATACAAAAGGTACGCCGTCACCCCTTGCGGGGCTCCGACTGCTTGTACGCACACGGTTTCAGGGTCTATTTCACTCCCCTCTCCGGGGTTCTTTTCGCCTTTCCCTCACGGTACTGGTTCACTATCGGTCGGTCAGGAGTATTTAGCCTTGGAGGATGGTCCCCCCATGTTCAGACAGGGTTTCACGTGCCCCGCCTTACTCGATTTCATCGAACAAGCCCTTTCGCATACAGGGCTATCACCTTCTATGGCCGGACTTTCCAGACCGTTTTGCTAGAACTTGCTCGACTTAAGGGCTGCTCCCCGTTCGCTCGTCACTACTGAGGGAATCTCGGTTGATTTCTTTTCCTCCGGGTACTTAGATATTTCAGTTCCCCGGGTTCGCCTCGCGCACCTATGTATTCAGTGCACGATACCGCTTGCGCGGTGGGTTTCCCCATTCGGACATTGCCGGATCAAAGCTTGCTGCCAGCTCCCCGACACTTTTCGCAGGCTGCCACGTCCTTCATCGCCTCTGACCGCCAAGGCATCCACCGTGTGCGCTTGTTCGCTTGACCATATAACCCCAAGCCACCTCGGGATCACGGCGCCCGGTCGCCCGGGCCGCGAACTCAACGACTTCATGTAAGGTGTCCGAAGACACCCGCCTTAGCCTCTACGACACGTCTGGACATTCGTCTCAAACGCTCGCTACGTCCCAATTTTCAAAGAACACCGCCCGGCCTCAACGCCCGACGGCTTCAGATCTTCTGTGTGTGCGCAGCGATTCACGCCGTAAGCTGGTGGAGCCAGTCGGGATCGAACCGACGACCCCCTGCTTGCAAAGCAGGTGCTCTCCCAGCTGAGCTATGGCCCCGTACGTGGTGGGTCTGGGAGGACTCGAACCACCGACCTCACCCTTATCAGGGGTGCGCTCTAACCACCTGAGCTACAGACCCGAAACTCCGGGCCCCGCGCGCCGTCTATGACGATCGAGCGCGTCGCGCTCGGCGGAGGCCATCATGCGTGAATCAGTGCAGGTCACTTGTGCGGACGCCTGACAGCTTTGCTGTCGTGTCTCGAAAGGAGGTGATCCAGCCGCACCTTCCGATACGGCTACCTTGTTACGACTTCACCCCAGTCATCGGCCACACCGTGGCAAGCGCCCTCCCGAAGGTTAAGCTACCTGCTTCTGGTGCAACAGACTCCCATGGTGTGACGGGCGGTGTGTACAAGGCCCGGGAACGTATTCACCGCAGCAATGCTGATCTGCGATTACTAGCGATTCCGACTTCATGGAGTCGAGTTGCAGACTCCAATCCGGACTGAGATGGGGTTTCTGGGATTGGCTCCGCCTCGCGGCTTCGCAGCCCTCTGTCCCCACCATTGTAGTACGTGTGTAGCCCTGGCCGTAAGGGCCATGATGACTTGACGTCATCCCCACCTTCCTCCGGCTTGTCGCCGGCGGTCTCCTTAGAGTTCCCACCCGAAGTGCTGGCAACTAAGGACAAGGGTTGCGCTCGTTGCGGGACTTAACCCAACATCTCACGACACGAGCTGACGACAGCCATGCAGCACCTGTCTCAGGGTTCCCGAAGGCACCCTCGCATCTCTGCAAGGTTCCCTGGATGTCAAGGCCAGGTAAGGTTCTGCGCGTTGCATCGAATTAAACCACATACTCCACCGCTTGTGCGGGCCCCCGTCAATTCCTTTGAGTTTCAGTCTTGCGACCGTACTTCCCAGGCGGCGAACTTAACGCGTTAGCTTCGATACTGAGTGCCAAGTTGCACCCAACATCCAGTTCGCATCGTTTAGGGCGTGGACTACCAGGGTATCTAATCCTGTTTGCTCCCCACGCTTTCGTGCCTCAGCGTCAGTGCTGGTCCAGGTGGCCGCCTTCGCCACGGATGTTCCTCCCGATATCTACGCATTTCACTGCTACACCGGGAATTCCGCCACCCTCTACCGCACTCCAGCCCGCCAGTTTCCAATGCAGTTCCCAGGTTGAGCCCAGGGCTTTCACATCGGACTTAACGAACCGCCTACGCACGCTTTACGCCCAGTAATTCCGAGTAACGCTTGCACCCTTCGTATTACCGCGGCTGCTGGCACGAAGTTAGCCGGTGCTTATTCTTCCGGTACCGTCATCCGCCCGGGGTATTAGCCCAGACGATTTCTTCCCGGACAAAAGGGCTTTACAACCCGAAGGCCTTCTTCACCCACGCGGCATGGCTGGATCAGGCTTGCGCCCATTGTCCAATATTCCCCACTGCTGCCTCCCGTAGGAGTCTGGGCCGTGTCTCAGTCCCAGTGTGGCTGATCATCCTCTCAGACCAGCTACCGATCGTCGCCTTGGTGGGCCTTTACCCCGCCAACTAGCTAATCGGACATCGGCTCATCCTATCGCGCGAGGTCTTGCGATCCCCCGCTTTCACCCGTAGGTCGTATGCGGTATTAGCCTAAGTTTCCCTAGGTTATCCCCCACGACAGGGCAGATTCCGATGTATTCCTCACCCGTCCGCCGCTCGCCGGCATCCCGAAGGACCCGCTGCCGCTCGACTTGCATGTGTTAGGCCTGCCGCCAGCGTTCACTCTGAGCCAGGATCAAACTCTTCACTTAAAACTGCAGGACTTAACGTCCAAAGCTTTGAGTGCAGAAGCTCTCCCAGCACCAATTACTCGCTGCATCTGCATGCAGAAATTGACTTGGTTCTGTTCGAACGTCTGCTGATGGACAACGCCACCGCCAGACGCCCGCACAAGTCACCTGCGCACACTGTCAAAGATCACCGGAGTCGGCCTCAGCGCCTTCCCCTCAACCCCCC
>NZ_VOHJ01000065.1 GCF_007923255.1 Vulcaniibacterium thermophilum | reverse complement strand
CGGGCGCGGCGGCGTCGGCCGGCGGCGTGGTGCCGGCGGCGTCGGTGGGCGCGGCCGCGGTGCCGCTGCCCGCGGCGGTGTCCGGCGTGGCCGCATCGTCCACGCCGCGGTCGGCGCAGGCGCTCAGCGCGGCCAGCAGCGCGAGGGCCAGCACGTGGGGTCGCATGTTCATCGCAGCTCTCCTCGAATGGGTCGGTGGCGGTTCCGATATCCCCTTTTCACGCAAATCGCGTTCCAGCGCGGTGACGATCGCCGCTTGCACTTTTTTCACATCGCCGAACTTGTTGCGTTCGCGTGTGCGCGGCGATGCGCGACGGCGACGCCGGATTCACCGCGTCACCACTACGCTGCACGGGATCGATGGATATGGACGTATGGACCTGACGCCTCCCCCGATGCGTGAAAGCCAGCCGACGCTGCTGATCGTCGACGACGACCGCGAGTTCGCGAACTCCGCCGCCGACTACGCGCGCGCGCGCGGGTTCATCCCCTACCAGGCCCATTCGCTGGCGCAATCGCGCCAATACGCCCACCTGCCGTCGCTGGATCTGCTGCTGCTGGATCTGACGCTGCCGGACGGCAGCGGCTTCGACCTGCTGCAGGAACTCGACCTGCCCGAACACGGCCGGGTGGCGATCGTCACCGGCCAGCCGTCGGTGGAGAGCGCGGCGCGCGCGGTGTCGCTGCCGGTGGCCGATTACCTGATCAAGCCGCTCAAGCCCGAGCAGTTCGACTCGCTGCTGGACACCGCCGCCGCGCGCGCGCGGCCGGCGCGCGCCGACTGCGCCGGCATGGTCGGCGAGTGCGTGGCGATGCGCCGGGTGATCCGCGACATCGGCCGCGTCGCGCGCAGCACCGCCACCGTGCTGATCGTGGGCGAGAGCGGCACCGGCAAGGAGCTGGTCGCGCGCGCGCTGCACGAGCAGAGCGGCCGCCGCGGCCCGTTCGTCGCGGTCAACTGCGGCGCGATCGCGCCCGACCTCTTGGCGAGCCACCTGTTCGGCCACGAACGCGGCGCGTTCACCGGCGCGTCCAATCGCCACATCGGCTATTTCGAGCAGGCCAACCACGGCACGCTGTTCCTGGACGAGATCACCGAGATGCCCGCGCAGTTGCAGACCTACCTGCTGCGCGTGCTGGAGACCAACGTGATCACCCGCGTCGGCGGCACCGAGGCGATCGCCACCGACGTGCGCGTGGTGGCGGCGACCAACCGCGACCCGCTGCGCGCGGTGGAGGACGGCACGCTGCGCGAGGACCTGTTCTACCGGCTGGCCGACTTCACCCTCGAACTGCCGCCGCTGCGCGCGCGCGGCCACGACATCCTGCTGCTGGCGCGGCTGTTCCTCGACCGCCTCAACCAGCACTACAACACCCGCAAGCGCTTCGCCGCCGGCACCGAGCGCGTGCTGCTGCAACACACCTGGCCCGGCAACGTGCGCGAGCTGCGCAGCGCCGTGCAGCGCGCGTACCTCACCTGCGATGGCGACGAGATCGCGGTGCAGCCCGGCTACCGCAAGCTGGCGCCGGTGCACCACGACGCCACCACCATCACCTTCCACGTCGGCATGACCTACGCCGAAGTCGAACGCGAAATGCTGCTGAAGACGCTGGAGCACTTCGGCAACGACCGCACCCGCACCGCCGAAGCGCTGGGCGTGAGCGTGCGCACGATCCACAACCAGCTCGCGCGCCTGCGCGCGAACGGCGCCGGCAACGGCAGCGCCGCCCGATGAGCACGGCGCCGGACCTCAGCGGCCAGGGCGCCCGCGCCGACTGGCTGCATCGCCTGCGCAACGAGCTCAACACCATCGGCCTGGCCGCCGCCGCCGCGCAGTTGCTGATGGAACGCGGCGACCGCGTCGGCACCCAGGACAACCTCAAGCGCGTGCGCGACGCCTGCACCCGCTGCGCCCGCCTGCTCGACGAGCCGCCGGTGTAAAGCCCGGCGGCCCCACATCGCGGCGAGCCGCTCTCCCCACCCGCACCGAGCCCCCCCTCTCCCTCGCGCAGCGGGGGCAGCTCGTCGACGCCTCGCCTTGACGCGGTACCAGCCTCTCCCCCGCGCAGTGGGGCGAGGGTTGGGGTGAGAGGGCGCGCCAAGGGCGCACGCACCCACGCCAAACTCCCTCACCCTCAGCGAACACCCCTCTCCTCCCACCCCGTGGAGAGAGGCTTGGGGTGAGGGGGCGCGCCAAAGGCGCGCACACCCGCAGCGACCCCACACCCGGCGAATCCCCCTCTCCCTCGCTGGGAAAGAGGACCGGGGTGAGGTCCGGACCCAACCGCACACACCCCTCCAGCTTCCCCCACCGCAACGCCCCCCTCTCCCCCACCCCGTGGGGGAGAGGGTTGGGGTGAGGGGGCGCGCCAAAGGCGCGCACACCCGCAGCGACCTCACACCCGGCGAATCCCCTCTCCCTCGCTGGGACAGAGACACGAGGGTGAGGGCCCCCATTCCGCTAAACCCCCGCCCCATCCAGCGGACTGCGCACCGCCCGCGCACCGCGGTTCAACACGTGCGTGTAGATCTGCGTCGTCGACACATCCTCGTGCCCGAGCAGCTCCTGCACCGTGCGGATGTCGTACCCGGCCTCCAGCAGATGGGTCGCGAACGAATGCCGCAGCGTGTGCGCCGTCACCGGCTTCGCCAGCCCCGCGGCCAGTCGCGCCCGTCGCAGTGCGCGCGAAAACACCGCATCGTCGAGATGATGGCGGCGCTCCACCCCGTCGCGCGGATCGCGCGAGCGGCGCGACGCCGGAAACACGTACTGCCATCCCGGCTCGCGCGGCGCGCCCGGATACTTGCGGGCCAACGCATGCGGCAGCCACACCGCGCCGAAACCCGCATCCAGATCGGCCCGGTGCCACGCCAACGCGCGCTCGATCTGCCGCTGCAGCGGTTCCACCAGAGACGCCGGCAACACCGTGCGCCGGTCCTTCGCGCCCTTGCCGGCGCGCACGGTGATCTCGCTGCGCGCGAAATCCACGTCCTTCACGCGCAGACGCAGCCCCTCCATCAACCGCAGCCCGGCGCCGTACAGCAGGCTGGCCAGCAGCCAGGGAGTACCGTCCAGATGCCGCAGCAGCGTCTGCACCTCGTCCCGCGCAAGCACGGTCGGCACCCGCACGGGCCGCTTCGCCCGCACCACATTGTCCAGCCAGGGCAGCGCCTGTCCGAGCACCTCGCGATAGAGGAAAAGCAGCGCCGCCAGCGCCTGGTTCTGCGTGCCCGCAGCCACCCGTCCCGCGACCGCGAGATGGCTCAGGAAAGCCTCGACCTCCGCCGCGCCCAGTTCGCGCGGATGCCTGCGGCCGTGAAACAGCACGAACCGCCAGATCCAACGGACGTACGCCTGCTCCGTGCGCAGGCTGTAATGCCGCGCCCGTATCCGCTCCCGAACCACCTGCAGCAACCCCGGCCGCCGCGCCACCCCACCCGTGGCATGCCCTTCCATATACGCCCTGCCTCCATGCGCGTAACCGTTACGCCCTCAGATAACACCCCACCGCCCATCCTCCCGCCTCCATCCCCCGGCCGCCATCAGCGCAAACCCTTGGCCGCCCTGAGAACGCGCCTTGACCGCAGCCGGAAAGAGTCTGAACATCCCGTGCATATCCCCGCTCGTGGGGACTAATTGGTGTTAGAGGCATGAGGTACTCATCCGGCCGCGGACCGCAATCTATGGCTTCCATTACTTACGCCGCTATGGCAATGGGGCTGGGAGCGCCCTTTTTCACGCAGGGAGAAGAAAGATTGGACATGCTGTGGCAGATATACATGAGCCCCATGTTTGACCAAGAACCTGTTATGCCGTTGGCTTTCTCTGCAGTAGCCTCACTCGGGCTATGTTTGCTCTACTTCAGCAAATATTTTTCAACATTTAGCTCTCGCCCCTCTACCGGGCGAGCAAGTGCAGTCTTGTCATTTGTGTTGTTATTCAATGCACTCATTAACTTCGGTCATTTGGTCGTCTATGGATTCCTCGCAGCTTTCATCTTTACACTTTGGGCATGGTGGCGCTCCGATCCCGAAGACAGTTGGCTATGAATAACCCGCCTCTAACATTTCGCTCCAGCGGGACGCGCCGCAAGCGGCGCGCCCCTGAGCTTCAACGTTAGGCGCCTATGGATGCAGTGGAGCTCGTGCAAGATGACACTTCCGTGATCACGGAGGTACGCACCAGCTTCTCGAAGCCATTGGCTCTGGCAGCGGCGTTTCGGAGCATTGTCCGGCACTTTCCTCCCGCGCCACTTCGTCGTGTCGTGCGTCAGATGCGGCGTGGCTCGCTCGAGCCAACTGCGGCGGCGTTGGAATCGGTCCTGTGCTCTGCGGCATACATCCATTTCAGCGCCGATCCTGTCGTGGCGGGTGTGCGCCTACCCGCTGTCTGGGTATATGTAGATTCCGTTCGACTGGACCTCGGATACACCCCTGGGCCAGAGTGGTCCCCTACTCGAGTGGCGGGCCTGGTCAGGCTTGCTCGCGAGCTCCGGCAGTTTGGTGCGGTAGTGGAAGAGCCGTGGGCGCAGTTGATCGGTACGGCGCCTAACAATTCGTCCAAGCCGACGCCGCTTCGCGGCGCGGCTTAACTCAGGTGTTAGGCCCCATGTCCGCAGCAGCGTCGCACCGCACGTTCCTACAGGCTGCAGTTCGTCACTGGCGCTATTTCTCGCTGGCATGGGCGGTCCCCGTCATGCTGTACCTGGGCGGCGTGCTCGGCTTGGTAAATGGCACAACCTTTTCTCTTGTGCTCGTGCCCTTGTTCTTCGCCGGGCAGCTTTTAGCGTACCTGCCGTACCGCCGTCGCCTGATCGGTTACTGGGCGCTCGTGTTTTGGGCCATGCTCGTACCGCTGCTCATCTGGGCAGCGCTGGTCTTTGGGGTTGGGCTTCTCGGCGGGTCACTCGCTGGGGCCTAACAATTCGTCCAAGCCGACGCCGCTTCGCGGCGCGGCTTAACTCAGGTGTTAGGCATCTGTATGAGATTCTCTGATCCCGTGAGTCATCTTAGAAGCCACTTCTCGCAGGAGTATCTCGGGCAGCTGCGCAACACCGCCTTGGCTGCCGCAGGATTCTCGGCAGGCCTCATCGTCCTGCTTGCGCAGACGAAAGGCCAAGCTACCTACAGCGAGGTCTCACTTTGGGCGGCGATCGCCTCTCTGGTGATTTGGCTTTTCGCCTGGCAGTACGTTCTCCCATACATCGTGCACGGCGAGCGCACGTACAACCATTTCAACTTCAACTTGGCCGCCCTGCTTACACTGAGCGGGTTGACCGCGCTGCTAACTGCCGTTGTTGCTATCGTTTGGCGACTTTCTGTTTGCGCCGGCATTGTTCTCACGGCTCTTAGCGGCATCTTGGCAATCGCAGTCTTGTTCCACAACTGGGCAGTCGATCGTCATTGCAACGGGTCAGATGCCTAACAATTCGTCCAAGCCGACGCCGCTTCGCGGCGCGGCTTAACTCAGGTGTTAGGCCCCGCATGAAGCATTCGTCGGCCCCGTTCGTCCTTGCGCTGCTTCTCTGGGTTACGCCAGTCCAAGC
>NZ_VOHJ01000064.1 GCF_007923255.1 Vulcaniibacterium thermophilum | reverse complement strand
CGGCAGCGGGGCGGGCACTTCGCGCTCGGCGATCCGCGGCTCGCGCGCGCGCAGCTCGGGGGCGCCGAGCTCGGGCTGGGGCGGCGTGCGCCGCACCGGCTGCACCGGCTCGGCGACCTCCGCCGCGCGCAGCGGCACGTCCGGCGCCGCCAGCTCGGGCGTGCGCACCGGCTCGGGGCGGCGTCGCGTCGGCGGCAACGTGAACACGGTCGGCGCCGACGGCGTGGGCTCGCTGACGGTCACCGGCTGCTCCGCCTCGGCGGGGCGGATCTGCGGTTCGGGGACGTCGCGCTGGGGGATGTCGGGAACCGGCGCGTCGACGGCCGGCGCCTCGATGCGGGCCTGCGGCATCGGCGTCGCCGTGGCCTCGGGCGTGCGTTCGCGCCCGGCCTCGGGTTGCCGCGCGGGCGACTGGGCCGCGCGGGCCGCCTGCGGACCGCCGCCGCCTTCGCGCGCGCCGCGCCCGATGTACTCCACCCGCACCACCTGCTCGCCCGCGCTCGCAGGCTCGGGCGGCATGCCCAGGTACTGGAAGATCAGCAGCCACACCAGCAGCAGCGCGAGCGCGAGATGCCAGGCGGCGGTGAGCGCGACCGCGACGCGCCGGAGGCGTCGCTCGTCGGGCGCCGGCGGATGCCACTGCTGGCGCCACAGCGCGTTGAAGGCCTGCCAGCGCGTCAGCGCCTGGTCGGCGCGCGGCGGACGGGCGAGCGGCCGCTGCGCCAGAACGTCGACGATGTCCTGCGCCAGCGCGCCGACCACCCGCCCCGGCCGTTCCGCGAGCGAGGCGAGCCACGTCGCCCAGCCCGGCGGGAACTCGCCCGGCGGACGCTCCGCGCCGCGCCTCAGGCGCAGACGGGAGCGTCGGTGAAGGGCGTCGATGAGGTCGGCGGCGGTGAACATCGACGCCGGGCCGGCCTCATGCCGCCGAATCGCGGCGGATGTAGGGCGCGGCGCCGGTGGCGTGGTCGGTGGCGTCGCGCACCGCGGTCACGCCGGGGACGCGCTGCAGCAGGGTCTTCTCGATGCCCTGCTTGAGCGTCACGTCGGCCATCCCGCAACCGTGGCAGCCGCCGCCGAAACGCAGCACGACCACGCCGTCGGCGGTCACTTCCTGCACGCTGACGTGGCCGCGGTGGCTGGCCAGTTGCGGGTTGATCTCGTGTTCCACCACCCAACGCACGCGCTCCACCAGCGACGCCGACTCGGCCGGCGCCTCACCGCGGATCTTCGGCGCGCGGATCTGCAACTGCCCCCCGGTGGCGCGGGTTTCGTAGTCGATCAGCGCGCCGTCCAGCCAGCGCACGCTCGCGGCGTCGAGCCACAACGTGAAGCCTTCGCAGTCGACCGCCCATTCGTCGCCCTGCAGGTCGCCCGGTTCGGCGAACTCCAGGCGCACGTCGGCGCGCGGGGTGCCCGGATGCAGTGCCGACAGGCGCACGCCGAGCCCCGGCAGGGCCTCGCGCTCGATCAGCTTGCGGAAGTGCCGCTGCGCGGATTCGGAAATCTCGATCATGGGGCTATTCTAGCCGCCGGCCCGGTCCGCGACCGCCGCGTCCACGCGTTGGCGACGGCCGACATGCTTCCGTTCATTTCTTGTGCTCGCCGCCATGAACGACCTGATTCCCCTCGCCCAGGCCCACTGCACGCCGCGCCGCGGCGCCGAGCACCGCCTGACCGAAGCGCGCGTGCGCGAGCTGTTGCCGCAGGTGCCCGGCTGGACGCTGGCCGAGGACGGACGCGCGCTGGTGAAGACCTTCCCGTTCAAGGACTACTACCAGACGATGGCGTTCGTGAACGCGTTGGCCTATGTCGCGCACCGCGAGGACCATCACCCCGACCTCAGCGTGCATTACGACCGCTGCGTGGTGCGCTTCTCCACGCACGACGTCGGCGGGCTGAGCGAGAACGATTTCATCTGCGCGGCGAAGACCGATGCGCTCGTTCCCTGACCGTGCCCTGCCGCCCGCCGCGCTCCTCGCGCTCGCGCTGACCGCCTGCGGCGATCGCGCGGGCCCCGCGCAGCCCCCCGCGCCGCGCCCGACGCCGCCCGTGGCGGTCGAGACGCCGCCGCCCGATTATCCCGAGACGCTCGCCTGCGACGGCATCGGCGGACGCGTGGTGTTGGCGGTGACCATCGGCACCGACGGCCGTCCGAGCGAGATCGTCGTCAAGCAGCGCAGCGGCCAGCCTGCGCTCGACGAGGCGGCCACCGCCGCGGTGCGCGGCTGGGTGTTCCGTCCCGCGACGGCCGCGGGCAAGCCCACCTCGACCACGATCCAGGTCCCGGTGAATTTCACCCCGCCGCAGCCGCGGCCGGATTTCTGCTTCGTGCTCGACGAGGAGCGCAAGCGCGCGGGCGGTTGAGCGGTCGTGGCGTTCGACCGCGGATCTGTGCGGATGAACGGATCGGGAGCGCTCCCGTAGGGCGGGTCTCGACCCGCCGCCGAATGCGCCGCCGGCGTGGCGGGTTGAAACCCGCCCTACCACCCTCGGTCACGGTGCGGACGGATCCGCGTTCCGTCACGAACGCCGGTAGGGCGGGTCTTGACCCGCCGCCGAATGCAACCGACGGCGTGGCGGGTTGAACCCCGCCCTACCCCCCTCGGTTGCGGTGCGCGAGCTCCGTTCACCCCAACCGGTTCAGCGGCGTAGGTTGGGCTGAGCCGAAGGCGAAGCCAACGTCCCACGCGGCACGACACGGACGGGCGATGCGATGTTGGGCTTCGCTGCGCTCAGCCCAACCTACGGAAGCGGCTTGCGCGCCGGTAGGGCGGGTCTCGACCCGCCGCCGAATGCGCCGCCGGCGTGGCGGGTTGAAACCCGCCCTACCACCCTCGGTCACGGTGCGGACGGATCCGCGTTCCGTCACGAACGCCGGTAGGGCGGGTCTTGACCCGCCGCCGAATGCAACCGACGGCGTGGCGGGTTGAAACCCGCCCTACCACCCTCGGTCACGGTGCGGGGGCTCCATTCACCCCAACCGGTTCAGCACGTCCGCCAGCTCGTCCGGCAACGGTGCATTGAGCAGGTACGGCGTGCGGCCGCCGTCGAGCGCGAACTCGAGCGTCGAGGCGTGCAGGAACAGCCGCTTGAGCCCGGCCTGCTGGCGCAGGCGGCGGTTGACCTCGGGATCGCCGTACTTGTCGTCGCCGGCAACCGGATGGCCGATGTGCTGCGCGTGGACGCGGATCTGGTGGGTGCGGCCGGTCTCGATCCGCACCTCGCAGAACGAGTGCCCGCCGCGCCGCTCGATCGCCTTGAAGTGGCTGAGCGAAGGCTTGCCGTCCGGATGCACCTGCACGTGGCGTTCGCCGCCCTGGCGCAGGCCGATGTGCAGCGGTGCGTCCACCGTCATCGTGCCGTCGGGCATGCGGCCGACCAGCAGCGTGAGGTAGCGCTTGGCGATGCCGCCCTCCTCGCGCATCAGCGCCTGCAGCTCGGTCAGCGCCGAGCGCTTCTTGGCGAGGATCAGCAGCCCCGAGGTGTCGCGGTCCAGGCGATGCACCAGCTCGAGCGTCTGTCCCGGTCGCAGCGCGCGCATCGCCTCGATCGCGCCGAAGCTGACGCCGCTGCCGCCGTGCGCGGCCAGCCCCGAGGGCTTGTCGAGCGCGAGCAGGCGGGCGTCCTCGAACACCACCGCGCGCTCCAGCGCCTCCAGCAGCCCCTTGGGTGGCGCGCCGCGTTCGACGGCCTCGGCGAGCCGCAGCGGCGGCAGGCGCACTTCGTCGCCGGCGGCGAGCTTGCGCTCCGCCTTGGCGCGGCCGCCGTTGACCCGCACCTGCCCGGAGCGCACCAGCTTGTAGACCAGCGAACGCGGCGCGCCCTTGAGCTGGCCGAGCAGGAAGTTGTCCAGGCGCTGGCCGTCGCGGTCCTCCGGCACGCGGACGATGCGGGCGGAGGCCGCGCCGGAACGGTCGGCCGCGGGTCGGTCGGATTCGGTCATCGGTCGGCGTTATCTGTTACACTCGCGATGCGAGATAAGGTTTTGATTTCGCAGGGGAGTTTGCTTGCGACGGCCACCGCACCCGGCGGCGGTCGCAGCGACCGGGCCGAAAGCCCGCTCCCGCGATTCCGGCCTGCGCCACACCGCTGCCCTCGGGGCACCGATGTTACCAGCGCCGCCCGGTCAGGCCCGCCTCGCCTGGCGAATCGATCCGCCAGCGCTGAACAAACCGGCGGCGTGAAGGGCAGCCGACGCGCCTCCAAGAGCCCCGTGCGACGTTCGCGTCGCCGGCATACGACATCAGGAATGCAACAAGCGCTCCCGCGGCTCGCCGTGGTGTGATGCGCTGGAAATTGAGGGCCGCGCGGGCGCTTGCGCCGGGCGCGGACCAGTGTCCAGAGGGCGAAACGCCACGGCGTTGCGCGTGCGAAGGCGCGCGAGGACGCCACACAATGAAGCGAATGCTGATCAACGCGACCCAGCCGGAAGAGCTGCGCGTCGCCATCGTCGACGGTCAGACCCTGTACGACATCGACATCGAACAGCCGTCGAAGGAACAGAAGAAGTCCAACATCTACAAGGGCAAGATCACCCGCCTCGAACCGTCCCTCGAGGCCGCGTTCGTCGATTACGGCGCCGAACGCCACGGCTTCCTGCCGCTGAAGGAGATCTCGCGCGACTACTTCCTCGCCGGCGTCGATCCGAACAAGGCGACCATCCGCGAGCTGCTGAAGGAAGGCCAGGAGGTCGTCGTCCAGGTGGACAAGGAGGAGCGCGGCAACAAGGGCGCCGCGCTGACCACCTTCATCTCGCTGGCCGGCCGCTACATGGTGCTGATGCCGAACTCGCCGACCGCGGGCGGCGTCTCGCGCCGGATCGAGGGCGACGACCGCGCCGCGCTCAAGGAAGCGCTCGACAAGCTGACGATCCCGGAGGACATGGGCGTGATCATCCGCACCGCCGGCGTCGGCCGCGATGCGGAAGAGCTGCAGTGGGACCTCGACTACCTGGTGCAGGTCTGGAAGGCGATCGCCGAGGCGGCGCTGAGCAAGCCGGCGCCGTTCCTGATCTACCAGGAGAGCCGGCTGATCGTGCGCGCGCTGCGCGACTACATGCGCCCGGACATCGGCGAGATCCTGGTCGACACCGACGAGATGTACCAGGAGGCGCGCGAGTTCATCGAGCAGGTCATGCCGCACAACCTGCGCAAGCTCAAGCGCTACACCGACGACACGCCGCTGTTCAACCGCTTCCAGATCGAATCGCAGATCGAGAACGCCTACGAGCGCATGGTGCGGCTGCCGTCGGGCGGCTCGCTGGTGATCGACCAGACCGAGGCGCTGACCGCGATCGACGTCAACTCGGCGCGCGCCACCAAGGGCGGCGACATCGAGGAGACCGCGTTCAACACCAACCTCGAAGCGGCCGAGGAAGTCGCCCGCCAGATGCGCCTGCGCGACCTCGGCGGCCTGGTGGTGATCGACTTCATCGACATGTCCAGCAACAAGCATCAGCGCGAGGTCGAGAACCGGCTGGCGCAGGCGCTCAAGCACGACCGCGCGCGCGTGCAGATCGGCCGCATCTCGCGTTTCGGCCTGCTGGAACTGTCGCGCCAGCGGCTGCGCCCGAGCTTGGGCGAGTCCAGCCAGATGGTCTGCCCGCGCTGCGAGGGCCACGGCCGCGTGCGCAGCGTCGAGTCGCTGTCGCTGTCGATCCTGCGCCTTGCCGAAGAGCACGCGATGAAGGAGAACACCGGCCAGGTGCTGGTGCAGGCGCCGGTGGAGATCGCGAGCTTCCTGCTCAACGAGAAGCGCCGCGCGCTGATGCAGATCGAGCAGCGCCACGACGCGCCGATCGTGATCGTCGCCGATCCGAACCTCGAGATCCCGCACTACGAGGTCACCCGCATCCGCGAGAACGAGCTGGCCGAAGAAGCCGCCAAGCCGAGCTACCAGCGCGGCACGCAGCGCAAGCTGCCGACCTACGCGCTGACCAAGTCGAACCTCAACATCCCGCAGGCCCCGGCGGTCACGCACGTCAAGCCGGCGCAGCCGGCGCCGCTGCGCGAGGAGCGTCCTGAGCCCGTGCCGGCGGCACCCGCACCGGCGCCCGCACCGGTCGCCACGCCGACGCACTCCGGCGGCCTGGTCGAACGCATCCTGCGCTTCTTCCGCGGCGCGCAGCCGGCCGCGCCCGCCGCGGCGGCGCAGCCGGCGCCGGAGCGCGAAACCCCGCGCGATGCGCGCGGCAACGGCCGCGACCGCGGTAAGGGCGGGCGCGATCGGCGCGACGAGCGCCGCGCCCAGCAGGCGCAGGCACCGCAGGCCCAGCG
>NZ_VOHJ01000063.1 GCF_007923255.1 Vulcaniibacterium thermophilum | reverse complement strand
ACCCTTCGCGGTCAGGCGCGCATTCTTGTGCATGGTTGTTCCCCTCGCGGATGGGAGCTGGGTGTTTGGCGACATCAGCTTCGCCCTCCGGTCAGAGGGGAACAACCTCTTGAAACATCACAACTAGGCGCGCGCCGGGCGGATCAGTCGGCGTCAGTCCGCGTCCTTGCCGTCCGCGCGCGGGTCGAGCGCGATCGCCTTCGGGTCGCAACCGCGCGTCGCCGCTTCCGGCAGCAGCCACCAGTCGCGACGGTTGGCGATGCCGAGCGCGATCGCCTGCGTGCGGTCGACGCAGGTGGGGATCGCCTCGCCGAGCGCGAACACGAAACGGCGCGGGCGCGCGCGCTGCCAGGGGATCGCCTGTTGCCACTGGCGCACCCACTGCTCGCTCCAGTCCTCGTTCTTGGCGAAACCGAACGTCACCACCGGGCGGTCGATGGCCAGCAGGTTCTGCTCGCGCCACGCCACCAGCGCCAGTTCGCCGTTCCCGACCAGGCGACTGGCGCGCGTCATCACCTCCTCGGCGGAGCTGGAGCGGTTGAGGATCGGATAGCCGACCAGTCCGAACAGCACCCACAGCCCGGCCAGCGCCCAGGCGACCGCCTGCGGCGCGCGCCGCACGCGGAACCACAGCAGCGCGCCGGCCATCCACGCGCCGACCGCGAGCAGGAACGCGCCGAGCGCGCGCATCTCGCCCGCGCTGAACCCGCGCTGCGCGACCAGCTTGGCCTGCAGGTCGGCGTGACCGGCCAGCACCGCCGCGCCGAGCGCCGCCGTCGCCACCGCCAGCAGCGCGACGAACGCCGCCAGCAGACCGCGCATGGCGCGCCTGCGCAGCACGCCGGGCAGCAGCGGCGCGAGCGCGAGGCATGCCATCGGCAGCGCGGGCAGGATGTAGACGTCGCGCTTGCCGTCGGGAATCGAGAAGAACACGACGATCAGCGCCCACCACGCGATCGGCAGCAGGTAGCGCGCATCGCGCCGCTCCAGCCGCCGCCGCCACGCCGGCAGCGCCCACGGCAGCGCCAGCATCGGCGGCAGCCACATCGTCAGCATCACCCCGAGGTGGTACCAGGGCGGGTTGTGGTGGTCCCACGACTTCGCGTAGCGGCCCGCGGTCTGGCGGAACAGGATGTCGTCCATGTAGGCGCGGTACGCCGGGTCGTGCGCCGCGCGCGCGGTCGCCGCCAGCACCATCGGCACCAGCCACAGCGACACCGCGGCCACGAACGCCAGCGGCGCGCTCCAGAATCGCCAATCGCGCGCATGCAGGCGCACGTTCGGCCAGCGCGCGAACGACGCGACCGCGGCCGGCACGATCATCAGCAGCGCCAGCGCGCCCACGCCCTTGGTGATGGTGCCGATGCCGGCGGCGCACCAGCCCAGCCACCACCAACCCCAGCGCGGCCCCTGCAGCAGATGGCGCAGCAGGCCGTAGTTGGCGAGCGTGATCCAGAACACCACCGACGGATCGATCTGCGCCTTCTTCGCCTGATAGGTGAAATGCAGGGTGAGCAGCAGCGCCCAGCCGGCGTAGAGGCCCACCCGCCGCGTCCACAGCCGGCGGCCCAGATCCACCACGCACCAGAGCGTGCCGAGCGCGGCCAGCAGCGACGGCAGCAGGAACGCCACCCGCCAGTTGCCGGTCAGCGTGTACGCCGCCGCCTGCGTCCACATGAACATCGGCGGCTTGTCCGAATACAGCTCGGTGCCGCGATGCGGGAACAGCCAGTCGCCGCTTTCCACCATCTGCTTGGCGACCAGCGCGAAACGCGGCTCGTCGGCCGGCCACGGATCCCGCAGCCCGATCCCCGCGCCGAGCACCAGCACGGCGACGATCCAGAACAGCCAGGTTTCGCGGGAGGCGCGGGAGGCGAGCATCGACGGCATCGGGGATTGGGGGATGGGTAAGGATCGCAGATCGCCAGGCGATGCGGCCGGGGGCGTCGGTCGCTGAGCGACCTCCCCTTCGAGGAGAGAGTTTGGGAAGGGATGGTGTCTGCGCCCCTACGAGCGCAGACGCGACGCTCGCGCGGACGAGCACCATCCCCACGCCGGCCCTGCCCTTGAAGGGGAGGGAGAGGGGCGCGGCGCACGCACCATGACGGGAACGGGGATCGGCTGTGGACATCGGTGGCGGATCGAGATCCGCCCTACGAATCGCCCGATTCCGAATCCCCGCCCTTCCGCACTCGCGCGTAGAAGAACCCGTCGGCATCGTCCTCGCCCGGCAGCCGCTGGCGACCGGCGCCGCTGGCGCGGCCGAAGCGGGCGTCGAGCGGTTCGGCCACCGCGTCCGGCGTGCGCGCGAGGAAGGCGTCGATCTGTGCGGCGTTCTCCTCGACCAGGATCGAGCAGGTCGCGTACAGCAGCACGCCGCCGGGCGCGAGCGCGCGCCACAGCGCATCGAGCAGGGGCGCCTGCGTCGCCACCACCGCGTGGAGGTCGGATTCGCGGCGATGGCGCAGCACGTCCGGCTGGCGACGCACGATGCCGGTGGCCGAGCACGGGGCGTCGAGCAGGATCGCGTCGAACGGCACGCCGTCCCACCAGGCCGCAAGGTCGGACGCATCGGCGGCGAGCAGACGCGCTTCCTGCCCCAGCCCGACGCGCGCGAGCGTGGCGCGCACCAGCGCCACGCGCGCCGGGTCGATGTCGAGCGCGGTCAGCCGCAGCGTGGGATCGCGCTCGAGCAGGTGCGCGGATTTGCCGCCGGGCGCGGCGCAGGCATCCAGCACGCGCGCGCCCGTCGATGGCGCGAGCGCGTCGGCGCACTGCTGCGCGGAGGCGTCCTGCACCGAAACCTCGCCCTCGCCGAAGCCGGGCAGCAGCGCGACCGGCACCGGGCTCGCCAGCCGCAACGCTTCGGGGCGCACCGCATCGGGATGCGCTTCGATGCCGAGCGCGTCGAGCCGCGCGCGGTACGCCTCGACGGTGGTGCGCTGCCGGTTGACGCGCAGCCATTGCGGCGGCAGCGCGGCGCTCGCCGCAAGGATCGCCGACAGCTCCTGCGGCCAGTCGCGCGCGAGCCGCGCGCGCAGCCATTCGGGCCAGTGCGCGTCGGGCGCCACCTCCGGCAGGCCTTCGCGCTGCGCGCGCCGCAGCAGTGCGTTCGCCAGCCCGGCCTGATGCGCGCGCCCCATCGCGCGCGCGGCACCGACGGTGGCGTCCACCGCCGCGTACGCCGGCAACCGCAGCGCATCGAGCTGGGCCAAGCCCGCCAGCAGCAGCGCGCGCAGTTCGCCATCGCGCCGCGGCAGCGGTTTCGCCATCCAGCGATCGAGCGCCTGCTCGTAGCGCGCCGGCTGCCGCAGCACCGCCAGCGCGATCGCCTCGGCGAGCGCGCGGTCGCGCGGATCGGCGAGCTTCGGCAACGCGGCGGCGAGCTCGGCCTTCAGCGAACGGCCGCGGTGCAGCACGGCATCCAGCACGCGCGCGGCGACCACGCGTGGCGCGGCCCCGGCGCCGGTCGTCGGCCCGCTCACGCGCCCGCGGCGGCCAGCTGCGGCCGGCCGTTGAGGTAATCGGCGGCGCTCACCGGGCGTCCGCCTTCGCGCTGCAGCGTGCGCAGGCGCAGCACGCCTTCGCCGCAGGCGACATCGATGCCGTCGCGGCTAGCGCGCACGAGGGTTCCCGGTGCGGCGGCGACGCGCTCATCGAGCGCGATCGCACCGTGGATGCGCACGCGCTCGCCCGCCAGCTCCGCTTCCGCGATGGGCCACGGGTTGAATGCGCGCACCTTGTTGGCGAGCGCGCGCGCCGGCTGCGACCAGTCCAGCTTCGCCTCGTGCTTCTCGAGCTTGTGCGCGTAGGTCACGCCCGCGTCCGGCTGCGGCTGCGGCACCGGACGGATGCCGGCACGCAGCAGCCCGAGGCCATCGGCGAGCACCTGCGCGCCGAGCGCGGCGAGGCGGTCGTGCAGCTCGCCGCCGGTTTCCTCCGGGCCGATCGGCGTCTTCTGCGCCAGCAGCACCGGGCCGGTGTCCAGCCCCTTCTCCATCTGCATCAGGCACACGCCGGTCTCGGTGTCGCCGGCCTCGATCGCGCGCTGGATCGGCGCCGCGCCGCGCCAGCGCGGCAGCAGCGAGGCGTGCACGTTCCAGCAGCCGAAGCGCGGGATGTCGAGCACCGCCTGCGGCAGGATCAGTCCGTACGCCACCACGATCATCAGGTCCGGCTGCAGCGCGCGCAGCGCCTCGCGCGCCGGTGCGCTGCGGAAGTTCTCCGGCTGCAGCACCGGGATCCCGCGCGCGATCGCCTCGCGCTTCACCGGCGACGGCGTCAGCGCCCGCCCGCGCCCCGCCGGCCGGTCCGGCTGCGTGTACACCGCGACCACTTCGTTGTGGCGCGCCGCCGCACGCAGCGAGGGAACGGCGAAGTCGGGGGTGCCGGCGAAGATGAGGCGCATGGGGCTCGGGAATCGGGAATCGGGAATCGGGAATCGGGAACCGGGAACCGGGAACCGGGAGCCGGGAGCCGGGAGCCGGGAGCCGGGAGCCGGGAGCCGGGAGCCGGGAGCCGGGAATCGTAACGGCCGACGCCGCTTTGGAACGAACCCGGGTATGCGAACCGCGCGCCTCGCGTTCCCCGGGCTGCCGGTTTCAGCGGCCCCGGCAAGTGACGCACCATCGGGGTTCGCGCCGTGTTGGTCTATCGCAGCACGAGTGACATCGCCGCATCGGAGATCGGCACGATTCCCGATTCCCGATTCCCGATTCCCGGCGCCCGCTACGCCCGCCGCCGCGCCTTCTCCAGCTTCTTGCGCACCATCTCGCGCTTCAGCGGCGAGAGGTAATCGACGAACAGCTTGCCCTGCAGGTGGTCCATCTCGTGCTGGATGCACACCGCCAGCACGCCGTCGGCCTGCATCTCGAACGGCTGGCCGTGGCGGTCGAGCGCGCGCACGGTGATGCGGTTGGCGCGGGTGACGTCGGCGAAGATGTTGGGCACCGACAGGCAGCCTTCCTGGTAGACCTGCTCGCCGTCGCGATCGACGATCTCGGGGTTGATGAAGACCAGCGGCTGGCTGCGGTCCTCGCTGACGTCGATCACCATGAAGCGCTCGTGCACGTCGACCTGGCTCGCCGCCAGACCGATGCCGGGCGCCTCGTACATGGTCTCGAACATGTCGTCGACGAGCTGCTGGAACGCAGGCGTGGTCACGCGCGCCGGATCGACCGGCCGGGCGACCGTGCGCAGGCGCGGATCGGGAAATTCGAGGATGGTCAGCCGGGCCATGGGCAAATGCGGGCGCGTGTCACAACTGCAGGCAGGGCTTGAATTGTAGGCGCTAAACCTTGCAAGTGCGCGGATTTTCTGGGCTATAGTCATGACTCCTGGGAGGGGAAGACAGGGTTCCGACATGTTCAAGCCCATCCGCGTGGCGCTGACGGCCGCGCTGTTGACGATCGCCAGCTACGGCATCGCCGCGGAAATGCGCGAAGGCCATCCCGACACCTACGTGGTGAAGAAAGGCGACACCCTCTGGGACATCGCCGGCCGCTTCCTCAAGCGTCCGTGGCTGTGGCCGGAGATCTGGCAGGCCAATCCGCAGATCAAGAATCCGCACCTCATCTACCCGGGCGACGTGATCTCGCTCGCCTACCTGAACCGCGTCGCCCAGGTCACGCCGGGGCCGCGCCAGGAGGCGCCGATCGACGCCATCCCGCTCGCGCAGGTCGAGCCGTTCCTGAAGAACATGCGGGTGGTCGACGACATCGAATCGCTGCCCTACGTGGTCGCGCTGGAGGAGGACCGCCTGCGCGGCACCCAGGGCCAGCTCGCCTACGTGAAGGGGCTCGAGGGCGCGCAGCCCGGCCAGCGCTTCGCGATCGTCCGCCCGACCGTGCGCTACACCCGCATCGACCGCGACGACTGCTGCGACCTGTTCCTGAAGGACGATCTCGACTACCGCGGCCGCCGCCTGCTGTTCGAAGGCGCGCTGTGGACCAACGCCTTCGTCGCCGAGAACGGCCGCGAGCTGCTCGGCTACGAGCTGGCCCAGCTCACCACCGGCACCGTCAGCCGCGTGCCCGGCGACGGCGTGGACACCACCACGCTGGTGATGGACGCCAGCGCCGGCCGCGAGGTGCGCGTCGGCGACCGCCTCGTGCCGGTCGAGGCGCAGCCCTACGACCTGCGGTTCTTCCCGCATCCGCCCAAGCAGTCGCTGGAATACGGCCGCGCCCGCGTGCTGGCGATCGCCGACATGCTCACCAGCGGCGGCCCGCGCGACGTGGTCGCGCTGTCGGTGGGCTCGCGCGACGGGGTCGACAACGGCACGGTGTTCTCCACCTGGCGCGTCGGCAGCACCGAGCCGGACCGCGTGAAGATCGGCTTCGAGCGCGACGGCACCCTGGTCGGCCGCGGCGACAAGGTGCGCCTGCCGGACGAGTACGCCGGCCACGTGATGGTGTTCCGCACGTTCGAGAACGTCAGCTACGCGCTGGTGATGAGCGGCGTGCGTCCGACCCGCGTGGGCTACGAGCTGAAGCATCCGGACGCGCCGTACTGAGCGCTCGGACGTTTCCGACAGCGCGACGCGACGGCGCCCGAGGGCGCCGTCGCCGTTTCCGCGGTAGCCTGCGGCGATGCATCCGGACGACGACATCGACGCGCTGCTGACGCTGGCGGCCGCGGGCGGCCCGGGCGCGCCGCGGCGCGCGCTGCTGGAGCGTCACGGCGCGCCGCGGGCGGCGCTCGCGGCCG
>NZ_VOHJ01000062.1 GCF_007923255.1 Vulcaniibacterium thermophilum | reverse complement strand
CGCCTCCGGCGCGGCGTCCACCGCGGCCGCACCCGCAGCGGACGCGACCGCGCCCGCCGCCGCGGGCGCCGCGCCCGCGCCGCCGCCGCTGTTCGAATGCCGCGGGCGCGACGGCGTGCGCTATTTCGCGCAGACCGCGGAGCCCGCGCCGCGCTGTCTGGCGATGTCCACCACCGGCATCGACGGGCGTCCGGAAACGGCCGCCGGCACCGCCTGCGAAACCGTGCAGGACACCTGCACGCCGGTGGCCGACACGGCGTTGTGCGAGGCCTGGCGCGGCCACATGGCCGACCTGGAACGGCAGACCCGCGAGGCCGACGCCAACCGCCGCCCGGTCGCGCAGGACGAGCTCGAGGCGGCCGTCGCACGGTACGAGGCCAGCACCTGCGGCACGCCGGGCGGGGTGATTCCGGTGCGCTGACCCCGGCGCGTGGCGCGCCGGAGCGGTTGCGACCGGCTGCAGAAGCGGCTTCGGCGGCGACGGCCGCCGTGGATCGGCGCGGCTGACGCCGCTCCCGCGCGAACGCTAGAAGCCGTACCGCAGGAAGCCACCATCCACCGCGATGCACTCGCCGGTGATGTAGCTCGCCGCAGGAAGGCACAGGAACGCGACCGCGGCGGCGACTTCCTCCGGCTCGCCGACGCGGCCCATCGGCGTGCGCAGCAGCACCTCGTCGAGATAGTCGGGATCGGCCAGCTTGGACGAGGTGCGCCGGGTGCGGATGTACCACGGCGCCACCGCGTTGACGCGCACGCCGTCCTCGGCCCATTCGACCGCGAGGTTGCGCGTCATCTGGTGCATCGCCGCCTTGCTCATGCCGTAGGGCGCGCCGGTGCGCACGTGGGTGAGACCGGAGACGCTGCCGATGTTGACGATGCTGCTGCTCGGATGCCGGGTGAGCAGCGGATGCGCGTAGCGCGACAGCTCGAACGCCGAGAACAGGTTGATCTCGAAGATCTGCCGCCACTCGTCCTCGGTGTAGTCGGTGGCGGGCTTGCTGAGGTTGCCGCCGGCGTTGTTGACCAGGATGTGCAGGCCCTGGCCGAAGTCCTCGACCCAGTCGAGCAGCTCGCGACGCTGTTCGTCGTCGGCGACATCGGCCACGAACGCGGCCACCTCGCGCTCGGGGAACTCCTCCAGCAGCTCGTCGCGCGCGCTCTCCAGCCCGCTCTGGTCGCGCGCGACGATCAGCACGTCGGCGCCGAACGCCAGCAGTTCGCGCGCCACCGCGCGGCCGATGCCGGCGCTGGCGCCGGTGATGAGCGCCAGTTGCCCGTCCAGACGCCAACGCTTGGGGTCCATGCGGTCTCCGTGGAAGCGGGATGAGCGCGGACGCGCCCGCGCCGGCTTAGGATAGCCGCCGGCCCCTCGGAGGTGCGGCGATGAAGGCTGTCCTGATCCCGTGCGTGCTGGTGCTGTGCGCGCTCGCCGCGGCCGGATGCCGCCGGCCCGAACCCGACAAGCCGGACAAACCGGTCGAACCGCAATCGGGCGCGCGCCACGGCGAACTGCGCGATGCCGTGCAGCGACCGATCGACCGCGCGCGCCGCGCCGAAGCCGCGGCCGAGGACGCCGCCGCGCGTCGGCGCGCGGCGATCGAGGAGGCGGAAGGCGGCTGAGCCGCCGACCGGCGCGGTGCCGGGCGGACCGCCGACCGGCACCCGCTCACAGCCCGCAGAAGCAATGCGCGAGCGTCTTCACCGGCGTGCGCGCGTCGCGCTGCAGCAGACGCTCGACGAAGCGGGCGTCGGCGGCCATCTGCGGCGAGGCGCGTTCGAGCAGCGCGCGGCCGAGGTCGGAATCCTTCAGCAGCAGCGCGCCCACGCGGCTTTCGGCCAGGCCGGCGAAGAACCGCTCGAACGGGGTCGGCGTCTTCTCCACGTAGCGCACGCGGTACTCGCCGCGCTTGCCCAGCTTGGCGCGCCGCGCCGCGTCGGCGATCGCCGCGCGCAGTCCGCCCAGTTCGTCGACCAGCCCGCGCGCCTTCGCCTGCGCGCCGCTCCACACGCGGCCGCGGCCGACCGCGTCGATCGCCGCGACCGGCTTGCCGCGCGCGCTGGCGACCTTGCCGGTGAAGTCGCGGTAGCCCTTCTCGATCACCGACTGGATCACGCGGCCGACCTCCGGATCGAGCGGACGGGTGAGATCGAACGCGCCGGCGAAGCGCGTGGTGCCGACGCCGTCGGTATGCACGCCGATCTTGTCGAGCGCGCGCGGCAGGGTCGGGATCATGCCGAAGATGCCGATCGAGCCGGTGATCGTGGACGCGTCGGCGTAGATGCGGTCGGCGTTCATCGCGATCCAGTAGCCGCCCGAGGCGGCCACGTCGCCCATCGAGACCACCACCGGCTTGCCGGCCTTCCTGAGCGCTTCCACTTCGCGGCGGATCTGCTCGGACGCGAATACCTCGCCGCCCGGCGAATCCACCCGCAGCACGACCGCCTTGACCTTGTCGTCGTCGCGCGCCTCGCGCAGCAGCGCGGAGGTCGATTCGCCGCCGACCGTGCCCGGCGGCTGCTCGCCGCCGGTGATCTCGCCGGCCGCCACCACCACCGCCACCTGCGGACGCGGATCGGCCGGATTGAGCGCGCGGTTGAGATGGCCGACGTAGCCGTCCAGATCGATCTGGCGGAAGCCGCCCTCGGCATCGGCGTCGGCGACGCCGCGTTCGGCCAGCAGGTCCTCCACCTGCTCGCGCGTGCGCAGGCCGTCCACCAGCCGCGCGCGCAGCGCGTACTGCGCGAGGTCGCCGCGCGCCGCTTCGATCTGCGCCGGGAGCTGCTCGATGCCGGCGGCCAACTGCGCCGGATCGAGCCTGCGCGCGCGGGCGACGTCGGCGAGATAGCGCTGCCAGACGTCGTTCATCCAGAACAGGTCGGCTTCCTTCGCTTCCGGCGAGGCGTCGTCGCGCACGAACGGCTCGGCGGCCGACTTGTACTCGCCGACCTTGAACAGGTGCACGTCCACGCCGAGCTTGTCCTGCAGGCCCTCGCGGTAGTACTGGCGATAGCGCGCCAGGCCTTCCAGCAGCAGCCCGCCCATCGGATCGAGGTAGACCTCGTTGGCCTGCGCGGCCAGCAGGTACTGGCGCTGGTCCATCATCTCGGCGAAGGCGATCACCTGCTTGCCGGAGGCCTTCAGTTCGGCGATCGCATCGGCCAGTTCGCGCAGCGAGGCCACGCCGTCCGCCTGCAGGCCGTCGAGCTTCAGCAGCACGCGCTCGATGCGCTTGTCGGTCCTGGCCGCCTCCAGCGCGCGCAGCAGGTCGCGCAGTTGCACCTCGCCCATGTCCTCGCCCATCGCCTTGGACAGCGCGCGGGTGGCCGGATCCTGCGTGTACTGCTCGACCAGCCGGCCCTGCGGCTCGATCACCAGCGTGGTGCGCTCCAGCAGCGGCTTGACCTGCTTGCCGGCGCCGAGCGCGGCCAGGAACAGCAGCAGCAGACCGAAGAACAGCAGGTTGAGGATCAGCCGGCGGGTGAAGTTCATCGCGTCCCACAGGCCGACGAAGAAGCGGGCGATCGGGCCGCGGGTACGGGCGGGTTGGTTCATCGACAGGAAACTCCGGACGGATGCGGGAAGCCTAGGCGCGCGCCGCGGGCGCGCCATCGGCCATTCGTAACGCGATGCTACGGCAGCGCGGCGCCGCCTGCGGTGGCGGCCAAATCGTTCATGCGCGGCGCAAGGCGCCCGGGACGACTGGAGCGCAGGAAGCGGCTGCCCAGCAGCAGCGCGGCCATGCCGAGGCCCGCGATCAGCCCGATCCACATGCCGCGCGGCCCCCAGCCCAGGCCGAGGCCGAGCCCGGCGCCGAGCGGCATGCCCACGCCCCAGTACGACAGCGCGGCCAGGCCCATCGGCACGCGGGTGTCGCGCAGGCCGCGCAGCGCGCCGGCCGACAGCACCTGCACGCCGTCGGGGAACTGGAACGCGGCGGCGTACAGCAGCAGCGAGGCGGCCAGCGCGGCGACCGCGGCGTCGTGCGTGTAGACGGCGACGATCGCCTCGTTGCCGGCCACCATCGCCAGCGCCGACAGCAACTGCGTGGCGAGCACGATCGCATAGCCGGCCAGCGCGGCGCGGCGCACGCCGTGGGCATCGACGCGGCCGACCGCGTGGCCGACCCGCACCGTGGTCGCCTCCGCCAGTCCCATCGGCACCATGAAGCTCAGGCTGGCGACGTTGATCGCGATCTGGTGCGCGGCCGCCTCGACCGGGCCGAGCCGGCCGATCAGCAACGCGGTGGCGATGAACAGCCCGCCTTCCATCAGCACGGTGACGCCGATCGGCAGGCCGGTGGCGAGCAGGCCGCGGATCGCCGTCCAGCGCGGCGGCTCGAAGCGCGCGAACAGGCCCAGTGCGGCGAACCGCCGCGCGCGCGCCAGGTAGACCGCGAACGCCAGCGCCTGCGCCCACATCATCAGCGCCGACGCAAGCCCCAGCCCGCCCGCGCCGCGCGCCGGCAGGCCCCACGCGCCGAACGTCAGCGCATAGCCGAGCGGCGCCAGCAGCAGCAGACCGCCGAAGCCCAGCAGCATGGTCGGCAGGGTCCAGTGCAGACCCTCGCTGAGATAGCGCTGCGCCAGGTACAGCGCCAGCGCCGGCACGCCCCAGCGGATGCCCTGCAGGAAGGCCGCGGCGCCGGGCCGGATCTCCGGCGCGATGCCGATCGGTCCGAGCGCATGGGAGAACGCGGTCAGCAGCGCGAACATCGCGACTCCGAGCGCGAACGCCAGCCACAGCGCCTGCCGGAACAGCGGCGCGATCTCCGGCCGGCGCCCGGCGCCGTCGAGCTGCGAGACCGACGGCGGCAGCGCCATCAGGATTCCCATCGGGATCACCATCGGCAGCCAGAACAGCGCGGTGCCGACCGCGACGGCGGCCAGCGTCGCGGTGCCGTGGCGGCCGGCGATCAGGCTGTCGACGAAGCTGATCAGGCCGGTCGAGACATGGCCGAGCACCAGCGGCGCGGCGAGCACGGCCGTGGTGCGGATCTCGCGCCGCAGCGGCCGGGACGGGACGGTCGGAGACATGCGGGGAAGGCGACTGCGGCCGCGCGCGCATCCGGTGGCGGCGCCGGCGCCGGGTCGATCGGCGGCCATTGTAGGGGCATGGTGTGCTGGCGACGCCGCCCTCGTCCGCACGCCGGCCGCGCTCGCCTTCGCGGCGCTCGCGATGCGACCATGCGCGTTCGACCCGGGGACGCCGTTCATGCACGCCGACACCACCGCCGCGGAGCACCTCACGCCGGTCTGCGAGAACTGCGGCACCGCGCTTCAGGGCGAGTTCTGCCACGCCTGCGGGCAATCCGCGCACAACCCGCTGCACAGCCTGCGGCATGCGGTGGAGGACGTGTTCGAATCGTTCTGGCATCTCGACGGCCGCGTGTTCCGCACCCTGCGCGACCTGTTCGTGCCGGGACGGGTGGCGGTCAACTACCTCGCCGGCCAGCGCATGCGCTACGTGCCGCCGCTGCGCCTGTTCGTGATCCTGAGCCTGTTGACGTTCTTCGTCGGCCGCGTCGCCTTCGACGGGCCGACCGAAGTCAACGTGCAGCGCGATCGCGGCATCGCGGAGGCGACCACGGTGGAGGCCGTACGCAAGCGCGAAGCGGAGCTGCTGGCCGAGATCCGCGAGGCGCAGAAGGGGCCGGACGGCAAGCCGGTGGTGGGCGTGCAGCCGGCGCTGGTGGCCGCGGAAGTGGCCGTGCGCGGACAGGCGAACGACCGCATCGCCGAGCTGACGCGGCCGCAGGCGCCGCCCACGCGCGCCGGCGCCAAGCCGGTGCCCGGCGCCGCCGCCGGACGCGACCCGCACCCCGAGCGCACGTACACCGGCAACCAGGCGGTCGGGCAGTTGTTCTCGAAGGACGGACGCCCCTACGACCCGGTCAGCAACCCGATCCGCGTCGAAGGCTGGCCCGACTGGGTCAACCGCTGGCTCAACAAGCGCGCGGCCCGCATGCAGCGCAACATCGAGCTGCTCGAGCAGGACGGCAGCATGTTCCTGCAGTGGTTCTTCGGCGCGCTGCCGACCGCGCTGTTCGTGATGGTGCCGCTGTTCGCGCTGCTGCTGAAACTGGTGCACCTGGGCAGCGGACGCGGCTACCTGGAGCATCTGGTGGTCGCGCTGTACAGCCACGCGTTCCTGCTGATCGGCCTGCTGACGATGTTCGTGCTGGCGGGGCTGGGCGCGGTGTTCACCGGCACCTTCTACGCGGTGACCAGCGGGCTGCTGCAGATGCTGGTGCTGCTGTGGATGCCGATCTACCTGCTGCTGATGCAGCACCGCGTGTACCGCAGCGGCTGGCCCGTCACCCTGCTCCGGTATCTGGTGCTGGGCGGCGTGTACGTGGTGCTGGTGGGGCTGGCCACGCTGTATGCGGTGCTCGCCGGGTTGAGCAGTTGAGGCCGGCGATGTCCGTGATCTACGAAGTCGCGCTCGAGGTCGACGCCGCCGTCGCCGAGGCCTACCGCGCCTGGCTCGACGGGCACATCCGCGGGATCCTCGCACTGCCGGGCTTCCTCGACGCCACGCTGTACGCGCTCGACGATCCGCCGCCGGCGGCCGGGCGCCTCGCGCTGTGCGTGCAGTACCGGCTGCGCGACGCCGACGCGCTCGCGGCCTACCTGCGCGAGCATGCGCCGCGCCTGCGGGCCGAGGGTCTGGCCCGCTTCGGCGGTCGCTTCGAGGCCAGGCGGCGGGTGATGACGACGCTGGCCGCGTTCGCGCCGGGCGGGCACGCGGCGGACTGACGCCGCGCCGCCGTCCGCGCCTCGGTCAGCGCGCCACTTCCTGCGCCAGCCACGCGGCGCGGCGCGGCGGCGGCAGCGCGATCAGGCGCGCGCGCAGGGCATCGCGACGCGAGGGCGGCGTGCGCTGGGCGAGCACGCCGAGCAGGCCGCGCTCCTCGCGCGACAGCCCGCGCAGCACCCGCAGCAGCGGCGCCCGCTGCGGCGCCGGCACCTGCGCCAGCAACGGCTGCAGCGCCGGGTAATCGGCGCCGAGCTCGGGCCCGAGCAGCCAGCCGCGCTGCTCGCGGGCATCGAGCGCGGCGAAGCGGTCGCGCAGGGTCTGCTGCTCCAGCGGCGGCAGCGCGGCGAACGCCGCCAGCGCGGCCCGGATGCGCGCGCGCTCGGCAGGCGCGAGCGCCGTCCGAAATCACCAGGGCGCTGCCGCCGGACGCTCCCTCCCCCGCCAGTTCGATGTCGGTGCCTTCGCCGAGCCGGATGGTCGCACCGCCGCGCGCGCCCACGGCGTGGTAGGGGAAGTCGA
>NZ_VOHJ01000061.1 GCF_007923255.1 Vulcaniibacterium thermophilum | reverse complement strand
CAACCGGCGGTCGTGGTCCTCGGCGCCGGTGGCGACCGGATCGAACAGCAGGGCGGCCTGCAGGGTCTTCCCCGGCGGCACCAGCGGCGGGCGGTCGGCGTATTCGATGCGGGTGATGAGGCCTTCGCTGTCCCTTAGGACCCTGGCGTCCGTCGGATCGCGAATGCCGCGCTCCTCGATCATCCGCAGCAGCGCCGCGGCTTCTTCCGAACCGCGACTGAAGCCGAGGCCGACCACGCGGATCTGGGCGTTCGGATCTTGCTTGAGCCACTCCCACGCTTGCTCGCAAAGCTGGTAGTACGCCGTCTCGACCCGCTCGTTGAAGGTGTGGGCGAAGCGCCCGTCCCAGAGCCGTTCGGGCGTTCGCAACACGCCGTTCTGGGTGAACGTGCCTTCGACATAGCCGGCTGCGATGTTCGCTGGCCGCGTCGTTTCGATCTGCCAGAAAATCCTGGCGACCGCGCTCCAGTTCTCGGGCTTGTCGTCGTACAGGCTGTTGCCGGTGCCGTCGAGCGCGGCGACGAACAGGCGCTCGTGCGGGTTGTCGCTGCGCACGAGCACCGGCACGCGAAGCTGCTCCAGCGCGGCGTGAGCGCGACGATAGCTGTCCAGATCGTCCCGATCGGCGGGATAGGCGTCGCCGCCCGGGGGCCTTCCGATGGTGCCCATGTTCTGGCGTCCGTGCTCAATACGTGCGGCTGAAGACCTTGATCAGGTCGCTGCGGCCATGACTATAGGGATTGCCCGGGATTTGCGGGGCTTTGGTCCAGATCGTGGCCCGCATGTACACGTTGATCGTGCGGTCGTTGACCTCGAGGATGATGCCGGGCGCGCCGGACGTCGCGTTGGGCGTGGCGTCCTCGCGCGCGACGTTGTGGCGGATCAGTTCGTCCCTGAAGATCTCCCCGATGTCCACCTCCGCCTCCAGCGGCGTGCCGTCCTTCGCGCGCCAGCTCACCTTGGCGGGCGGCGGGAAATTCGGGATCGGGCCGCGTCCGGCCGATAGCAGCTTTTCGAGCGGGCGGCCGTAGGACTCGACGGACGGACTGGGTTCGTCGCTGCCGTGCGGGAAGCCGCGATACAGGATTCGGCAGCTCTGCGTGTTGAAGCAGTGCGCGCCGAAGTAATGCGCCTTGAACTTCAACGGCCACTCGACGCCATCGTCCGGCTCGTGCGCGGTGGGGCTGGTCGCGGCGGTGCTGCTCATGGCGGCGGAACATCCTGTCAGTGCGAGGGAGACGGCCATCAGGGCGGAGCCGTAGCGGCTCCGGCGGGAAGCGGTCATCGCGGTCGTCCTTGGCGATCGGTGAGCGCATGCTACGCAGGCGGCGGACAAGCACGCAACGGCGGCGGCGGCCGATCGCGCGGCGCGCGCGGTGGGCGCCGAGCCCCTGCCTTACGACGCCAGCACCGCCGCGGTGCGCTGAGGGCACCGGCGCCGGCCCCGCGAAAAGTTGTGAACTTCGTCACAAAATATTACCTTGCGCGACCCCGCCCTTGGGACGGCGGGCGATCACATGGGGGAGATTCCTGTGCGCAAGGTTTCTGTTCGCATCGCATCGGCCGCGATCGCCGCAGCCCTGGGTGCCGCCTCGCCGGCGTTGGCCGGCGAGTCCTGCCAGCTCGACGACGGCACCACCGGCGCCGGCACCGCCACCGGCACCGGTGCCGTGGCCTGCGGCCACAACAATTCGGCCGACGGCAGCAATGCCACCGCGGTGGGCAACAACAACAATGCGTCCGCGTCCAGTGCCACTGCCGTCGGCCTCTTCAACGTCAGCTCGCAGTACGGCGCGAGCGCGGTCGGTCTGGCCAACACCGCCTCCGGCGCCTACGCGCAGGCGTTCGGCTACTACAACACCGCCTCCGGCGTGACCGCGACCGCCCTCGGCATCGGCAATACGGCCAGCGGCGAGGAGTCCACCGCGATCGGGATGGGCACCACGGCTTCCGGCATGCGCAGTACCGCCATCGGCCGGGGCGCGCGCGCCGGTGCCGACGACAGCCTCGCGGTCGGCGGCTGGTATGACCGCAACGGCAACGGCTGGATCGAGGCCGATGAGTTCACCTCGGTGACCGGCCGGTATGCGGCGGCGTTCGGTGCCGGTGCACAGGCGACGGCCGCGGGCGCCACCGCGCTGGGCAGCGCCAACCTCGCCACCCGCGACGGCGCCAGCGCGGTCGGCTTCGCCAACACCGCCTCCGGCCTGTACTCGCAGGCGTTCGGCAACCAGAACACCGCTTCGGGCACGTTCTCGACCGCGCTGGGCATGAGCAACACGGCCAGCGGTACTGAAGCGACCGCGGTCGGCATGGGCAACAGCGCCAGCGGTGCGCGCAGCACGGCGATCGGCCGCGCCACGGTCGCCAGCGCCGACGACAGCGTGGCGATCGGCGGCTGGTACGACCGCGATGGCGACGGCTCGATGGGAGCCGACGAAGTGACCTACGCCACCGGCACCCATTCGACCGCGCTTGGCGCCGGTGCGCGCGCGCAGGACAGCCGGGCGCTCGCCCTCGGCGCCGGCAGCCGGGCCTTGGTCGCCGACAGCGTCGCGCTCGGCACCAGCTCGGTGGCCGACCGCGCCAACACGGTGTCGGTGGGTGCCTCGGGCGCCGAACGCCAGGTCGTCAACGTGGCCTCCGGCACGCAAGCCACCGACGCGGTCAACCTGTTCCAGCTCTCGCAGGTGGGCAGCGCGCTCGGCGGCTCGTTCGCGGGCGGTGCGTTCGTCGCCCCGCAGTACGTGATCCAGGGCAGCGCCTACAGCGACGTCGCCAGCGCGTTCGCGGCCGTCGACGGCCGCCTGACCGGGCTGCAGGCGCAGATCGACACGCTGCAGGGCGCGGCGCTGTTCTACTCCACGCCCGATCGTTCGCGGATCGACCTGCAGGGCACCAACGGCACCCGCATCGGCAACCTCGCCGACGGCATCCAGAGCACCGACGCGGTCAATCTCGGCCAGATGCAGGCGGGCGATACGCAGACCCTGACCAGCGCCAACGGCTACACCGACCAGCGCGCCGCCGAAACCCTCGCCAACGCCAACGGCTACACCGACCAGCGCGCCGCCGAGACCCTCGCCAGCGCCCACGGCTATACCGACCAGCGCGCCGCGCAGACCTTGCAACAGGCCAATGGCTACACCGACCAGCGCTCCGCGCAGACGTTGCAGCAGGCCAACGGTTACACCGACCAGCGGGCCGCGCAGACGCTGCAGCAGGCCACGGCCTACACCGACCAGCGGGTGGCGAACCTGACGCTCGCGTTCGATGCCTTCCGTGGCCAGATCGAGGACCGCTTCACCCAGCAGGACCGCCGCATCAGCCGGCAGGGCGCGATGTCCTCGGCGATGATGCAGATGTCCGGGAACATCGCCTACGCGCAGCCGGGACGTGGCCGCCTCGCGGTCGGCGCGGGTTGGCAGGATGGCGAATCGGCGCTCTCGGTCGGCTACGGCCGCCGCCTCGGCACGAACGTGACGCTGAGCATCGGCGCGGCATTCTCCAGCTCGGAAAAATCGGCCGGCGTGGGCTTCGGCATCGACACGCCCTGAGCCGATCGCGACAGCGGGACCGGAAACCGGCCCCGCTGTCCTCGGTACGCAAGGTCACGGGCGGCGCACGGCCGCCCGGACGCTCAGGATGTGCCGTTCGAGGGTCATTTGTCGTGGCGCGACTTGTCGGGCTTGGCGTGCGTGCGGTACTCGGTGTCGCTGACAAAGCCGTCCTTGTCGGCGTCCATCATGTCGAAGTTGCTCTTGAAGCCGGCGTCGACCTCGCCTTCGGTGCGGCTGATGCGGCCGTCGCCGTCGGTGTCGAGCGTGGCCCACACGGCGCGCGAAGCGGCCATCGAATGCGTCGCCGCCTGCGAGGCGCCCTGCGTCTGGGCGCGGTCGTTGCGCATCGAGCTGTCCTGCTGCTCGGTGCTCTGGCCCTGCTGCTGCGCGGTCGTGCCCTGCTGGCTGCCGAGCGTGTCGCTGGTGCCGGTGGAGCCGCTCTGCGCGAAGGCGATCGGGGTGGCGAGCGTCGCGGCGATGGCGAGCGTCAGGATGGAACGGGTCTTCATGGATCGTCTCCTCGGTTGCATGCGCCCGCGGGGGAACGGGCGAGCGGCGGACCTTGCCGAGGCGGGCGTCGAAGCCCGGTGAGATCCACGGCCGGGTTCATCCGCTGGCCGGGCATCGCGCTTTCCGACGGCGCGAGGACGTTCAGTGCCCGGCGGTCGCCTGCGCGAATTCCTGGGCGTCGTGGGAACAGACGATGCGCACCTCGGCCGGATGCTGCCGGGCCAGCTCGCGCAGGCGCTCCTGGTTGAGCCTGCGGGCGTTGCGGTCGGTGTCCATCATCCGCTGGTACAGGCGCAGGCCCGGCGCGCAGCGGGGCGCGCCGCCGTCGCGCGGGATCTCGCGGCGGTCGAAGTAGGCGTCGCCGGCCAGCAGCAGCCAGCGGCCGGCGGCATCGCGCACCGCCACTCCGCAATGGCCGAGCGTGTGGCCCACCAGCGGCACCAGCAGGATCTCGGGCGGCAGCCCGTCGAGCTGGCGCACGCAGCGGAAGCCGTACCACGCCTCGCCGTGCGCGGTGTAGGTCTTCCATTGCACCGCGCGGTTCCACTGCAGCGGGCGGTAGCGGCGATGCGCCACCCAGCCGCGCGCGTGCGTGGCGGCGTTCAGTTCCTCCGCGTAGACGTGCACTTTCGCGTGTGGGAAATCCTCGATGCCGCCGGCGTGGTCGAAATCCAGATGCGTGAGCAGGATGTGGCGGACGTCGGTGTCGGCGTAGCCGAGCGCGCGCACCTGCGCCCATGCGGTCTCCGCCATCCGCCGCCGCGGGCGCAGCAGCGAGGTCATCGCGCGGCTGAGGCGTGGGTAGGGCTCTTCGACGTCCTTGCGCCCCAGTCCGGTGTCCACCAGCACCAGCCCGGCCTCGGTCTCGATCAGCAGGCAGTGGCAGACCAGGCTGGCGCCGCGCAGCACGCCCGGCCGGCCGTCGATCAAGCGCCCGCCCAGCGGGCAGAGGGTTCCGCAGTTGAGGTGGTGGATGCGCATGCCGGGCGCCTCGCGAGAAGCGTGCCACCCGTGCGGGCGTGCGTCGCCGGCGGCGGTGGTGGCCGGCGCCGGACGAAGTTGCAGGCGGCGGCAAAGGCTGCGTCAGCGCGCGCCGGATCCGCCCGCCGGCCGGATCGGGTGGCCGCCGAACGCGGCGCGCATCGCCGCCAGCAGCTTCTCGCCGAACGGATCGGTTTCGCGCGAGCGCAGGCGCTGCAGCAGCGACAGCGCGATCACCGGCGTGGACAGATCGGCCTCGATCGCCTCGGCGAGCGTCCAGCGGCCTTCGCCCGAGTCCTCGACGTAGGGCGCGATGCCGTCCAGCGCCGGGTTGGCCTCGAGCGCTCCGGCGGTCAGGTCCAGCAGCCACGAGCGCACCACGCTGCCGTGGCGCCACAGCTCGGCCACCTGCGCCAGATCGGGCACCAGCGCCTCCTTGCGCTGCAGCAGGGCGAAGCCTTCGGCGTAGGCCTGCATCAGGCCGTACTCGATGCCGTTGTGGACCATCTTCACGAAGTGGCCGGCGCCGATCGGGCCGACGTGCGCCCAGCCGCGGTCGGGCGCGGGCGCCAGCGTCTGCAGCAGCGGGCGGATCGCGGCGATGTCGTCGGCCTCGCCCCCGGCCATCAGGCAGTAGCCCTCGCGCAGGCCCCAGACGCCGCCGCTGGTGCCGACGTCGACGAAGCGGAGCCCGCGCGCGGCCAGCGCCTGCGCCCGGCGCTGGCTGTCGCGGTAATGGCTGTTGCCGCCGTCGATCACGCGGTCGCCCGGGGCCAGGTGCGGCAGCAGCGCCTCGATCGTCGCGTCCACCGCCGCCGCCGGCACCATCAGCCACAGCGTGCGCGGCGCCGCCAGGGCCGCGGTCAGCGCGGGCAGCGCGTCCACGGCCTCCACGCCGCGCGTCGCGGCCGCCTCGCGCGCGCTCGGCAGCGGGTCGAAGCCGAGCACGCGGTGTCCGCCGCGCGCCAGCCGTTCGGCCATCGCCGCACCCATCCGGCCCAGGCCGATCATGCCCAGCTCCATCGTCGCTCCTCCTCGTCGGGCGGCATGCCGCAGGTCGCCGCGCTCAGTCGTTCTCGGCACGGGCGGCGACCGCGAGCTCGCCGTCGGCATCCAGCGTCACCTCCAGCTCGATCGGCCGGCAGCAGACGCTGCAGTCCTCGACATACCGCTGCGCGCCCGCGCTGTCGTCGACGAACACCGTGATCCGTTCGCCGCAGTGCGGGCAGACGATCTCGAAGCTGGGCAGCAGGCCGGAATCGTCGTCGTCCACGAGCATCGCCAGCACCTCCGGTGGGGGACCGGCCCCAAGCATGCCGCAGCCGGCGGTGAGGAATCGCGAACGCGGATGTCGAAATCCGGCGCACCCGTTCGTCGTGCCCACGAATGCGGACGGATCGGCCGTCCGCGCCGATGGAGGAAACGGACATGCGTGTGATGGTGATCGTGAAGGCCAGCCCCGAGTCGGAGGCCGGGGTGATGCCCGATACCGCCCTGCTGGAGGCGATGGGCCGCTTCAACGAGGAGCTGGCCAAGGCCGGCGTGCTGCTGGCCGGGGAAGGGCTGCATCCCAGCTCCAGGGGCGTGCGCGTGCGCTACGAGGGCGCGCGCCGGACGGTGATCGACGGCCCGTTCGCGGAGACCAAGGAACTCGTGTGCGGCTTCTGGCTGTGGCAGGTGCGCTCGATGGACGAGGCGATCGAATGGGCGCGCCGCTGCCCCAATCCGCACGCGGAGCCGTGCGAGGTGGAGATCCGCCCGGTGTTCGAGATGGACGATTTCGGCGAAGCGCTCACGCCCGAACTGCGGGCGCAGGAAGAGCGGCTGCGCGCGCAGACCGCGGCCGGCTGAGGCGGTGCGATGGACGCCTGCCCCTATCTCAACTTCGACGGCCGCTGCCGCGAGGCCTTCGCGTTCTACGCCGAGGTGCTCGGCGGCCGCATCGACTTCCTTCAGACCTTCGGCGAATCGCCGGGCTGCGACGGCATGGCGATGCCGCGCGATGCGGTGATCCATGCGTCGCTGTCGGCGGACGCGGTGCGGCTGATGGGCTCGGACTGCCCGAAAGAGCGCTTCCGGCCGATGCAGGGCCTGTACGTGGCGCTGCAGATCGACGACCCCGACCGGGCGCGGCGCGTGTTCGAGGCGCTGATGGACGGCGGCCGCGTCGAGATGCCGTTCGCGCCGACGTTCTGGTCGGCCGGGTTCGGCTGCGGCACGGACCGCTTCGGCACGCCGTGGATGGTCAACTGCACGCGGGCGCCGTGAGCCGGTGTCGGTCCTGTTCCTGCTGCTGAGACGGGCCATCGAGCGGGACGCGGCGGCGGACGCCGCGCCCGCCCCGGCCGCGCCGGACGACGGCGGCCGCGAGCCGCCGGAGCGCACCGGCGCCGGCG
>NZ_VOHJ01000060.1 GCF_007923255.1 Vulcaniibacterium thermophilum | reverse complement strand
CCCGCGTCGCGGCCTGCCGGCGTTCGCGTTCGGCGGCGGCGCGCCGCGCGGCCTCGGCGCGCGCGGCGGCGGCGCGCAGACGGCCGAGCAGATCCTGCAGCCCCTTCACGTCGCGTCCGAGCGCCTGCTCGCGCTGGCGGCGATCCTGGTATTCGCGATCGATGCGCGCCATCAGCGCGGCGCGCTGGCGGCGGTCCTGCTCGAGCTGCGCGAGCTGCAGGCGCTGCCGCTCGCGGATGCGCGCGAGCTGTTCGCGGCGGGCGGCGATGTCGGCCTCCAGCCGCTCGACCTGCTGCAGCTCGGCGGTCAGCGTGCGGATGCGCGCGGCGCGCTCGCGCTGCAGGTAGCGCTGGTAGGTGAGCGCGCGCTGCGCGTCGGCGATGCGGTCCTGCGCCAGCAGCGCCTTCAGCGGGGCGGCCTCGCGCTGGGCGTAGGCGGCGCGCACCAGTCGCGCCAGCTCCGCGCGGCGCGCGTCGAGATCGCCCGCCAGTTGCGCGCGGCGCGCCTGCAGGCGTTCGTATTCCGCCTGTTCGCGCGCCACCTGCTGCTCGAGTTCGCGCAGCGCCCGGGCGGAGCGGGCGACGCTCTCGTCGGCCGCGCGCAGCCGGCGCGAGACATCGCCGCGTTCGTTCTCCAGCTTGCGGCGCTCGGCGGCGACCGCCTGCAGCTCGCGCCTGGCCTGCGCGAGCTTGCGTTCGGCCTCGCGGCTGTTCTGCGCCGGCGCCGGCAACGCGAGCGCGAGCGCGAGCAGCGGAACGAGCGCGGCGCGGCTCATCCGAGCAGCAGGCTCCGGCCGGTCATCTCCGGCGGCTGCGGCAGTCCGAGCAGATCGAGCAGGGTGGGGGCGACATCGCGCAGCGCGCCGCCGTCGCGCAGCCGCGCCGGGCGCGGGCCGCAGTAGACGAACGGCACCGGGCCGACGGTGTGGGCGGTGTGCGGCTGGCCGGTGTCGGGGTCGCGCATCATCTCGAGGTTGCCGTGGTCGGCGGTGACCAGCAGCGCGCCGCCGACCTCGCGCACCGCGGCGGCGATCGCGCCCAGCGCGGCATCGACGGCCTCCGCGGCGCGCACCGCCGCCGCCATGTTGCCGGTGTGGCCGACCATGTCCGGGTTGGCGATGTTGCACACGGCCACGTCGTAGCGCTGCGTCCGGATCGCGTCCACCAGCTTCGCCGTCACTTCCGGACAGCTCATCTCCGGTTGCAGGTCGTAGGTGGCCACCTTCGGACTCGGCACCAGGATGCGCTCCTCGCCGGGATAGGGCGCTTCGCGGCCGCCGCTGAAGAAGAACGTCACGTGCGCGTACTTCTCGGTCTCGGCGATGCGAAGCTGGGTGAGGCCGTGCGCCGCGAGCAGTTCGCCCAGCGTGTTGCGCAGATCGTCGGGCGCGAACGCCACCGGCGCGGGCAGCTTGGCGTCGTACTCGGTCAGGCAGACGAAGCGCGACAGCCGCGGGCGGCGCGCGCTGAAGCCGGCGAAGTCGGGCGCCACGAACGCCGCGGTGAGCTGGCGCGCGCGATCGGCGCGGAAGTTCATGAACACGACCGCGTCGCCGTCGCGCATCGGCGTGTGGCCGACGATCACCGTCGGCGCGACGAATTCGTCGGTTTCGCCGCGCGTGTAGGCCGCCGCCAGCGCCGCGAGCGGGTCGCCGGCGACGTGCGGCGCGTCGGCCTCGACGATCGCGTTCCAGGCCTGCTGCACGCGCTCCCAGCGCTTGTCGCGGTCCATCGCGTAGTAGCGGCCGCCGACGCTCGCCACCCGCGCGTTGCCGACCGCCGCGCACGCCTGCTGCAACGCCACCAGACTGGGCTCGGCGGATTGCGGCGGGGTGTCGCGGCCGTCCAGGAACGCATGCACCGCCACCCGCGGCACGCCCTCGCGGCGCGCCAGTTCGAGCATGGCGAAGATGTGGTTCTCGTGGCTGTGCACGCCGCCGGGCGAGAGCAGGCCCATCACGTGCAGCGTGCCGTTCGCCTCGCGCGCGGCCGCGCACGCCGCACGCAGCTCGGCATTGGCGAAGAAGCTGCCGTCCTCGATCGCCGCGTCGATGCGGGTGAGGTCCTGATAGACGATGCGCCCGGCGCCGAGGTTCATGTGCCCGACCTCGGAGTTGCCCATCTGCCCGTCGGGCAGGCCGACGTGACGGCCTTCGGTGTGGATCAGCGTGTGCGGGCATTCGGCCCACAGCCGGCGCCAGTTGGGCAGCTCGGCGGCGGCCAGCGCGTTGTCGGTGGGATCTTCGCGATGGCCCCAGCCGTCCAGGATCAGCAGCACCACGGGCTTGGGACGCAGGGGGGTGGGTTGGGCCACGACGTTCGTCCTAGTGACTTCATGCAGGCGGCACGCCTGCGCCGGGGTGCGATTGTAGCCCTGCCCTCCGCACGGCCCCTTAAACCCCTGGACCGCGCGGCGCATCCAAGCCAGGACATTCCCACAGGGCCGACCCCATGCATCTGCGACCGCTCGTCCTCGTCTCCACGCTCACCCTCGCCTTCGCCGCGCACGCGGCCGGTCCGGACATCGAGAAGGTCAACGGCAGCATCACCGCCGAAGCCGGCCAGACCTACGGCAGGCTGGAGACCGTCAACGGCAGCATCCGCATCGGCGATCGGGCCACGGTGGAGAAGGCGGAAACGGTCAACGGCAGCATCCGCGTCGGCGACGACGCGCGCACCGGGGGGCTGGAGACGGTCAACGGTTCGATCCGCACCGGCGAGAAGGTGGTCGTCGGCGGCCCGCTGGAAACGGTCAACGGCGGCATCTTCGTCGATCGTGGCGGACTGGTGAGCGGCGACATCGAAACCGTGAACGGCGCGATCGGCCTGGTGCGCACGACCGTCGAAGGCGATCTGTCCACCGTCAACGGCGATGTCACCGTCGGCATCGGCTCGCACGTCAAGGGCGGCCTGCGCTACCAGAAGCCGAACGTCAACATCAGTTGGCGGCCGCAGCGCGATCCGCGCGTGATCATCGGCCCCGACGCGCGCGTGGACGGGCCGCTGGTGTTCGAGCGCAAGGTCGTGCTGTACGTCCACCGCACCGCCAGGACCGGCCCCATCACCGGCGCGCAGGCGATCCGCTTCGATGGTCCCACGCCTCCCGATACCCAGAACGACTGAGTTTCTCTCTCCCCTGGGCCGCGGTCGGCTACCCCCGCCACCGCGGCCCCTTTCTTTGCCCGGGTGCGGCAAAGCGCGCCGGCCGGGGTCCGCACGTAGAATCGGCTTTCCCTGCCGCACGCCGGAGAGCCCATGACCCGCATTCCGCTGCTCGCGCCCGCCCTCGCCGCCGCCCTGCTGCTGCCGGCCTGCAAGCGCGAGGCCGACACGCCCGCCCCCGCCCCTGCCCCGGCGGCGCAGCACGCCGCGCACGCGTTCGCGCCGGCGATCACGGCGGCCGACTTCGCCGAGCACGTGAAGACGCTCGCCTCCGACGAGTTCGAGGGCCGCGCGCCCGGCAGCGCCGGCGAGGAGAAGACGGTGCGTTACCTCGAGGCGCAGTTCCGCCGCATGGGACTCAAGCCCGGCAACGGCGACAGCTACTTCCAGACCGTGCCGATGGTGGAGAGCACCGCGGACCCCGCGACCGCGCTCACCCTCACCGTGAAGGGGCAACCGCGCACGCTGGCGTTCGGCACCGACATGGTCGTCGGCACCCGCACCGGCCAGGCGGAAGTGAAGGTGGAGAACGCGCCGCTGGTGTTCGTCGGTTACGGCGTCAACGCGCCGGAGCGCGGCTGGAACGACTACGCCGGCGTCGACGTGAAGGGCAAGGTCGTCGTCATGTTCGTCAACGACCCGGGCTTCCACAGCGGCGAGGCGTCGCTGTTCGAAGGCAAGAAGATGACCTACTACGGCCGCTGGACCTACAAGTTCGAGGAAGCGGCCCGTCAGGGCGCGGCCGGCGCGCTGATCATCCACGACGATGCCGGCGCCTCCTACGGCTGGGACGTGGTGAAGAACTCCTGGTCCGGCGCGCAATTCGACCTGCCGGTGAAGGACGACCCCGAGCCGCGCCTGCCGTTCCAGGGCTGGCTCAGCGCGGCGCAGGCGCGTCAGTTGCTGGCGGACCTCGGGCACGATCTCGACGCGCTCTACAAGGCGGCCGGCAAGCCGGGATTCAAGCCGCTCCCGCTCGACGCGCAGGCCTCGCTGACCTTGAAGAGCACCATCGCCGAGAAGACCTCGCGCAACGTGGTCGCGCTGCTGCCGGGCGCCAAGCGCCCCGACGAGACCATCGTCTACATGGCGCACTGGGACCACCTCGGCAAGCACGGCCACGAGGGTGAAGCCGCCGCCGGCGACGACGACATCTACAACGGCGCGGTCGACAATGCCACCGGCGTGGCCGGCATCCTCGAGATCGCCGAAGCCTTCAGCAAGCAGACGCCGGCGCCGGACCGCTCGCTGCTGTTCGTCGCGGTGACGCTGGAGGAATCCGGCCTGCTCGGCTCGAAGTACTACGTCGCGCATCCCACGGTGCCGCTGGAGAAGATCGTCGGCGTCATCAACCTCGATGCGATGCCGGTGATCGGCAAGTCGCGCGACATTACCGTGATCGGCCTCGGCAACTCGGAGATGGAGGACATCCTCAAGCCGATCGCCGAGTCCCAGCAGCGCGTGCTGCGCGAGGAGGCCTCGCCGGAAAGCGGCTTCTACTTCCGCTCCGACCACTTCAACTTCGTCAAGGCCGGCGTGCCCGCGCTCTACGCCAAGGGCGGCGACGACCTGCTCGAAGGCGGCGCGCAGGCCGGTGCCGCCGCGCAGGCCGCCTACCGCGACCAGCGCTACCACAAGCCCGACGACGAGTTCGACCCGGCCTGGAAGCTCGATGGCGTGATCCAGGATCTGGAGGCGCTGTACGCGGTCGGCCGCACCCTCGCCGGCAGCGAGCGCTGGCCGCGCTTCTACGAGGGCAACGCCTTCCGCGCCGCGCAGGACAAGCTGCGCGCGGGGGCGGAATAGGCCGCGCAGCAGCGCCACGCGCCACCGTCGACGCCCCGGCCAGCCGGGGCGTCGCGTTGTCGGAGGGTCGAAACACCGGGCACGGCAAGTCGCCGGCACGAGACTCTTGCACGACACGCCCACGAGCTCACGCCGCAAAGGAGGGCTTCCGCTTCGCCGCGACGACGGGTTGCCCGCGCAAGCGGAGCTCCATGGACGTTCGCCACCGCAGCAGTCGCGCGACGCGCCACGCGTTTGCCGCTGTCGCCCCGGCGAAGGCCGGAGCCCATTTTCCGTCCCCTTCCACACCGCACGGCCCGACTCACAGACGGCAAGACGGGCTCACGCCGCAACGATCGAATCCCGCTTCGCTGGATAACGGGTTCCCGTCATCCCCGCGCAAGCGCACTGCTGTGCCGCAGAACGTGGGGAGCAGCAGCCGGAGAGCGGCGCCGTGCGGGAGTGCGCGGCAGTTGGCGCGCCTGGCGTCGTGTGTCGATGCCCGGATGCCTGTTGTCGTCGTTCCCGCGCACGCGGGGGATGACGAGCAACAAGGCTGGCCGGATTCCGGACAGCAGTGCGCGCAAGCGGGCATCCATGGACGTTCGCCAGACAGCCTCGCCGCATGCCCGACACGCCAGGACATGCGTCGAGCAAAGACCCGACCCACGGCTCGCTCGTCGAAGCACCCGGCGCGCTACCCTTCATATCCCACCCCACGGCCGCCACGCATGACCCTCGCCACCGCCTACTTCTGCATCCTGATCGCCGCATTGCTGCCGTACCTGTGGACGGTGATCGCCAAGACGCGCGGCAAGCGCTACGACAACCGCGACCCGCGCGGCTGGATCGCGCGTCAGGACGACCCGCGCGTGCAGCGCGCCCACGCCGCGCATCTGAACGCGTTCGAGGCGTTCGCGCCGTTCGCCGCGGCCGTGCTGATGGCGCAGCAGGCGGGGATCGCCCCCGCGCGCATCGCACTGCTGGCGATCGTGTTCGTCGTCTTCCGCCTCCTGCACGGCGTGCTTTATCTCGCCGGCCGCGCCGCACTGCGCAGCCTCGCCTGGCTCGGCGGCTTCGTGTGCGTCGTCGTGCTGATGGCGCAGGCGATCCTCGCGGTGGCCGCATGAGCCTGAGCGCGCTTGATCTTCTGCATCGCGCCGTGGCCGACGCCGGTTTCACCTTCGTGCACGCGCCGGCGATGCGCGCGCTGCTGGAGCAGCAGGCGCCGCTCTCGGACTGGGCCGCATTCGCCGGGAGCTGGGACCGGCTCGAGCCGGACGCCTACCTCGCCCGCACCGGCCGTGCGCGCCGCCGCCGCCACGGCGCGTACCGCGCCACGCGCGACGGCGCCATCGAGCGCGCCCCGCATCGTCCGCACTATCAGAGCCTGGACTACAACCCGCTGCAGGGCGGCATCGAGCGCTGGTTCGCGCCGATCGAGGACGGCATCGCCGACGGCGCCAGCCTGCGCTGCATCCTCGCTTTCGCGCGCAGCGTTTTCGATCGGCTCGCACCCGACGTCCGCGCCTGGCAGGTCGAAGCGCACCAGTTCCGCATCGAAGCCACGCCCGGCCACGCGGGCGAACCGACCCCCGAGGGCCGCCACCGCGACGGCGTCGATTACGTGTTGGTCCTGCTGATCCGCCGCGACAACATCGCCAGCGGCACCACCGGCATCTACCGCGTCGAGGACGGCCGCGAGGTCGGCAGCTTCACCCTCACCACGCCGTTCGACGCCGCCCTGGTCGACGACCATCGCGTCCTGCACGGCGTCACCGCGGTCAGCCCGCTCGATCCCGCCCAACCCGCCTGCCGCGACGTGCTTGGCGTCACCTTCCGCCGCGAGGACGGGCATTAGCGCACCGCTTCAGCGCCGTCACCCGCACCGTGGCGCGTTTCCGGTTCGACGGTCGACGCATCCAGCAGATCGTGCAGCTCGGCGGCTGTGTCCGCCCCGAACGCCAGCACGAAGCGCCCGGCCAACGGCGCCTCGACCTTCGCGACCGACAGCACGCGCCCTTCGACCACGACCGCCAACGGCCGGTCCGGATGTGCGGCCAATGCCGCCGCAATCCGCGCCGCCGTCGCCGCTTCCACCTCGCCGAGCAGAACGAAGCGCCCCTCCTCATCGACCGCGCCCTGCAGAGCGCCGAGGTCTGCCCCGGTCGCAACGGCAGGCCGAAGATGCGCCTCGCCCGCCACCGCTTCGTCCAAGGCGGGCTCGCGCCGGCACGCCTCGCACGGCCCCGCCTCCACCAGCCGCAGTTCGATATCGGCGCGCGGTTGCCGCGCCACGCAGGCGCCCGCCACCATCAGCAACGCAGCCGCCAGCGCGCGCGCGCTGCCGCCGCGCTTCCGCCCGGCTCGCACCGGCAAGCTCGACCTCCCTACCGCCATCGGCCCTCCCGTTCCCGTGCGCTCCACACCGCACGAGTCTCGCCAACAACGCGTCCTGGTGCCATCCGGGCGCACCGCCATACGCGCTGCCCTGCGCCGACCGCTCTCGCCTCCTTTTCCCCCGCGCAGGCCCCGGCGCTGCCGCACTGCCAAACTACCGCGCCAACGAAAACCCGCCGCCGCGACTGCGGTGAAGCGCCGGGCGCACCAACGACACACCGAAGGGCCCGGCTCATTACCCCCCTCTTCCGCTCGCGGGGCGGGGCGGGCGCGCTTGCGAGTCGCCGGTACACGAACCGACGAACGCCGCCGCGCTGCGGCGGGCCGGCTGGGGGATTGGGGTGAGGGCACGCGCCGCCGGCGCGGGGCGGCGGGGCGATCGCTTGGCAGCGCGCCTGTGCCTTGGCGCTGGCGGTGCATTT
>NZ_VOHJ01000006.1 GCF_007923255.1 Vulcaniibacterium thermophilum | reverse complement strand
CCGCGAGGCGCTGCAGGACTGGCTGCATCACTACAACTGTCACCGCCCACACAGCGCACTCGGCGGTCAGCCACCCATCACCCGCTTGGCGCTCCGCCGAAACAACCTATTGAAGCTTCACAGCTAGTGCACGCCCGCCTGCAGGCCTTCGACGGCGCGGACTGATGCGCCCTCAGCGTCCGGCGCGTGCGCCGGCGGCGGCCTCGGCACCGGCCGCAAGCGCGGCGAGCCGCGCGGGGGCGAGCACCTCCAGCCGCCGCCCGCGCACCGCCACGATCCCGTCCTCCTGCAGACGCGTCAGGCTGCGGCTGACGGTCTCCAGCGCCAGGCCGAGGAAGCCGGCGATGTCCTCGCGGCTCATCGGCAGGCGCAGCTCGCGCGTCTCCAGTCCCAGGCGGCGATGGCGCTCGCCGAGGTCGTGCAGGAAGGCGGCGACGCGCTCGTGCGCCTGCCGGCGCAGCAGCATGCCCACGTGCCGGTGGTCGCGCTCCACGCCCTGGCCGATCACCCGCAGCAACTGCTGCTGCAGTCGCGGAAGCCGCGCGGCGGCCGTCAGCAGCTCGTCGAAGCGCAGCTCGCACACCTCGGCATCCTCCAGCGCGACCGCGCTGCCGCGGTGCGCGTCGGCGCCCAGCGCGTCCAGGCCGATCAGCTCGCCCGGCAGGTGGAAGGCGAGGATCGCCTCGTCGCCGTTCTCGGCGAGCGCGACCGTCTTGAACGCGCCGCGGTGCGCGACGTAGACGTGCGCGAGCGGATCGCCCTCGTGGTACAGGCGCGCGCCCGCCGGCAACGCGCGGCGGCGGCGCACGATGGCATCGACGTGCTCGCGCTCCAGCGGGTCGATGCCGGCGGGCAGGCACAACTGGCGGGCGGTGAGCTGCCCGCACCGGCGGCGCACGCCGTCCAGATCGATCACGTTCGAGCGGTCCATCGGGGCAGGGTGCGGCGCCCGCTGTCGGCGCAACGTCGTCGCGCTTGATCTGGATCAGCGCGCCGCCGGCCGCCGTCGGGGAGGATGCGCGCACGCCAAGACGGCGTGCAGAAGAACCGGAACGATCCATGCGCTTCCTCATCCGCACCGGCCCGGCCGCGCCCGACGTCGCCGCCCTCGAACGCGCCCTGCAGGCGCACGATCCGGCCGCGCTGGTCGATCTCCAGCCCGGCGGGGATGCCGTGCGCCTCTCGACCTGGCTGAGCGAAGGGGAGATTGCGCTGGCGATGAAGGAGGCCGGCTACCCCGCGCTGTCCTCGCGCCTGGAGCGTCTGCCCTCGGAGTGCTGCGGCGGCTGCGGCGGCTGATTCAGCCGAACAGGCTCACGCCCGGCACCAGCCACAGCGACAGCGCCGCGAGCGCGCCGCCGATGGCGCTCGCGGCGAGCACGTCGCTCGGGTAATGCAGGCCCAGCACCACGCGCGAGGCCGCGACGCTGGCGGTGAACGGCACCAGCAGCGCGGCCAGCGGCGGATAGTGCGCGATCGCCACCAGACTGAAGGCCACCGCGTGCAGGGTGTGGCCGCTGGGGAAGCTGAACTCGTCCAGCGGCGCCACCCAGGCGCGGATCCGCGCGTCCTGCACGAACGGGCGCGGCCGCCGCGTGCGGCGCTTGAGGGCGCGATAGAGCAGCAGCGCCACTGCGCCGGTCGCCGCCATGTGCGCCGACGCGGCGAGGCCGTCGCGTCCGTCCAGCAGCACCAGCGCGCCCATCAGCGCGTACCAGAACACGCCGTCGCCCAGCCGGCTGACCCGCGCGAAATACCCGCGCCAGCGGCTCGCGCCGCCCCAGCGGTTGGCGCGCAGGCACCAGCCCGATTCGCCGGCGATCATGCGCTCATGCAACGGCGGGCGCGGCATGGGTCCTCCCGTCCGCAAGCCGCTGCAGCAGCCGGTCGAACGCGGCGGCGACGTGGGCCGGATCGAGCGCCGCCGCCGCCGCGCGCGCGGCCCAGCCCATCGCCTCGCGGCGCGCATCGTCGCAACCGAGCGCCACCGTCGCCTCGACGAACGCCGCCTCGTCGCCGTCGCGCACGACATGCCCGTGCTTGCCGTCGGCCAGGTGCTCGCGCGCCGCGCCGGTGTCGAACGCCACCGTCGCCACGCCGCTCGCCATCGCCTCCAGCGTCACGTTGCCGAACGTCTCGCTGCGGCTGGGGAACACGAACAGGTCGCCGCTGGCGAAGTGGCGCGCCAGCGCTTCGCCGCGCTGCACGCCGCAGAACACGAAGTCCGGATGCGCGCGCTGCAGCCGCGCGCGCGCCGGGCCGTCGCCGACCCAGACCATGCGCGCCTGCGGCCGGTGCCGCTGCAGGGCGCGGAACGCGCGCACCGCCAGCTCCAGGTTCTTCTCCGGCGCGATGCGGCCGACGTGCAGCACGACCGGGCCCTGCGGCCGCGCGCCCCAGCCGGCGCGGAGCGTCTCGTCGCGCCGGCGCGGGTCGAACAGTGCGGTGTCGACCGCGCGCGGCAGCCTGAGCACGCGGCGCACCCCGGCGCGTTGCAGCTCCGACGCCAGCTCGGCGGTCGGCACCAGAGTGGCGTCCGCGCCGTCGTGGAAACGCCGCATCCAGCGCCAGGCCACCGGCGCCAGCCACGGCAGGCCGTAATCGCGCATGTAGCGGTCGAAGCGGGTATGGAAGCCGGTGGCGACGGGGATATCGAGCGCCTTCGCCGCGCGCAGCGCCGACGCGCCCAGCGGCCCCTCGGTGGCGACATAGACCGCATCCGGCCGGCACGCGCGCCAGGCGCGGCGCAGGCGTGCCGCGGCCGGCAGGCCGAAGCGCAGGCCCGGATAGCGCGGCAGCGGCGCGCCGGGCAGGCGCAGTTCGTCCGCATCGTGCGGCCGCGCGGCCTCGGCCGGCTGGCGCGGACGCACCACGCACACCGCATGGCCGCGCACGCGCAGGCCGCAGGCCAGGCCGTGCACGGTCAGCGCCACGCCGTTCACCTCGGGCGGGTAGGTCTCGGTGACGAGGACGTAACGCATGCGGGCTCTCCGTTCGCGGAAAGCCTGAGCGGGCGATGTGCCGCCCCGGTTGCAGCGGGTTGACCGCGCCGTTACACGCCCTGCAGGCGCAGTTCGATGCCGAGCCCGGCCATGTCCTTCGGCTCGCCTTCCAGATCGGCGCGCAGCAGCGGGCGCGAATCCAGCCAGCGCCGCGAAAGCGTCAGCGTCAGCGTGCCGTCGGCCGCTTCGGCGCGCAGCAGCGGAATCGGATCCGGCTCGTGCGCGCGGTGCAGCAGCACCGCCAGACGCAGCAGCGCCGCGCCGCGCTTGGCGGCGGCGAGCAGGCGGTCGGGCAGCGCGTCGAACGCGGTTTTCGGAATGCCGCGCCGGTGCGTGCGCACCAGCGCCGCCAGGAACTGCTGCTGCTGGCGCGAGAAGCCGGCGATGTCGGAATGCTCGATCACGTAGGCGCCGTGCACGTGGTACTGGCTGTGCGCGATCGCAAGCCCCAGCTCGTGCAGGCGCGCGGCGCGGCGCAACATCAGCCGGTCGTCCTCGTCGAGCTGCCAGGCCTCTTGGACCTGGTCGAACAACTGCATCAGCGTGTCCTCGACGCGCCGCGCCTGCGCGTGATCGATGCCGTAGCGCAGCATCAGCGCCGCCACCGCCGCATCGCGCGGATCGTCGGCGCCGCCGCGGCCGAGCATGTCGTACAGCAGGCCCTCGCGCAGCGCCGCCTTGCTGACCATCAGCCGCTTCAGGCCGAGCGCCTCGAACGCCGCCTCCAGCACCAGCAGTCCGCCGGCGATGATCGGGCGCCGCTCGCTGGACAGCCCGGGCAGGTCGATGTCCTCGATGCGCTCGGCTTCCAGCAGCCGGTCCCGCACCTGCGGCAGCGCCTCGGCGGTGATCGCGCCCTTGGTGAGCTTCATGGCGGCGCAGATCTCGCCGATCGCCTTGTTGGTGCCCGAGGAGCCCAGCGCCTCGTGCCATCCGAGCGTGCGGTAGGCGTTGGCGAACTGCTGGAACTCCGCCGTCACCTCGGTCAGCGCCTCTTTCCAGCGCTTGCGCGAGAGCTTGCCGTTGCCGAAGAAGCGGCGGGTGGTGGCCACGCAGCCGACCTGGAGGCTCTCGCGTTCGATCGCCTCGAAGCCGGAGCCGATGATGCACTCGGTGGAACCGCCGCCGATGTCGATCACCAGCCGCAGTTGTCCCGGCTTGGCGGGTTGCGCGTGGGCGACGCCGAGATAGATCAGGCGCGCCTCCTCGCGTCCGGACACGATCTCGATCGCGTGCCCGAGCGCGTCCTCGGCGGCGACCAGGAACGACTGCGGGTCGGCCAGATTGCGCACCGTATTGGTCGCCACCGCGCGCACCTGCGGCGCCGGGATGTCGCGGATGCGCTGCCCGAACCGCGCCAGGCACTCCAGCGCGCGCTGACGCGCGGCCAGCGAGAGACCGCCGCCGGCGTCCAGGCCCTCGGCCAGGCGGACGGTTTCGCGCAGGCGGTCGACGATGCGCAACTGGCCCAGCACATAGCGCGCCACCACCATGTGGAAGCTGTTCGAGCCGAGGTCGACCGCGGCCAGCAGATCTCCGTCCTGCAGGGGCAGGCGCGTGCTCGGATAGGCGTCTTTCATCGGGCGGGAATGATCCGCTATCCGCAGATGCGATCCAACAGCGCCTGCTGCGCCGAGTGCGGCGCCTCCGGCGCGGCGACCTTGCGGTACTCGCCGTCCGCCTGCAGTTCCCAGGCGTTGACGGTGTCGTCGAGATAGTTCGCCAGCGCTTCGTCGAACACCCGCTGCGCCAGATCCGGCGCCAGGATCGGGAAGCACACCTCGACGCGCCGGAGCAGGTTGCGTTCCAGCCAGTCGGCGCTGGAGCAGAACAGCTCCGGCTCGCCGTCGTTGGCGAACCAGTACACGCGGTGGTGCTCGAGGAAACGACCGACGATCGAGCGCACGCGGATGTTGTCGGAGACGCCCGGCACGCCCGGGCGGAGGGTGCACGCGCTGCGCACGATCAGGTCGATGCGCACGCCCGCCTGCGAGGCGGCGTACAGAGCGCGGATCACCTGCGGTTCGTTGAGCGCGTTCATCTTCGCCACGATGCGCGCCGGCCGTCCCGCGCGGGCGTGACGCGCCTCGCGCTCGATGCGCTTGACGATCCCGGCGTGGAGCGTGAACGGCGACTGCAGCAGGCGCTTGAGCTTGATCGCCGGCGCCAGCCCGGACAGTTGCTGGAAGATCTGGTGGACGTCGTTGCCGATGTCCGGATCGCAGGTCAGCAGGCCGAGGTCGGTGTAGGTGCGTGTGGTGCCGCTGTGGTAGTTGCCGGTGCCGAGATGCACGTAGCGGCGCAGCACGCCGTTCTCGCGCCGCACGATCAGCAGCATCTTGGCGTGCGTCTTGTAGCCGACCACGCCGTACACCACCTGCACGCCGGCCTCCTGCAGGCGGTCGGCCAGGCCCAGGTTGGCCTCCTCGTCGAAGCGCGCGCGCAGCTCCACCACCACGGTGACGTCCTTGCCGTTGCGCGCGGCCTGTACCAGATGCTCGACGATGGGCGAGTCCTTGCCGGTGCGGTACAGCGTCTGCTTGATCGCCAGCACGTTGGGGTCTTCGGCCGCCTGACGGATCAGCTCCAGCACCGGATTGAAGGCGTCGAACGGGTGGTGCAGCAGCACGTCGCCGCCGGCGATGCGCTCGAACATCGAATCGCTGCCGGGCAACTGCCGCGGCGTGAACGGCGGGAACTTCAGGTCCGGGCGCTGCACCATGTCGTAGACCTGGATCACCCGGTTGAGGTTGACCGGGCCGTCGATCCGGTACACCGCACTTTCCGGCAGATCGAAGTTGTGCAGCAGCATCTGCACGATCGAGGTCGGGCACTGCTCGGCGATCTCCAGCCGCACCGGCCGCAGATAGCCGCGACCGGCCAGCTCGTCGCGCAGCGCCAGCGCGATGTTGTCCACCTCGGCCTCGTCGACCAGCAGCTCCGAGTTGCGCGTCACCCGGAACTGGTAGGCGCCCTGCACCTGCATGCCCGGGAACAGCTCGTCGACGAAGGTCGACAGCACCGAGGACAGGAACACGAAATCGTGCGGACCGCCGGACACCGCTTCCGGCAACTGGATGATGCGCGGCAGCGAGCGCGGCGCGCGCACGATCGCGAGATTGCCCTCGCGGCCGAACGCGTCGCGGCCCTTCAGCACGACGACGATGTTGAGCGACTTGTTGAGGATCTTCGGGAACGGATGCGCCGGATCGAGTCCGAGCGGCGAAAGCACCGGCATGATCTCGTCGCGGAAGTAGCTGCGCAGCCAGCGCACCTGGCGGGCGTCCCAGGACTGCCGTCCCAGCACGCGCACGCCGGCTTCCGCCAGCGCCGGACGCAGCACCTGGTTCCACACGCGGTACTGCGCGGCCACCAGGTCCGCGGCGCGGTCGTGGATGCGCGCCAGCACCTGCGCCGGCGTCAGTCCGTCGGGGCCGGCGCCGAAGCCGAGGTCCTGCGCGTGCCGCAGCGTGCCGGCGCGGATCTCGAAGAACTCGTCGAGGTTGGTGCAGGAGATGCACAGGTAGCGCAGGCGCTCCAGCAGCGGCATCTGCGCGTCCTCCGCCTGCGCCAGCACGCGGAAATTGAAGTCGAGCTGCGACAGCTCGCGGTTGAAGTACAGCCGCGGATCGCGCAGCAGATCGCCTTCGGGCAGCGGTTCGGGAACGGCGGACGCATCGACGATGGTCATCAGCTCACCTCGAGCAGGCGCGGGCGCACGCGTTCGGCGCCGAAGTGACACGAGAATGTACTGCCTTGGCCCACTTCGCTGGCGATCTCCAGCCGGGCCTGGTGCAGATGCAGCACGTGCTTGACGATCGACAGCCCCAGGCCGGTGCCGCCGCTCTCGCGCGAGCGGCTGTTGGACACGCGGTAGAAACGTTCGGTGATGCGCGGCAGATGGGCGGCCGGGATGCCATACCCGGTATCAGCGACCTCCAGCACGACGCCTTGAGCGCCGCCGCGCTCGGGCCGGAAGCGCACCGCGACGCGGCCGCCGGCGGGCGTGTAGCGGATCGCGTTGCCGACCAGGTTGGAGAACGCGCTGTGCAGCTCCTTCGCCGAGCCGTACAGGTCGACGCCCGCGCTGTCCTCGACCACGATCTCGTGCCGCCCCTGGCTCAGCGCCTCCGCCTCGCGCCGCAGGGTGGCCAGCAGCGGCGCCATCGCCACCGGTTCCTCGTAGGCCAGGCCCTCCTGCGACTCCAGCCGCGACAGGGTGAGCAGATCCTCGACGAGCTGCGCCATGCGCTGCGACTGCTTCTGCATCTCGGTCAGCATCGGCGCCCACTCGGGATGCTCGTCGGGATCGAGCATCTCCAGATACCCGTGCACCACGGTCAGCGGCGTGCGCAGCTCGTGCGAGACGTTGGCGACGAAATCGCGCCGCATCTGCTCGAGCTGCAGCAGGCGGCTGACGTCGCGGGCCACCAGCAGCCAGAGGTTCTCCGAGTAGGGGATCAGCCGGAAGCTGAGCGTGGCTCCGGGCGTCCACGGCGAAGCCACTTCCAGCGGCTCGGCGTGACGGCCGGTGGCGAGCCAGTGCGCGAGCGGCAGCGGCGCCAGCCGGTCGGCGAGCGGCGCACCGAGGTCCTGCGGATAGCGCAGGCGCAGCAACTGCGTCGCGGCGTGGTTGAACCATTCGATCCGCTGCGAGTCGCGCTGCACGACCACCACCGCATCCGGCAGCGCCTCGGCGGCGGCACGATACGCACGCAGCATCTCGATCAGCCGGCGCTTGCGTGCGCGCATCTCGGACTGGCTGCGGTGCAGCAGGCGGTCCAGCTCGTTCCAGACCCCTTCGCCCGCCGGTGGCGGCAGCCGCTGGCGCGCCGTCAGCCGCACCAGCACGCGGCGCAGCCGCAGGTAATGCCAGGCGACCACGCCGAGCGCCGCCAGCGTCACCACCGGCCACGGCCGCCCCACCAGCAGCCCCGCGACCGCCGCGCCCAGCAGGATCAGGCCGAGCTGACCGAGGGTGCGGAACCAGGCGGAGCGGGCGCTGGGGGTCATGAGCGGGGGCGGGATCGGGATTCGGTATTGGGGATTCGGGGTTGGGGTTGCGGCGCGGCGCGGACCGCCGGCAAGGCCCGCGCGAGGAGTCGATCATCCCACCGTTGCCACCGAAACCCGAACCCCGGCGCTTCGAATCCCGAATCCAGTCAACTCGCGGAGAACCGGTATCCCGCGCCGCGCACCGTCTGCACCATGCCGTCGAGCGCGAACGGTTCCAGCGTCTTGCGCAGGCGGCGGATGTGCACGTCGACCGTGCGCTCCTCCACGTACACGCTGCCGCCCCAGACGTGATCGAGAAGCTGCGTGCGCGAATACACGCGCTCGGCGTGGGTCATGAAGAAGTGCAGCAGGCGGTATTCGGTCGGTCCGATCTGCACCGGATGCTCGCTGCCCTCCACCTTCGCGAACACCCGGTGCGCGGCGCCGTCGATGCGCAGCGGGCCGACCGCGACGCTGCCTTCCTCGTCGTCCTGGCGGGAACGGCGCAGCACCGCGCGGATGCGGGCCAGCAGCTCGCGCGCGGAGAACGGCTTGACCACATAGTCGTCGACGCCGGCCTCCAGCCCGCCGACGCGGTCGTTCTCCTCGCCGCGCGCGGTCAGCATGATGATCGGAATCTCGCGCGTCAGCGATTCCCGCCGCCAGCGGCGGGCGAGCTCCAGTCCGCTCGTACCGGGCAGCATCCAGTCCAGCAGGATCAGGTCGGGAACGCGGTCGGCGATCGCCGACTGCGCCTCGCGGGCGTCGCCTGCGACCACCGGCTCGAACTCGCCCTTGCGCAGCGCGAAGGCCACCATGTCCCGGATGGCCGGCTCGTCTTCGACGATGAGGATCCGCTTCTGCACGCGCTGGTCCCGACTGGCTCGACGGCCTCAGTACACTACGGTTTTGTGACCGTCGGGTGACACCCGGGCCGCAAGGGTGCGGCAAGGGCGGTAGGGCGGGTCTTGACCCGCCGCCGGATTGCAGCCGCCGGCGCGGCGGGTTGCAACCCGCCCTACGCGACTGCGCCGAATTCGGAGGGCGGTAGGGCGGGTCTTGACCCGCCGCCGGATTGCAGCCGCCGGCGCGGCGGGTTGAAACCCGCCCTACGCGACTGCGCCGAATTCGTAGGGCGGTAGGGCGGGTCTTGACCCGCCGCCGAATGCAGCCGCCGGCGCGGCGGGTTGAAACCCGCCCTACGCGACTGCGCCGAATTCGTAGGTTGGGCTGAGCCGAAGGCGAAGCCCAACGTCCCACGCCATCATCCGCGTCCCGGCGAAGGTCGGGGCCATTGGACGGGTACCAACGCGCCGCGCTCGGCGCGTCGTCCGCCACGTCAGTCGCGTCGCGCGTCCGGGTCCCGCACGCCCTGCCGCCGCAGGGCGGTAGGGCGGGTCTTGACCCGCCGCCGGATTGCAGCCGCCGGCGCGGCGGGTGGAAACCCGCCCTACGCGACTGCGCCGAATTCGTAGGTTGGGCTGAGCCGAAGGCGAAGCCCAACGTCCCACGCCATCATCCGGGACGTCGTCCCGGCGAAGGCCGGGGCCATTGGGAGGCGGTCGGGCGGTTACCAACGCGCCGCGCTCGGCGCGTCGTCCGCCACGTCAGTCGCGTCGCGCGTCCGGGTCCCGCACGCCCTGCCGCCGCAGTTCCAGCACCGTCGGCGTGATGGCGGCGATCCGGGCCTCGATCCGCGCCCGCGCGTAGTAGTCGAGATCCTCGCGGCGCTTCAGATTGTTGAGCTGCACCAGCGCCAGTTCCGGCCGCCCGCCGAGATACGCGGCCTCGGCGTACGCCTCGCCCGCGCGCACCGGATCGCCCGCCAGTTCCGAAGCGCGCGCGAACGTGCGCTGGAACACCACGTCCTTGCCGGCCGTGCCGAGCAGCGGCCGCAGCACCGCCTGCGCGCGCCGACCGGCTTCGGCGGTGCCGCGCTCGTTGAGCGCGGCCGCGTAGGTCAGCGCGATCGCGCGGTTGCCGGGCGCCTGCCGCAGCAGGGCCTCGAAACGCGCGTCCGCCTCGCCCGCGCGACCGGCCTTCGCCTCCGCCTCCGCCAGCGCCAGCGCGACCCAGCCGGACCCCGGCCGTTCCTCCAGCAGGCGCGCGAGTTCCTCCGCCGCGGTATCCGCGCGGTTGGCGCGCAGTCTCGCCAGCGCCCGGCCGTAGCGCTGCGCGGGCGTCAGCGGCTTGACCGCCGCCAACCGTTCGTACTCGGTGAGCGCCGCGCGCGGGGTGTCCGCGCTGAGCACCCGCAGCCGCTCGCGTAGTCGAACAGCCCGGTGCCGCCGGTCGCGAGCGCGCCATCCAGGCGCACGCCGCTCGGCAGCAGCGGATTGCCGGCGGTGGCCAGATCGAGGGGCGCGCGCGGCGTGTCGTCGTGCCGGCAGGTGTCCGGGCCGTCCGGATCGCGCACGCAGACCTCGCCGCTGCCGCGCGCCCGGCGCAGGCGCTCGGCACGCTCGCGCGCCTCGGCGATGCGCGTGGTGGTGATCGGGTGCGTCATCAGGTAATCGGGCACCTGATAGAACGGATCGCTGCCGCGATTGGCGCGCGAGGCGACCAGCATCTTCTCGAAGAACTCGGCCATGCCCTCGGTGTCGTAGCCGCTGCGGGCGAGCGTCTGGATGCCGAGGCGGTCCGCCTCCGATTCGTTGGAGCGCGTGTAGTTGATCTGCCGTTGCTGCATCAGGCCCATCGCCGAGGCGATCGCCGCCTGCGCGGCATCGTCGCTGGAGCTGCTGTTCGACGCCGAGGCGGCGGCGACCGCCGCCAGCATCCCGAGCAGGATCGGCACCGAGTCGCGCTGCGCGCGCTCGACCGCGCGCAGCACGTGGTCCTGCGTGACGTGCGCGATCTCGTGCGACAGCACGCCGGCGACCTGGTCCTCGCGGTCGGCGGCCAGCACCAGTCCCGCGTTCACGCCGACGTAGCCGCCCAGCGTGGCGAACGCGTTGATGTCGCGTTCGCGCAGCAGGAAGAAGGTGAACGGCTGCCGTGGGCGATCGCTGTTGGCGGCCAGCCGGTTGCCCAGCGTGTCCAGCCAGCTTTCCAGCAGCGGGTCCTCCAGCACGTAGCCGTGATGCCGCAGTTGCGCCAGCAGCATCTCGCCGTATTCGGCCTGCTGCGCGGGTGTGAGCACCTCGTTGGCGGACGAGCCGATGTCGGGCAGCGCGGTGTCCTGCGCGCCGGCGGGCGCGGCCAGGGCCAGCGCGACGGCCAGGACCGACGGAACGATGCGGCGCAAAGGAAACCTCGACGAATACCCCACGCGGAACCTCGCCAGAATGCGCCGAGGACGCGGCGACCGTGTGAATCGGCCGTTAATCGGAGCCGCTCGCGCCTCGTGCGGCCGCTGGAACGCCGCGATGCGCGCGCAGGCTGGAAAAGGCCTGCCGCCGTGCCCATCATCCCTGCGTCGCACGAAGGAGAGCCGCGTGAGCACGCCCGAGATCACGATCTACACCACCGCCGTCTGCCCGTACTGCGTGGCCGCCAAGAACTTCCTCAAGAGCAAGGGCCGGCAATGGCGCGAGATCCGCGTCGACACCGATCCGGCCGAGCGCGCGCGCATGATCGAGCGCACCCGCCGGACCAGCGTGCCGCAGATCTTCATCGGCGACGTCCACGTCGGCGGCTACGACGACATGATGGCGCTGCATCGCGCCGGCAAGCTCGAACCGCTGCTCGCGGGCGGGCAGGCCTGAGCCGCGCCCTGCGGCCGGAGACGCCACCGACCGCAGCCCTTCCCGCCGCGAATCCGCGCGGCGACCACTTCCGGGGAACACGAATCCATGAGCGAACATCACGACGGCGACCGCGTGCGCCAGTTCACCGCATTCCGCAAGCGCATGAACGAACGCATCCTCGCCGAGCCGAACCAGGTCGTGCGCCGCTTCTTCGCGCTCGACACCCAGACCTACCAGCCCGGCGCGCTGGACGTGAAGACCAAGGAGCTGCTGGGCCTGGTCGCCTCGCTGGTCCTGCGCTGCGACGACTGCATCAGCTACCACGTCGCCCAGTGCAAGGAAGCCGGCGTGAGCCGCGAGGAGATGTTCGAGGCGTTCTCGGTGGGGCTGGTGGTCGGCGGCAGCATCGTCATCCCGCATCTGCGCCGCGCGGTCGACTTCCTCGACCAGCTCGAAGCGGGGCAGGGCGAAGCGCCGCCCGCGCACGACCACGGCGCCTGACGCCACACCCACACCCCCTGCAGGAGCGGCGTCAGCCGCGACCCGCCGCCCCAAGCCGCCTCCGCCCAGCCGCCGCCTGACCGGCCCGCCAGGGCGCTTCTGGCATAATCGCAACCACCGTTTCTCCCCCGACGCCGCGCGCCCGCGCGGCGTTCGCCTGCCTGGAAATCCCGCAATGACCCACACCATCACCGTGATCCGCGGCGACGGCATCGGCCCGGAAATCATGGACGCCACCCTGCACGTGCTCGATGCGATGCAGCTCGGCCTGTCCTACGAATTCGTCGATGCCGGCCTGGTCGCGCTCGAGAAACACGGCGAGCTGCTGCCGGCGGCCACGCTGGAATCGATCCGCCGCAACCGGATCGCGCTCAAGAGCCCGCTCACCACGCCGGTCGGCGAAGGCTTCAGCTCGATCAACGTCGAACTGCGCAAGCGTTTCGACCTCTACGCCAACGTCCGTCCGGCGCAGTCCTTCCCCAACACCCGTTCGCGCTTTCCGAGCGGCGTGGATCTGATCACGGTGCGCGAGAACACCGAAGGCGCGTACATCGGCGAAGGCCAGACGCTGTCCGAGGACGGCGAGACCGCCACGCTCACGCAGAAGGTCACCCGTCGCGGCTCGGAGCGCATCGTGCGCTACGCGTTCGACCTGGCGCGCCGCATCGGCCGCAAGAAGGTCACCGTCGTCCACAAGGCGAACATCCTCAAGTCGACCTCCGGTCTGTTCCTGCGCACCGCGCGCGAGGTCGCGCAGGCGTACCCCGACATCCAGGTCGAGGAGATGATCGTCGACGCCTGCTGCATGAAGCTGGTCATGCAGCCGGAAAAGTTCGACGTGATCGTCACCACCAACCTGTTCGGCGACATCATCTCGGACCTGTGCGCCGGACTGGTCGGCGGACTGGGGCTCGCGCCGGGCGTCAACATCGGCACCGAGGCGGCGATCTTCGAGGCCGTGCACGGCTCGGCGCCCGACATCGCGGGCAAGGGCATCGCCAATCCCTGCGCGCTGCTGCTGGCCGCGGGGCAGATGCTCGACCACCTCGGCCAGGTCGAGCAGGCCGCCCGCCTGCGGCGCGCCATCGTCGCCACCCTCGAAGCCCGCGACAGCCTGACCCCCGACCTGGGCGGCGAAGGCACCACGCTGGCCTTCGCCAAGGCGATCGCGTCGCGGCTCTGAGCCGGCCGGCCGCGCCGGACCATCGCGGCCAAAAGAAACGGGGCGCCAGGCGCCCCGTTTTCCTGTCCGCGCTACGCCGCGGTCAGTCGCGCGACTGCAGCTTCGCCAGCAGGCGCAGGAATTCCACGTACAGCCACACCAGCGTCACCATCAGGCCGAACGCGCCGTACCACTCCATGTGCTTCGGCGCGCCGCTTTCGACGCCGCTCTCGATGAAGTCGAAATCGAGCACCAGGTTCAGTGCGGCGATCACCACCACGAACAGGCTGAAGCCGATGCCGACCAGGCCCGACTCGTGGATCAGCGGGATGTCGGTGCCGAACAGGCGCAGCACGATGCTGACCAGGTAGACGAGGGCGATGCCGCCGGTCGCCGCCACCACGCCGAGCTTGAAGTTCTCGGTCGCGCGCACCAGGCCCGAGCGGTAGGCCATCAGCAGTGCGGCCAGCGTGCCGAAGGTGAGCAGCACCGCCTGCATCACGATGCCGGGAAAGCGCGCCTCGAACAGCGCCGACAGCGCGCCGAGAAAGAAGCCCTCCAGCAGCGCGTACAGCGGCGCGGTCACCGGCGACCAGGCCGGCTTGAACGCGGTGACGATTGCCAGCACCAGGCCGCCGATCGCGCCGCCCAGCGCGTAGGGCAGGTAGCCGGTCGCCGCGCCGTCCGGCGTCACCGTGACCTGCGACCAGGCGAACGCGCCCGTCAGCACGCACAGGAACAGCAGCAGGAGCGTCTTGTGGACGGTGCCGTTCAGCGTCATCGCGTCCGCGCTGCCGCGCACGACGCTGCCGCTGCCGAGGTCGAGGAAGGTCGTTTCCTTCAGAACCGGATTGCCGCTGCGCATGAGAGCTCCTTCGCTCATCGATGAAGGCGCCAGCATAACCGTGCGCCGGCGACGTGTGTGGCCGCATTGACAGGCTCGACGGCGCTGCCCACAATGACGGGCCTTTCGCGGCGTTGGCGCGCCCGGAAGTCCCGGTATTCGGGGTATAGCTCAGCCTGGTAGAGCGCCAGCTTTGGGAGCTGGATGTCGGGGGTTCGAATCCCTCTGCCCCGACCATCCGGACGGCGCGGCGGGCGTGTCGGTTACCATCCCCTGCACGCGCCCATAGCTCAACCGGATAGAGCACCGGCCTTCTAAGCCGGTGGTTGCAGGTTCGAGTCCTGCTGGGCGCGCCAGCCTGCGGCAAAGACTTCACCGTGGTGGCTGTAGCTCAGTTGGTTAGAGTACTGGATTGTGATTCCAGTTGTCGGGGGTTCGAGTCCCCTCAGCCACCCCACCCTTTACGAGCCGCGAGGTCTCCCTTAAGATTCCGCGTCTCACTCGGGCCGTTAGCTCAGTTGGTAGAGCAGCTGACTCTTAATCAGTAGGTCCTAGGTTCGAATCCTAGACGGCCCACCATCTTTCGAGGCACCGGCGAACCCGGTGCCTTTTTCTTGACCGCCGCGCCTACAATCGGCGCGCACGCGAAAGTGGCGGAACTGGTAGACGCACTGGATTTAGGTTCCAGCGGGTAACCCCGTGTGGGTTCGAGTCCCACCTTTCGCACCAGCCTCGACCGTACGCGGCGGGCGAGGGCGCGGCCGTCCGTCGCCTCGCCGACGCGCCCCCGCTGGCGGCCCGGCGCGCGATCGGCCACACTAGCGCGTTCCGCTGGCGGGCCTGCCGTGCAGGCCGGGGAGCCGTCGGAAGCCCGTCACCCAACGTCTTTTTCATGCCGCGGCAGCGCACCGCGGCCGCAGGAGTGGATATGCAAGTTTCGGTCGAATCGCTGGGCACCCTCGAGCGCCGCGTGACCTTCCGCCTTCCGGCGGACCGGCTGGAGAACCAGGTCGGCGCCCGTCTGCGCGAAATCGCGCGCGGCGCCCGGATCAAGGGCTTCCGCCCGGGCAAGGTGCCGACCAAGGTGATCGAACAGCGCTACGGGGCGCAGGTGCGCGCCGAGGTGCTGGACGAGCTGCTGCGCGAGGGCTTCGGCCAGGCCGTACGCGAGAACGCGCTGCAGATCGCCGGCAGCCCGCGCATCGAGCCGGCGCCGGAGGCGGACGGCCTGTCGTACGTCGCCACCTTCGAGGTGGTGCCGGACTTCGGCGAGATCGACGTCGCCAGGCTGCAGGTGATCCGCCACACCGCCGAGGTCACTGACGCCGACATCGACGCGATGATCGAGAACCTGCGTCTGCAGCGCCGCGGCTGGCAGGCCGTCGAGCGCCCGGCGCAGGCCGGCGACGCGGTCGAGATCGAGACCTGGTCGCAGGCCGACGGCGAGCGCATCCCGGCCGAAGGCACCGAGCGCGGCGCCAGCGTGCTCGGTTCCGGCACGATGTTCCCGGCGGTCGAGAACGCGCTGCTCGGCATGAGCGCCGGCGAGGAGAGGACGGTCGAGGTCGAGTTTCCGGCCGACTGGCGCGTGCCGCAGTTCGCCGGCCGCAAGGTGCAGGTGCACCTGAAGGTGGTGAAGGTGTCCGAGCCCGTGCTGCCGGAAGTCGATGCCGCGTTCATCCGCAGCTTCGGCGTCAAGAGCGGCGAGCTGGAGCAGTTCCGCGCCGACATCCGCACCAACCTGGAGCGCGAGCTGAAAGGCGCGCTGATGACCCGCCTGCGCCGCGAGGTCGGCGAGCAGCTCATCGCCGCCTACAGCCACGTCGAACTGCCGCCGCGGCTGGTCGAGAACGAGGCCCGCGAGCTCGCCCGCCAGGCGATCGAGCAGGCGCGCCGCCAGGGCCGTCAGGTCAATCCGCCGGCCGATGCCCATCTGGAGTTCATGGACGCGGCACGCAAGCGCGTGCTGGTGGGCCTGCTGGTGGGCGAGGTGGCGCGCCGCAACCAGCTCACGCTGGATCCGCGTCGCGTCACCGAGACGCTGCAGCTCATCGCCTCCACCTACGAAGAGCCGCAGCAGGTGATCGAGCTCTACCGCAACGACCCACAGCTCATGGCCGGCCTGCAGGCGCGCGTGATGGAAGAGCAGGTGATCGACTGGATCGCCGACCGCGCACAGCACACCGAACAGAAGCTGAGCTTCGGCGAGGCGATCCGTCTGTAACGCGCGACGGAAAATCGACGCGCCCCCTTGCGCTACGGCCCGGTTAGCCCCAAGTTGACCGGGCCGTAAGTTTTCGGCGACAGCCACATCCCGGGTACTCCATGGACAACCGCACCAAGGCCCTGAATCTCGTTCCGATGGTGGTCGAGCAGACCAGCCGCGGCGAGCGCGCCTACGACATCTATTCGCGCCTGCTCAAGGAGCGGGTGATCTTCCTGGTCGGCGGCATCGACGACCACATGGCCAACCTGGTGGTGGCGCAGTTGCTGTTCCTCGAGGCCGAGAACCCCGAGAAGGACATCCACCTGTACATCAATTCGCCCGGCGGCATCGTCACCGCGGGGCTGGCGATCTACGACACCATGCAGTACATCAAGCCCGACGTGAGCACCATCTGCGTCGGCCAGGCCGCCAGCATGGGCGCGCTGCTGCTGGCCGCCGGCGCGCCGGGCAAGCGGTACGCGCTGCCCAATTCGCGCGTGATGATCCACCAGCCCCTCGGCGGCTTCCAGGGCCAGGCCACCGACATCGACATCCACGCGCGCGAGATCCTCACGCTGCGTCAGCGCCTCAACGAGATCCTGTCCAAGCACACCGGCCAGACGCTGGAGACGATCGCGCGCGATACCGAGCGCGACAACTTCAAGAGCGCCGACGCCGCGCGCGAGTATGGGCTGGTCGACCACGTGCTCGAGCGTCGTCCGGACGAATCGATCCAGCCGGGTTGAGCGCCTCGCGCGAGGCACCGGACTTGCATCCTGAACGTGCCGATCCGGGGCCGGGCCCGGCCGGATGGCTGTGTTATTCTCGGGCCGCCGCACTGACCGGGCCCCGGTTCGCGCGATCAGTGCACCGCATCACTTGGGCATGGGCATGAGCGACGATCGTCACGGCCGCAACGACAGCAGCAAGATCCTCTACTGCTCGTTCTGCGGCAAAAGCCAACACGAAGTCCGCAAGCTGATCGCGGGCCCCAGCGTCTTCATCTGCGACGAATGCGTCGAGCTGTGCAACGACATCATCCGCGAGGAACTCGAGGAGAAGTCGCAATCCACGCGCAGCCACCTGCCGAAGCCGAAGGAGATCCTGGAGGTCCTCGACCAGTACGTGATCGGCCAGCAGCGCGCCAAGCGCACGCTCGCCGTGGCCGTGTACAACCACTACAAGCGGATCGAGAGCCGGCAGCGCAACGATGACGTCGAGCTGGCCAAGTCGAACATCCTGCTGATCGGCCCGACCGGTTCGGGCAAGACGCTGCTGGCGGAGACGCTGGCGCGGCTGCTGAACGTGCCGTTCACGATCGCCGATGCCACCACCCTCACCGAGGCGGGCTACGTCGGCGAGGACGTCGAGAACATCATCCAGAAGCTGCTGCAGAAGTGCGACTACGACGTCGACAAGGCGCAGCAGGGCATCGTCTACATCGACGAGATCGACAAGATCTCGCGCAAGTCGGACAACCCGTCGATCACCCGCGACGTGTCGGGCGAGGGCGTGCAGCAGGCGCTGCTGAAGCTGATCGAAGGCACGATCGCCAGCGTGCCGCCGCAGGGCGGCCGCAAGCACCCGCAGCAGGAGTTCCTGCAGGTCGACACCCGCAACATCCTGTTCATCTGCGGCGGCGCGTTCGCCGGTCTGGACAAGATCATCCAGCAGCGCAGCACCGATTCCGGCGGCATCGGCTTCGGCGCCAAGGTGAAGAGCAGCCAGCGCAAGGCCGAGGTCGGGCGCGTGCTGGCCGATGTGGAACCCGAGGATCTGATCAAGTTCGGCCTCATTCCCGAGTTCGTCGGCCGCCTGCCGGTGGTCGCCACGCTCGAGGAGCTGGACGAAGCCGCCCTGGTGTCGATCCTCACCGAGCCGAAGAACGCCATCACCAAGCAGTTCAAGAAGCTGTTCGAGATGGAGGGCGTGGAACTCGAGTTCCGTCCCGACGCGCTCACCGCGATCGCACGCAAGGCGCTCAAGCGCAAGACCGGCGCGCGCGGCCTGCGCACGATCGTCGAATCGGTGCTGCTGGACACCATGTACGAGCTGCCGTCGATGGAGAACGTCAGCAAGGTGGTGGTCGACGAAGCGGTGGTGGAGCAGAAGACCGCCCCGTACCTGATCTACCAGACGCCCGCCGCGGCGCCGAGGGTCGCGTCCGGCGACTGAATGGGCCCGGTGTCGGGGATTTCCCGACGCCGGCGTTCGCGTAGCGCGACCCGCGTCGCTGATTTCATCCCGTCTTCACCTAGCTGGCCCGCGCTCCGTCGCGGGCCGCTTGCATCTGGGCCTCCCTCGCCCCATAACCGGTCTTCAGAAGACGCTGATACGGCCGCTGTTTCCATTGGGTCCTAGAGCGACCCCGTCCCGTTCGATCCGGAGCCCCCATGAGCACACACGAACACGAAACGATCGACCTGCCGGTACTGCCATTGCGCGATGTCGTCGTGTTCCCGCACATGGTGATCCCGCTGTTCGTCGGTCGCGAGAAGTCGATCCGGGCGCTCGATCTGGCGATGGAAGGCGACAAGCGGATCCTGCTGGTCGCGCAGAAGTCGGCGGAGGTCGACGATCCCGGCGCGAACGATCTGTACGCGGTCGGTACGCTGGCGCACGTGCTGCAGCTCCTCAAGCTGCCGGACGGCACCATCAAGGTGCTGGTGGAAGGCGTGGCGCGCGCAAAGGTGGAGCGCATCTTCGAGCGCGGCGGCGTGCTGGCGGCGAACGCGCATCTGATGGAGCAGGCGGAAGATCGCAGCGAGCGCGAGATCGAGGCGATCGTGCGCACGCTGATGAATCTGTTCGAGGAGTACGTCAAGGGCAATCGCAAGCTGCCGCCGGAGCTGATGCAGACGCTCGCCGGCATCGACGAGCCGAGCCGTCTCGGCGACACCGTCGCTGCCCACCTCGGCGTGCGTCTGGCGGACAAGCAGCGCCTGCTGGAAGCCGCGGGCGTCGGCGCGCGGCTCGAACTGCTCGTCGGGCTGATCGAAGGCGAGATCGACGTGCAGCAGCTCGAAAAGCGCATCCGCGGCCGCGTGAAGTCGCAGATGGAGAAGAGCCAGCGCGAGTACTACCTCAACGAGCAGATGAAGGCCATCCAGAAGGAGCTGGGCGAGCTGGACGACACTCCGAACGACATCGACGAACTCACCCGCCGCATCGCCGAGGCCGGCATGCCGAAGGCGGTGGAGACGAAGGCGCGCAACGAGCTCAACAAGCTCAAGCAGATGTCGCCGATGTCGGCCGAGGCGGCGGTGGTGCGCAACTATCTCGACTGGCTGCTGGGCGTGCCGTGGAAGAAGCGCACCAAGGTCCGCAAGGACCTCAAGGTCGCGCAGGAAGTGCTCGACGCCGATCACTTCGGCCTGGAGAAGGTGAAGGAGCGCATCCTCGAATACCTCGCCGTGCAGTCGCGGGTGAAGCAGATGCGCGGCCCGATCCTGTGCCTGGTGGGTCCGCCGGGCGTGGGCAAGACCTCGCTCGGCCAGTCGATCGCCAAGGCCACCAACCGCAAGTTCGTGCGCATGTCGCTCGGCGGCGTGCGCGACGAGGCCGAGATCCGCGGCCACCGTCGTACCTACGTGGGCTCGATGCCGGGCCGGATCGTGCAGGGCCTGAACAAGGTCGGCAGCCGCAATCCGCTGTTCGTGCTGGACGAGATCGACAAGATGGCGATGGACTTCCGCGGCGATCCGTCGGCGGCGCTGCTGGAGGTGCTCGACCCCGAGCAGAATTCGGCGTTCAACGACCACTATCTGGAAGTCGATCTGGACCTGTCGGAAGTGATGTTCGTGGCGACCTCCAACTCGCTGCACATCCCCGGGCCGCTGCTCGACCGCATGGAAGTCATTCGCATCCCGGGCTACACCGAGGAGGAGAAGCTCAACATCGCGATGCGCTATCTGCTGCCGAAGCAGATCAAGGCGAACGGTCTGCGGCCGGCCGAGATCCAGGTTGCGGAGTCGGCGGTGACCGACATCATCCGCTACTACACGCGCGAGTCGGGCGTGCGCAATCTGGAGCGCGAGATCTCCAAGATCTGCCGCAAGGTGGTCAAGGAGCTGGCGCTGGCCGGCCCGAAGAAGCTCGCCAAGGGGCCGGTCAAGATCACCGGCAAGAATCTCGAGAAGTATCTGGGCGTGCGCCGCTTCGATTTCGGCCGCGCCGAGCAGCAGAACGAGATCGGCCTGGTCACCGGCCTGGCCTGGACCGAGGTCGGCGGCGATCTGCTGCAGATCGAGTCCACCCTGGTGCCCGGCCGCGGCCAGTTGCTGCTGACCGGCCAGCTCGGCGACGTGATGAAGGAGTCGGCCTCCGCCGCGCTGTCGGTGGTGCGCGCGCGCACCGAGCGGCTTGGCATCGACCTCGACTTCCTGCAGAAACACGACGTCCACCTGCACGTGCCGGAAGGCGCCACGCCGAAGGACGGCCCGAGCGCCGGCATCGCGATGGCGACCGCGCTGGTGTCGATGCTCACGCGCATTCCGGTGCGCGCCGACGTGGCGATGACCGGCGAGATCACCCTGCGCGGCCGCGTGCTGCCGATCGGCGGTCTGAAGGAGAAGCTGCTGGCCGCGCTGCGCGGCGGCATCCGCACGGTCATCATCCCGGAGGAGAACCGCAAGGATCTCGCCGACATGCCGAAGACGGTGACCCAAGGCCTGAAGATCGTCACCGTGAAGTGGATCGACGAGGTGCTCGACATCGCCCTGGAACGGCCTCTGTCGCAGCCGGCGTCGGCCGAGCAGCTCGAGGCCGTCGACCACGGCGAGCAGGTGCCCGTGCGCGAGGAGGAACAGGTCGCCACCCAAGCCGGGGTCAAACACTGACGCCGGCCGCTGGCGATGTGTGCCGATTGGGCGGAAACCCGCGCCGTTGCTAGCTTTGCGGCTTGCGTGCCCCAAAACCCGCTGGTATAACGGCGCGAACCGCGTCGTAGCTGAACTTCAAGGAAACGCCGCGGCAAAGTCGACCGGTCGTCCCACGTCAGGGCGACCGGTTCATAAGAACCTGCGGACCGATCCGCACAGGGAGCCCAAGCACACATGAACAAGGCCGAACTGATTTCCGCCGTCGCCGACACCGCCGAAATCTCCAAGACCGACGCCGCCGCCGCCGTCGATGCGTTCGTCAGCGTCGTCACCAAGGCGCTCAAGAAGGGCGACGCGGTCACCCTCGTCGGCTTCGGTACGTTCCAGGTCCGCAAGCGCGCCGCGCGCACGGGCCGCAACCCGAAGACCGGCGCGACGATCAAGATCAAGGCGTCGAAGAACCCGGCCTTCAAGGCTGGCAAGGCGCTGAAGGACGCTGTAAACTAAGCGACTCGCCTGGGTGCTTAGCTCAGTGGTAGAGCGTCGCCCTTACAAGGCGAGGGTCGGGGGTTCGAAACCCTCAGCACCCACCAGTTCGGACTGGTCGCCTGCAGGAAAGCGTTGAAAGCACCGCAAGCGGACAGTACAATTTGCTCTCCAGTGCGGAGTGGTAGTTCAGTCGGTTAGAATGCTGGCCTGTCACGCCGGAGGTCGCGGGTTCGAGTCCCGTCCACTCCGCCACTTCTTCGCAAGGCGCCGGTAACGGCGCCTTCGTTTTTTCCGGCTGCCGCCACGGCGCCGGTGGCCGATGATGCCGGCGGACTTCGCGTTCTCGCCGCATTTCGCGTCGCTTTCCTCGTATCCGCGCGCAGCGCACGTCAGTCGTCATCCGCGCGAGCGCAAAGCCGTCCGCGCCCGCCCATTCGCCGCCATCCCCGCGCAAGCGGAGATCCATGGCCGCCGTACAGGCGGCAGCCGACGTCGTTGGGTTCCCGCTTCCGCGCCGGCGGGCGACGCGCTGGCGCGGGGCATCCGCGATGCCGCATGCGGCACGGCTGGGACGTTCGCGTGTGATGGGGGAATTCAGCCCGGCGCCTGCGGCGGCCCGGCCGGGGCGGGAACACGCCCGGTCGGAGCGCGCCCGGATCGATGCGCCTGGGGTGCCGGCCGGCCGGCGGGGGTGGGACATCCGCGCTAAACTCGCCGGCTCGACTGGCTAGCGCATCGCACATGCTGCAGAAACTCCGCGAAAAGACCTCGGGCTGGATCGCCACCGTGATCCTCGGCCTGCTGATCGTTCCGTTCGCCCTGCTGGGCATCAACGAATATCTCGTGCAGCGTGCGGACACGTCGGTCGCGCGGATCGACGCGCCGCCGCCGTGGTGGCCGGATGCGCCGGCATGGTGGCCGGCGTCGATGCTGTGGGAACACGAACAGATCACCCAGGACGAGTTCCGCGAGCGGCTCGACTTCCAGCGCCAGCGCATGCGGCAGGCGCTCGGCGAGCGCTTCGACGCGCGCGAGTTCGACACGCCCGACATGCGCCGCCGCATCCTCGACGTGCTCGTCGACGAGCGCCTGGCGCAGATGGCCGCGCGTCGCGCCGGGCTTGCCGTGAGCGATGCGCTGGTGCGCAGGAATATCGCCGAGACGCCCGCGTTCCAGGTCGACGGGCGTTTCAACCAGGAGCGCTATCTGCAGATGCTGGCCTCGGCGCAGCCGCCGTTCACCCCGCGCGGCTACGAGCAGCGCGTGCGCGAGGAACTGGAACGCGCGGTGCTGACCGGCGCGCTCGAATCGAGCGCGTTCGTCACCCAGGCCGAACTGGCACAAACGGTGCGGCTGCTCGGCGAGAAGCGCGATGTTTCCGTGCTCACGCTGCCGGCGCCGGCGGCGGACACGGCCGCGGTGAGCGACGCCGAATTGCAAGCCCACTACCGCGCCAACTCCGCCCGCTACCGCATGCCGGAGCGCGTGTGGATCGAATACGTCGAGCTGCGCGCCGCCGATCTGCCGGCGCCCGCCGCGCCGGACGAAGCGGCGCTGCGCCAGCGCTACGAGCAGGAAAAGAACCGCTTCGCCGCCGCCGAGGAGCGTCTGGCGTCGCACATCCTGGTGCGGGTGGCGGAAGGCGCGAGCGACGCCGACCGCAAGGCCGCCGAGGCGAAGATCCGGCGGATCGCGGCCGAAGCGAAGGCGCCGGGCGCGGACTTCGCCGCGCTGGCGCGCAAGTACTCCGACGACGCCTCGAAGGCGCAGGGCGGCGATCTCGGCTGGCTCGGCAAGGGCGCGACCGTGCCGGAATTCGAGCAGGCGCTGTTCGCGCTGAAGCCCGGGCAGATCAGCGAGCCGGTGAAGACCGAGTTCGGCTGGCATCTGATCCAACTGCGCGAGGTGAAGGCCGGTCAGGCGCGTCCGTTCGAGGAGGTGCGCGAACAACTGGCGACCGAGCACGCGCAGAGCGAGCGCGAGCGGGTGTTCGGCGAGCTGTCGAGCCAGTTGGTGGATGCGACGCTGAAGAACCCCTCGTCGCTGGCGCCGGCGGCGCGTGCGCTGAATCTGCAGGTGCGCACGCTCGGCCCGGTGAGCCGCGGCGAACCCAGCGGCATCCTCGCCAACCCGAACGTTCAGCGCGCGGCGTTCTCCGACACCCTGATCCAGGACGGGACGGTGAGCGATCCGATCGAACTGGCGCCCGAGCACATCGTCCTGCTGCGCGTGACCCGGCACGAGCCCGAGCGCCTGCCGCCGCTGACGGAAGTGCGCGAGCGGGTGGCGGCGGACGTGCGCGCGGCGCGCGCCCGCAAGGCGCTGGAGGCGCGCGCCGATGCGCTGCTGGCGCGTGCGCGCGGCGGCGAGACGCTGGAGGCGATCGCCGCCGCGGAAGGCCTGGCCGCGCCGGAAACCCATGCCGGCATCCGCCGCGGGCAACCCGTGCCGACCCCCGAGGCCTCGGAGGCCATGTTCGCGGTGCCGGCGCCTGCGGCCGGCAAGCGCTCGTTCGGTCGCGCGCTGCTGGAGGACGGGCGGGCGGTGGTGTTCGCGGTGAGCGCGGCGCAGCCGGGCCGTCTGGAGGAGCTCAACCCGATGGAGCGCGCCAGCCTGCAGCAACCGATGGCGGAGGACGCCGCGCGCCGCGAGATCGAGGCGCTGCTGAAGGCGCTGCGCACGCGCATGAAGGTGACCGTCAACGAGGCCAACCTCTGAGCGGTCGCAGAGCCCGCAAGCCCGCAAACGAAAAAGGCCCGGCAGCGATGCCGGGCCTTTTTTCGTCGCGTTGCGGTGCCGGCGTCATTCGATGCCGGTCATGCCGAGGATGTTGTAGCCGGCGTCGACGTAGGTCACTTCGCCGGTGATGCCGGCGGCGAGGTCCGAGCACAGGAACGCGGCGGCGTTGCCGACGTCCTCGATGGTGACGCTGCGGCGCAGCGGCGCGTACTGCTCGACGTGGCCGAGAATCTTGCGGAAACCGCCGATGCCGGCGGCGGCGAGGGTCTTGATCGGGCCGGCCGAGATCGCGTTGACGCGGATGCCCTCGGGCCCGAGGTTGAGGGCGAGGTAGCGCACGGCCGCCTCCAGGCTCGCCTTGGCCACGCCCATCACGTTGTAGTTCGGCAGCGCGCGCTCGGCGCCGAGGTAGGAGAGGGTGAGGATCGCGCCCCGACGGCCCTGCATCATCGGGCGCGCGGCCTTGGCGAGCGCGGCGAGCGAGTAGGCCGAGATGTCGTGCGCGATGGCGAAGCCTTCGCGGGTCAGGCCGTCGAGGAAGTGGCCCTGGATCGCTTCGCGCGGCGCGAACGCGATGGCGTGGACGAGAATGTCGAAGCCGTCCCAGCGCTGGCCCAGGTGCTCGAAGCAGGCGGCGATCTGTTCGTCGGAGGCGACGTCGAGCGGCAGCACGATATCGCTGCCGTACTCCCTGGCCGCTTCTTCGACGCGCGACTTGAGCTTGTCGTTCTGGTAGGTGAACGCCAGTTCCGCGCCCTCGCGGTGCATCGCCTCGGCGATGCCGCTGGCGATCGAGCGCTCGCTGGCGATGCCGGTGATGAGCGCGCGCTTGCCTTGCAGGAAACCCATTGAGCCACTCCTCGTGTTCGCGGCGTACGCCGCCGAGCAAAGGCTCTAGTGTGCCGCGCGTCGAACGGGCAGGCCAGCGCTCAGCGCGGGCCGGGGCCGAGCGCGCGGATCAGCAGACGCTGGCCGGGCCTGAGCACCGCGCGTGCGGACAGGCCGTTGCGCTCGAGCAGGTCGGCCACGCGCACGCCGTAGCGGCGCGCGATGGTCCAGGCGTTCTCGCCGCGGCTGACCACATGCTCGACCGCATCCGTGCCGCCTGCCGCCTCCGTGGCGGCCGGGGGCGACGACGCGGCGGCGGCGGCCGGACCGGTCGCGACGGCATCGGAGCCGGCTGCCGCCGGCGCCGGGCCGGCCCACGCCAGCAGCCGCGCTTTCTCGCCGACGCGGCGCAGGCCGCCGTGGGCGAGCGCCGGATTGAGCCGGCGCAGGCGCTCGGGATCCTGCCCGGTGCGCGCGGCGAACTCGGCGATGCTGGTCACGCCGGCCGGCACCGGCACCGCTTCGAGCCGCGGGACGGGCCGGTCGAGCGCCGCACGCCATTCGGCCCGTTCCTCCGCCTGCGCGAGCAGGCAGGACAGCGCGTCGAGCTTGCGCACGTAGGCGCGGGTGATTTCGGGCATGCCGGCGAGCCGTTCCGGCTGCGCGTTGGCGGCGGTCATGCCGCTGCGTCTGAGCGCGCCGAGCACCCGGTACTCGCCGGCGTTGTAGGCCATCACCGCCAGGCGCCAGTCGCCGGCGAACATGCCGTGCAGGGTCTTGAGGTAGCGCACCGCGGCGCGGGTGGAATCCACCGGCGACAGGCGTCCGTCGTAGCCGTCCCGGATCGGCACGTCGTGGTTGCGCGCGGTGACGGCGATCATCTGCCACAGGCCGGCGGGGCCGGAGGGGCTGCGCGCGGCCGGGCGATAGCCGCTCTCGACGAAGGGGATGAGCGCGTACTCGGTAGGCAGGTCGGCGTCGCGCAGGGCGTCGACCACGTAGCCGAACAGCGGCAGCAGGTCGCCGTCCCTGGCCAGCCGCTGCGGCGCGTGCGCGAAGTGGGCGCGGTAGCGCTGGCTGGCCTCGCTCGCGCACGGCGTCGACGCCAGCCCCTCGCGGAAGCGGCGATAGATCTCAAGGCCGCTGCGCTCGCCGGCGACGGCAACCGCGCTGTCGGCCGGCGCCGACCCGGTCGTCGCCGGGGCCGCAGGCGTCGCCGCCGCCAGTGTCGGCGGCGGAAGGGCGGGGCCGACCGCCGCCAGCACCGCCGGCTCGCCGGCACGCGCCGCCATCCCGGCCAGCAGCAGGGCCGGGAGGGCCGTCCACACCCGCTTCATGCGCGGAACCCGTCCTTCCAGCGCCGCAATTCGGCGAACGTCTCGGTTTCGTCGGCCGGCGCGCGGCCCAGGCGGGCGGCGACGGCGGCGCGGACCGCGGGGGCCGTCACGCGCAGGAACGGGTTGGCGGCGGACTCCTCGGCCAGGAGGCTGGGCAGGGTCGGGCGGCCTTGTTCACGCATGGCTTCGGCTTCCTCGAGGCGGCGCAGCAGCGCCGGGTTTTCGGGGTCCACCACGCGGGCGAAGGCCGCGTTGGCGAGCGTGTATTCGTGTCCGCAGCAGACGAGCGTGTCGGCGGGCAGGGCGGCCAGGCGGCGCAGGGAGGCCAGCAACTGGGCGGGCGTACCTTCGAACAGCCGACCACACCCCAGGCTGAACAGGGTGTCGCCGCAGAACAGGATGCGCTGGCCTTCGCCGCCATCGATGTGATAGGCGACGTGGCTGCGCGTATGCCCCGGCACGGCCAGCACGCGGAGCGTCCAGCCGGCCAGATCGACCGTGTCTCCGTCGCCGACCCGCCGGGTGGCGAAGGGGATCCGCGCGTCGTCCGGCGCCAGCACCGGGAGCGTCGGCCAGCGTTCTAGCAGCGCCGGCGTTCCCGCGATGTGATCGGCGTGATGGTGGGTCAGCAGGATGCCGGCCGGACGCAGCCCGGCCGCGGCGGCCGCCAGCACCGGAGCGGCCTCGCCCGGGTCGACCACCAGGGCGCCCGCCGGACCGTCCAGGGTCCAGATGTAGTTGTCGCCGAGGGCGGGCAGCGGCTGCGGGCGCATGGTGGGACCGGGACGGAGGCGGCTTTTCCGGCGCAGGGGGTTGGCCGAGAATCGGCGAACCCCCGCGCCCGCCCGACCATGCCCGCGACCTTACGCCCCCGTCAATCCGGCGCCGCGCTCGACTGGTTCGGCCAGGCCGCGGGGCAGGGCCTGCTGGCGGCCGAGGATGGCGTGCGGACGCGCTTGCTGGCGGCCGCCCCGGCGATGCCGTGGCTGTGGATCGGCGTCGACGGCGCGGCCCCGCCGGCGCTGGAGGGGCGCAGCCGCGGCGTGGTGCTCCGGCGCACGCCGCGCGGCTTCGCGGGGCAGGTGCGGTGCGCGCTGCCGCTGCCGTTCCCGCGCGAGTCGTTCGGCCTGGTGCTGGTGCAGCACGCGCTGGACGACGGCATCCCGCCCGACGCACTGCTTGCGGATTGCGAGCGCGTGCTCGCCCCGGGCGGCACCCTGTGGCTGGCCGCGCTCAACCCGTGGAGCGCCTACCGGCTGCACTGGGCGCGTACCGGCCTGCGTGCCCGCGGCGCCGCGCGCTGGCAGCTCGCGCTGCGGCGTGCCGGTTTCGCGGGCGATGCGGTCAGCCTGCAGTGGCTCGGCGCGCACTGGAACGCGCGGCAGGGCGGCGATGCCGGCGTCGGCGCGGGCGATCGCCTGCGCGCGGCGATCGGCTTCACGGTCAGCAAGCGGGTGCGCGCGCTGATTCCGCCCGCGCCGGTGGTGCGGCTCGGCTGGCAGCCGGCGCCGCGCGCGGTGGCACTGCCGACCCGGCGCGTCGACGGCCGCGAAGCGACGGACGAGGACCCGGGCGCGCGGCGATAATGCCGCGATGAAGAAGGTCGAAATCCACACCGACGGGGCCTGCCTCGGCAATCCCGGTCCCGGCGGCTGGGCCGCGCTGCTGCGCTATCGCGAGCGGGAACGCGAGATCGCCGGCGGCGAGCCGCTCACCACCAACAACCGTATGGAGTTGATGGCGGCGATCCAGGCGCTGGAGACGCTCACCGAGCCCTGCGAGGTGGACCTGCACACCGATTCCCAGTACCTGCGACAGGGCATCACCGAGTGGATCCGTGGCTGGGTGGCGCGCGGCTGGCGCACCGCCGGCGGCGAGCCGGTCAAGAACCGCGATCTCTGGGAGCGGCTGCACGCCGCCACCCGGCGCCACGTCGTGCGCTGGCACTGGGTGCGCGGGCACGCCGGCCACGCCGAGAACGAGCGTGTGGACGCGCTGGCGCGCGCCGAGGCGGTCCGCCAGCGCGGCGCGTCGGCGACTGCGACGGGTTCGGGTTAGTCTGCGCGCTCCGCGACGCCCGCCCACACCGAAGTCGATGCGACAGATCATTCTCGACACCGAAACCACCGGCCTGAGCTGGGAACGCGGACACCGGGTGGTGGAGATCGGCTGCATCGAGCTGGTCGAGCGCCGTCCGAGCGGTCGCACGTTCCACCGCTACCTCAATCCCGAGCGCGATTTCGAGGCCGGCGCGCAGGAAGTCACCGGGCTGACGCTCGAGTTCCTCGCCGACAAGCCCAAATTCGCCGAGATCGTCGACGAGTTCCTGGCGTTCATCGACGGCGCGGAGCTCGTCATCCACAACGCCGCGTTCGACGTCGGCTTCCTCGATTACGAACTGTCCCGGCTCGGCCCGCAGTACGGACGCCTGGCCGACCGCTGCAGCATCGAGGACACGCTGGCGCTGGCGCGGCAGCGCTTCCCCGGCCAGCGCAATTCGCTGGACGCGCTCTGCCGCCGGTTCGACATCGACAACTCGCACCGCCAACTGCACGGCGCGCTGCTGGACGCGCAGTTGCTGGCCGAGGTCTACCTGGCGCTGACGTCGGGCCAGAGCGAGATCGGCTTCGCCCTGGCCGAGGACGCGGAGGCGGGCACCGCGGCCGCCGAGCTGCGCTACGACCTCACCGCGCCGCGTCCGCGCGTGCGCGTCAGCGAGGACGAGCTGGCGGCGCACGCCGCGCGACTGGAGAAGCTGCGCGCGAAAGCCGGCGGGCAGTGCGTGTGGGACGCGGTCGAACCGCGGATCGAGGCGGTCGAGGCCGAGCCGGCGTAGGGATCGCAGGAGGGAGTAGCTGCGGAGCGCGCCGTCGTCGCGAGCGCGACCGTGGAGTCCGTTCGGCCGACGCTGATCCGGCCGCGCCGGAAGACGCGTGGCGTCGCAGCGGGTTACAGGTAGCGCACCAGCACCACGGTGACGTTGTCCGAGCCGCCGCCGTCCAGCGCCGCGGCCACCAGCGTGTCGACGCATTCCTGCGCGCTGCAGTCGGTCATCGCCAGCACCTGGGCGATGTTGCGGTCGTCGACCTCCTCGGTGAGGCCGTCGCTGCAGAGCAGCAGTTGCATGCCCGGCCGCAGCTCCCCGGTCAGCGTTTCGACGTTGAGCTGGGCCGGGTCGGTCACTCCGAGCGCCTGGGTGACCACGTTGCGATGCGGATGCGTGCGCGCCTGCTCGCGGGTGATCACGCCGCCGGCGATCAGTTCCTCGACGTAGCTGTGGTCGTGCGAGAGCTGCACGAGCTGGCCGTCGCGCCACAGGTAGACGCGGCTGTCGCCCACCCAGGCGATTTCGAAGCGCCGGCCCTGGATCCGCGCGGCCACCACGGTGGTGCCCATCGGCAGCGCGTCGTTGCGGCGGCGCGAGGTGCGGATGATCTCCTCGTCGGCGGTGCGGATCGCCTGCTCCAGGCTCGCGCCGCGCGCCACTTCGCGCACCAGGGTGTCGCGCGCCAGCGCGCTCGCCACCTCGCCGTACTGGTGCCCGCCCATGCCGTCGGCCACCAGCCACAGGCCCAGCTCGCCGTCGGCGTAGTAGGTGTCCTCGTTGAGGTCGCGGCGCAGGCCGACGTGGGTCAGGTGTCCGAATTCGATCATCGGCAGGGCGTCCCTGCGGTGCGGCAGAGGCGAGGGTAGCGCAGGCGGCGGCAGCGGGCCCGTGTCGGAAGCGCGGGCAAACCCCCAGCCGGGGGGCGGGAATCCGCCCGGCTCAGGGCGCCGCGCCGGTGCGGTAGTCCTGGTAGGACTTCTCCTCGACGTAGGTCGATCCCAGCGCGGTGTTGATCTCGCGCTTGATCCGCGCACGTTCGTCGTTCTCGAAGTAGACGCTGCGCGCCAGGCGGACGAATTCGGCGTCGAACTCCTGCCGCTTCTCCTTGATCCGGATCGCGTCCTCGATGTCCCACAGCCGCTCGTTCACGGCTTTCAGCTCGGCGCGCAGGCGGGCGATGTCGTGCCCGGCGGCCGGGTGCGCCATCCAGGTCCGCTCCAGCGCCGACAGCTCGTTGCGGACGTTGGCCAGCTTGGCTTCGTCGGCGATGCGTTCGGACTTGATCTGCAGGATGGCGATCTTGTCGAGCAATTCGCCGAAGGACACCGGCACCAGGATCTCGGACATGCGGTTCAGCTCGTGAATGGGGCCGCCCAGTGTAGCGCCCGCCACCGCCCCTGCCTTGTCTCGCCGCGGTCGCATCCGTATCATTCGCGGCCCACCCGGAGAGGTGGCAGAGTGGTCGAATGCGCCGGATTCGAAATCCGGTGTACGGTTCTACCGTACCGTGGGTTCGAATCCCACCCTCTCCGCCAGATACACGAAAGGCCCCCGCGCGGGGCCTTTCGCGCGTCTGGAGACAGCCCGCAGAGAGAGGGCGGATGGCGCGCCCGCCCGGCGGCTCAGGCCAGGCCGCGATCGGCGCGGAAGCGCTCGAAGGCGTCGACGGCGTCGGCGACGGCGATCAGGTCCATCACGCCCGGGAACTCGATCTTGGTGCCCCAGCGCAGCGCCTCGGCGGGCTTGCCCAGGAACGCGCGCGCCGCGGCGTCGTAGCGGTCCACGCAGTAGCGGATGTCCGAATACGGCCCGCTGCGCCGCGGGTTGCTGGCCGCGTGCAGGCCCAGCACCGGGGTGCCCACCGCATTGGCGATGTGCATCGGGCCGGAGTCGGGCGTCATCACCAGCGTGGCGCGTTCGAGCAGGGCGGGCAGTTGCTTGAGCGTGTCCTTGCCGACCAGGTCGAGGGCGGGGGCGCGCATCGCCGCCAGGATGGCGTCGGCGGTGCGCCGCTCCAGCTCGCTGCGTCCGCCGCAGAGCACGATCCGCCACCCGCGCGAGGCGGCGTGGTCGGCGACCGCGGCGTAGCGTTCCGCGCGCCAGTTCCGCAGCACGTGGCTCGAACAGGGCGAGACCAGCAGCGTCGGCGTGCCGTCCTCGGGCCACCGCGCGCGGGCCCAGTCGCGGGCCTCGTCCGGCACCGGCAGATCCCAACGCACCGTGGTCTGCTTCAGGCCGAGCGGCTCGGCGAAGCTGCCGATCGCATCGAGCACATGGATGCCGGGCCGGTCGGGGATGCGCTCGCGCACGAACAGCCCGTGCAGGTCCTTCGAGCGCGAGCGGTCGTAGCCGATCCGCCGCCGCGCGGGGATGAAGGCGGACAGCAGGTTGGCGCGCGCCGCCACCTGCAGATGGAGCAGCGCGTCGAAGCGGCGTCCGCCGAAGGCGCGGCGGACCTCGCGCATGCCGCGCAGGCCGCTGTCCTTGGCGTATTCGACGAACTCGACGCCCGGCAGGCCGGCCAGCAGACGGTGCTCCGCCTTGCCGATCACCCAGGTAATGGCCACCTCCGGCCATGCCGCCTGCAGCGTCCGCACCAGCGGGACCACGTGGGTGACGTCGCCGAGCGCGGACAGCCGCAGCAGGCAGAGGGAGCGGGGAATCGTTTGCACGTGGCTGCTAGACTCGGCCGGATGCTGGGGTACGACGCCGCCGAGGGGTTGACGCCGTTGCGTGACGAACGCGGAGACGGCGCGATTCTGTTCGACCAGACGCGCGTGCGGCAAGCCAGGGCCGAATGGTTCGACCCGCGCGCCTGGGGCGGGCACGCGCAGCCCGTGGCGAGCGGCGGACGCGGCAGCGCCTGGTTCGTGGATGCGCCATTCGGCGCCGCGGTGCTGCGCCACTACCGGCGCGGCGGTCTCGCCGCGCGCATCAGCCGCGACCGCTACCTGTTCCACGGCCCGCACCGCACGCGCAGCTTCGTCGAGTTCCGGCTGCTGCGCGCGGCCGCGCGGCGCGGCGTGCCGGTTCCGCGGCCGATCGCCGCCTGGTACCGGCGCGAGGGCTGGACGTATCGCGCGGCGATCCTGATCGAACGCATCGCCGACGTGCGATCGCTCGCCGACCGTCTCGCCGACGAGGGCGCCGAGGCGCCCTGGGCCGAGGCCGGCCGCCTGATCGCGCGCTGCCATCGCGCCGGCCTCGATCATGCCGATCTCAACGCGCACAACCTGCTGTTCGACGACGCGCGCCGCGGCTGGGTGATCGATCTGGACCGCGGCCGCCTGCGCATTCCCGAAACGGGCTGGCGCGAGCGCAATCTGGCGCGCCTGCGCCGCTCGCTGCTGAAGGTGCGCGGCACGCGCGGCGTGGACGAGGTGCTGACCTGCTGGTCGCGCCTGCGCGGCGCCTACGACCAGAACTGGAGCCGGGGGTACTGATGGTCTGGGCGCTGCGCTTCCACGGCGTGGGCAACGCGGCGGCGGTCGAACTGGGCTCGGCGATGGCCACCATCGAGCGCGACGGCGCGCCGTGGCTGACCATCGACTGCGGCGGGGAAGGGCTGACCGCCTGCCTTGCGCACTACGGCGAGCCGCCGCGGGCGCTGTTCTTGACCCACACGCATTTCGACCACATCGCCGGGTTCGAACGCCTGTTCGTGGCCACCTACTTCGACGCGCAACGGCGCGGCCGGGTGCGGCTGTACGTGCCGGCGGCGCTGGTGCCGCATCTGCACCAGCGGGTAGGCGACTATCCGAACGTGCTGGCCGAGGGCGGCGCGAATTTCTGGGACGCGTTCCAGCTCATCCCGGTGGGGCGCGCGTTCTGGCACGACGGCGTGCGTCTGGAGACCTTTCCGGTGCGTCATCACTGGCCGGACACCGCATTCGGCCTGCGTCTGCAGGGCAGCCTGGTGTGGACCGGCGACACCCGCCCGATTCCGGAGATGCTGGCGGCGGTCGCCAACGACCGCGAACTGGTCGCGCACGACTGCGCCCTGCATGGCAATCCGTCGCACAGCGGCATCGACGATCTCGAGCGGGAATACCCGCCCGGCCTGCTCGCGCGCTGCGTGCTGTACCACTACGCCAGCTCCGGCGACGGGGCGGCATTGCGCGCGCGCGGGTACCGCGTCGCCCAGCCCGGCGAGGCGATCGCGCTGGCCGAGCCGACCGCGCCGCGCGCGGAGCCGCTCTGACATCGCGCCTACAATCGCCGGTCCGCTTCGTCTGGAGAGCGCCATGGCGCGCAACGCACCCAAGCTCACCCACCTGGACGCCGCCGGGCGGCCGGCGATGGTGGACGTGTCGGGAAAACCGGTGACCGCGCGCGAAGCCCGCGCGGAGTGCCGGGTGCGTTTTCCGCCGGCCGTGGCGGCGCAGTTGCGCACGTCCGGCCTGCGCGGGCCGAAGGGCGGCATCGTCGATACCGCCGTCGTCGCCGGCACCCTGGCGGTCAAGCGCACCCACGAGCTGATTCCGTTCTGCCACCCGCTGCCGATCGACGGCTGCCGGATCGCGATCGACTGGCACGACGAGCGCAGTCTGCGGATCGAATGCGCGGTGCGCACCACCCACCGCACCGGCGTGGAGATGGAGGCGCTGACCGGCGCCACGGTCGCGGCGCTGACGGTCTACGACATGTGCAAGGCGCTCGGCCACCGCATCGTGCTGGGGCCGGCGCGGGTGCTCGCCAAGCGCGGCGGCCGGCGGGATTTCGGGGAAACCGGCTGAGCTGCGCCGCGTGCGCGGCTGGCGGTGCCCGCTACGTATCGCGTAGAGGGCGGGGCGCGGCGGGACGGTTGCGTTGCCGCGAAAAGGCGGCGGCCCCGCCAGCGTGACTCCGGCGCCCGAATCAGCCGATACCGTTGCTGCCTTCCGGCCCTGGCGGGGTTTTCGACCTATCGTCGCGGAGGCGCCAACGGGGCCACCATGGACGTGTGCGCGATGTCGCCGCGCGGCGAACGCCAGCGACGGCTTCGCGAGGGCGCGCAGTGTAGCGCACAACGCGGCGCGTCGGGTCGCAGCGGCTGAACGCGATCGCGGTGAGGCCTTCGTTCCGCGTATTGCGACCCCTCGCCCGTTCATCGGGTGACGAGGCGCGCTTGCGTGCCGCAGGCCGATGGCGGGCCGAAGCCCGTCTACAGCAGCCCCTTCAGCCGGTACAGCGCCTCCAGCGCCTGTTTCGGCGTCAGCTCGTCCGGATCGAGCGCCGCCAGCGCCTCGAGCGCCGCGTTGCTCGGCGGGAACAGGCCGAACTGCTGCGGCGCGTCCAGCGCCAGCGGTGTGAGCGAGGGTTTCGGCGCGTCGCGGCTTTGCTGTTCGAGCTCGGCCAGTCGCGCGCGCGCCTGCGCGATCACCGCCTTCGGCAGCCCCGCGAGGGCGGCCACCTGCAGGCCGAAGCTGCGGTCGGCCGGGCCGTCCTTCACCGCGTGCATGAAGACCAGCCGGTCGCCGTGCTCGACCGCATCCAGATGCACGTTGGCGATGCCGCTGCCGGGCTCGGCGAGCGCGGTCAGCTCGAAGTAGTGCGTGGCGAACAGCGTGTAGGCGCGGTTGACCTGCGCCAGATGGCGCGCGCATGCCTCGGCGAGCGCGAGGCCGTCGTAGGTCGAGGTGCCGCGTCCGATCTCGTCCATCAGCACCAGAGAGCAGTCGGTGGCGTGGTGGAGGATGTAGCTGGTCTCGGCCATCTCGACCATGAAGGTCGATTGCCCGCGCGCGAGGTCGTCGCCCGCGCCGATGCGGGTGAGGATGCGGTCGATCGGTCCGATCACCGCGCGCGCGGCCGGCACGAAGCTTCCGATGTGCGCGAGCAGCACGATCAGCGCGTTCTGCCGCATGTAGGTGCTCTTGCCGCCCATGTTCGGGCCGGTGATCACCAGCATCCGGCGGCCGCCGTCGAGCATCAGATCGTTCGGCTCGAACGGCTCGTCGCGCACCGCTTCCACCACCGGATGGCGGCCGCGTTCGATGCACAGCCCGGGCTCGTTGCGCAGCTCGGGCGCGGACCAGTCGAGGCTTTGCGCGCGCTCGGCGAAGCAGGCCAGCACGTCGAGCTCCGCCAGCGCCGCCGCGCAGCGCTTGAGCGGCTCGAGCGTTCCGTTGAGCGCATCGAGCAGGTGCTCGTACAGCAGCCGCTCGCGGGCGAGCGCGCGTTCGCGCGCCGACAGCACCTTGTCCTCGAACTGCTTCAGTTCCTCGGTAATGTAGCGCTCGGCGCCGGTCAGCGTCTGCCGGCGGGTGTAGTGCGTCGGCGCCCTGTCGGCCTGCGCCTTGCTGATCTCGATGTAGTAGCCGTGCACGCGGTTGTAGCCGACCTTGAGCGTGGCGATGCCGGTGGCGGCGCGCTCGCGCGCTTCCAGATCGATCAGGAACCGGTCGGCATTGCTCGCGAGCTGGCGCAGCTCGTCGAGTTCGGCGTCGTAGCCGTCGGCGATGACCCCGCCGTCGCGCGCCAGCACCGGCGGCTGCGCCACGATCGCGCGCGCCAGCAGCGCCGCATTGTCGGTGTGCTCGCCGAGCTCGGCGGCGAGCGCCTGCAGCCGCGGCGAGTCGAGCGGGGCGAGCAGGGCGCGGATCTCCGGCAGCATCGCCAGACCGTCGCGCAGGGTGGACAGGTCGCGTGGACGCGCGCTGCGCAGCGCCACGCGGGCGAGGATGCGTTCGAGATCGCCGAGCGCGCGGAAACGCTCGCGCAGCGGTTCGCAGGCGCGCTGCTCGAGCAGCGTCGCCACCGCCTGGTGGCGCAGACGCAGGGTGGCGTGGTCGCGCAGCGGACGATGCAGCCAGCGTCGCAGCAGACGTCCGCCCATCGGCGTGATCGTGCTGTCGAGCACGCCGAGCAGGGTGGTGCGGTGGTCGCCGTCGACGCGCGAATCCAGTTCGAGATGGCGGCGGGTGGCCGCGTTCATCGCGATCGCGCCGTCGCCGGCCTCGACCGCGATCGAGGTCAGGTGCGGCAGGCGCTGCTTCTGCGTCTCCTCGACATAGCCCAGCAGTGCGGCGGCGGCGGAGACCGCCAGCGGCCGGTCCTCCAGACCGAAGCCGGACAGGTCGTGCACGCCGAAGAAGCGCAGCAGCTGGCGGCGGCCGCTGTCGGCGTCGAACAGCCACGGCGCGCGCCGGCGCACGCCGCTGCGCTGGGTGAGGCATGCGGGCCAGCCTTCTTCGTCGGGCAGCAGCACTTCGGCCGGTTCCAGCCGCGCCAGCTCCGCCTCGAGCGCGTCCTCGCCGCCCACTTCGTTGACCAGGAAGCGCCCGCCGGCGAGATCGGCCCAGGCCAGCCCATAGCCGGCCTTGCCACGCGCCACCGCCATCAGCAGGGTGTCGCGGCGCTCGGACAGCAGCGCCTCGTCGGTCACCGTGCCCGGCGTGACCACCCGCACCACCTTGCGTTCGACCAGGCCCTTGGCCTGCGCCGGGTCGCCGATCTGCTCGCAGATCGCCACCGATTCGCCGAGCGCGACCAGCCGCGCCAGATAGCTCTCGTAGGCATGCACCGGCACGCCCGCCATCGGGATCGGCTGGCCGGCGGAGACGCCGCGCTGGGTCAGGGTGATGTCGAGCAGCCGCGCCGCCTTGCGGGCGTCGTCGTAGAACAGCTCGTAGAAATCGCCCATACGGAAGAACAGCAGCACGTCGGGGTACTCGGCCTTGGCGGCGAAGTACTGGCGCATCAGCGGGGTGTGCTCCGCGTTGCGCGCGGCGGCGGACAGGGCGGTGTCGGACACGGCGGGCGTCGGAAAAAGCGCGCGCCCGGAGCGGGCGCGGAACGGCCGGAAGTATGCCAGCACGGATTGCTGCGGCGCCGCACGGGCGCCGTTAAGAAAGTGCTAGCGTGGCCGGGCATGCCGAGCACGGTGCCGCCACGGACGGCCAGGGGAGGCCCGGCTTCCGCTGCGACCAACCGAACGAGGGGGAAATCGTGATGCCGAGCAAGACTCCGCAACGCGCCCGGCTGGCGCTTGCGATCGTGATGGCCATTGCCGCGAGCGCACCGGTGCAGGCCCAGGAAGGCAGCGCCGCGCCGACCGAAGAGGACGAGACCACCACGCTGTCCAGCATCGTGGTCACTGCGCAGAAGCGCGAGGAGGCCCTGCAGGATGTGCCGGTGGCGATCACCGCGCTGCCGCAGGAACTGCTGCAGGACGCCGGTGTGCGCGACATCAAGGACATGCAGGTGCTGACGCCGGGCCTCACCGTCACCAGCACGCAGAGCGAGGCGCAGACCGTCGCCCGCATCCGCGGCATCGGCACCGTCGGCGACAACGCCGGCCTCGAGTCTTCGGTCGGCGTGGTCATCGACGGCGTCTACCGGCCGCGCAACGGCGTCGGCTTCGGCGACCTCGGCGAGGTCGAACGCATCGAAGTGCTGAAGGGCCCGCAGGGTACGGTGTTCGGCAAGAACACGTCCGCGGGCGTGATCAACATCATCACCCGTCGCCCCGACTACCAGCAGCGCGTGGAAGGCGAGCTGACGATCGGCAACTACGGCGCGCTCGGCATCGCCGGCAGCTACAACGACGCCCTCGGCGAGAACGCCGCGTTCCGCGTCTACGCCGCCAAGCGCGAGCGCGACGGGTTCACCGACGTGCGCACCGGCGCCGGCCCGCGCGAGGAAACCGCCGACGGCGATCAGAACTTCCATACCCTGCGCGGCCAGCTGCTACTCGAGCCCACCGACGCGGTCGACATCAACCTGATCGCCGACTACACCAGCCGCGAGGAGAACTGCTGCGTCGGCGTGACCGTGGTGCGCGGCGCGACCGCGGCGATCATCGACGCGCTCTCGCCGGACAGCGGCGTCGCGCCGGTGGCGCGCCCGTTCGACCGCGTGGCCTGGAGCAACCGCAGCACCGAGCAGGACCTCAAGGACAAGGGCGTCTCGGCCGAGGTCAACTGGATCGTGCCGTGGTTCGAATCGGCGACGCTGACCTCGATCACCGCGCAGCGCGACTGGCAGTCGATCAACGGCCTCGATTTCGACTTCTCCAGCGCCGACGTGCTGTACCGCAACGCGGACGAGGACGAGTCGCTCACGCGGTTCGAAACCTTCAGCCAGGAGTTCCGCCTGACCGGCACCAGCGGCGCGGTCGACTGGATGATCGGTCTGTTCTATTCCGATGAAGATCTGGCCCGCAACGAGACCTACCGCATCGGCGCCGCGTACGAGCCTTACCTGTCCACCGCGCTGGTGTCGCTGATCAATCCCGCGCTCGGCCAACGCCCCGACGCGCCGCTGTTCCTCTCGCAGGTGACCGGGCGGCCGTTCAACACCGCGTTCCAGGGCTTCGGCGCCAGCGACCGCTACGCGCAGAACGCGCGCAGCGCCGCGTTGTTCACCAACAACACCTGGCGCGTCACCGATGCGCTCGACCTGACTCTCGGTCTGCGCTACACGCGCGAGGACAAGGAGCTCGATTCGCGCTACAGCAATCCGAACGGCAGCATCGGCTGCGCGAGCTTCTTCGCTCCCAACGGCGCCGTCAGCCCCGCCGCGATCGGCCGCATCGCCGCCGCGCTGACCGCGCGCGGCGTGCCGTTCGCCGCGTTGCCGCCCGCGCAGCAGCAGGCGATCGTCAGCAACATCGTCGGCTACAGCTGCCTGCCGTGGGCGAACCCGCTGCACAACGGCCGCGTCACGCACCAGGAGCGCGAGGAGAAGGAGTGGTCGGGCACGCTCAAGGCCGCGTACCGCTGGAACGACCATGTGATGACCTTCGTCTCCGCCGCGCGCGGGTACAAGGCGGGCGGTTTCAATCTCGACCGCGTGCAGTCCAACACCGGCCTGTCCAGCGGCGGCGCGGGCATCCTGCCGGTGGCCGACACCTCGTTCCCCGGCGAGTTCGTCGACAGCTACGAGCTCGGCGCCAAGACCACCTGGGCCGACGGCAACCTGCTGATCAATGCCACCCTGTTCCACCAGACCTACGAGGACTTCCAGCTCAACAGCTTCCTCGGCACGAGCTTCGTCGTGCGCTCGATTCCCGAGGTGGTATCGCAGGGCGTCGACACCGAGATCCTCTGGCAGCCGATGCGCGGGCTGATCGTGCAGGGCGGCCTGATGTACGCCGACACCCGCTACGGCGACGAGCGTCCGGGAGGCGACTTCATCGCGCCCACCGGCGCGCTCTACAAACTGCCCGGCAACCAGGTCAGCTTCGCGCCGTACTGGTCCGGCAGCGCCGCGGTCACCTACGAATGGGGCTTCGGGCCGGATCTGATCGGCCGGGTGAATCTGGCGGCGAAGTACATGTCCGACTACAACACCGGCTCCGACCTCGACGTCGAGAAGATGCAGGACGCCTACACCGTGCTGAACGCGCGCTTCGTGATCGGCGCGCGCAACAAGCGCTGGTCGGTGGAGCTGTGGGGGCAGAACATCACCGACGAGGAGTACGTCCAGGTCGGCTTCGACGCGCCGCTGCAGAACGTCTCCCCGGTGCCGGGCAACCCGTTCAATTCCTACAACGCGTTCCTCGGCACCCCGCGCACCTACGGCGTCACCTTCCGCGTCGCGTACTGATCGACGACGAACGCCCGTCGCGGCGCTTCGCACCCCTCTCCCGCGAGGGAGAGGGGTGAGTCCCGCGAACGCCCACCGCCACCACCCCGCTCGTACTCAAGCCCCTCCCCGCTTGCGGGGTGAGGAGGCGCGTCCGCGAGCCGCAGGCTCGCGCGCCGACGAACGCCCGTCGCACTGCGGCGGGCCGGACGAGGGGTGAGGGCCCCGAGCGCCGACCGCCACCACCCTCGCTGGTACTCAAGCCCCTCTCCCGCTTCGCGCCGTACCCGCGGCCGCTATAGTCCGCCCATGACGCTTCCCCCTGACGACAGCGCGCTGCGCCGCCTCGCCGAACAGGTCGGCCGCCACGCCCTCGACCAGCGTCTGATGCTGGTCACCGCCGAAAGCTGCACCGGCGGCTGGATCGCCAAGACGCTGACCGATATTGCCGGATCGTCCGGCTGGTTCGACTGCGGCATGGTGGCCTACAGCTACGAGGCCAAGCAGGCGCTGCTGGGCGTGCGCCCGCAGACGCTCGAGGCGCACGGCGCGGTCAGCCGCGAAACGGTGATCGAGATGGTGTCCGGTGCGCTGGTGCACTCGGGCGCGCACCTCGCCGTCGCCGTCACCGGCATCGCAGGTCCCGGCGGCGGCACCGCCGACAAGCCGGTCGGCACCGTCTGGATCGCCTGGAAGCGCCGCGGCGGCTATCCGCAGGCGCAGGTGTTCCGCTTCGATGGGGACCGCGAGGCGGTGCGCCGCCGGACGACCGCCGCCGCCCTCGAGGGCCTGCGCCGCCAGCTCCTCGGCGACGATCCGACGGCCGCTTCGGCCTGATTCCAGGCCTGCGCCCAACGGCGTTGCAATCGGCAAGGGTTAGTAGTATTACTACTAACGATGAGCCTCTCCGACACCCAGCGCGCCATCCTCGAGCTGATCGCCGAGCGCATCGAGCACGAGGGCCTGCCGCCCAGCCAGACCGAGATCGCGCGCGCGTTCGGCTTCTCCAGCGTGCGTGCCGCGCAGTACCACCTGGAGGCACTGGAACGCGCGGGTTACATCGAACGGCTGCCGGGCCGCGCGCGCGGCTTGCGCCTGCTGCGGCCGCCGGCGTCGTCGGAAGCGGCAGCGGCGGCAAAGCCGGCCGAGGAACACGCGCTGGCGCTCCCCGTGCTCGGCCAGGTGGCCGCAGGCGTGCCGATCGGCGCGGACATCGGCTCCGACGAGGTCGTGCTGATGGATCGCAGCGTGTTCTTTCCGCAGCCGGATTACCTGTTGCGGGTGAAGGGCGACTCGATGCGCGACGAGGGCATCTTCGACGGCGATCTGATCGGTGTGCACCGCACCCGCGAAGCGCGTTCCGGGCAGATCGTGGTGGCGCGCATCGACGAGGAGGTGACGGTCAAGCTGCTGAAGATCGCGAAGGACCGCATCCGCCTGCTGCCGCGCAATCCCGACTACGCGCCGATCGAGGTGCGGCCGGGCCAGGACTTCGCCATCGAGGGCCTGTACTGCGGCCTGGTGAGGCCCAACCGGTGAGCCGGCCCTTTCCGGCACGCGGCGCGGCGCAGTCCCAGCCGTCGCTCGGATTCCGCCCGAGGCGGCCACCCGCCGAACGATTCACACTGCCCCCGACGCGGCCGTCTTAACCGCTGCGACCGCCACCCCCTACGCTAGCCGCCAATCCGCACACCACCAGGACGACGACGATGGACGACAACAAGAAGCGCGCGCTCTCCGCGGCCCTCAGCCAGATCGAGAAGCAGTTCGGCAAGGGCTCGGTGATGCGGATGGGCGACCGCAGCGCGGAAGCCGCCGAGGTCATCAGCACCGGCTCGCTGATGCTGGACATCGCGCTCGGCATCGGTGGCCTGCCGAAGGGGCGCGTGGTCGAGATCTACGGCCCCGAATCCTCGGGCAAGACCACGCTGACCCTGCAGGCCATCGCCCAGTGCCAGAAGAACGGCGGGACCTGCGCCTTCATCGACGCCGAGCACGCGCTCGATCCGGTCTATGCGCAGAAGCTCGGCGTCAACGTCGACGACCTGCTGGTCAGCCAGCCGGACACCGGCGAGCAGGCGCTCGAGATCGCCGATATGCTGGTGCGGTCCGGCGCGGTCGACCTGGTCGTCGTCGACTCGGTCGCCGCGCTCACGCCGAAGGCCGAGATCGAAGGCGAGATGGGCGACCAGCTCCCCGGCCTGCAGGCGCGCCTGATGAGCCAGGCGCTGCGCAAGCTGACCGCCAACATCAAGCGCAGCAACTGCCTGGTGATCTTCATCAACCAGCTGCGTATGAAGATCGGCGTGATGATGCCGGGCCAGAGCCCTGAAACCACCACCGGCGGCAACGCGCTCAAGTTCTACGCCTCGGTGCGCCTGGACATCCGCCGCATCGGCGCGATCAAGAAGGGCGAGGAGATCATCGGCAACCAGACCCGCATCAAGGTGGTCAAGAACAAGCTGGCGCCGCCGTTCAAGCAGGTCATCACCGAGATCCTCTACGGCGAGGGCATCTCGCGCGAGGGCGAGCTGATCGACATGGGCGTGGACGCCAAGCTGGTCGAGAAGTCCGGCGCGTGGTACAGCTACGACGGCGAACGCATCGGCCAGGGCAAGGAGAACGCCCGCCAGTACCTCAAGGAGAACCCGGCGGTCGCCGCCCGCCTCGAGGCGGCCTTGCGCGAGAAGTTCGTTCCCGCCGTGGTGTCGCGCGGCGGCGGCGAGGACGACCTCGCGGGCCTCGACGACTGAAATCCGGAGCCGGGTGCGCGGCGGTGGGTCCTCGTCAGACGCCGCCGCGCACCCGGAGGCCGACCCCGATGTCCGATCCGTCCGACGACCCACCTGGCCGCAGCCCGCGGTCCCGGCGCCGTACGCCGCCCAGCGCCACCCAGCAGGCGCTCGGGCTGCTGGTGCGCCGTGAGCATTCCCGGCGCGAGCTGCAACTGAAGCTCACCGCCCGCGGCCACGACCGTGCGGATGCCGAGGCCGCGGTCGAGCGCCTGGCGCAGGCCGGCTGGCAGGACGACGCCCGCTTCGCCGAAAGCCTGGTCCGCAGCCGCGCCGCGGCCGGGTACGGGCCGGTCCGCATCCGCGCCGAACTTGCGGCCCACGGCCTCGATCGCGACGCCATCGCCGCCGCGCTGGACGCTTTCGACGGCGACTGGAACCGGCTCGCCCGCGACCTTATCCGCCGACGCTTCGGCCCGGCGGGGCCAGCCGACGACGCGGCCCGTCGCAAGGGCGCCGAATTGCTGCTGCGTCGCGGTTTCCCGCGCGACGTGGCGTTCCGCAGTGCCGCGTACGACGGCGAGGGCGACCCGGACGCCTGAGCGCGGCAGGCAGGAACTCCGCTCCGCGGCGAGGCCGCACCCGTGCAGCGCGTCGGCTCCCCCTTCGCGCTCCCGCCCACCTCCCCCTGGGTCCAAGGCGCCCGCCCTGCGGAGGCGGCAAGACCCCGACGTCGCATCAGGGGGCTGCCCGCTCCGCGCTCCCCACGTGGTTCCAGGCTGCCCGGGGCAGGCGCGCCGGCGTGCCTGGCGCCACGGACGACATGACCCGCACAGGCACCGGCCGACTTCCCGCCTGTCCGCGGCGCAGCGCATCCTGATACGCTTACCGACTTTCCGGCCGTTGTCCGACCGGCCCGGCGCCCCGATTCCAGAGGGCCCCGGGGCCGTGCGCGTGCCCGGTCCGAACCGATACCGAGCGAATGAAAACCGTCAACGACATCCGTCGCGACTTCCTGGAGTTCTTTCGCGGCAAGGGCCATGCCGTGGTGCCGTCGTCGCCGCTGATTCCGGCGAACGATCCCACGCTGCTGTTCACCAACGCGGGCATGGTCCAGTTCAAGGACGTGTTCCTTGGCGCGGAGAAGCGCAGCTACACGCGCGCGGTGTCCTCGCAGCGCTGCGTGCGCGCCGGCGGCAAGCACAACGACCTCGATCAGGTCGGCTACACCGCGCGCCACCACACCTTCTTCGAGATGCTGGGCAACTTCAGCTTCGGCGACTACTTCAAGAAGGACGCCATCATCTGGGCCTGGGAGCTGCTCACCGAGGTGTGGAAGCTGCCGCCGGAGCGGCTGCTGGTCACCATCTACCATACCGACGACGAGGCCTACGACATCTGGCACAAGGTCGTCGGTCTGCCGGCCGAGAAGATCATCCGCATCGGCGACAACAAGGGCGCGCCGTTCGCCTCCGACAACTTCTGGCAGATGGCCGACACCGGCCCGTGCGGTCCGTGCACCGAGATCTTCTACGACCACGGTCCGGAGATCCCCGGCGGTCCTCCCGGCTCGCCCGATGAAGACGGCGATCGCTTCATCGAGATCTGGAACAACGTCTTCATGCAGTTCGACCGTCAGGTCGACGGCACGCTGGTGCCGCTGCCGGCGCCGTGCGTGGACACCGGCATGGGCCTGGAGCGCATCGCCGCCGTGCTGCAGCACGTGCACAGCAACTACGAGATCGACCTGTTCCAGCACCTGATCCGGGCCGCCGCGCAGATCACCGGCGCACAGGACCTGCACAACAAGTCGCTGCGCGTGATCGCCGATCACATCCGCGCCTGCAGCTTCCTGATCGTCGACGGCGTGCTGCCTTCGAACGAAGGTCGCGGCTACGTGCTCCGCCGCATCGTGCGGCGCGCCGTCCGCCACATCTGGAAGCTCGGCGCGCTCCAGGGCGAAGGCGCGTTCTGGCGCATGGTCGCGCCGCTGGTCGAAGTGATGGGCGAGGCGTATCCGGAGCTCGCGGCCAAGCGCGAGCTCGTCGAGCGCGCGCTGAAGGCCGAGGAAGCCGCGTTCGCGCAGACGCTCGACTCCGGCATGCAGCGGCTCGAAGGCTATCTGCAGGCCGGCGGCGGGCGGATCGATGGCGAACAGTTGTTCCAGTTGCACGACACCTACGGCTGCCCACCGGATCTCATCGTCGACATCCTGCGCGAAAAAGGCGCCGCGCTCGGCGACGGCGCGCTCGACGACTACGAGCGGCTGATGACCGAGCAGCGCGAACGCGCGCGCGCCGCGGGCAAGTTCGCCAGCGCCACCACGCTGCCGGCGGAACTCGCCGCACAACTGCCGCCCACGCATTTCCTCGGCTACGAGCGTCACATCGAGGACGACGTGGAAGTCGTCGCGCTGCTGCGCGACGGTCGCCCGGTCGATGCGATCGCGGCGGGCGACGACGCGGTGGTGTTCCTCGATCGCACGCCGTTCTACGCCGAAGGCGGCGGGCAGGTGGGCGACACCGGCATGCTGTCCACCGGCGCGCTGCGTTTCGAAGTGCGCGACACGCAGAAGTTCGCCGGCCAGTTCCATGGCCATGTGGGCCGTCTGGTCGAAGGCACGCTCCGTCGCGGCGAGCGCCTGCACGCCGCGATCGACGAGGCGCGCCGCGCGGCCACCGTTCTCAACCACTCGGCCACCCACCTGCTGCATGCCGCGCTGCGTGCCGTGCTCGGCTCGCACGTCGTGCAGAAGGGCTCGCTGGTGACGCCTGAGCGGCTGCGCTTCGACTTCAGCCACTTCCAGCCGGTGACCGGCGAGCAGCTCGAGGAGATCGAACGCCGCGTCAACGCCGAGATCCGCCGCAACCATGCGGCCGAGATCCACCACATGGGAATGCAGGAGGCGCTCGAGTTCGGCGCGTTGGCGCTGTTCGGCGAAAAGTACGGCGAACGCGTGCGCGTTCTGCGTCTGGGCGAAGCGTCGACCGAACTCTGCGGCGGCACGCACGTATCACGCACTGGCGACATCGGCCTGTTCAAGATCGTGTCGGAAAGCGGCGTGTCCGCCGGCGTGCGCCGTATCGAGGCGGTGACGGGACAGCACGCGCTCGATTTCGTGGAAGCGCAGGAGCGTGCGTTGGAAGAGGCGGCGCGTCTGCTTGGCGGTCATCCGTCCGATGTCGCCGACCGCTTGCGCGCGCTGCTGGATCGGCAGAAGCGGCTCGAACGCGAGCTGGAATCGCTGAAGGCGAAGGCCGCGTCGGGCGCCACCAGCGATCTTGCGGCTTCGGCGGTCGACGTCGCCGGCATCAAGGTCGTGGCCGCGCGGCTGGAGGGATTCGATGCCAAGGCATTGCGGGATGCGATGGACCGCCTCAAGCAACAGCTCGGCGATGTCGTCGTCGTACTGGCCGGTGCGCGCGACGGCAAGGCCGCGCTCGTCGCCGGCGTGCATGGCCGCGCCGTGCAGCAGGTCAAGGCCGGGGAACTGCTGGCGCATGTCGCCAGTCAGATCAACGGCAAGGGGGGCGGACGACCGGACATGGCCCAAGGCGGTGGCGACGACGGCCCCGCGCTCGTTCAGGCCTTGGCTGGCGTCCCTGCCTGGGTAAGTGCGAAAATCGCGTGAGAACTCTGGACGTGGTCCGTTGTGCCGTCCCCGGGGTGTCGATTGGACGGCGGCCACGTGACGTTTTGGCCATATCGATCCGTCATGCCGAGCGCATGATGTGCACGCCGGCTGACGAATGCCGGCACGAGGAGGTTTGACATGCTTATCCTGACGCGCCGCGTCGGCGAAACCCTCATGATCGGCGACTCGGTGACCGTCACCGTGCTCGGCGTCAAGGGCAACCAGGTACGAATCGGCATCACCGCGCCGAAGGACGTGGCGGTGCATCGCGAGGAAATCTATCAGCGCATCCAGCGCGGCGAACCGCCCGCGGATCCGAACAAGAACGCCGCGGGCTGAGCGCGGCGTTTGCGATGCGGGTGGGGCAGCCGGTATGCTTCGCACCCGCTGAGCGCGTGTTACATCGGAGAGTTGCCCGAGAGGCCGAAGGGGCTCCCCTGCTAAGGGAGTATACGGTCAAAAGCCGTATCGAGGGTTCGAATCCCTCACTCTCCGCCAGTCGTACGCGAGCCACCGCCCATGCAGCGCTCGCGATTGCTTCAGCAGACAATTGACGGATCGTTCTCGACTCGTCATACTTCTCCGCCTTCGCGCCCGTAGCTCAGCTGGATAGAGCACCAGGCTACGAACTTGGTGGTCGGGAGTTCGAATCTCTCCGGGCGCGCCATCATCCAGGGGCCGGCAAGCGATTGCCGGCCCTTGTTCTTTCCGGCAGGCGCAACGCACGCAGCAACGCGATTGACGTCGAGCTCGGGCGGCGGTCATCCTGTTGCGGCTGATCGATGCCCAAAGGAATAACGAGCGTGATGGAACACGAGAGCCCGCCGCTGTACAGCCGAGGCCCGTATCGCGTGGTGCAATGCCGCGCAGGCGACGGAGACCGGCCCGGCGCGCTGCCGCGCTTCGCGATCGTCACCGCCAGCGGCGAGAGGCTGCACGAGACCGTGAGTTTCGACGCCGCCCGCATCTGGCTCGACCTGCGCATCGAACAGGAGCAGACGCCGCCGACGCGGCGCGCGCGGGAGCGGCCGCTGCGTCGCTGAATCTCGCAAGGAACAGGGGAAGGGGAGCAGGGAAGGCAGTGAAGAAGGGAGCGAAGTTCGCGTTCGCGGGAGCCACCGCAGTGCTGGCGCTCGCCGCCGGGCTGTATCTGTCGGGCTACGTCACGTTGCTGCTGCTGAAGCTCGACACCGGTCTTCTGCAGTGGGGGACCTACCTCGATTACCTGCGGGTGCTCGATGACCCGCGCTATCGCCCGCATGCCGGCTCGATCCGGCTCGGCGGATGGATCGGCTTCGGCGTACCGGGGCTTGCGTACCTCGGGCTGGTGGCGCTCATGCTCAAGCCGCAGCCGCGGGCGCTGCACGGCCAGGCGCGTTTCGCGACCGCATCGGATCTCGCGCGCCACGGCTTCTTCAACGATTCGCCGAACGGCATCGTGGTCGGCAAGGTCGGCGGGAGGCTCGCGAAGCTGGACGGACAGCAGTTCGCGATCCTCGCCGCGCCGACCCGGTCGGGAAAGGGCGTCGGCGTCGTCATCCCCAACCTCCTCGAGTATCGCGACTCGGTCGTCGTGCTCGACATCAAGCAGGAGAACTTCGCGCTCACCAGCGGCTGGCGCGCCAGTCAAGGGCACGAGGTCTACCTCTTCAATCCGTTCGCCGAGGATCGCCGCACGCACCGCTGGAATCCGCTCACCTACGTCTCGAGCGACCCGGCGTTCCGCATCTCGGATCTGATGAGCATCGCGGCGATGCTCTATCCCGACGGACCCGACGAGCAGAAGTTCTGGGTCAGCCAGGCGCGCAACGCGTTCATGGCGTTCGCGCTGTACCTGTTCGAGAACCAAGACGACGAGCGCCGGCACGGCTTTCCCGGCAGCGGCGCGCCCAGCCTGGGGGCGATCTACCGGTTGTCCTCCGGCGACGGCAGCGATCTGAAGGGTTACCTGCAGAAGCTGGCGCAGCGGCCGTTCCTCAGCACCCACTGCCGCACCGCGTTCTCCAACCTGCTCTCGCAGGCCGACGAAACCTTCGCGTCGATCCTCGGCACCTTCAGGGAGCCCCTGAACGCGTGGATCAACCCGGTGCTGGATGCGGCCACCAGCGCCGACGACTTCCTGCTGACCGACGTGCGCCGCAAGCGGATGACGATCTACCTCGGCATCCAGCCCAACAAGCTGGCCGAGAGCCGGCTGATCGTGAACCTGTTCTTCAGCCAACTGATCAATCTCAACACCAGGGAGCTGCCGCAGCAGAATCCGGCGCTCAGGCACCAATGCCTGCTGCTGATGGACGAGTTCACCTCGATCGGTCGCGTGGACATCCTGGCCAAGGCGGTCGCCTACATGGCCGGCTACAACCTGCGACTGCTGCCGATCATCCAGAGCATGGCGCAACTGGACGCGGTGTACGGCAAGGAGGTGGCGCGCACGCTGGTCACCAACCACGCGCTGCAGATCCTGTACGCGCCGCGCGAGCAGCAGGACGCCAACGACTACTCCGAGATGCTGGGCTACACCACGGTGCGGCGGCAGAACGTCACGCGCGGGCGCGAGTATTCGCGTAGCGAGTCCGAGGAACGGCGCGCGCTGATGCTGCCGCAGGAGCTCAAGGCGATGGGCCCCGACAAGGAAGTCTTCGTTTACGAAGGGATTCCGCATCCGGTGATGTGCGAGAAGATCCGCTACTACCGCGAGAAGCGCTTCACATCGCGCCTGCTGCCGCAGGTTGGGGTGCCGCGGCTCGAAGTCTGAGCAGGTCCGTCGGAAGAATCCGAGTGCCGGGACCGGCGTCGTCCCATGGGCGCGTCGCACGCGGTCGCGTACAGTCCTCACGGTCGGCGACGCCGGTGCCCCTGGAGACTGGACGCCGTGCGTCATTCCCGGGTGCGGATGGTCACGAGACGATTGCGGCAAGTGCAAAAAATTCGCACAATGTGGCATTGTTGAGTTGGGGAGCCTGCCCGGTCGGCTGACCTGAAAGGGCAGGGTACGAAGGAAACAGGGCTTGTTGGTGGCGGTGCATCGGATGCCCCGCCCGGAATGGATTTCGCATGTCGGGGAGAAATCTCGAAAGGAACGGGACAGCGCACGACGCCGCACGCGTCGGGTCCGCCGCTGATCCTCTGCAGGCCGCCCGCCCGGTGGCCGTTTCCCAGTCGCTTCGCTCGATCGTCGGGGCCGTCCGGCCCGACGCGACCGTCCGTGCACGCGTTCGGCGTGCGCGCGTCTTTCGTATTGCCAGGGGTTGGAAGGTGGGTACCGTCCGCATGTTCCGCGTGGCGTCGCTCGCGACGCTTTGCCTTGTTTTGCTCGCCTGCGCGACGCCCGATGCACCGGGCGTGCGCGGGCGTTGGAAGCCGGTGAATCAGTTCGCCGAGACGCCGCAGGCGATTCCGCTGCACAGCGCCTACGTGTTCCAGGCGTCGCCGACCGACGGCACGCTGAAGTCGATGCTGGCGCGATGGGCCGGCGATGCCAGGCTCGTGCTCGCTTACGAGCATGCCTACGACTACACGTTGCACCGCGCGGCCTCGCAGGTCCGCACCACCGACGTGCGCGAGGCCGCGGCGCAACTCACGCAGGCCTACGCCGCGCAGGGGGTGACCGTGGAACTGCAGGGCAACCGGATCGTCGTGCGGGCGGCGACCGCAGACTCCGGCGAGGTCGCCGCCGGCGGCCAGTCGGCCGCCTCGCACTGACGCGGGGGCTCGCATGCGATTCGGGAAGAAGGCCGCGACCCCGCAGGTGGAGGGCGCCGTCGCCAAGGCGGTGAACTTCGAACTGACGCTTGCCGACATGGCACGCCGGAGCGAGCGCCGCGCATGGTGGGTCGCCGTCGGCGCGCTCGCGATGGCGCTCATGCTCGGTGCCGGGTACATCGTGCTGCTGCCGCTGAAGGAGCGGGTGCCGTACCTGGTGATGGCGGATGCCTACACCGGCACCGCGACGGTCGCGCGCCTGCGCGGGGATTTCTCCACCCACGACATCACCGCCGCGGAGGCGATCAACCGCAGCAACGTCGCGCATTTCGTCATCGCCCGCGAATCGTGGGACCTCGAACAGCAGGTGCTGCGCGACTGGGTGCTGGTGAACACCATGTCCGAGCCGGAAGTGGCGTCGGAATACCTCGGGCTGCACAACGACCGCAATCCGCAGGCGCCGTTCCATCTGTACGGCCCGGGCAAGGCCATCCGCGTGAAGATCCTCAGCATCACGCTGCTGGGAGGCGACGGCAAGAAGACCCGCCCGACCGGCGCGACCGTGCGCTTCCAGCGCAGCCTGTACGACAAGAGCTCCGGAACCACCCGGCCGCTCGACAGCAAGATCGCCACGCTGACCTTCACCTACAAGAGCAATCTGAAGATGAGCGAGGAGCAGCGGATCGCCAATCCGCTCGGCTTCCGCGTCACCAGCTACCGGGTCGACAACGACTATTCGGCTGCGCCGCCGCTCGAAGCGACCGTGCCGGTGCAGACCGGCGCGCAGATGCCCGTGCTGCCTGCAGCCCCGGGTGCCGCGCCGGTTATCGGCGGTGCCGCGGCCGATGCTGCGGCCTTGCAGGTCGGCGCAGCACCCGGTGCGCCGGGTGCGACGGTGGCCGGCGCGGTTTCGCCGTCCGCACCGGCGCCGACGACCTCATCCCCGTCCGCAGGCGCCGCCGCCCCGGTGGCACCCGCGACCCAAAATGGAGCGCAACACTGATGTCCCGCTGGAGCGACCGCATTCTCCCCGGCCTGCTGTGCGCGGCTGTCGCCGTCTGGGCCGCGCCGGCCCCCGCGCAGGTGATCCAGGAGTACGAGTACGAAACCAACCGCATCTACCCGGTGCGAACGGGCCTGGGGCTCACGACCCAGATCGAGCTGGACGCGAACGACAAGGTGCTGGACTACAGCACCGGCTTCAGCAATGGCTGGGAACTGACGCGGCGCGACAACGTCTTCTATCTGAAGCCGAAGAATGTCGACGTCGACACCAACATGCTGGTGCGCACGGAAAGGCGCTCCTACATCTTCGAGCTGAAGGTGGTCGCGACCGACTGGCGCGCGTTGGATCAGGCCAAGCAGGCCGGTGTGCATTACAAGATCGCGTTCAAATATCCGGTCGACCCGGACGCCGTCGCCGAAGTCAAGGACGAGACCGAAGTCAGCACGGCGATCGCCAAGGATCGGCCCTACCACTTCGACTACGAGTACGCCACACGCACGAAGCAGAAGTGGCTGATCCCGGTGAACGTCTACGACGACGGCAAGTTCACCTACGTGCGGATGGCGGATCTGACCGTGTTCCCGACCGGCAATTTCCCGGCCGTGTTCGCGCGCCATCGCAAGGACGGCGAGGACTTCGTGGTCAATACGACGGTCGAGAACAACACCATCATCGTCCACGGCACGTACCCCTACTTGGTGATCCGCCACGGCGACAACGTGGTCGGTCTGCGCAGGAAGACGCACAAGTGAACCCGAACCAGATGGGCTCCGGCCCCCAGCATGACCCGCGCCAGGACGGCGCATCGCAGGCGGCGTTCGCCGACAACCCGTACTACAGCGCCCATGGGCCGGCTGGCGGCCAGACGGGCGGCGCCGGTACTGCGGTTCCCGATCTCGATGCCGGCGCGCCGGTGCTTCGCACCACCGACGCGCAGCGTCTCAACCGCAAGGCGCTCGCGTTCCTGGCCGGCATTCTCGGCCTGATCGGCGTGATGGGCTTCCTGGTACTGAAGGCGGCCGGCACCTCCGACGAGGAGGCCAAGAAGCCGCGCGAGGAAGCTGTGGTGGTGCCCGAGCTCCAGGCGCCGACGGCCCCGTTGCCGCCCACTGCCGGTGCGCAGCCGGCGGCGGCTGCGGATCCGATCGCGCTGGCGCAGCAGCCGGAACTGCCGCCGCTGCCGCCCACCGACGATCCGTTCGCGCCGGCGGACGAGCCGCCTTCGCCCGCGCCGATGCCGCCGTCGCTGCTCGAACGCCGGATCGGTGCGATGGGCCCGGCCGATGGCGCCGACGCGCCGCAGGATCCCACCAGCGAGCTGTACATCAAGGCGATGCAGGCGAGCCTGCAAGCCGCGCAGGGCGGCAGCCCCCAGCCGGCGCCGCAGGCCGAGCCGAGGACCAGCGCGCAGGCGATCCAGAATCCCGACGCGCTGCTCGCGCGCGGAACCTACATCCGCTGCATCCTCGAAACCCGCATCGTCACCGACGTGCCCGGCTACACCTCCTGCGTCGTCACCGAGCCGGTGTATTCCATCAACGGCCGCCGGCTGCTGCTGCCGAAAGGCTCGAAGGTGCTCGGCCGCTACGAAGGCGAGCCGAACGGCCCGCGCGTGGCGGTGATGTGGGATCGCGTGCTCACCCCGAACGGCATCGACGTGACGATGGCCAGTCCGGGCATCGACAACCTCGGCGGCGCAGGCCATCCGGGCCATTACAGCGCGCACTGGGGAAGCCGCATCAGCGCCGCGCTGCTGATCAGCCTGATCAGCGACGCGTTCAAGTACGCGGCTGCCGAGGAAGGACCGAGCACCACGGAGGTGACCAGCGGCGGCGTCGTCGTCTCGCGCCCGTTCGAAAGCAACACCGCGCACACGGTCGAACGTCTCGCGCACCAGGCCCTCAACCGCGCGGCGAACCGCCCGGCGACCGTCACCATCAACCACGGCACGATGGTCAACGTCTACGTCGCGCGCGATGTGGACTTCTCCGCCGTGCTGTCCCGCTGAGGCGACCCATGCCGCTCGACGACGCACCGCTCGCGCACGTTTCCGGCGACTTCCTGGCGTACCAGTACGAGGTGCTGGGCATCCGTCAGTTCATGGAGTCGCCGGACGTCACCGAAATCTGCGTGAACCGGCCTGGCGAGCTGTACATCGAGACGCGCCAGGGTTGGCAACGGATCGAGGTGCCGACGCTCACGTTCGAGCGCGCGCGCCAGTTCTGCACCGCCGTCGTCAACGAGAGCCGCACCGGGCAGCGGATCACGGACGTCGATCCGGTGGTGTCGCTGACGTTTCCCACCGGCCAGCGCGCGCAGTTCGTGATCCCGCCCGCCTGCGAGGCCGGATCGGTCTCGATCACCATCCGTCTGCCCGCCCGCCAGACCCGGACGCTGGAGCAGTACCAGCAGGACGGCTTCTTCGACGAGATCCTCGAACAGCGGCAGGAGCTGAGCGATCACGACCGCGAGCTGCTGGATCTGCGCAAGGCGCGCGACTACGGCGGATTCTTCCGCAAGGCGGTGCAGTACCGGAAGAACATCGTGGTCTCCGGCGCCACCGGAAGCGGCAAGACGACGTTCATGAAGGCGCTCGTGCACCACATCCCGCACGACGAACGGCTGATCACGATCGAGGATGCGCGCGAGCTGTTCATCCCGCAGCCCAACGTCGTCCACCTGCTGTACTCGAAAGGCGGACAAAGCGCGAGCAACGTCACCGCGAAGAGCTGCATGGAGGCCTGCCTGCGCATGAAGCCGGACCGGATCATCCTCGCCGAGCTGCGCGGCGACGAGTCCTTCTACTTCATCCGCAATTGCGCGTCGGGTCACCCAGGCTCGATCACCAGTTGCCACGCCGGCAGCACCGCGCAGACCTGGGACCAGCTCGCGCTGATGGTGAAGGCTTCGCACGAAGGCGCGGGGCTCGAGTTCGCGGTGATCAAGCGCTTGCTGATGCTGACGATCGATATCGTCGTGCACATCAAGGCCCATGCCGGCCGTCGCTACATCACCGGGATCGATTTCGATCCCCTGCGCACGCTCGACGCCTGAGGAGCACGCGCATGCTGCCTGGAATGGAGCTGATGGCCTGTCCGGATCTGGCGGTTCCGCGCGAGGTCATGCAGCACGTGGTCCGTGTCGAGTCCTCCTTCAACCCCTACGCGATCGGCGTGGTGGGCGGGCATCTCGTCCGGCAGCCGCGGAACCTCAACGAGGCGCTGGCGACCGTGCGCATGCTGGAACAGAAGGGCTACAACTTCTCCCTCGGCCTGGCGCAGGTGAACCGCTACAACCTCGACAAGTACGGCCTCGACTCGTACACCAGGGCGTTCGAACCCTGTCCGAACCTGCAGGCGGGTTCGCGCATCCTCGCAGAGTGCTATGGCCGCTCGAAGGGCGACTGGGGCAAGGCCTTCAGCTGCTACTACTCGGGCAACTTCGTCACCGGTTTCCGCCACGGCTACGTCCAGAAGATCTATGCGTCCATGCGCGAGCGCAGTGGCTTGCCCGTGGACGCGCAGCACGAGCCGATCCGGGTGGTCGGTCGGGTGGACCGTCGTGTCGTCCCCGTCTCGCGCTATCCACTCGCACGTCCGCCAAGCCGCCTCGAGGCGGTGACCCGCGTCGAGCCGTCGGTGCCGGATGCCGGCCAGACGTCGCCGCGGCGCGACATGACCGCTGCTCCGGCAAGCGCGCCACCGGTCGCGCCGGTCGGCGTGGCGATGCCCACCACACTGGTCGCGGCCGGACAGGCAGTTTCCACGTCGGCTTCCGCTCCGTCGACGCCTCGCGCCGCGTCAGAGGCGGCCGCAACGGACGAAGCCTTCGTTTTCTGAGTCCCACCACTCCCAACGCAAGGAGAAGCCATGAAGACCCATCGCTCCATCGTCACCCGCTGCATCGCCCAGGCGGGCGTTGGTCTCACCGCCGCCCTCGTGTCGGTCACGGCGTTCGCGCAGGCGCTGGCCGGAACCGACGAGAAGGTCTGCGGCTTCCTCGGCAACATCAACAGTCTGCTCAACATGGCGTCGATCGCGATCGTCACGATCGCGATCATCTTCGCCGGCTATCAAATCGCGTTCGCGCACAAGCGCATCGCCGACGTGGCGCCGATCCTGATCGGCGGCCTGCTGATCGGCGCGGCCGGCCAGATCGCGAAGATGCTGATCGGCGACGAGGCGCAGGACTGCACGGCGATGCTGACCACGGTTCTGCCGCTGCTGCATGCGTAAGGACGTCATGTTCCGGGGCTGCACGCGGCCGGCGATGTTCCTCGGCGTGCCGTACGTGCCGTTCTTCTTCGGTGCCGGAGGCTGCCTGCTGCTGGCCTTCTACATCAACCTGTTCTTCCTCGGCCTGATTCCGGTGGTGATCTTCGTCATGCGTCAGATGGCACGGCGCGACGAGATGATCTTCCGGTTGCTCGGCCTGCGCTGGCAGTTCCGGGCGCGGGTGCGCAACCTCGGGCTGCATGGAGGCATGTGGGTGTTCTCGCCGAACGAGTACCGGCAGCGTCCCGCGCGCCGGAACTGACACGCGTTTCGCGCCGGCCGCACGCAAGGACGCCGCGGCCGGCGCACTTTTCCAGGCCACACCGATGTTCACCCCCGACACGCCCATCAGCGACTTCGTCCCGCTTTCCACCCATGTCTCGCCATCGGTCGTGAAGACCCGCGGTGGGGACTTCCTGCTCGTCTGGAGGTTGGAAGGGCTGCCGTTCGTGGGCCGCGAGGAATGGGACATCGAGCATCGCCACCAGACGTTCAACCGCCTGCTGCAGACGCTGCGTGCGCCGGATTTCGTCAACGTCGCCTTCTGGGTGCACGACGTGCGGCGCCGCCAGCGGCTGAAGGTGCGCAGCCACTTCGAGCAGCCATTCAACCAGGCGCTGTCCGACGCCTACTTCGCATCGCTGTCGGAACAGAAGCTGATGCAGAACGAGCTGTATCTGACGCTGATCTATCGTCCGGTGGTGACCGGCAAAGGCTTCGTCGAGCGCTCGTCCGATCTCGGCGTGCTGAAGACCCAGCAGGACGAGGCCATCGCCAAGGTGATGGAACTTGCCGGAAACGTGGAGGCGGTGCTTCGCGACTACGCCCCATGCCGGCTCGGCATGTACGAGGCGGAGAACGGCATCGTCTTTTCGGAGACGCTGGAGTTCTTCGGCTATGTCATCAATCGCGTGGACGAGCCGGTCCCGGTGCTGGATGCGCCGGTGTACGGCTATCTGCCGGTGAGCCGCCATCTGTTCTCCGCCAAGACCGGCGACTTCGTCATCCGGACCCCGAACGGCACCAACCATTTCGGGGCGATGCTCAACCTCAAGGAGTATCCGGACGGCACTTACCCCGGCATCCTCAACGGCCTGAAGTATCTCGATTTCGAGTACGTCCTCACGCACTCGTTCAGCCCCATGGGTCGCCAGGATGCGCTCAAGGTGCTGGATCGCACCAAAGGCATGATGATCTCGTCCGGCGACAAGGCCGTCAGCCAGATCGCCGAGCTCGATCACGCGATGGACCAACTCGCCTCCGGCAACTTCGTGCTCGGCGAGTACCACTGCACCCTCGCGGTGTACGCGGACGCCCAGGAGAAGCTCGCCCGGCACGTCGCCGCCGCACGGGCGGAACTATCGAACGCCGGGTTCGTCTCGACCAAGGAAGATCTCGCCGTCGCCTCATCGTTCTACGCGCAATTGCCGGGCAATTGGCGCTATCGGACGCGGTTGGCGAATGTAAGTTCGCTCAACTTCCTCGGTCTGTGCCCGCTGCACAACTTCGCCACCGGAAAGAAGGACCGCAATCCGTGGGGCGAGTGCATCACCACGCTGCAGACCCCGAACGGTCAGCCGTACTACTTCAACTTCCATGCCACCCATCCGGCCGAGGACTCGCTGGGCGAGAAGGCGATCGGCAACACGATGGTGATCGGCAAGTCGGGCACCGGCAAGACCGCGCTGATCAACTTCCTGCTCAGTCAGGCGCAGAAGCTCACGCCGGTGCCCACGATCTTCTTCTTCGACAAGGACCGCGGCGCCGAGATCTTCGTCCGCGCCTGCGGCGGCAACTATCTGGCGCTGGAGAACGGCAGACCGACCGGCTTCAACCCGTTCCAGTGCGAGCGTAACGAGGCGAACGTCCAGTTCCTCGCGGACCTGATCAAGGTGTTGGCCGGCAAGACGGTCTATACCGCGCGGGAGGAGGAGGACATCTTCCGCGCGGTCGAGAGCATTCTCGACACGCCGATGCATCTGCGCAGCATGACCAACTTCCAGAAAAGCCTGCCCAACATGGGCGACGACGGGCTTTTCTCGCGGCTGCGCAAGTGGACGGCGGGCAATTCGCTCGGCTGGGTGTTCGACAACCCGGTCGACACGATCGATCTCGAACGCGCGCCGATCATCGGCTTCGACTATACGGATGTGATCGACAACCCCGAGGTCCGAGTGCCGGTCATCAATTACCTCCTGCACCGTCTGGAGGAGCTGATCGACGGGCGCCCGCTGATCTACGTCATGGACGAGTTCTGGAAGATTCTCGACGGCGGCGGCGGGTTGAAGGAGTTCGCCAAGAACAAGCAGAAGACCATCCGCAAGCAGAACGGTCTGGGCATCTTCGCCACCCAAAGCCCGGAGGATGCGCTGCGTAGCGACATCGCCGCGGCGCTGGTCGAACAGACGGCCACGATGATCCTGCTTCCGAACCCGAATGCCAGCCGCGACGACTACGTCGACGGCCTGAAGCTCACGGAGGCGGAATACCAGGTAGTGAAGAACCTCGACGAGCGCTCGCGTTGCTTCCTGGTCAAACAGGGCCACGGCTCCACGGTCTGCCAGCTCAACCTGCGCGGCCTCGACGACTATCTGGCGGTCATCTCGGCGTCGACCGACAACATCGAGATCATGCATCGGGTTCTGGAACAGCAAGCGCGCGCACTGGGCACCACGTCCGATGAACTGCGCCCCGAGCAGTGGCTCAGCGAGTTCTATCGGAATCGCAAAGGCTCCGGCAAGGGCCTGCAGCCCGCAACGGCCACATTGGCCCGGAACGACTGAAAGGAGGACATCATGAAAAACCTTGGCTGTAGGGAAGCAGTCCACGCCCGAGCGGGCGTGCCGGTTCGGCGACGGAAGCTGGGTGCGCTTCTGCTGGCCACTGCGCTCGGACTATGGGTCACCGCGCCGCGGGCGTACACCATGAGTGTCATCGAGATCGGGCCGAATCTGTTTCAAAGCATCCTCAATCAGCTCAACACGTACCAGCAGCGATACCAGGACTACGCCGAGTATGCCCAGCAGGCGCGACGCTGGGTGCAGACGTACCAGCATATGAGGCAGCAGCTGTTCGCACTGCAAGCCTTCGTCGGGCAGATGCATGGCAAGGGCGTCCTGCTCGAGGAGCGTGACGAGACCTACGGCATCGAGGATTGCGATCCGCAGGGCGGGTCGCTCGCATCGATTGCGTTGAGCTGGCTCAAGGCGGATCTCGATGGCGAGATCGGTCCGCAGCAGGTCAACGTCTGTCGGCAGATCGTGGTCACCCGGAACAAGAAGTTCAACGAGACCATCAAGATCCTGAAACACCTTCAGAAGGTGGAGGCCGAGTGGAGGTTGATCGAGGCCCGGCGGCTGTTGAGTAACACCCAAGGCAACATCGAGGGCAGCAACAACGACGTCAACCGTTTTGTCGGCCGGCTGCAGCAGGACCTCCAGTTCTGGCAGGCATCCATGGCAGCGTACGACGCCTACCTGGACCTGCTGAATCAGGAGCAGCAGCGGCTTGCGCAGGCCGCCATGCGCGGCAAGAAGGCCGTGCTCGGTACGGTTGCGCAGGGCGCCACGCTGAGGATGGCGCTGCAAAAGGCGCGGAGGAGAGAACGTTGATCAGGGCATCACTCAGGTGAGCTTTCCTATGGAGCAGAATCTGCTTGCGTCGTTGGGTGGCCTTTCGTCGATGCTTCCGGCGAAAGCCGGGTTGCTGAGCGACGCATCCCAACTCATGTTCTTCCACGAGCTGGTCTCGTTCATCAGCGATGAGCTGAAGGAGTTCCAGGAAAACCTGTTGGCGCGAACCATGACCTGGGTTGGCGGGGTTGCGCTGTCGGCCATGACGTTGTGGATCATGATCCAGGGCTACCGCATCGTCAGCGGGCAAAGTCGCGACTCGATGATGCAGTTCGTCACTCATTCCTTGAGGGCGATGCTCATCGTGACGGCGGCAACCACTTTCTCGATCGCGGGAAACAGCATTTCCGAATATCTCACCGAGGGACTGAAGGAGGAGATCGCCGAAGTCGTCAGCGGCGATGATGACGACACGGAAAAGAAGATCGATCGAAGCCTTGGGTACATGCAGTTGGCACTCAGCAGCATCGATTCGCTCCACACGGGAGGAAGCGAAGCAGTTCAACAGGAGAAGGACCGCAATATGTGGTTCACCGGTATTGGCATCGCGGGGCCAGCCATCACGGGAGGCGCGTTGCTGCTGTTGAACAAGATCGCCATGGCTCTGGTGGTCGGGCTTGGCCCCTTCTTCGTTTTGTGCCTGTTGTTCGAGCAGACCAAGCAACTGTTCCATCGCTGGTTGTGGTACGCGGTAGGGACGCTCTTTTCGTTGGCGGTCCTGAGTGTGATGGTGACGATCGCGCTTGATGCGGTGCTGGCTGTGTCGATCATGTTCTGGACCGGTAAGTTTCTTGGCGCGAACCCCGAAGGCATCAACAGTCTGGCGCTGCAGCAGGGGGGGCTGGGATTGATCTTGACCGTCCTGATCATTACCGCCCCGCCGATGGCCGCCAGCTTTTTCCAGGGCACGCTCGGTCAGTTCACTCCCTATTCTCAGTTTGGTTCCGCCAATGGCAGTGTCGGGTCAAGGCCTGGCGAGCCGAACTTCCGCGGCTATTCCGCGACTGGAGCCCATGCGGTGGATCGCGGAGAGGTCAGGCCCTCCGAGCGCATCCTCATGCCGGCCGCGGGTCTCCGTCCCGGTGCTGAGGACACGGTAAAGCCGCCGCCGGCAAGCACCCCCCTTACGGGACGCGAGCGTGGATAGCGATGAGGCGCATTTACGCGCCAGTGGGGCGGGCACGTCCACCGGGTGGGCGGCGCTCGTTCGGAACCTGCCAAGCGAAGCGCAGCGGATGGTGAAGACTGTCTTTAGCGAGGCTGTTGTCGAAAAGGGCGGAGCGATGCGCTCTCTTCACCACGCGGATGGCTGACCGGCTGGGCGCTGCGTGCGTTCCGTGTGCGGCACGCGGACCGGTTCGGGGCGGGGGCGCGAGCGTCATGAGGCGCCTGCCTGTCACGCGTCTCTACAGCGGCGTAGGGCGGGACTGGTCCCGCCGCGATGCGACGAAGCCATGCCCCTGCGGCGTACGCCCTCACCCCGACCCCTCGTCCGGCCCGCGCCCAGGTATCTGAGGCTGCGCGAGGGCGACAGGCGCCTGTCCGGAAGCGGCGGCCGCGCCGCGGAGCGTCACGGCGCGTGCTGACTGCCATCTGCTGCCCGTTGTCGCGGCAGCGGTTGCAGGCCATGAGCTGGATCGGCCGGCGACTGCGAAGCCGATCCGAGGCGAGCCGCCCTTCCGGTGATCCGCATGCGGATGGGGAGCCTCGGGCGGACAGGCGAACAGCGCCGTATCCGCTTCCGTCGCCAACCGGGCGGCATGTCGCGGTGCTCAGGCGAGCGCCGGCGCCGCGCGCGCCGACAACAGACCGTCGACGACCGCATCGGGCCGCTTCATCCACGCGAAGTGATCCGCTCGCGTGCCGAGCGTATCGCCGTCCAGCTCGACGATCGTGCGCCGCGCGCGCGGGAGCTTGTCGAGCAGGTAGTCGAGCGAGGAGCGTGGTGCCAGCCGGTCGCGGCGCAGGACGATGCCGACCACGTGCGGGGACAGCGGGGCCATGCCGGCCTCGAGATCGTCGGGGATGCCTTCGGCGGCGTAGCGGCCGCTGAGGCCGGTGCGTGCCCAGTCGCGGATCAGCGTCCGCGCTTCGTTGCCGCCGAAGGCCAGCAGGCGGCCGGGCAGCGCGCCGACGCGTTGGGCAAGCCAGGGGAGGAAGCGGTAGGCGAGCGGCAGACCGTAACGCAGCGGCGGCGGGAAAGCGCGCCAGTAGGGCGCGCCGCTCGCGACCAGCCATAGCCCGTGAGGCGGCGCCTGTGGGCTCGTTCGGCCGGCATGCCACAGCGCGAGCGTGCAGCAGGCCAGTTGCCCACCGAGACTGTGCCCGCCCAGATGCGAGAGTGCGAAGCCGGCACGCTCGATCGCCTGCAGCGACGCCGGAATGTCCTCCAGCAGCACTGCCGGATATCCCCAGTCGCACTGGCGGCCGGCACGCAGGTTGCTGGTACCGAGCCCACGCCACTCGTGCACGAACACGGCGATGCCGCGGGTGGCGAGGGCATCGGCGAAGGGCAGGTAATGGCGGGCGGCGACGCCCAATGCGGGCAGCCAGAACAGCGCGCCTGCGGGTGAGGCGGGGACGCGGGCGATGAGACGCCAGCGATGCGGGCCTGCGTTCGCCTCCAGCTCCAGCGGCGCGGGCGCATGCTCACGCATCGGGCGCCGCCCCGAAGTGGTCGAGCACCAGCACGTCGCTGCGTCCAGGTCGATAGCCCGACAGCAACCCGCGGTGCACGTAGTCGCCTGCGAGGCGGCAGGCCTCGATCAGCGTGCGGCCCCGGCACAGTTGCGCCGCGACCGCCGAGGCGAGCGTGCAGCCGGTGCCGTGCGCCCGCACCGCCAGCCGGCGATGCCGGATTTCGCGCACGGTCGCATCGACGCCGATCAGATCGACGACCTCCTCGCCCTCGTCCAGATGGCCGCCCTTCAGCAGCACCGCGTGCGCGCCGAGTCCGCGCAGCGCCGAAACCGCCTCGTGCATCGCCGCCACGCTGCGGATCTCGCGTCCCAGCAGCAGCGACGCTTCGGGCAGGTTCGGCGTGACCACGGTCGCCATCGGCAGCAGCCGGTGCCGCAGGGCCTCGAGCGCCTCGGTTTCGAGCAGGCGAGCGCCGGAGGTCGCGACCATCACGGGATCGAGTACCAGCGCCGGCGGGCGGTGATGTTCGAGCGCGTCGGCGACCGCGTGGATGATCCCGGCGGTGGCGAGCATGCCCAGCTTCACCGCGCCGATCGCGAAGTCGTCGAAACACGCGTCGATCTGCGCGCGCAGGAAGCGCGCATCGGGCACGTGCACCGCGTTCACGGCGCGCGTGTGCTGGGCGGTCAGCGCCGCGATCGCGCTCAGGCCGTGGACGCCGTGCGCGGCGAAGGTCTTCAGATCGGCCTGGATGCCCGCGCCGCCGCCGGAGTCGGAGCCGGCGATGGTGAGCGCGCATGGGAAGTCGGAGGGCGTCATCGGACGGCGTCGCAGTGGGAGGGCGTCATTGTGCCGAAGCTGCGCCGGCCGTGAGGATCGTGGCTCCTTTCCGCGCCTCGTCGGGACGACGCCGGGATCCCCCGCGGCCCGCCCCGTCCGCAGCGAGGGGCGGACGCCGCAGGCGCGAAGCGACCGCCGCGCCGCTTCGCGACAGCGCCTGCGGAACGCGCGAACGTGAACCCCACGCCGGGGGATGGCCGGACATCGCCGGCCGCGATTCCGGCGGCGCGGCACGACCGTGCGCTCGGCAGCGGCGCCGCACCCACGCGCGGGCTCACGGCGCATTCGCGTGCGCGCGCCTAGTGTCGAGGCGGACGACCGCCGCAGGAGGTACGCATGACCGAGCCGCTCGGACGCAGGCGCTGGGCCATCGCCGAGGGGTACATTCCCGGCCGCAGCACCGGGCCCAAGCCGGAACTGGAAAGCCACGAGACCTGCTGCATCCTCAACACCGGCGACCGCGACGCGCTGGTGCGCCTGATGGTCTATTTCGAGGATCGCGAGCCGGCCGGCCCCTACACCGTCAACGTGCAGGCGAGAAGGACCCGGCATCTGCGCTTCAACGAACTGAAGGATCCGGAGCCGATCCCGCGCGATACGCCCTACGCGAGCGTGATCGAGAGCGACGTGCCGATCGTGGTGCAGCACACCCGGCTCGATTCGCGTCAGGCCGAGAACGCGCTGATGACGACGATCGCGTTCCCGTGCGATTGACCGATGGGCGAGGCGTGGCGCAACTGGTCGGGCAGCGTTCGCTTCTCTCCGGCGCGTCGCGTCCGGGCGCACAGCGAGGACGAGATCGCGGTCGTGGTGCGCGAGGCGAACGCGCAGGGCCGGAGCGTCCGGGTGGTGGGCAGCGGGCACTCGTCGAACGGCATCCTGGTCGGTCCCGACGTGCTGGTGACGCTCGAGCGCCTGTCCGGCGTGATCGAGGCGGATCGCACGCGCTGCGAGGCGCGTGTGCTTCCCGGGACGACGTTGGAGGAGCTCGGCCGCCTGCTTTACGAGCATGACCTCGCGCTGCCGAACTACGGCGACGTCGCCACCCAGACGATCGGCGGCGCGATCGGCACCGGCACGCACGGCAGCGGGCGCCGGCTGCACAACCTCTCGCAGATGCTGATCGGCGCGCGCCTGGTGGACGGGCGCGGGCAGGTGCGCGAGATCGATGCCACCGACGTCGAGCGCCTGCGCGCCGCGCGCGTGGCGCTCGGCGCCTTGGGCATCTTCACCGAGCTGCGCCTGGCGCTGGTCCCGGCGTTCGACGTCGAGCGGCGCGAGTACGCGACCAGCACCGACGCCGCGCTCGCGCATCTGGACGAACTCGCCGCGCACAACTACAGCTTCGACTTCTACTGGTACCCGCGGCGCGACGATGTCAAGCTGCGGCTGGTCAACCCGGTCGGCGGCGGCACGCGCGATCTGCCGTACGCGCGCCTGCTGGAACGCCGCGGCGGTTACGCGCACCAGCTCATTCCGACCCACAGCGGCCTGCCGCACCTGTTCGAGGAATGCGAGTACGCGATGCCGGCCGACGCCGGCGTCGCCTGCTTCCGTGCCGTGCGCGAGCGCATCCTGGCGCGTTGGCGTCGCGTGGTCGGCTGGCGCGTGCTCTATCGCACGGTGGCGGCCGACGACGCCGACCTCAGCACCGCCTCCGGCCGCGACACGGTGACGGTCTCGCTGCACCAGAACGCGTCGCTGCCGTGGCGCGCGTTCTTCGCCGACATCGAGCCGATCTTCCGCGATCACGCCGGGCGGCCGCATTGGGCGAAGAAGCATTCGCTGCGCGGTGAGCGTCTTGCGGCGCTGTACCCGCGCTGGATGCACTTCCAGGACGTGCGCGCGCAGTTCGACCCCGACGGTACCTTCCTGACGCCGCAGTTGCGGCGCCTACTGGGGGTGGCGGCATGAGCGCGATCGGCCGCTGCCGCTGGGCGATCCCGGCCGGATGCATCCCATCGGCCTCGACGGGGCCGGAGCCCGAGTTCACCAGCCGCGACGAGCTGAGCCTGCTGAATGCCGGCGATGCGCTCGCCAACGTGCGCGTCACCGTGTTCTACGCCCGCCGCGAGCCGGTCGGACCGTTCCGCATCGGCGTGGCCGCGCGAAGGCTGCGGCGGCTGCGCATCAACGACCTGATCTTTCCCGAAGCGGTGCGTCTGGACGTGCCCTACGGGCTGCTGATCGAAAGCGATCGCCCCGTGGTCGCGCAGTTCACGCGCCAGGACACGCGGGCACGGTGCAATGCCGGCCTGCTGACCACCGCCTTTCCCGCATGAGGAGCCGGGCATGCCGTCGATCGGTTACCACGCCTCGCACGAACAGTTCCCCCCGCGCGATCTCCTGCGTTGGGTGCGCCGCGCCGAGCAGGCGGGCTTCGACGCCGCGATGTGCTCCGACCACTTCCATCCGTGGAGCGGCGAGCAGGGCCAGAGCGGCCATGCCTGGTCCTGGCTCGGGGCCGCAATGGCGACCACGGCGCTGCCGTTCGGCGTGGTCAACGCGCCGGTGGGCCGCTACCACCCGGCGGTGATCGCGCAGGCGGCGGCGACCCTGGCGCAGATGTTCGAAGGGCGGTTCTGGATCGCGGCCGGCAGCGGCGAGGCGCTCAACGAGACGATCACCGGCGAGACCTGGCCGGCCAAGGATCTGCGGAACCGCCGCCTGTTCGAGGCGGTGCAGGTGATGCGCGCGCTCTGGCGCGGCGAGGAGGTCACCCATCGCGGTTCGATCACGGTCGAGAGAGCGCGCCTCTACACGCGCCCGGAGCAGGCGCCGCCGATCTTCGCCGCCGCGCTGAGCCCGGAGACCGCGCGCTGGGTAGGGGGCTGGGCCGACGGCCTGATCACCATCTCGATGCCGCGCGACAAGCTGTGCGCCGTGCTCGACGCCTTCCGCGAAAGCGCCGGCGACAAGCCGGTGCGCCTGCAGGTCAAGCTGGCGTACGCCGCCAGCGAGGAAGACGCGCTCGCCGGCGCGCACCGGCAGTGGCGCACGAACGTGTTCGAAGGCGCGCTGTCCGAGGAGCTGCGCACGCCGGCCGACTTCGAGGCCGCCGCCGCCTTCGTGCGGCCGGAGGACGTGCGCCGGGCCGTGCGCGTCTCCGCCGACGTGCAGCGCCATCTGGCGTGGCTGCAGGAAGACCTCGAGCTGGGATTCGACCAGCTGCTGTTGCACAACGTGCATCCCGCGCAGGAAGCATTCATCGACGCCTTCGGCGAACGCGTGCTGCCGGCGTTGCGTTCCGGCTGAGCGCGCCGCTCAGGGCGCGGCCGGCCGCGTCGGCTCCCGGCACCGCAGCCAGCGGTAGCCGTGGCCGTCGAGGAAAAGCCGCAGCGGCATTCCCGACGGTGGCGGGTAGGCGCGATCGGCGACCACGTCGAACAGCGCGTCGAGGTCGTCCTCGCGCAGGTCGAATTCGACCGCCTCACGGCCCAGATTGACGAAGCACAACGCGCTGGAGCCCGTCTCCGGATCGTCGTAGCGCAGCCCGAATACGGTTCGCGCCTCGAAGCGCGCCAGCCGGGCGATGCCCAGCATTTCCCGCAGGCCCTGCCGCGCGCGGATCAGCGCCTGCGTGACGCCGAGCAGCGAATCGTGCCGCCCGAGCTGGCTTTCCACGTTCACCCGCGGATAGCCGAACGGCCCTTCTTCGATCGGCGGAGCGACCAGCGCCTCGCGCGGTGCGCTGGAGAAGCCGCCGTTCGGGCCCGCGCTCCACTGCATCGGTGTGCGCACCGCGTTGCGCTCGGGCAGCGCCAGATCCTCGCCCATGCCGATCTCCTCGCCGTAGCGCAGGATCGGCACGCCGGGCAGCGCGAACAGCAGGGCGTGCGCCATCGCCAGGCGTCTCGCATCGCCGCCGAGCATCGGCGCCAACCGGCGGCGGATGCCGGTGCGGTAGGCGCGCATGCGCGGATCGGGCGCGAACGCGGCCAGCACCTCCTCGCGCTCGGGCGGTCGCAACTGGTCCAGATCGAGCTGGTCGTGGTTGCGCAGCCAGGCCGCGTGGCTGCAGTCGCCCGGCGCCGGCGTGCGTTCGTTGATCGCCTGGATCAGCGGTTCGGCCTCGCCGCGCGCCAGCGCCAGGAACAGATGGTTGTTGAGCCAGAAGTCGAGCAGCCACGTCAGCCGCTCGCCCTTGTCGAAGTACGAGGAGTACTCGTGCACGCCGACGTCCGCCTCGCCCATCAGGATCGCCAGCGGATTGCGCTGCGAAACGAACGCGTTGATCTCGTTGAGCCACCACATCCCCTGCAGGTGGCTGTTCGCCAGGCGCGCCTGCCGCACCATGTGCGGAGCGGCGTCGACGCGGAAGCCCGACACACCGAGGCGAAGCCAGTACGCGAGGATGCGGCGGATCTCCTCGCGCACCGCGGGGTTGGCGGTGTTGAGGTCGGGCTCGTGCGAGTAGAACACGTGCCGGTAGAACTGCTGCGCCTGTTCGTCCCAGGTCCAGACGCTCGGCTCGACATCGGGAAAGGCCGGCTTGAACCCGGTCTCGACCGGCTCGTCGGACCACACGTAATAGTCGCGATAGCGCGAGCGTCGGTGGTGGCGCGCGTCCTGGAACCACAGGTGCTGGTCGGAGGTGTGCTGCGCGACCAGCTCGACGATGACGCGGATGCCGAGCTGGTCGGCGCGTTCCAGCAGGGCGATGAAATCGCTCACGTCGCCGAAGCGCGGATCCACCCGCATGTGGTCGCTCACGTCGTAGCCGCCGTCGCGGAACGGCGAGCGGTAGAACGGCAGCAGCCAGAGGCAATCGACGCCGAGCATGCGCAGGTGATCCAGGCGCGAGCGCAGGCCCACGAAGTCCCCGCATCCGTCGCCGTTGCCGTCCTTGAACAGCGACGGATCGACCTGGTACACGGTGGCGTTGCGGTGCCAGAGCGCTTTCATCGGTGCACGGCGGGTGGCTGGACCGTGGGTTGTACCGCCGTCCGCCGTGAGCGGCCGGTGACGCACCGCCCCGCCGCGAGGTGCGACCCGTCAAGCGCCGTGAGGTCGCGGAAAACGCGGCTCGTCGTTGCCGCGCACGCGGGAAAAGCCCGGGTCGCCCGACGTGGACGACGTCGATGAAGCCGCTGGCGCGGCCCCGTCGGGCAGGACGTGGTGGCTCCACGCGGCAGTGCCGGACAGCGCACACGCCAGCGGTCCGCACGTTCCCGCGCCGGCGATGCGACCGGAGCGCCGCGACGCGGCCGCGCCCGCGCCGGCCAGCGCGCGCCGCCGGACCCCCGCGCTCCGCTACACTTCCGCGCCTGTTTCCGACCGAGAGCGGATATGCGCCGAAAGATCGTTGCCGGTAACTGGAAGCTGCACGGCACCCGCCGGTTCGCCTTCGAGCTGCTCGACGCCATCGCCGCCGAGGCCGCGCCGGAGGGCGTGGAGCGGTTGATCCTGCCGCCGCTGCCGTATCTGGCCGAGCTGGTGGAGCGCTACGGCCCGCGCGGGCTGCAGTTCGGCGCGCAGGACGTCAGCGCCAACGAAAAGGGGGCGTTCACCGGCGAGGTCTCCGCGGCGATGCTGCTCGACGTCGGCGCGCGCTACGGTCTGGTCGGCCATTCGGAGCGGCGCCAGTACCACGGCGAAAGCAGCGAGATCGTCGCGCGCAAGTTCGTCGCCGCGAAGAAGGCGGGCCTCACGCCGATCCTGTGCGTAGGCGAGACCCTCAGCGAGCGCGAGGACGGCCAGACCGAATGGCGCCTGGAGCAGCAGCTCGAGCCCGTGTTCGAACTGGCCGGCGACGACGCCTTCGAGGGCGCGATCGTCGCCTACGAGCCGGTCTGGGCGATCGGCACCGGCCGTACCGCCACCCCGGAGCAGGCGCAGGAGGTGCACGCGTTCCTGCGTAGCGAAATCGGCGCGCGTAATGCTAGAATTGCGAGCTCGCTGCCGATCCTGTACGGCGGCAGCGTGAAGGCCGACAACGCCGCCGCGCTGTTCGCGCAGCCGGACGTCGACGGCGGCCTGGTCGGCGGCGCCTCGCTGGTCGCGGCCGATTTCAACGCCATCGTGCGCGCGGCTGGCTGAGCGACAGGCAGACGCGCGCGACGCAGAACCGAGGCAAGCCACCGATGATGACGCTGCTCAACGTGCTGTACGTGCTCATCGCGATCGCGATGATCGCGCTGATTCTCATGCAGCGCGGTGCGGGTGCGCAGGCTGGCACCGGCTTCGGCGCCGGCGCGTCGGCGACGGTGTTCGGCGCGCGCGGCGCGGCGAACTTCCTCTCCAAGGCGACCAGGTGGCTGGCGATCCTGTTCTTCGTCATCAGCCTCGGCATGGCGTGGCACGCCAGCCGGCAGGCGCGCCAGGGCGCCGCTGCGGTCGATCTCGGGGTGATGTCGCAGGTGCCCCAGGCGCCCGCGCAGCAGGCGCCGGCTCCGGCCGCGAACGGCGCGGTTCCCGCGGCGCCTTCCGCTGCGCCGCAGGCGGTGCCGCAGGCGCCGGCTCAGCCGCAGCAGGCTCCGGCGCAGCCGCAGACGCCTGCGCCGGCAAACACCAACTGAGTTTCAGCGGCTACAATAGCGAGCCGCAACGCCCGGCCCGGACGGCCAGGCGCGGTCAGCGATGACCGAGACGCGAGACGGAGCGCCCGGATCGCACGCAGGACGCTCACATTGCCCAGGTGGCGGAATTGGTAGACGCACTACCTTGAGGTGGTAGCGACGCAAGTCGTGGGGGTTCGAGTCCCCCCTTGGGCACCAACGATTACAGGGGTTTCGAACAAGCGGCCGTCAGGCCGTTTTTTCGAATCGCCGGGCGAAAAGCGACGCGCCCGGCTGCGTCGGGCGACGCTGCGGCGCGCGCCCGGCGGGCGATCACCCCGTCGCCGCGTCCCGTGCTGCGGGATGCGATGGCGCGGCGGACGGAACGACGTCCACCGCGGCCGGGTGCGGGCTCGCCGCTGCCGGTGAGGCCGCAAGCCAAACGCCACGGCGACGTGGCTTAGCCAACAGGCGCCGCCCCGGTGGCGCCGCGAGAGAACGCGAGTGCTGGCCGAATATCTGCCGACCCTGCTGTTCCTGATCGTCGCCGGCGCGATCGGCGTCGCCCTGATCGCGGTGGGCCGCACGCTGGGCCCCAAACGCCCGACGCCGGAGAAGCTCGCGCCGTACGAGTGCGGCTTCACCGAGTTCGAGGACGCGCGCATGCAGTTCGACGTGCGCTATTACCTCGTCGCCATCCAGTTCATCATCTTCGACCTCGAGATCATCTTCATCGTGCCGTGGGCCACGGTGTTCCGTGAGCTCGGCCCGCTCGGTCTGGTCGAGATGGCGATCTTCGCCGGCATGCTGCTGCTCGGCTTCGTGTACGTCTGGAAGAAGGGGGCGCTCGAATGGGAGTGATCCACTCCGTCGGCGACAAGCTGGCCGGCCTGATGAACAACCCGCTGCCGGAAGGGCGGCTGGACGACATCCTGCGCCCCGAGGGCGACAACCCGGTGATGCAGCAGGGCTACGTCACCACCAGCATGGACGCGCTGTGGAACTGGGCGCGCACCGGCTCGATGTGGCCGATGACGTTCGGCCTGGCGTGCTGCGCGGTGGAGATGATGCACGCCGGCGCCGCGCGCCTGGACCTCGACCGCTACGGCGTCGTGTTCCGGCCGAGCCCGCGCCAGTCCGACGTGATGATCGTCGCCGGCACCCTGGTCAACAAGATGGCCCCGGCGCTGCGCAAGGTCTACGACCAGATGCCGGACCCCAAGTGGGTGATCTCGATGGGCAGTTGCGCCAACGGCGGCGGCTACTACCACTACTCCTACTCCGTGGTGCGCGGCTGCGACCGCATCGTGCCGGTCGACGTCTACGTGCCCGGCTGTCCGCCCACCGCCGAGGCGCTGGTATACGGCATCCTGCAGTTGCAGAAGAAGATCCGTCGCGGCACAAACTTCGGCCCGAACCGTCAGGGGCTGCGCGGATGAGCGAGCTCGCGATCGCCTTCGCCGACCAGTTGCGCGCGCGCTTCCCGGAAGCCGCGGTGACCGTGGCCGAACCGCGCGGCGAGGTCACGCTCGAGGTGCCTTGCACGCACTGGCTGACCACCGCGCGCGCGTTGCGCGACGAGTTCGGCTTCGAGCAGCTGATCGACCTCTGCGGCGTCGATTACCTCGGCTACGGCAGCGACGAGTGGGACACCGACGTGTCCTCCGAGGGCTTCTCGCGCGGCGTCGAGGGCCGCGGCCCGGGCCGCTTCGCCTGGGGACAGCAGCCCACGCTCGGCGCGGTCGCGCCGGAGCGCCGCTTCGCCGTGGTCGCGCACCTGCTGTCGCTGCAGCACAACCGCAGGCTCCGCATCCGCACGTTCGCACCGAACGACGACCTGCCGGTGGTCGATTCGCTGATCGAGGTCTGGCGCGGCGTGAACTGGTTCGAACGCGAGGCGTTCGACCTGTACGGCATCGTGTTCGACGGCCATCCGGACCTGCGCCGCATCCTCACCGACTACGGCTTCGTCGGCCATCCGTTCCGCAAGGACTTCCCGCTGATCGGCAACGTCGAAGTCATCTACGACCCCGACCGCCGCCGCGTGGTGTACCAGCCGGTCTCGATCGAGCCGCGCGTGGGCGTGCCGCGCGTGGTGCGCGACGATGCCCGCTACCAGACCTCGGTGGGCGAGAGCACCGCCACGCAGCAAGTGGGCCGCGAGGTGAAGCCATGAGCGCCACGCCTACCGATCTGACGCGGCCGGCCGCCGACGGCGCCGAGATCCGCAACTACACGATGAACTTCGGCCCGCAGCATCCCGCCGCGCACGGCGTGCTGCGTCTGATCCTGGAGATGGACGGCGAGGTCGTGCAGCGCGCCGACCCGCACGTCGGCCTGCTGCATCGCGGCACCGAGAAGCTGGCCGAGAGCAAGCCGTTCAACCAGTCGATCGGCTACATGGACCGGCTCGACTACGTCTCGATGATGTGCAACGAGCACGCTTACGTGCGCGCCATCGAGACCCTGCTCGGCATCGAGGCGCCCGAGCGCGCGCAGTGGATCCGCACGATGTTCGACGAGATCACGCGGATCCTGAACCACCTGATGTGGGTGGGCTCGAACGCGCTCGACCTCGGCGCGATGGCGGTGTTCCTGTACGCCTTCCGCGAGCGCGAGGAGCTGATGGACTGCTACGAGGCGGTCTCCGGTGCGCGCATGCACGCGGCGTACTACCGGCCGGGCGGCGTCTATCGCGACCTGCCGGACGTGATGCCGAAGTACCGCGAGTCGCCGTGGCGCAAGGGCAAGGACCTCAAGCGCTTCAACGAAGCGCGCGAGGGCTCGCTGCTCGACTTCCTCGAACACTTCACCCGCGAGTTCCCCAAGCGCGTCGACGAGTACGAGACGCTGCTGACCGACAACCGCATCTGGAAGCAGCGCACCGTCGGCGTCGGCGTGGTGACGCCGGAGCAGGCGCTCGCCTGGGGCATGACCGGCCCGATGCTGCGCGGTTCCGGCATCGCCTGGGACCTGCGCAAGAAACAGCCGTACGCGCGCTACGACCGGGTCGAGTTCGACATCCCGGTCGGCGTCAACGGCGACTGCTACGACCGGTATCTCGTGCGCATCGCCGAGATGCGCGAGTCCAACCGCATCATCGCCCAGTGCGTGAAGTGGCTGAAGGCCAATCCCGGTCCGGTGATGGTCAAGAACTTCAAGGTCGCGCCTCCCTCCCGCGAGGAGATGAAGGACGACATGGAAGCCCTCATCCATCACTTCAAGCTGTTCTCCGAGGGCTACTGCGTGCCGGCCGGCGAGACCTACGCCGCGGTCGAGGCGCCCAAGGGCGAGTTCGGCTGCTACCTGGTTTCCGACGGCGCCAACAAGCCGTTCCGCGTCAAGCTGCGCGCGCCCGGCTTCGCCCATCTGTCGTCGATGGACGAGATCGTGAAGGGCCACATGCTGGCCGACGTGGTCGCGATGATCGGCACCTACGACATCGTGTTCGGGGAAATCGACCGATGAAAGCCACCGGCAATTTCGAACGCTGCCAGCACGTCGATCCGATGGTCGTGCTGAGCGACAAGACGCGCGCGCACATCGACCACTGGGTGGCGAAGTTCCCGCCGGACCGCAAGCGCTCGGCCGTGCTGCAGGGCCTGCACGCGGCGCAGGAGCAAAACGGCGGCTGGCTCACCGACGAGCTGATCGCCGCGGTCGCCAAGTATCTCGGCCTGCCGCCGGTGTGGGCCTACGAGGTCGCGAGCTTCTACTCGATGTTCGAGCTGAAGCCGGTCGGCCGCCACAACGTCGCCATCTGCACCAACATCAGTTGCTGGCTCAACGGCGCCGAGGATCTCGTGCGCCATTGCGAGAAGAAGCTCGGCATCAAGCACGGCGAGAGCACGCCCGACGGCCGCATCTACCTCAAGGTCGAGGAGGAATGCCTGGCCGCGTGCTGCGGCGCGCCGATGATGGTGGTCGACGGCCATTACCACGAGAAGCTCGACACCGCGAAGGTGGACGAGATCCTCGACAGCCTGGATTGAGGGCGCTCGCCGATGGCGCATTCGCACCACGACTATTCCAAGGGCTACGGTCCGGTCGGTCCGGCTCCGCAGGAGCACAACGTCTGCTACACGACGTTGCACTTCGAGACGCCGTGGTCGTACGAGAACTACCTCAAGACCGGCGGCTACGCGGCGTGGCGGAAGATCCTCACCGAGAAGATCCCGCCCGAGCAGGTCGTCGAGATGGTCAAGCAGTCCGGCCTGCGCGGCCGCGGCGGCGCGGGCTTCCCGACCGGCCTGAAGTGGTCGTTCATGCCGAAGGGGCCGGGGCAGAAGTACATCCTCTGCAACTCCGACGAGTCCGAGCCGGGCACGGCCAAGGACCGCGACATCCTGCGCTTCAATCCGCACGCGGTGGTGGAGGGCATGGCGATCGCCTGCTACGCCACCGGCGCGACGGTCGCCTACAACTACCTGCGCGGCGAGTTCCACCACGAACCGTTCGAGCACTTCGAGCAGGCGCTGAAGGAGGCCTACGCCAACGGCTGGCTCGGCAGGAACATCCTCGGCAGCGGCGTGGACGTGGACATCTACGCCGCGCTCGGCGCCGGCGCCTACATCTGCGGCGAGGAAACCGCGCTGATGGAGTCGCTGGAAGGCAAGAAGGGCCAGCCGCGCTACAAGCCGCCGTTCCCGGCCAACTTCGGCCTGTACGGCAAGCCGACCACCATCAACAACACCGAGACCTACGCCTCGGTGCCGGCGATCATCCGCAACGGCCCGGAGTGGTTCCTCAACCTCGGCAAGCCGAACAACGGCGGGCCGAAGATCTTCTCGGTGTCCGGCCACGTCAATCGTCCGGGCAACTACGAGATCCGCCTCGGCACGCCGTTCAAGGACCTGCTGGAGATGGCCGGCGGCGTGCGCGGCGGCCGCCGCATCAAGGCGGTGATCCCGGGCGGTTCCTCGATGCCGGTGCTGCCGGGCGACGTGATGATGGAACTCACGATGGACTACGACTCGATCCAGAAGGCCGGCTCCGGCCTCGGCTCGGGCGCGGTCATCGTGATGGACGAGACCACCTGCATGGTGCGCGCCTGCCAGCGCATCGCGCGGTTCTACTTCAAGGAGTCGTGCGGCCAGTGCACGCCGTGCCGCGAGGGCACCGGCTGGATGTACCGCATGCTCACCCGCATCGTCGAGAAGCAGGCCACGCTCGACGACCTGCACATGCTGAAGGCCGCGGCGGGGCAGATCGAAGGCCACACCATCTGCGCGTTCGGCGAGGCCGCCGCGTGGCCGGTGCAGGGCTTCCTGCGCCACTTCTGGAACGAATTCGAGTACGCGATCGTGAACAAGCGCTTCCTGGTCGACGACCAGGCGGCCGGCACGGTGAAGGAGGCCGCGTGAGCGCGCAGCCCAGCAACCCGGCCGCACCGCCGGATCACGTCACCATCGAGATCGACGGCGTGCAGATGTTCGCGCCGAAGGGCTCGATGATCATCCAGGCCGCCGACAAGGCCGGCATTCCGATCCCGCGTTTCTGCTACCACGACAAGCTGAGCGTGGCGGCCAACTGCCGCATGTGCCTGGTCGAGGTGGAGAAGATGCCGAAGCCGGCGCCGGCCTGCGCCACGCCGGTGATGGACGGCATGAAGGTCCGCACGCGCAGCGAGAAGGCGCTGAAGTCGCAGCGCAACGTGATGGAGTTCCTGCTGATCAACCATCCGCTCGACTGCCCGATCTGCGACCAGGGCGGCGAGTGCGAGCTGCAGGATCTGTCGATGGGCTACGGCCGCTCGGTCAGCCGCTTCGCCGAGCGCAAGCGCGTGGTGCCGGACGAGGACATCGGTCCGCTGGTCGCCACCGAGATGACCCGCTGCATCCAGTGCACGCGCTGCGTGCGCTTCACCGCGGAGATCGCCGGCACCTACGAGCTCGGTGGCATGTATCGCGGCGAGAACCTGCAGATCGGCACCTACGACGGCAAGCCGCTGACCACCGAGCTGTCCGGCAACGTGATCGACGTCTGCCCGGTCGGCGCGCTCACCAACAAGGTGTTCCAGTTCAAGGCGCGGCCGTGGGAGCTGATCGCGCGCGAGTCGCTGGGCTACCACGACGCGCTCGGCAGCAACCTGTTCCTGCACGTGCGCCGCGGCCAGGTGCTGCGCACCGTCCCGCGCGACAACGACGACGTCAACGAGTGCTGGCTGTCCGACCGCGACCGCTACTCGCACCAGGGCCTGTCCGCCGCCGACCGCGCGCTGCGGCCGATGGTGAAGGACGCTGGCGAATGGCGCGAGACATCGTGGGAGGAAGCGTTGGCGCGCGCCGCGCAGATCCTGCGCGACAACGGCGCCGACCGCCTCGGCATGCTGGTGCACCCGGCGACCTCGAACGAGGAGGGCGCGCTGCTGGCGCGGCTGGCCGACGCGCTCGGCACTGGCAACCTCGACCATCGCATCGCCCAGCACGACCTGTCCGACGGCGCCATCGCCGAGCCGTTCGGCATGCCGGCCGCTGCGCTGTCGCAGGCCGACGCGATCGTCATCGTCGGCAGCAACCTGCGCCACGAAGTGCCGCTGCTGCACGCCCGCGTGCGCACCGCCTGGCGTCGCGGCGCCAAGGTGCACGTGGTCAATCCGGTCGAGTTCGACTTCACCTTCGAGACCGCGAGCAAGGCGATCGTCGCGCCGTCGCAGATCGCCACCGCGCTGCGCGGTGAAGCGCTGCGCGAGGTGCTGCGCGGCGCCACGCGCGCGGCGATCGTGGTCGGCGAGATCGCCGAATCCGGCCCGCACGCGGCCGAGATCCGCGCCGCGGCGCGCGAGCTGGCGGCGGCCACCGGTGCCGCGCTGTGCCGCATTCCGCTGGGCGCCAATGCGCTCGGTCTGAGCCTGCACGGCGTGCTGCCGCGCAGCCGCGACGCGCAGGCGATGCTGGCCGACCCGCGCGGCGCCTACGTGATCTACGGCATCGAGCCCGGCCTCGACTTCGCCGACACCGCGCTCGCGATGAAGGCGCTGAACCAGGCGCAGGTCGTCGCGTTCAGCCACTTCGCGTGCGAATCGACCCGCGCGGTGGCCGACGTGATCCTGCCGATCGCGCTGCTGCCGGAAACCGACGCCACGCTCACCAACCTCGACGGCCGCGACCAGCTTGCGGTCGCCGGCGGTACGGCGCCGGGCGAGGCGCGCCCCGGCTGGCGCGTGCTGCGCGCGCTCGGCGGCGCGCTGGAAGTGCCGGGCTTCGACTTTGTGGACCTGCGCGGTCTGCGTGGCGAGCTCCAGCGTCGTGATGTCGCCCCGGCGCGCGGCACCGCCGCCGTGCGCGACGAGACCGGCCTGGAGCTGGCGGTGACCACGGCGATCTACCGCAGCGACGCGGTCGTGCGCCGCGCCGCCGCGTTGCAGTCGCATCCGCTCAATCTGCCGCCGCGCGCGGTGCTGCATCCGCGCGATGCGCAGACGCTCGGCCTCGCGCTCGGCGAAGTGGCGAAGTTCCGTACCGCCAGCGGCACCGCGGCGCTTCCGGTCGCGCTCAGCGACAAGGTGGCGCCGGGCGCGGTCTGGATCGAGCGCGGTCACGGAGCGACCACGCCGCTCGGCGCCGGTCGCGTGCAGGTGAGCAAGGCATGAGCATGTCCGCCATGATCGACCCCGTCCGCGAGTGGTTCCTCTCGCTCGGCTATTTCGGCACGGTCGCCTGGATCGTGCTGAAGATCCTGACGATCGCGATGCCGGTGATCATCGCGGTGGCGTTCTACGTGGTCTGGGAGCGCAAGCTGATCGGCTGGATGCACGTGCGCCACGGGCCGATGTACGTCGGCAAGGGCATCCTCCAGGCGTTCGCCGACGTCTTCAAACTGCTGTTCAAGGAAGTCATCCAGCCGCAGCGCGCGCATCCGGTGCTGTACTGGCTGGCGCCGCTGATCGCGCTGGCGCCCGCGTTCGCCGCCTGGGCGGTGGTGCCGTTCGATGCCCGGTTGGTGCTGTCCAACGCCAACGCCGGCCTGCTGTACCTGCTGGCGATGACCTCCTTGGGTGTGTACGGCATCATCCTCGCCGGCTGGGCCTCGAACTCGAAGTACGCCTTCCTCGGCGCGATGCGCGCCGCCGCGCAGGTGGTCAGCTACGAGATCGCGATGGGCTTCGCGCTGGTAGCGGTGATGGTCGGTGCCGGCAGCCTCAACCTGTCCGAGATCGTGATGGCGCAGGCGGGCGATGCCGGCCTGTTCGAGTGGTTCCTGTGGCCGATGCTGCCGCTGTTCGTCGTCTATTTCGTCTCCGGCGTGGCCGAAACCAACCGCGCGCCGTTCGACGTGGTGGAAGGCGAGTCGGAGATCGTCGCCGGCCACATGGTCGAGTACTCGGGTTCGGCGTTCGCGCTGTTCTTCCTCGCCGAGTACGCGAACATGATCCTGGTCAGCTTCCTGACCTCGATCTTCTTCCTCGGCGGCTGGCTGAGCCCGTTCCAGGGGCTCGGCATCCCGTTCCTGTCCGCCGGCGGCTGGTGGTGGCTGTTCGCCAAGGTGTTCGTATTCGCCAGCGCCTTCATCTGGTTCCGTGCCTCGTTCCCGCGCTACCGCTACGACCAGATCATGCGCCTGGGCTGGAAAGTGTTCATCCCGTTGACGATCGCCTGGATCGTGGTGGTCGCCCTGCTGGCGTACTACGGCGTGTTCGAGCCGGGGCAGTAACGACATGAATCGCATCGTCGCCTATTTCAAGAGCCTGCTGCTGCTCGAGATGATGAAGGGGCTGGGACTGACGTTCCGCTACCTGTTCCGTCCGAAGTACACGCTCATGTACCCGATGGAGAAGACGCCGCAGTCGCCGCGCTTCCGCGGCCTGCATGCGCTGCGCCGCTACCCGAACGGGGAGGAGCGCTGCATCGCCTGCAAGCTGTGCGAGGCGGTGTGCCCGGCGCTGGCCATCACGATCGACTCGGAGAAACGCGAGGACGGTACGCGCCGCACGACCAAGTACGAGATCGACCTGTTCAAGTGCATCTTCTGCGGCTTCTGCGAGGAGTCCTGTCCGGTGGACTCCATCGTCGAGACGCACGTGCACGAGTACCACTTCGACCTGCGCAAGCAGGCGCTGGTGCAGAAGCCGCAACTGCTGGCGATCGGCGACCGTCTGGAAGCCGAGATCGCCGCACGCCGCGCCGCCGACGCGCCATACCGTTGAGGCCGACATGGATCTGGCTCTGATCGCTTTCTACGCCTTCGCCGCCATCGCCGTCGCCTCCGGCATCGCGGTGATCAGCATGCGCAATCCGGTGCATGCCGTGCTCAGCCTGGTGCTGACCTTCTTCTCGGTGGCGTGCACCTGGCTGATCGCCGGTGCCGAGTTCCTCGGCATCGCGCTGATCCTCGTCTACGTGGGCGCGGTGATGGTGCTGTTCCTGTTCGTGGTGATGATGCTCGACATCGACGTCGAGCCGCTCCGCGCCGGATTCGCGCGCTATCTGCCGTTCGGGTTGCTGGTGGCGGTGGTGATGCTGCTGGAGATCCTGACGCTGATCGGGATCAAGGCGCAGGTCGCGCTGCCGTTCGGTCCGGAGCCGGAAGGCAGTAACGTGCAGTGGATCGCGCGCCGGCTGTTCACCGAGTTCCTGCTGCCGTTCGAGACGGCCGCGGTCATCCTGACCGTGGCGGTGATCGCGGCGGTGATGCTGACGCTGCGTCGCCGGCCGGGCGCCAAGCGCCAGGATCCCGGCGAGCAGGCGCGCGTGCGCGCCGAGGATCGCATCCGCATGATCAAGATGGACCCGGTCAGGCCGACGCCGCGCACGGCGCCGATCGAGGCCGGCCAGACGGAGATCAAGCCGTGAGTCTGCTCGGAACCGAACTCGCGCTCGGCCACTACCTCGCGCTCGGCGCGGCGCTGTTCTGCATCAGCGTGGCGGGCATCTTCCTCAACCGGAAGAACATCATCGTGCTGCTGATGGCGATCGAGCTGATGCTGCTCGCCGTCAACATCAACTTCGTCGCCTTCTCGCGCCACTTCGGCGACGAGGCGGGACAGATCTTCGTGTTCTTCATCCTCACGGTCGCCGCGGCGGAAGCCGCGATCGGCCTGGCGATCCTGGTGACGCTGTTCCGCAACCGGCGGACCATCAACGTCACCGAGATCGACACGATGAAGGGGTGAGCGCCCGCGCGGTTTCCTCCTCCCCCTGCTCGCAGGGGGAGGTCGGGAGGGGGTCAGGGGTATCCGGCCACGTCGGAACCGCAGGACCCCACCCCAGCCCTCCCCTGCATCCGCAGGGGAGGGAGCAACGGGCCCGGTCGCGGCTGGGCGCCCGTGAGATTTCTCCTCCCCCTGTTCGCAGGGGGAGGTCGGGAGGGGATCAGGGGTATCCGGCCACGTCGGAACCATGAGACCCCACCCAAACCTCCCCTGCATCCGCAGGGGAGGGAGCAACGGGCCCGGTCGCGGCTGGACGCTCGTGAGATTTCTCCTCCCCGTGCTCGCAGGGGAGGCCGGGAGGGGGTTCAGCGGTATCCGGCCACGGAACGATGAGACCCCACCCCAACCCTCCCCTGCATCCGCAGAGGAGGGAGCAGAGGCCGCAGCTCCTTTGAAAGGCGCGGTCTTGCAGGCGATAAGAACACCGGCCGCGGCTCGGCCACGAACCGCACCGCACCAACCAGGAAGACCACCGCAATCATGGCGATCTCCCAAAACCACCTGCTGCTGATCGTGCTCGCGCCGCTGTTCGGCGCGATCGTCGCCGGGCTGTTCGGTCGCCGGATCGGCCGCGCCGGCGCGCACACGGTAACCATCGCCGGCGTCGCAGTGAGCTGCGCGTTGTCGATGTACGTGCTCTGGCAACTGGTGGCGCAGGGGGCCGCGCCGTTCAACGCCAACGTCTACACCTGGTTCGAAGTGGGCGGCTTCCAGGCGCACGTCGGCTTCATGGTCGACAGGTTGACGGCGATGATGATGGTGGTCGTCACCTTCGTCTCGCTGCTGGTGCACGTCTACACGATCGGCTACATGGCCGACGACCCCGGTTACCAGCGCTTCTTCAGCTACATCTCGCTGTTCACCTTCTCGATGCTCATGCTGGTCATGAGCAACAACTTCCTGCAGTTGTTCTTCGGCTGGGAGGCGGTCGGCCTGGTGTCGTATCTGCTGATCGGCTTCTGGTTCAAGCGGCCGACCGCGGTGTTCGCGAACCTCAAGGCGTTCCTGGTCAACCGCGTCGGCGACTTCGGCTTCCTGCTCGGCATCGCCGGCATCCTGTGGGCGATCGGCTCGCTCGATTACGCGACGGTGTTCGCCAACGTCGGCGAGATCACCGGCCGCACGCTTCCGGTGTGGACCGGCGTCGAGTGGCCCGCGATCACGTTCGTCTGCATCTGCCTGTTCATCGGCGCGATGGGCAAGTCGGCGCAGGTGCCGCTGCACGTCTGGCTGCCCGACTCGATGGAAGGCCCGACGCCGATCTCCGCGCTGATCCACGCGGCGACGATGGTGACCGCCGGCATCTTCATGGTCGCGCGCATGTCGCCGCTGTTCGAGCAGAGCCCGACCGCGCTCGAGCTGGTGCTCTTCGTCGGCGCCACCACCGCGTTCTTCACCGGCCTGATCGGCATCGTGCAGAACGACATCAAGCGCGTGGTGGCGTACTCGACGCTGTCGCAGCTCGGCTACATGACGGTGGCGCTCGGCGTGTCCGCGTATTCGGCGGCGGTGTACCACCTGATGACGCATGCCTTCTTCAAGGCGCTGCTGTTCCTGGCCGCCGGCAGCGTGATCATCGGCATGCACCACGAGCAGGACATGCGCAAGATGGGCGGCCTGCGCAAGCACATGCCGGTCACCTACTGGACGAGTCTGATCGGCACGCTGGCGCTGGTGGGCACGCCGCTGTTCTCCGGCTTCTATTCGAAGGACGCGATCATCGAGGCGGCGCATCACGCCTCGCAGCACGGCACCGGTTGGGTGGCCGATTACGCCTACTGGGCGGTGCTGCTGGGCGCGTTCGTCACCGCGTTCTACAGCTTCCGCCTGCTGTACCTGACCTTCCACGGGCCCGAGCGGTTCCGCGAGCCGCACGCGCACGGTCATGACGCGCACGGCGCGCAGGCGCACGAGTCGCACGCGCATCTGCAGCACGCCGCCGACGAGCACGGTCACGGCGCGCATGCGCACGACGACCACGGTCACCACGGCCCGGTCGAGCCGCACGAATCGCCCAAGGTGGTGACGATCCCGCTGATCCTGCTGGCGATTCCGTCGATCTTCGTCGGCATGTTCACCGCTGGGCCCATGCTGTTCGGCACCGACTGGACCGGCAAGTTGCAGCAGCTTCCGTTCTTCCTCGGCGCGATCGACGTCGCCGCCGCGCGCGATCCGCTGGTCGCGATCGCGAACGAGGTCTGGAACGGCAAGGGGCCGTTCGCGTTCGCGCTGCACGGTTTCGTGACCCCGACCTTCGCGATGGCGTTCGGCGGCTTCCTGCTGGCGACCGTGATGTACCTGTGGAAGCCCGAGCTGCCGGCCAGGGCGCGCCGCCTGTTCGCCACGCCGATCCGCATCCTTGAGGCGAAGTACGGCTTCGACCACCTGTGGATCAACGGCTTCGCCGGCGGTGGCGTCGTGCTCGGCAAGCTCTCGCGCGTGTTCGACAGCGCGGTGATCGACGGCGTGTTCGTCAACGGGAGCGCGCGCGTGGTCGAACTGACCGCGCGGCTCGCGCGCCGCGTGCAATCCGGCTACCTCTACCACTACGCGTTCGCGATGATCCTCGGCCTGATCGTGCTGCTGGCCGTGCTCATCCGCTCGCTGACCTGACGACAAGGACCGCGACGTGACCACCTGGCCCTTGCTGAGCCTGCTGATCTGGCTGCCGATCCTCGGCGGTTTCGCCACCCTCGCGTTCGGCGCGCGCGCCAACGCCGCACGCTGGTTCGCCACTCTGGTGGCGGTCGCCACCCTGCTGCTGAGCGTGCCGCTGTTCACCGGCTTCGACCTGGCCGATGCCGGCATGCAGTTCGTCGAGGACCGCGCGTGGATCGCGGCCTACGACATCCGCTACCACCTCGGCATCGACGGCATCGCCGCGGCGCTGATCGGCCTGACGACGTTCACCTCGGTGCTGGTGCTGATCGGCGCCTGGGGCTCGGTGGACAAGCGCGTCAGCCAGTACTACGCCGCGTTCCTGATCCTCGAAGGCCTGATGGTCGGCGTGTTCGCCGCGCTCGACGCGGTGCTGTTCTACGTGTTCTTCGAGGGCATGCTGATCCCGATGTTCATCATCATCGGCGTGTGGGGCGGCCCGCGCCGGGTGTACGCGTCGGTGAAGTTCTTCCTGTACACGTTCCTCGGCTCGCTGTTCATGCTGGTGGCGCTGATCTACCTCTACCTGAAGGGGGGTAGCTGGCAGCTCGCCGACCTGTACGCGCTGCCGCTGAACGCGACCGAGCAGATGTGGATCTTCTTCGCGTTCCTGGTCGCCTTCGCGGTCAAGGTGCCGATGTTCCCGGTGCACACCTGGTTGCCGGACGCGCACGTCGAGGCGCCGACCGCCGGCTCGGTGGTGCTGGCCGCGATCATGCTGAAGATCGGCGGCTACGGCTTCCTGCGCTTCAACCTGCCGATCGTGCCCGACGCCAGCGCCGACTGGGCGTGGCTGGTGATCGCGCTCAGCCTGATCGCGGTGGTCTACGTCGGCCTGGTCGCGCTGGTGCAGGACGACATGAAGAAGCTCATCGCGTACTCGTCGGTGTCGCACATGGGCTTCGTCACGCTCGGCACCTTCATCGCCTTCGCGCTGGTGCGCGACTACGGCAACACCGACGCCGCCCGGCTCGGCCTGCAGGGCGCAATGGTGCAGATGATCAGCCACGGCTTCGTGTCGGGCGCGATGTTCTCCTGCGTCGGCGTGCTCTACGACCGCATGCACAGCCGCATGATCAAGGACTACGGCGGCGTCGCCAACGTGATGCCGTGGTTCGCCGCGTTCATGGTGCTGTTCGCGATGGCGAACTCCGGCTTGCCCGGCACCTCCGGCTTCGTCGGCGAGTTCATGGTGATCCTGTCGAGTTTCCAGCATCACCCGCTGATCGCGGTCGCCGCGGCGATCACGCTGATCGTCGGCGCGGCGTACACGCTGTGGCTGGTCAGGCGCGTGATCTGGGGCGATGTCGGCAACGCGCACGTGGCCGAGTTGCAGGACGTCAATGCGCGCGAGGCGTTCGTGCTGGCCGCGTTCGCCGCCGGCGTGCTGATCCTCGGCGTGTGGCCGAAGCCGCTGACCGACCTGATGGAGCCGTCGATCGCGAACCTCGCGATGCAGATCGCCGCCTCCAAGCTCTGAGCGACTACCGAATCAAGGGTTGACCATGATCCCGACCTCCCGCTCCGCCGCCGAGCTGCTGCCGTTGCTGCCCGAGCTCACGCTCGTGGGCGGCGCGTTCGCGCTGCTGATGCTCGATCTGTTCCTCAACGAGCGTCAGCGTGCGGTGACCCACGTGCTCGCGATCGCCGTACTGGTGGCGGCGACGCTGATGACGGCGTTCGGCGTCGGCGGCGACGGCGTGGTGCTGGCGGGCATGTTCGTGCGCGATACCGCGGCCGACGTGGTGAAGGTCGCGGTGGGCGCGACCGCGGCGCTGTCGATGGTCTACCTGTGGCCGTTCCTGCGCGAGCGGGGCCTGTACAAGGGCGAGATCGCGGTGCTGGTGCTGTTCGCGGTGGCCGGCATGTTCCTGCTGGCGTCGGCCAACAGCCTGGTGATGGTGTACCTGGGTCTGGAAATGCTGGCGCTGTGCTCGTACGCGCTGGTGGCGATCGACCGCGACAGTCCGCTGGCCTCGGAAGCGGCGATCAAGTACTTCGTGCTCGGCTCGCTGGCATCCGGCCTGCTGCTGTACGGCCTGTCGCTGATCTACGGCGCGACCGGCTCGCTGGATCTGGCGACGGTCGCCAACGCCGCAGCCGCGCAGCCGAGCGCGATGCTGGTGACCGGTGTGGTGTTCGCGGTGGCCGGCATCGCGTTCAAGTTCGGCGCCGCGCCGTTCCACATGTGGCTGCCGGACGTGTATCACGGCGCGCCCACGCCGGTGACGCTGTTCATCGGCTCGGCACCGAAGCTGGCGACGTTCGCGATGGCGTACCGCGTGCTGGAAGTGGCGGCGGGCCCGCTCGACGACGACTGGCGCATGCTGCTGGCGTGGCTGGCGGTCGCGTCGCTGGCGATCGGCAATCTCGGCGCGCTGGTGCAGGGCAACTTCAAGCGCCTGCTGGCGTACTCGACGGTGTCGCACGTCGGCTTCCTGTTCCTCGGCTTCGCCGGCGGCGGCGCGCAGGGCTTCGCGGCGGCGCTGTTCTACGCGGTGAGCTACGCGCTGATGTCGGTGGCGGCGTTCGGCGTGATCGTGGTGTTGGCCAACCGCGGCTTTGAGGCCGACGAGATCGCCGACTACAAGGGTCTCAACGCGCGCAATCCGTGGATGGCGGCGATGGTGCTGTGCGTGATGGCCTCGCTCGCCGGCCTGCCGCCGTTCCTCGGCTTCTGGGCCAAGCTGGCGGTGATCCGCGCCGCGCTCGAAGGCGGCATGCTGTGGCTGGCGCTGGTCGGCGTCGTGTTCGCGGTGGTGGGCGCGTACTACTACCTGCGCATCGTCAAGGCGATGTACTTCGACGAGCCGGAAGGGCAGGCCCAGCCGGCCAGCAGCCATCGGCCGCTGCGGGTGGTGTTCGGCATCAACGCGCTGGCGCTGCTGGGTCTGGGCCTGGCGTGGAACCCGATCTGGGCCTGGTGCGTGCGCGCGTTCGGCTGATCGCCGCGGACGCGGGTCGCGGCTGGGGCCGCTCCCGCAGTCGCCAGTCGCAAGACGAAAGCCCGGCCGTGCGGCCGGGCTTTCCGTTTTCGGAAGGCGGAGCGCGGAATGCACGCGACTTCCGCATCGCAGGCTTGCATTGCCCCGCGCACATTGTCATAATTCCGCTCCTGCTGCGGGGTGGAGCAGTCTGGCAGCTCGTCGGGCTCATAACCCGAAGGTCGCAGGTTCAAATCCTGCCCCCGCTACCAGCTTCGGTCAGGAAGGTTCCGGCGTCGCCGTGGCTTTCCGTTCTCGGCCAGGCTCGGGCTTTGCGGACACGCCATCGGCGTGCACCGCACCGAAATCCAGTGGTATCGGACAAGGGGCCCGCCGGGCCCCTTGTCTTTTCTCGCGTGCGGATCCGCGTTTCGATCCGTGGAGAGGCAGTGGTCGACAAAGCCAGCGAAATCGCCGACCTGCTCGCGCCGACCGTGGCGTCGATGGGACTGGAGCTGCTGGGCGTGGAGTACCTGACCGCCCCCGGCGGCGGCGTGCTGCGTCTGTACATCGACGTGCCGGCGGAGGCGGGCGAGGACGCGCAGGTCACGATCGACGACTGCGAGCGTGTGAGCCGCGAGGTGTCGGCGCAGCTCGACGTCGCCGACCCGATCAGCGGCAACTACACGCTGGAGGTGTCCTCGCCGGGCATCGACCGGCCGCTGTTCACGCCCGCGCATTTCGCGCGCTTCGTCGGCGAATCGGCGAAGGTGAACCTCAAGCTGCCGCAGGAGGGTCGCCGCCGGCTGCAGGGGCGCATCCTGCGGGTGGAAGGCGGGACAGTGGTGTTCGAACTGGATGGCCGTGAATTCGCGGTCGCCGCGGACAATATCGACAAGGCGCGCCTGGTGCCGGACTGGGATGCCCTCGGATACGGCGCAGGCAGGCAGGCGAAGAACGCCGGCGGCCGCAAGCCGGGCCGGCGGCAGACGGGCGAGGGCGAGCAGGCGCGCTGAGGTCGCAGCCGAAGATGTCGGGTCTCCGCATTCGCGGGAACGACGGCGGCTCGCAAGCGACTGTTTGTGGGCTCCTCGAGTCGCGGGGCGGCCGGTCGAAGGGCCGGCGGGGATGTGGAGGGATAGTTTCCGCATCCGCCGAGTTGCAGAGGTTTTTTCAGCCGCCTCGAGTCAAGGGGGCGGCCGGTCCGAAAGGACCGGCGGGGGATGTGGAGCAATCGCTTCCGCATCCGAAGTGAAGTTTTCCGGTTTGCCAAAGGTGCATCCAGAATGAGCAAGGAACTGTTGCTGGTCGTCGACGCCGTCGCCAACGAGAAGGGCGTGCCGCGCGAGGTGATCTTCGAGGCGATCGAGGCCGCGCTCGCGTCCGCCGCGAAGAAGCGCTATCCGGATCAGGACGTCGCCGTGCGCGTGCAGATCGATCGCAAGGACGGCAGCTACCAGACCTTCCGCCGCTGGGAGGTGGTGCCCGACGATGCGGTGATGGAGTCGCCGGACCGCCAGATCCGGCTGATGGATGCGCTCGACGAGGCCGACGGCGTCGAGGTCGGCGACTTCATCGAGGAGCAGATCGAGAACCCCGAGTTCGGCCGCATCGCCGCGCAGGCCGCCAAGCAGGTGATCGTGCAGCGCGTGCGCGAGGCCGAGCGCCAGCAGGTGGTCGACGCGTGGAAGGATCGCGTCGGCGAACTGGTGACCGGCGTGGTCAAGCGCGTGGAGCGCGGCAACGTCTACGTCGACCTCGGCGGCAATGCCGAGGCGATCATCCCGAAGGACAAGGGCATTCCGCGCGACATCCTGCGCACCGGCGACCGCGTGCGCGGCTATCTGTACGACGTGCGCAGCGAACCGCGCGGCCCGCAGCTGTTCATCAGCCGCGCCGCGCCCGAGTTCATGATGGAGCTGTTCAAGCTCGAGGTGCCGGAAGTCGGCCAGGGCCTGGTGTCGATCAAAGCCTGCGCGCGAGATCCGGGCGACCGCGCCAAGATCGCGGTGATCGCGCACGACAACCGCACCGATCCGATCGGCGCCTGCATCGGCATGCGCGGCTCGCGCGTGCAGGCGGTGAGCAACGAGCTCAACGGCGAGCGCGTGGACATCGTGCTGTGGTCGGACAACCCGGCGCAGTTCGTGATCAACGCGATGGCGCCGGCCGAGGTGCAGTCGATCATCGTCGACGAGGAGAAGCACTCGATGGACCTGGCCGTGGCCGAGGACCGCCTCGCGCAGGCGATCGGCAAGGGCGGCCAGAACGTGCGTCTGGCCAGCCGCCTGACCGGCTGGCAGCTCAACGTGATGACCGCCGACCAGGTGCAGGCCAAGAGCGAGGCCGAGCAGGCGGCCGCGCGCCAGCTCTTCATGGACAAGCTGGAGGTCGACGAGGAGATCGCCGGCATCCTGGTGTCGGAAGGGTTCTCGACCGTCGAGGAGATCGCCTACGTGCCGGTCGGCGAGCTGCTGGCGGTGGAGGGCTTCGACGAGGACATCGTCGAGGAACTGCGCGCCCGAGCCCGCGACGCGCTGCTGAACGAGGCGCTCGCGGCCGAGGAGAAGCTCGAGGAGAACCAGCCGGCCGAGGATCTGCTGGAACTGCCGGGCATGACCGAGGCGGTGGCCTACGCGCTCGCCGAGCGCGGCATCCGCACCCGCGACGAGCTGGCCGAGATGGCGACCGACGAGATCGCCGACATCGAGGGGCTCGACGAGGAGAACGCCGCCGCCCTGATCATGGAGGCCCGCCGGCACTGGTTCGAATGAACGTGCAGGCGCGTGGGCGGGCGATCCGCGTCCCGTTTCCGGCCCGCAGGCTAGAATCCTCCTCTTCCCGGCCGCCCCGGCGGCGGCCCGCTGAAATGGAATCCGAATGTCGCAGCAAACCACCATCCGCAAGCTGGCCGAACTGGTGAACACGCCGGTCGAGAAGCTGCTCGAACAGCTGGCCGAGGCCGGCATGAAGTTCAGCGGCCCCGACCAGGTCGTCACCAGCACCGAGAAGGTCAAGCTGCTGGGCTTTTTGCGGCGCACCCACGGCAAGGCCGAGCGGCCCGCCGAAGAGGCCGCGCCGCGCAAGATCACGCTCAACCGCAGCCGCAAGCAGGAAATCACCGTCGGCGGCGGCAAGAGCCGGCAGACGGTCGACGTGGTGGTGCGCAAGAAGGTCACCCTGGTGAAGCCCGCCGAGGTGCCGACCGCCGATCTGGTGGACGAGGAGCGCGCGGAGATCCTCCGCAAGCTGGAGGAATCCAAGCAGCGCAACCTGGCCGAACAGCAGCGCCTGGCCGAAGAGGACCGTCGCCGCGCCGAGGAGGCCGAGCGCGCCCGCCGCGAGGCGGAGGAAGCCGCGCGCCGCGCTGCCGAGGAGGCGGAGGCCGCCGCGCGCGCCGCCGCGGTCGCGCGCGACGAGGACGGCGAGGAGGGCGCCAAGCCCGCAGTCGCGCGCAAGACCGTGCACAAGGCGCCGCCGCCGAAGGCCGCCGAGGAGCGTCGCGCGCCGGCCCACAAGCACCGCGGCTCGCACGTGATGGTGACCGAGGTGGAGGACGACGAGACCGTCAGCCGGTTCGCCGGCCAGCTCCACCTGAGTGCCTCCGAGCGCGCACGCCGCAGCAGCAGCATGCGCGGCAAGCCGAAGAACAAGCGTCCGGAGCCCGCGCGCGCGGGCGCCGGCCAGCACGGCTTCTCGCGGCCGACCGCGCCGGTGGTGCGCGAGGTCGCGATCGGCGACACCATCACCGTGGCCGATCTGGCGCAGAAGCTCGCCATGAAGGGCGGCGACGTGGTGAAGGCGCTGTTCAAGATGGGCGTGATGGCGACCATCAACCAGGTGATCGACCACGACACCGCGGTGCTGGTCACCGAAGAGCTCGGCCACAAGGCGGTGCGCGCGAGCGACGCCGACGCCGAGACCGCGCTGCTCGCCCATGTGGAGGAAGTGCAGGGCGAGAAGAAGCCGCGTCCGCCGGTGGTCACCATCATGGGCCACGTCGACCACGGCAAGACCTCGCTGCTCGACCACATCCGCCGCACCCGCGTCGCCGCGGGCGAGGCGGGCGGCATCACCCAGCACATCGGCGCGTACCATGTGACCACGCCGAAGGGGGTGATCAGCTTCCTCGACACTCCGGGCCACGCCGCGTTCTCGGCGATGCGCGCGCGCGGTGCCAAGGTCACCGACATCGTGGTGCTGGTGGTCGCTGCCGACGACGGCGTCAAGCCGCAGACGGCCGAGGCGATCCAGCACGCGAAGGCGGCCGGCGTGCCGATCGTGGTCGCGGTCAACAAGGTCGACAAGTCCGACGCCGACCCGCTGCGGGTGAAGAACGAACTGCTGACCTACGACGTGGTCGCCGAGGAGTTCGGCGGCGACGTGCAGGTCGCCGAGGTGTCGGCCAAGACCGGCCAGGGTATCGACGATCTGCTCGACAAGATCCTGCTGCAGGCCGAGGTGCTGGACCTGCGCGCGGTCGCCGACGGCCGCGCCACCGGCACCGTGCTCGAGTCCGCGCTCGACAAGGGCCGCGGCCCGGTCGCCACCGTGCTGGTCCAGCAGGGCGTGCTGCGCCGCGGCGATTACATGGTCTGCGGCGTGCAGTACGGCCGCGTGCGCGCGCTGTTCAACGAGAGCGGCCAGCAGGTCCAGGAGGCCGGCCCGTCGATCCCGGTGCAGGTGCTGGGTCTGTCCGGCGTGCCGGAGGCGGGCGACGATTTCGTGGTGGTCGAGGACGAGCGTCTGGCCAAGGACGTCGCGCAGCAGCGCGACGCCAAGCGCCGCGAATCGCGCCTGGTCGCCCAGGCCGGCAACCGCATGGAGGACGTGCTGGCGCAGATGGGCCAGGGCGAGGGCCAGCAGACGCTCAACCTGGTGGTCAAGGCCGACGTGCACGGCTCGATGCAGGCCCTGCGCGAGGCGCTGACCGGCCTGTCGAACGAGCAGATCCGCATCAACGTGATCGGTTCCGGCGTCGGCGGCATCACCGAGTCCGACGCCATGCTGGCGGCCACCTCGAAGGCGACCATCATCGGCTTCAACGTCCGTGCCGACGCCTCGGCGCGCAAGGTGATCGAGAACCACGGCGTCGACCTGCGCTACTTCTCGATCATTTACGACGTGATCGACCAGGTGAAGCAGATCGCCTCCGGCGTGCTCGGCACCGAGATCCGCGAGGAGATCATCGGCACCGCCGAGGTGCGCGACGTGTTCCGCAGCTCGAAGTTCGGCGCGATCGCCGGCAGCATGGTGGTGGAAGGCGTCATCCGCCGCGGCAAGCCGATCCGCGTACTGCGCGACAACACGGTCATCTTCGAGGGCGAGCTGGAATCGCTGCGCCGCTTCAAGGAGAACGTGGACGAAGTGCGCCAAGGCACCGAATGCGGTATCGGCGTCAAGGCGTACAACGACGTCAAGGTCGGCGACAAGATCGAGTGCTACGAGCGCATCGAAGTCGCGCGGACGCTGTGAGGCCGAGGTCCTGGATCCGGCGTGCGGGATCCGTGACCGTGCGATTCCGCCGCCTCTGCTAGCTTCGAAGCGACGAACGGATCCCGGATCTGCCAACCCAATCCCGCCAGCCCATGCCTGCCAAGTCGTTCAACCGCACCGACCGCCTCGCCGCCCAGTTCCGCAAGGAGCTGGGCGCGCTGGTGCATGCCGCCGTGCGCGAGGAGGGGCTGCCGATGGTCAGCGTCTCCGACGTCGAGGTGACGCGCGACCTGGCGCACGCCAAGGTCTACGTCACCGCGCTGCAGCCGGAGCGCGCGACCGAGGCGGTGAAGGCGCTGCAGGCGATGGCGCGCGAGTTCCGGCGCGAGCTCGGCCGCATGCTCAAGATCCGGCAGGTGCCGGAGCTGCATTTCCATTACGACGATTCGGTCGACCGCGGCGAGCGGATCGACGCGCTGCTGCGCGACTTGCCGCCGCCTGCCGAAGACTGACGCGCGCCGCTCGCGCACGCCGGTTCCGCGCCGGCGTCCCTTCATCCGTCCTTACCCGCCGATGTCGCGCTACCGCCCGCTCGACGGCCTGCTGCTGCTTGACAAGCCGCAGGGGCTGAGTTCCAACCAGGCCCTGCAGCAGGTCCGCCGGCTGTTCCGCGCCGAGAAGGCCGGCCACACCGGCAGCCTCGACCCGCTCGCCACCGGGCTGCTGCCGGTCTGCTTCGGCGAGGCGACCAAGATCGCCGGCCTGCTGCTGGGTTCGCGCAAGGCGTACGAGACCATCGCACGGCTGGGCGTGACCACCGATACCGACGATGCCGACGGCCAGCCGCTGCGCGAGCGGCCGGTGCCGACGCTGGACGAGGCGACGTTCGAAGCCGCGCTCGCGCCGCTGCGCGGGCGCATCGCCCAGCGCGCGCCGATCTATTCCGCGCTGAAGCAGGGCGGCGAGGCGCTGTATGCGCGGGCGCGCCGCGGCGAGGCGGTGGAGGCGCCGGTGCGCAAGGTCGAGGTGTTCCGGCTGGAGGTGCTCGAACGCACCGCCGAGGCTGTGCGGCTGCACGTCGAGTGCGGTTCAGGCACCTACGTACGCAGCCTGGTGCGCGACCTCGGCGAAGCGCTGGGTTGCGGCGCGCACGTGGCGATGCTGCGGCGGCTGTGGGTGGAGCCGTTCCGTGCGCCGCGGATGTACACGCTCGAGGAACTGGCGGCGTGCGCGGCGCAGGGCGAAGCCGCGCTGGACGCCTGCCTGCTGCCGCTGGAGGACGGGCTGGCCGGCTTCCCGCAGGTCCGCCTCGACGCCGAGGGCGCGCGCCGGCTGGGGCAGGGCCAGCGGCTGCGCGCGCCGGCCGGAACCACCGAGGGGATGGCGGCTGCCTACGGCCCGGACGGGCGCTGCCTCGGGCTGGTGGAGATTGCCGCGGGCCGGCTGGCGCCGCAGCGGCTGTTCCGCTGGGCGGCGGGCTGACAGCGGCCCTGCGGGAGCGGCTTCGGCCGCGACCCGAAGCACGGCAGGCGTTTCTTTCGCGGCTGAAGCTGCTCCTGCAAGGGGATGCGAGGCGGCTGCCCGGCGGACGCGCCGGCCGAGGTCGCCACGGGGCGGCCCGGTCTGGTACACTTCCGCCGCTTTTTCAAGCACTTCACGCATCTTCCCTTAGCAACAGCGGCGAACCAGGCGGTGCGTCGCCCACGGCCCGGCCGTGGCGATTCGCTTCTGCGGGTTCCGCGTCTACGAGACCGTTTCCATGGCCATCGATACCGCCAAGATCATCGAAGAACACAAGCGCGCGCCGAACGACACCGGCTCCCCCGAAGTGCAGGTCGCCCTGCTCACCGCGCGCATCGAGCAGCTCACCGAGCACTTCAAGACCCACAAGCAGGACCACCACAGCCGTCGTGGCCTGCTGCAGATGGTCAACCGCCGTCGCAGCCTGCTCGACTACCTCAAGCGCAAGGACAACGAGCGCTACAAGGCCCTGATCGAGAAGCTCGGCCTGCGCCGTTGATCCACGATCCACACCGCGGCGCAGCGATGCGCCGCGGTTCGTTTTTGAGGCCCTCATCGTGATGGCCGACCGCGGCGGGCAGGGGTCCGGTGCGGATTCAACCGAAGGAAAAAGACACGTGGCAAAAATCACCAAGACCTTTCAGTACGGCAGGCATCAGGTAACGCTGGAGACCGGCGAAGTCGCCCGTCAGGCGGGCGGCGCGGTCATGATCAGCGTCGACGGCACCGTGCTGCTGGTCACCGCCGTGGCGGCGAAAACCGCGCGCGAAGGCCAGGACTTCTTCCCGCTCACGGTGGATTACCAGGAGAAGTTCTACGCCGGCGGCCGCATCCCCGGCGGCTTCTTCAAGCGCGAGGGCCGCGCGACGGAGAAGGAAACGCTGATCTCGCGCCTGATCGACCGCCCGATCCGCCCGCTGTTCCCGGAGGACTTCAAGAACGAAGTCCAGATCATCGCGACGCTGATGTCGCTCAATCCGGAAATCGACGGCGACATCCCGGCGCTGATCGGCGCCTCGGCCGCGCTCGCGCTCACCGGCTGCCCGTTCCAAGGGCCGATCGGCGCGGCGAAGGTCGGTTACAAGAACGGCCAGTACATCCTCAACCCGACCACCACCGAGCTGCAGAGCTCCGATCTCGAGCTCGTGGTCGCCGGCACCAAGGACGCGGTGCTGATGGTCGAGTCGGAAGCGAAGATGCTGTCCGAAGAGGCGATGCTGGGCGCGGTGATGTTCGGCCACCGCGAGATGCAGGTGGCGATCCAGGCCATCAACGAGCTCGTCGCCGAAGCCGGCGTGCAGCCGTGGGACTGGCAGCCGCCGGCCAAGAACCAGGCGCTGATCGACGCGCTCAAGGGCGCGATCGGCAACCGCCTGGCCGAGGCCTTCCAGATCCGCAACAAGCAGGAGCGTCGCCAGGCGATCGGCGACCTGCGCAAGCAGGTGGTCGAGTCGCTGCTGCCGCAGTGCGAGGCCAATGGCTGGAACCCGGCCGAGCTGACCAAGGAGTTCGGCGAGCTCGAGTACCAGACCATGCGGCAGTCGGTGCTGCAGACGAAGACCCGCATCGACGGTCGCGCGCTCGACACCGTGCGTCCGATCGCCTGCAAGGTCGGCGTGCTGCCGCGCACCCACGGTTCGGCGATGTTCACCCGCGGCGAGACGCAGGCGATCGTGGTCGCCACGCTCGGCACCGCGCGCGACGCGCAGATCATCGACGCGGTCGCCGGCGAGTACAAGGAACACTTCCTGTTCCACTACAACTTCCCGCCGTACTCGGTGGGCGAGGTCGGCCGCATGCTGGCGCCGAAGCGTCGTGAGATCGGCCACGGCCGTCTCGCCAAGCGCGGCGTGCTGGCGGTGATGCCGACGATCGAGGAGTTCCCCTACACCGTGCGCGTGGTGTCGGAGATCACCGAGTCGAACGGCTCCTCGTCGATGGCGTCGGTGTGCGGCTCGTCGCTCGCGCTGATGGACGCCGGCGTGCCGATCAAGGCGCCGGTCGCCGGCATCGCGATGGGCCTGGTGAAGGAAGGCGACCAGTTCGTGGTGCTGTCGGACATCCTCGGCGACGAGGACCACCTCGGCGACATGGACTTCAAGGTGGCCGGCACCACCGAGGGCGTGACCGCCCTGCAGATGGACATCAAGATCCAGGGCATCACCGAGGAGATCATGCGGATCGCGCTCGCGCAGGCGAAGCAGGGCCGCCTGCACATCCTCGGCGAGATGGCCAAGGCGATCAGCGCGCCGCGTCCGGAGCTGTCCGAGTACGCCCCGCGCCTGCTGACCATGAAGATCCACCCGGACAAGATCCGCGAGGTGATCGGCAAGGGCGGCGCCACGATCCAGGCGATCACCAAGGACACCGGCACCCAGATCGACATCCAGGACGACGGCACCATCGTCATCGCCTCGGTCAACGCCGCCGCCGCGCAGGCCGCGAAGGCGCGCATCGAGCAGATCGTCTCCGACGTCGAGCCCGGCCGCATCTACGAGGGCAAGGTCGTCAAGATCATGGACTTCGGTGCGTTCGTCACCATCCTGCCGGGCAAGGACGGTCTGGTGCACGTTTCGCAGATCTCCAACGAGCGCGTCGAGAAGGTGTCCGACAAGCTCAAGGAAGGCGACGTGGTCAAGGTGAAGGTGCTGGAAGTCGACAAGCAGGGCCGCATCCGCCTGTCGATGAAGGCGGTCGAGGAAGGCGAGGGCCTGCCGTCGGCGTGAGCCGCGGGGTTCTTGGCGACGAAAGAAGCGGGCTTCGGCCCGCTTTTTTCTTGCGCGGTGTTCGGTGCCGCATCGCTTGCCTTGCGTCGCGTTGCGCGCCGTCACCGCGGCGTTGGCGCGGTGCCGACGGCGGGCATGGCAGGGTGGACGCGACCCATCCGGAGCATTGGCCATGAACGCACGCGAAGGCTCTTCCGGCGATGCAGACCGCGGCGGCGAGAGCGGCGGCCGCCGCGAACCGTTGCGGCATCCCACGGGCGCGGACGGCCTGGACCGCCGCTTGCAGGGCGATAACCACGATGCCGCGGGCGAGTTCGTCGAGGACGCGCGGCGCGACCGGCACAGCAAGGGCGTGGCCGGCGGCTACGACGACGCGATCGACGCCGGTTCGGGCGAGCGCGAGCCGCGCGGCCCGATGCAGTCCGACTGACGCGCCGCCCCGGCCGTTACGGCGACGGTGCGCCAGCGCCGTCGTGGCCCGCGGCTGCCGCCTCGACGACGCCGCGGATCGGTGCGGTCGGCGACGGGAAGCGGCCGTGCAGGGCGTCCACGCCGGACTGGGGCCGCGCCAGCGGGACGAGGTCCTGGCGCGAGCGGGCGATCTCGCGGCTGTCGATCCCGAAGCGGCGGTCGCGCGCGGCCAGCAGCGCGGGGTCGAGCTCGCCTTCGCGATTGAACGACCACGCCAGATGCGCGGGGCCGAGCGGCAGCGCCATGCCTTGCTGGCGGGCGTTGCCGGTCATCCAGGTGTGCCAGGTCTTGCCGTAGCTGTTGATCTTGTCGCGCATCAGCGCGTGCTCGGCGGCACGCGGCAGGTTCGGGGCGATCAGCTGGCCCGACAGGATCTCGCCGTTGTGCGGGTGCCAGTACGGGCGTTCGCCGGCGGGCAGCTCGGCGAACAGCCGCTCGGAGATGATGTACTCGATGCCGTTGAGATTGGCATCGACCGTGTTGCCGTCGAACAGCACGCATTGCGCGAAGTCCTGGTTGACCTGGCGGCAGTAGTGGTGCGCTTCCATCGCGTGCAGCGGCTCGTGTTTGAGCGGGTGGAAGCCGACCAGGACGATGTCGAGCTTGGCGAGCGGACCATCGTTCTGCAGAGCCGCGGCGCCGGCCTCCAACGCGTTGGTGCGAGGCGTCTCGGCAGTGCCGGCGGGCCGGGTGGCGGTACCGGACGTGCCGCTGCCGGAGCAGGCGGCGAGCGCCGCGCACAGGACGGCAGCGAACGGCGAACGGACGCGTGCGGCCATGACGGTGTCCCTCACGGTGCGACGCGCTTCACGCTACCGGCGCCGCCGTGGCGGCCCCGTGCGCGGGCTGCCGGCACGCGCGCGATGCGGCGCGCCGCCGCTAGACTCGGGCTCCCCTGTCCGGGAGTTGCCGCATGATCCGACCGACCCTGCTCGCCCTTGCCCTGATGGCCGCATGCGCGGCCAGCCCCGCGTTCGCGCAGTCCGCGCCGGCGCCGCAGGCGCAGACCCGCGATGCGACCACGCAGGCGCTGTACCGCTTCTTCGAGGAGGAATGGCAACGCAGCCTGCGGCAAAGCCCCGAACAGGCGTCCTACGTCGGCGACAGGCGCTACAACGACCGCTGGAGCGACATGAGTCTGGCGGCGATCGCGCAGCGCGAGGCGGCCGACCGCAAGGCGCTGGAGCGCCTGCAGGCGTTCGACCGCGAGGCGCTGTCGGAGGCCGACAAGCTGCATTACGACGTCATGCTGTGGGATCTGCGCAACGCGGTGGAACGACAGAAGTACCGCGAGTATCTGCGCCCGGTCAGTCAGCGCGGCGGCGTGCAGAACGCGGAGGAGATGGCGGAGGTGCTGCCGTTCGCCACGGTGAAGGACTACGAGGACTGGCTCTCGCGCATGCGCGCGCTGCCGACGCTGGTCGAGCAGACCACGGTGCTGATGCGGGAAGGCGTCAAGGCGCGCAACACGCCGCCGCGCGTGCTGATGCAGCGCGTACCGGCGCAGATCAAGGCGCAGTTGGTCGACGATCCGGCCAGGAGCCCGTTCTTCAAGCCGTTCTCGCGCTTCCCGGACGCCATCCCGCAGGCCGAGCGCGAGCGTCTGGCCGCCGAAGCGAAGACGGTCATCGCCGAGCGCATCATGCCTGCGTACCGCGACTTCCTGCGCTTCTTCGAGCAGGAGTACCTGCCGAACACGCGCACCACGATCGCCGCCGCCGACCTGCCCGACGGCAAGGCGTATTACGACTTCCTCGCGCGCAGCTTCACCACCACCGACCTCGGCGCCGACCGCATCCACGAGATCGGGTTGAAGGAAGTCGCGCGCATCCGCGCCGAGATGGAGAAGGTGAAGGCCGAGGTCGGCTTCCAGGGTTCGCTCGCGCAATTCTTCGAGCACCTGCGCACCGACCCGCGGTTCTTCTACAAGACCCCCGAAGAGCTGTTCGTCGCCTACCAGGCGATCAGCAAGCGGATCGACCCCGAGCTGGTGAAGGTCTTCAAGACCATCCCGCGTCTGCCGTACGGCGTGCGCCCGATTCCCGACAACATCGCGCCCGACACCACGACGGCGTACTACCAGCCGGGCGCGGTGGACGGCACCCGCGCGGGCTTCTACTACGTCAACCTCTACAAGCCGGAGGTGCGGCCGAAGTGGGAGATGATGGCGCTGTCGCTGCACGAGGCGGTGCCGGGCCACCACTTCCAGTTCGCGCGCGGCATGGAGTTGCCGGACGTGCCGATGTTCCGCCGCATCGGCTACTTCACCGCGTATGGCGAGGGCTGGGCGTTGTATGCCGAGCGGCTGGGCTACGACATGGGCCTGTACGACGATCCCTACGACCGCATGGGCCAGCTCGCCTACGACATGTGGCGCGCAGTGCGACTGGTGGTGGACACCGGCATGCACAGCAAGGGCTGGAGCCGCGAGCAGGCGATCCGGTTCTTCATGGACAACGCGCCCAAGACCGAGCAGGACATCGTCAACGAGATCGACCGCTACATCGGTTGGCCCGGCCAGGCGCTGGCGTACAAGATCGGCCAGTTGAAGATCTCCGAGCTGCGCGAGCGCGCCAGCCGCGAACTGGGCGCGAAGTTCGACCTGCGCGAGTTCAACGACGAGGTGCTGGCCACCGGCTCGGTGCCGCTGGAGGCGCTGGAGAAGCGCATCGACGCCTGGATCGCGCGCAAGCGGGGGTCGTGAGGGGCCGGTGCGGCTGTATGGGCTCGCAGGTAGGGCGGGACTCATCCCGCCGCCTGTGCGAGGACGCGATGCGCGCCTGCGGCACCACCAGCAGGTAGGGCGGGACTTGTCCCGCCGCCTGTGCGAGGACGCGATGCGCGCCTGCGGCACCACCAGTGGGTTGGGTAGGGCGGGACTGGTCCCGCCGCCGGTGCTTCGGGTCCACGGCTTCAGCCCCTCTCCCGCTTGCGGGAGCGGGCAGGGTGAGGGCCGCAGGCGCGGCGTTCGGCGTCGTGCGGTTACTCTGGCGCGAGGCGACAACGGCCCGTGAGGAGGGACGGCGTGAACGCGGGGGTGATGGTCGACGGACCGCTCGCTCTGCCCGAAGCGCAATGGGCCGAGCTGGAAGCGGCCTACCGCATGCCGGCGCGTGCCTACCACCACTTCGGCCACGTGCGCGAGGTGCTGGCGCATTACGACGAGGTCGCGCGCGGGCCGGGCTGGCGGCAGCGGCGTGAGGTGTGGCTGGCGGTGCTGTACCACGACGCCGTGTACGTGCCGGGGCGCGGCGACAACGAGGCGCGCTCTGCGGAACTCGCGCGCGAGGCGGTCGGGCGCTGGCTGCCCGAGGCGGGGCTCGACGTCGCCCGCATCGAGAAGCTGATCCTGCTCACCGCGCGCCACGGCGCGCTCGCGCCGGGCGAGGTGGACCACGAAGCGGCGCTGTTCCTCGACTGCGACATGGCGATCCTCGGCGCGCCGGCGGAGCGCTTCGACGCCTACGACGCCGCCATCGCGCGCGAATACCGCGGCCACGTGCCGGCAGTGCTGTACCGCGTGCGCCGGCGCGCGTTCCTCAAGGGCCTGCTGGCGCGCGAGCGGATCTTCCTCAGCGACTTCTTCCACGCCCGGCTGGACGCGCAGGCGCGGGCCAATCTGCGGCGGGCGCTGAGCGCGAAACGGTAAGACACGGCGGCGTGGCGAAGGGGCGTATCAGCCGCGCTGCGTGCCGCGGGGCTTGTAGGGCTTGCGCGGGGCGGGGCGGTCGGCGTCGAGGCGGCGGATGCGCAGCGGCTGGCCGGCCACGCGCACGCGCTTGAGATGCTCCATCACCTCGCGCGGCATGCCTTCCGGCAGATCGACCAGGCTGTGGTCCTGGCGGATGTCGATGCGGCCGATGTAGCGGCTTTCCAGCTCGGCCTCGTTGGCGATCGCGCCGACGATGTTCGCCGGCTTCACGCCGTGGACATGGCCGACCTCGATACGGAACGTCTCCATGCCGGCCTCGGGCGCGCGCGGTTCGCCGCCGTCGCGGCGGCGCGGGCGGTCGTCCTCGAACGCCGCCTCGCCCGCGTTGCGGACGCGCGGCGCGCGGCGCTGATCGTCCTCGCGCGCCGGACGCTCGCGGCTGCGCTCGGGCCGGCCTTCGCGATGCGGACGCAACTCCTCGGCGGTGGCGTCCAGCAGCAGCGGCATGTCGCCCTGCACCAGCTTCGCCAGCGCCGCCGCGATCTCGGCCATCGGCACGTTGCGCTCGCGCTCGTAGCGTTCGACCAGGCCGCGGAACAGGTCCAGATCGTCCGCCTGCAGCGCGCCGGTGATGCGGTCGAGGAAGCGGGCGATGCGCTGGTCGTTGACGGTCTCGACGCTCGGCAGCGTCATCGGCTCGATCGGCTGCCGCGTGGCGCGCTCGATCGCGCGCAGCATGCCGCGTTCGCGCGGGGAGACGAACAGGATTGCCTCGCCCGCGCGCCCGGCGCGGCCGGTGCGACCGATGCGGTGGACGTAGCTCTCGGTGTCGTAGGGGATGTCGTAGTTCACGACATGGGTGATGCGCTCGACATCGAGCCCGCGCGCGGCGACGTCGGTGGCGACCAGCACGTCGATCCTGCCTTCGCGCAACTGGCCGACCGTCTTCTCGCGCTGCGCCTGCGGCACGTCGCCGTTGAGCGCCGCCGCCGCGATGCCGCGCGCCGCCAGCTTCTCGGCCAGTTCCTCGGTCGCGATCTTGGTGCGCACGAACACGATCATCGCGTCGAACGGTTCGGCTTCGATGATGCGGGTGAGCGCGTCGAGCTTGTGCACGCCGCTGACCGGCCAGTAGCGCTGGCGGATGTTGGCGGCGGTGGTGGTCTTCGCCTTGATCGCGATCTCGACCGGCTCGCGCAGGTAGGTCTGCGCGATGCGGCGGATCGGCGGCGGCATGGTGGCCGAGAACAGCGCGACCTGGCGCGTCTCGGGCGTGCGCTTGAGCACCGCCTCGACGTCGTCGATGAAGCCCATGCGCAGCATCTCGTCGGCCTCGTCCAGCACCAGCGTGCGCAGCCGCGAAAGATCGAGCGAGCCGCGCTCGAGGTGATCGATCACCCGTCCAGGCGTGCCGACCACGACCTGCACGCCGCGCTTGAGCGCGAGCAACTGCGGGCGATAGCCCTGGCCGCCGTAGATCGGCAGGACGTGGAAATCGGGCAGGTGGTGGGCGTAACGCTGGAACGCCTCGGCCACCTGCAGCGCCAGCTCGCGGGTGGGCGCCAGCACCAGCGCCTGCGGTTCGCGCTGGGCGGGATCGAGGCGGGCGAGGATCGGCAGCGCGAACGCCGCGGTCTTGCCGGTGCCGGTCTGCGCCTGGCCGAGCACGTCGCGGCCTTCCAGCAGCGGCGGCAGCGCGGCGGCCTGGATCGGCGAGGGCGTCTCGTAGCCGACTTCGACAAGCGCGCGCAGCACCGGCTCCGGCAGGCCCAGGTCGGCGAAACGGAGCGGGGTGGCGTCGTTGCTCATGCGGGGCTCGTCGGGGGTTGGGGCGCCGAGTCTACCGGGTGGGGGATGGAGACGGGGTTTCGGCTGCGGTGCGGGATCAGCCGGCAGGTAGGGCGGGACTTGTCCCGCCGCCTGTGCGCAGCATGCGCGCCAGGGCAGGTAGGGCGGGACTTGTCCTGCCGCCTGTGCGGAGACGCATGTGCGACTCGGCCCCAAACGCGTGGAGAGCGGGCGAACGAGAGACGGCCGTGGCCGAGCCGTGTCCATCCGTGCGAATCCGCGGCCAAAAGACATCGCGCTCCCATGCCCCTCTGGCAAGCTGCCGCGATGGAGTTCCACTTCGACAATGCATTCGTGCGTGAGCTGCCCGGCGAGCACGAGGAGCGGCCGGGCGTGCGCGAGGTGCGCGGCGCGCTGTTCTCGCGCGTGAGGCCGACGCCGGTGCGTGCGCCGAAGCTGCTGGCGTGGTCGCGCGAGATGGCGGCGGCGCTGGGGCTCGGCGAGGCGGACGTGACCGGCGAGCGCTTCGCGCGCGTGTTCGCCGGCAACGAACTGCTGCCCGGCATGCAGCCGTATGCCACCAACTACGGTGGCCACCAGTTCGGCGCCTGGGCCGGGCAGCTCGGCGACGGGCGCGCGATCACGCTCGGCGAGGCCGTCACCGCGGCGGGCGAGCGCTGGGAACTGCAGCTCAAGGGCGCCGGGCCGACGCCGTACTCGCGCTTCGCCGACGGTCGCGCCGTGTTGCGTTCGTCGATCCGCGAATTCCTGTGCAGCGAGGCGATGCACCACCTCGGCGTGCCGACCACGCGCGCGCTGTGCCTGGTGGCCACCGGCGAGGGCGTGGTGCGCGACATCTTCTACGACGGCCATCCGCGCGAGGAGCCGGGCGCGGTGGTGTGCCGCGTCGCGCCCTCGTTCATCCGCTTCGGCCACTTCGAACTGCCTGCCGCGCGCGGCGAGATCGCGTTGCTGCGGGCGCTTACGCGCTTCTGCATCCGCCGCGACTTCCCGCACCTGGCGCCGGAAGGGGCCGACATCACCGAAACCGTACTCGGCGACTGGTTCGGCGAGGTCTGCGAGCGCACCGCGCGGCTGATGGCCGAATGGATGCGGGTCGGCTTCGTGCATGGAGTGATGAACACCGACAACATGTCGATCCTCGGTCTGACCATCGACTACGGCCCGTACGGCTGGATCGACGATTACGACCCGGACTGGACGCCCAACACCACCGACCGCCATACCCGCCGCTACCGCTTCGGCCAGCAGCCGGCGGTGGCGTACTGGAACCTGGGGCAACTGGCGAATGCCATCGCGCCGCTGTTCGCATCGCTCGAGCCGTTGCATGCGGGCATGCAGCGCTATGTGGACGCCTACGTCGCCGCCGACCGCGACAACGTCGCGCGCAAGCTCGGCCTTTCCGAGGCGAACGACGAGGACGTCGAGCGCAAACGCGCGCTCGAACGACTGCTGGCGCTGGCCGAAGTGGACATGACGCTGTGGTTCCGCGCGCTGCTGCGGTTCGATCCGCAGGCGCCGTCGCTCGCACCTTTCGAAGAGGCCTTCTACGACGCCGCCCGGCGCGAGGCGCACGCGCCGGCGCTGCTCGACTGGCTGCACGGCTACGCCGCGCGTCTGCGCGAGGACCCGCTGCCGCCGGAGGCGCGCCACGAGCGCATGCGGCGCGCGAATCCGCGCTTCGTGCTGCGCAACTATCTGGCGCAGCAGGCGATCGACCGCGCGGAGCAGGGCGATCCGGGCGGCATCGACGAACTCCTCGACGTGATGCGCCGGCCTTACGACGATCAACCGGGCCGCGAGGCGTTCGCCCAGCGGCGGCCCGACTGGGCGCGCGACCGGCCGGGGTGTTCGATGCTTTCTTGCAGTTCGTAGCGGTCTTGTGGTGACGGGCGTCACGCGGCATGGACAGGCGTTCGCGCACTGTTCAGCGCCAGGCAGGCGCTTGCCTGCGTGGCGAGCGCACAGCCTCCCCTCCGTGCCTGTCCAGGAAACCCCACCATGAAAGCAGGGATCTACGTGCTCCTCCTGTTGCTTGCCGGTGCCTGTCAGAAGCGTTGCAGCCACGTCGAGGCCGACACCGCCAAGGCCGCAGGCGGCGCGCAGGCCGTCGTGGCGCGGCAGCGCTGACCGTCCGCCGCGGCCCGGCCTCAGGCGGGCGCGGCGGCGTCGAGGAACTGCAGCCGCGCCAGCTCGGCATACAGGCCGCCCTGCGCCATCAGCGCCTCGTGCGTGCCCTCGGCCACGATGCGGCCGCGGTCCATCACCACGATGCGGTCGGCCTTCAGCACCGTCGCCAGACGGTGCGCGATCACCAGCGTGGTGCGGCCTTCCATCAGCGTCTCCAGCGCCTGCTGCACCGCGCGCTCGCTGTGCGCGTCGAGCGCGCTGGTGGCCTCGTCGAGCAACAGGATCGGCGCATCCTTCAGCAGCGCGCGGGCGATCGCGATGCGCTGCTGCTGGCCGCCTGACAGGCGCGCGCCGCGCTCGCCGAGCTCGGTGTCCAGGCCCTGCGGCAGGGCGTCGATGAAGTCGGCCGCGTGCGCGGCGCGCACCGCGTGGTGGATCGCGGCCTCGTCGGCGTCGAGGCGACCGTAGCGGATGTTCTCGCGCGCGCTGGCGGCGAAGATGGTCGGCTGCTGCGGCACCAGCGCGATCGCCTCGCGCAACGCTGTCAGATCGAGCGTGCGCAGGTCGTGGCCGTCGATGGCGATGCTGCCGGCCTGCGGATCGTGGAAGCGCAGCAGCAGCGAGAACACCGTGCTCTTGCCGGCGCCGGACGGGCCGACCAGCGCGACCGTCTCGCCCGGCCGCACGCGCAGGCTGAAGTCCTCCAGCGCCGGCAGATCGGGCCGCTGCGGGTAGTGGAAGGTGACGCGTTCGAACGCGATGCCGCCGCGCAGCGGCTTCGGCAGCCGCTGCGGCTGCGCCGGCGCGCGCACCTGCGGCGTCTCGGCCAACAGCTCGCCGATCCGGCTCATGCCGCCGGCGGCGCGCTGCAGCTCGTTCCACACCTCGGCGAGCGCGCCCACCGAGCCGCCGCCGATCAGCGCGTACAGCACGAACTGCGCCAGCGTGCCGCCGCTCATGCGACCGGCGACGACGTCGTGCGCGCCCGACCACAGCACCAGCGTGATCGCGCCGAAGATCAGCACGATCGCCACCGCGGTGACCAGCGCCTGCACGGTGATGCGCTTGCGCGCGGTGGCGATCGCGACCCGGATCGCGCTCTCGAACCGGCCGCGCTCGTAGGGCTCGCGCGCGTGCGCCTGCACGGTGCGCACCGCGCCGAGCGTCTCGCTGGCGATCGCGTTGGCGTCGGCGATGCGGTCCTGGCTGGCGCGCGAGATCTTCGACAGCCGGCGCCCGCCGGCCACGATCGGCAGCACCGCCAGCGGAATGCCGATCAGCGCGTAGCTCGCCAGCCGCGGGCTGGTGACGAACAGCATCACCAGGCTGCCGACCACCGTCACCGTGCTGCGCAGCGCCACCGACATGCTCGAGCCGACCACGCTGCGCAGCAGCTCGGCGTCGGCGGTCAGGCGCGACACCAGCTCGCCGCTGCGGGTGCGGTCGTAGAAGCCGGCGTCGAGTTCGAGCAGGTGCGCGTAGAGCTTGCGGCGCAGGTCGGCGACCACGCGCTCGCCCAGCAGCGAGACGAAGTAGAAGCGCGCCGCGGTCGCCAGCGCGAGCGCCACCGCCACGCCGAACAGCAGCAGGAACACGCGGTCGATCGCCGCGCCGCCGCCGGCGAAACCGTGGTCGATCATCTGCCGGAACGCCACCGGCAGGCTGAGCGTGGCGGTGCTGGACGCGGCCAGCGCCAGCAGCCAGGCGGCCAGCAGGCCGCGGTGCGGCTTCACGAAGGGCAACAGCGCGCGCAGCGAGCCGATCGGGGCTTTGGACATGGGCGGCGGATCCCAGGGCTGAGCAGCCGAGGTGGGGGCGGCACGGCGCGGATTCGAGGGTGCAAGACGCCACGCGGCGCTCCGGGAATCCTGCAGCGGCCGCGAGGCGGTGTCCGAACGGCGCGCCGGCGGGCTGCGAAGGCATCCGATCCCGCCGTATGGGCTCCTCAGGCCCAGCCGCTGGCGGTCGCAGCCTGGCGGGCGCGCGTGGGTGCCGATCCGGGCCCGCCGCGAGCGCCGGTCTGTGGCCGCGGCCGCAGCAGGACCGGCACCCTCCGGCTGCGACGGACGTTTTGCGGGATGTGCCGCGACCGCGAGCGCGGGTGCGCCGCGCGGTATGCTGCCGTCCCCTCCGGACACGCCGAACGAGAATGCCTCGTCTGCCCGCCCACGCCGTCCAGCCCGGTCTGTCGCCGCTCGCCAACGTGCGCAATCTGGTGGCGGTCGCCTCGGGCAAGGGCGGTGTCGGCAAGTCCACCACCGCGGTCAACCTCGCGCTCGCGCTGGCGCAGGACGGGTGGCGCGCGGGCGTGCTCGACGCCGACATCTACGGCCCCAGCATTCCGACCATGCTCGGCCTGAGCGGCCGTCCCGACAGTCCCGACGGCAAGACGATCGAGCCGATGCGCGCGCACGGCCTGCAGGCGATGTCGATCGGCCTGCTGGTGGACGCCGATACGCCGATGATCTGGCGCGGGCCGATGGCGACCTCGGCGCTGACGCAACTGCTCGACAGCCGCTGGGACGATCTGGACGTGCTGGTGGTCGATCTGCCGCCGGGCACCGGCGACATCCAGCTGACGCTGGCGCAGAAGATCCCGGTCGCCGGCGCGGTGATCGTGACCACGCCGCAGGAGATCGCCACGCTGGATGCGCGCAAGGCGCTGCGCATGTTCGAGAAGGTCAACGTGCCCGTGCTTGGCCTGATCGAGAACATGGCCGTGCACGTGTGTTCGAACTGCGGCCATGCCGAGCACGTGTTCGGCACCGGCGGCGGCGAGCGGATGGCGGCGCAGTACGGTGTGCCGCTGCTGGCGAGCCTGCCGCTGGACGTGGCCATCCGCGAGCAGTCCGACGCGGGCGTGCCGATCGTGGCCGCGCAGCCGGCATCGGCGGCCGCGCAGGCATACCGCGGCGCCGCGCGCCGGCTGGTGGAGGCGCTGCAGGCGCGGCCGCGCGCCGGGCGGCCGATTCCCACCAGCCTGCTCTGAGCCCCGCCGCGGCCGCGGCGCTACCGTACAATCCGCCCTTTTCCGGCCCGCCGGGGCCGTGGGGACGGGTATGAGCATCAAGAGCGACCGCTGGATCCGGCGGATGGCCGAGCAGCACGGGATGATCGAGCCGTACGAGCCCGGCCAGGTGAAACGCGCCGCCGACGGCCACCCGATCGTCAGCTACGGCACGTCGAGCTACGGCTACGACGTGCGCTGCTCGCGCGAGTTCAAGGTCTTCACCAACATCAATTCGACCATCGTCGATCCGAAGAACTTCGATCCGAAGAGCTTCGTCGACGTCGAGTCGGACGTCTGCATCATCCCGCCGAACTCGTTCGCGCTGGCGCGCACGGTCGAGTACTTCCGCATTCCGCGCGACGTCCTGGTGGTGTGCCTGGGCAAGAGCACGTACGCGCGATGCGGGATCATCGTCAACGTCACGCCGCTGGAGCCCGAGTGGGAAGGCCACGTGACGCTGGAGTTCAGCAACACCACGCCGCTGCCGGCGAAGATCTACGCGGGCGAGGGCGTCGCGCAGATGCTGTTCTACCAGTCGGACGAGGTGTGCGAGACCTCGTACAAGGACCGCGGCGGCAAGTACCAGGGCCAGCGCGGCGTCACGCTGCCGAAGACGTGAGCGCTCAGGGCTTCTGGTAGGTGACGAAGAAGCCCTGCAGATCGCCGTTCTCGATGTAGGGCTCCACGCTCACGACCTTGTAGCCGTGGCGGGCGAAGGCCTGGTGCGCGCGGTTGAGCGCATTGGCGGCGCCCTGGGTGCGGAAGCCCCACGAGGTCTCGACCCAGACCGTCACCGCCGGCAGGCCGGCCTGCGCGGCCTCTTCGGCGACGGTCTCGGGCTTCTTCTCGAACAGGCCGGCCTGGGCGGGCACGGCGAAGGCGAGCGCGAGCGCGAGGGCGGCAAGGATGCGGCGCATGGGCGTACTCCTGTTTCAGTGTTCGGCGCCGGCGGTCAGGCGCAGATCGTGTTCGACCGTGAGCGCCACGCGCACCGCGATGCGCAAGGCCTCCATGACCGTCTCCGGCGCCATGCTCGGCGCGCCCGGATGGTACGCCGCCTGCGAAGGGCAATACGGAACGTGGATGAAACCGCCGCGCGCGCCGCTGCCTTCGAGCAGGCGCATCAGCCCGTAGAAGACGTGGTTGCAGACGAACGTGCCCGCGGTCTGCGAGACCTCGGCCGGAATGCCGGCTTCGCGCAGCGCGGCGAGCATCGCCTTCAGCGGCAGGCGCGCGAAGCAGGCGGCCGGCCCGGCCGGATCGACCGGTTCATCGACCGGCTGGCGGCCGGCGTTGTCGGGGATGCGCGCGTCGTCGACGTTGATCGCCACGCGCTCGAGCGAGATCGCCGCGCGCCCGCCGGCCAGGCCGACCGCGAGCACCAGCGCCGGGCGCAGGCGCTCGACGTGCGTGCGCAGCACGGCGAGCGAGCGTCCGAATTCCACCGGCAGGCAGGTGGCAACGATCCGGTGCCCGGCGATCACTTCGTCTTCGAGGCGGCGCACCGCGTCCCAGCTCGGGTTGAGGGCATCGCGGCCGAACGGCTCGAAGCCGGTCAGCAGCACGGTGGGAAGCGGCTCGTTCATCGGAACACGACCACGTACATCAGCACCACGTTGCAGGCGAGCAGCAGCGCGCCGGTGGCCCACTGCGCGCGGATCACCGCATACGGATCCTTCAGCTCCAGCAGCGCCGCCGGCACGATGTTGAAGTTGGCGGCCATCGGCGTCATCAGCGTGCCGCAGTAGCCGGAGAGCATGCCGATCGCGGCCAGCGAGGCCGGTTCGGCGCCGTGCTGCTGCACCAGCAGCGGCAGCGCGATGCCGGCGGTCATCACCGGGAACGCCGCGAACGCGTTGCCCATGATGAGGGTGAACAGCGCCATGCCGAGCGCATAGGCGAGCACCACCACGAACGGGTTGTCGACCGGGATCACCGCGCGCACCAAGCCCGCCACCGCCTGGCCCACGCCCGCGGCCTCGAACACGCTGCCGAGCGTGGCCAGCAGCAGCGGCAGCAGCGCGGCCCAGCCGATCGCGTCCACCAGCCGGCGCGACTGCTCGACCGCGCTCCACGGCGACTGCCGGGTGAGCCGGCACGCGGCCGCCAGCGCGATCACGCAGGCGATCGCCAGCGCGATCAGGGTGACGTTCGCGGTTTCCAGCAGCGGCGCATCGCCCAGGCGCACGTGCTTCAGGCCCAGCGCGCCGGCCAGCGTCAGCAGCGGGATCAGCAGCGCCGGCCAGAACAGCCGGTTGCCGAGCCGCGCGGCTTCGGCGCGTTTCGCCTCCGCACTCGCTTCGGCATAGCGGCCCATGCGCAGGCCGCCGAGGCCGGCAAGCAGCGCCAGCGTCACCACGATCAGCCCGGCCAGCCGCGGCGGCAGCCCCTCGCCGGCCAGCAGCACCAGCGCCAGCAGCGCCCAGAACAGCGCGGTGGTGTGGCGGCGCGGGTTGCCGCGGTCGCGCCAGCCGCGCCAGGCGAGCGCGGCGACGTAGCCGCCCAGCAGCCAGTAGGCGTGGGTGAGGGCGATCACGCGCGGTCCGCCAGTCGCGCCGCCAGACGCCGCTCGAAGCGCCGCACGCGGAAGGCGTGGATGAGGAACGCGCAGATCGCGGTCGGAATGCCCCACAGCGCGATCTGCAGGGGCTCCAGGCGGATGCCGTGGTCGGCGAAGAAGCCCTGCATCAGCAGCACCGCGCCGAACGCGATGAAGATGTCCTCGCCGAAGAACAGGCCGACGTTGTCGGTGGCCGCCGACATCGCCCGCACGCGCTCGCGCTCGGCTTCCGGCAGCGGGCCGTGGCGCGCTTCGACCGCGCCTTCGGCCATCGGCGCCAGCAGCGGCCGCACCGTCTGCGGATGGCCGCCGAGGCTGGTCAGGCCGAGCGCGGCGCTGAGCTGGCGCAGGAACAGGTAGACGATCAGCAGCCGCCCGAACGTCGCGCCACGCAGCTTCGCGATCCACGCCTGCGCGTGTTCCTTCAATCCGTGGCGCTCCAGCAGGCCGACCACCGGCAGCGTCAGCAGGAGCAGCAGCAGGTAGCGCTTCTCGGTGAAGGCGCGGCCGAGGATGTCGAGCACCTCCAGCGGCGAGAGCTTCGCGGCAAGCCCGGTGACGAAACCGGCGGCGACCACCACCAGCGCCGGGTTCAGGCGCAGCGCGAAGCCGAGCACCACCGCGGCGACGCCGAGCAGGGGCCAGTAGTTCATGCGGATGCTCCGAAAGGCAGGACCGCGACGCCGTCGTTCCCGAGCGCTTCGCGCAGCGCGCGGGCGAACGCCGCAGCGTCGGGGCGGTCGCCGTGCAGGCAGAGGGTGTCGGCGCGGATCGCAAGCTTCGTGCCGTCGCGGGCGCGCAGGGCGCCGCGCAGCAGCGCCCGCGCCTGCGCCACCGCCGCGTCGACCGTGTCCAGCACCGCGCCCGGCGTGCCGCGCGGCAGCAGGTGGCCATCGGCGCCGTAGCCGCGCTCGACGAAGGCTTCGTGCGCCACCCGCAAGCCCGCGTGCGCCGCGGTCTCGGCCAGCAGGGAGCCGGACAGCGCGTAGAGGGTCAGCGCCGGATCGAACGCGCGCACGGCTTCGACCACCACGGCGGCCACCCCGGCATCGCGCGCGGCGCGGTTGTACAGCGCGCCGTGCGGCTTCACGTGCGCGAGCCGCACGCCCTCGGCGCCGGCGACCGCGCGCAGCCGCGCCATCTGCGCCAGCAGCGTCTCGCGCAGCGCCCCGGGCGACAGGTCGAGCTCGCGGCGGCCGAAGTGCTCGCGGTCGGGATAGCCGGGATGCGCACCGGCCGCGACCCCGTGCGTCCGGCACAGCGCGAGCGTCGCCCGCATCGTCGCCTCGTCGCCGGCATGACCGCCGCAGGCGATGCTGGCGGAGCTGATCCACGGCACGATCGCGGCGTCGTCGCCGCAGCCTTCGCCGAGGTCGCAGTTGAGGTCGATGCGCATGCCGCGCCGAGCCTAGGGAATCGGCCCCCGCGCGGCAATCGCCGGAGGTCACGGATGCGCGTCGCGCTCGAGGCGCATGGCGATGGCGACCGCCAGCCGCGCCCGACGCGCGCGGCGCTCGCGCCACGCCGCCGCCGCGGTGCCGGCATCGACCGGCAGCAGCGCGAGCGCGTCGCCCGGGCGCAACTGCGCAAGCCGCGGCAGGTCGGCGGCGATCACGTGCCCCAGCACCGGATAACCGCCGGTGGTCTGCGCATCGGCGAGCAGCAGGATCGGGCGGCCGTCGGGGGGAAGCTGGATCGTGCCGGGCACCACCGGCGCGGACACGCCGTCGTGCGCGGCCGCGGGCAGCGCCTCGCCCGCCAGCCGCACGCCCTGACGGTCGCTGCGCGGATCCACGCGCCACGCGCGGGCCGCGAGCGCCGCGGCGTCCCCGGTCCGTGCGGACACGAAGCGCACGGGCGCGTCCTCGTCGTCGCAGGGGTCGATCCACCAGGCCGGTGCGTGCGGCGCATCCGCGGCGGGCGCCCGCGACTCGCCGAGCGGCAGGACGTCGCCGCTGCGCAGCGCGCGTCCGGCCACACCGCCGAATCCGCCGCGCAGGTCGGTGCTGCGGCTGCCCAGCACGGGCGGCACGTCGATTCCGCCCGCGATCGCCATCCAGGCGCGCGCGCCGCCGCGCAGGGCGCCGAGGCGCAGGATTCCCGCCGGCAGCGCGACCGGCCGTCCGCCGGGCACGTGCGCGGTCCTGCCGTGGGCGTCCTCGAAGCGCGCCTCCACCGCGGCGCCGCACAGCGCGACGCGCACCGGAACGTCGAGCGCGAGCGTGGGGCCCTGCAGCGTCAGCTCGAGCACGGCGGCGTCCGGCGGATTGCCCACCAGCGCGTTGGCGAGCGCGGCCGCGTCCGGATCGAGCGCGCCCGCCCGGCCCACGCCGAGGTGGCGCCATCCGATGCGACCGGCATCCTGCACGGTGGTGAGCGGACCCGGCCGCAGCACCCGCATCGCGCGCGCCGTCGCGGGCACGGCGGGCGCGGGCACGCCGTCGTCCCGGGCGACCGCGTCCGGCGCCACCGCACGGAAGCGCACGCGATCGCCCGGCGCGAGCAGCGCCGGCGGCGCGCGTGCGGGGTCGAACACCCGCAGCGGCGTGCGTCCGATCAGCCGCCAGCCGCCCGGGCTTTCGCGCGGATACAGCCCGGTCTGCGCGCCGCCGATCGCCACGCTGCCGGCCGGCACGCGCGTGCGCGGCGTGGGCAGGCGGGGCAGGGCGAGCGCGGGGTCGAGGCCGATGAGGTAGGGAAAGCCCGGCGCGAAGCCGAGCATCGCCACCGTGTACGTGCCGGCGGCATGCCGCGCGGCGAGCGTTTCGGGCGTCAGCCCGAGCGCGGCCGCCGCGTCGGCGAGATCCGGGCCCGCTTCGCCGCCGTAGACGACCGGGATCTCGATCTCGCGCGCATCGGCCGCAGGCGATGCGGGCGTTCCGCCGCCGGCGGTCGCCGCAAGCGCGTCGGCGATCGCCGCGCGCACGGCGTCGGCGTCGGCGCGCTCGGGGTCGAAACATACCGCCAGCGACGCGTACGCCGGCACGATGTCCTCGACCCCGGCCGGCGCGCGTTCGCGCAGCCGCGCGGCGAGCGCGTGCACGCGGGCGTTCAGCGCCGCGTCGATGCGTTCGCCCAGCACCGCGCACCAGCCGTGGTCGCCGAGCGGTTCGATCCGTGCCGCGTTCACGGCGCATCCGCCGCCGCGCGCAGGCGCCGCAGCATCGTCTCCAGCGCCTCGGCCGCATGGCGCCGCGGCGGATGCACGCCCCACACCGGTCGCGGCCAGGCGGGGTCGTCGCGGAAGCGCGCGATCACGTGCACGTGCAACTGCGGCACCACGTTGCCGAGCGCGGCGACGTTGAGCTTGTCGGGCGCGAACAGGGTCTGCAGCAGGCGGCTGGCGCGGGCGATCTCGTCCAGCAGCCGGTGCCGGTCGGAGGGCGCCAGGTCGATCAGCTCGCGCGCGCCGTCCACGCGCGGCACCAGGATCAGCCACGGATACTGCGCATCGTCCATCAGCAGAAGCTCGCACAGCGGCCACGACGCCACCGCGTGGGTGTCGGCCGCCAGTTGCGGGTGCAGCGTCCAGCCGCTCACCGCAGATGCCTCGCGAAGAACTCGAGCGTGCGCGTCCACGCCAGCGCGGCGCTTTCGGGGTCGAAGTCGCCGCGGCGGTCGCAGTTGAAGCCGTGGCCGGCGGGATAGACGTGGAACTCGGCCTGCGGCTGCTTCTGTCGGTGCAGTTCGCGGTGCTCGGGCGGGATGATCGGGTCGCGTTCGCCGAAGTGGAACAGCAGCGGCGCGCGTGCGGGCTCGTCGAGGAACGGCACGCTGCGGCCGCCGTAGTAGCTCACCGCCGGCAGCCCGAGCCGCGTGTTCGCCAGGAACGCCACCGTGCCGCCCCAGCAGAAGCCGACCGCGCCGACCGCCAGGCCCTCGCGGCGCAATGTCTCCGCCGCCGCGCCCACCGCGTCCACCGCGCGCTCGAAACCGAGCTCGGCCACCAGCGCGCGGCCGCGCGCGATGCCCGCCTCGTCGTAGTCCAGCTCGACGCCGGGTTCCACCGGGTCGAGCGCGCACGGCGCCAGTGCGGTGAGACCGGCGGCGGCGAAGCGGTCGGCGACATCGCGGATGTGCGCGTTGACGCCGAAGATCTCCTGGATCACCACCACCGCGCGTCCGGTCGGCGACGCCGCATCCGCGCGCCAGGCGCCGATGCGGCCATGCGGGGTGTCGAGTTCGGTCCATTGACCCATGGGCAGGTGTCCTCGCTGGAGTGGGCCAGTGTAGTGAGCGCGGGCGTGGCGGGCGCGGCATCGTGGCCACCCGCCGTCGCGCGCCGGACGGGCGCCACGTTCATGGCGCGGGCGCGGCCGTCGGTCCGGCGCTGCCGCCGCGGCTATAATCCGCACCCCGCTGCGCCCGCCGCAGCCCGCACCGGGCCGTCGTCCGACCGCCCCGAGCCCCACCCGCGGTCGCCTCCATGTCCGTACAGAACCCGAAAGTCGGTTTCGTCAGCCTCGGCTGTCCGAAGGCGCTGGTCGATTCCGAGCGCATCCTCACCCAGCTCAAGGTCGAGGGCTACGACATCGTGCAGAGCTACGACGACGCCGACGTCGTCGTGGTCAACACCTGCGGCTTCATCGACGCCGCGGTGGAGGAATCGCTCGACGCGATCGGCGAGGCGCTCGCCGAGAACGGCAAGGTCATCGTCACCGGCTGCCTCGGCAAGCGCGCGGAGCTGATCCGCGAGACGCATCCGGACGTGCTGGCGATCAGCGGCCCGCAGGACTACGCCAGCGTGATGAATGCGGTGCACGCCGCGCTGCCGCCGAAGCACGATCCGTTCCTCGACCTGGTGCCGGCCGCCGGCATCAAGCTGACGCCGAAGCACTACGCCTACCTGAAGATTTCCGAGGGCTGCAATCACCGCTGCAGCTTCTGCATCATCCCGTCGATGCGCGGCGACCTGGTCTCGCGCCCGGTCGACGAGGTGCTGCGCGAGGCCGAGAAGCTGGCGATGGGCGGGGTGAAGGAGCTGCTGGTCATCTCGCAGGACACCAGCGCCTACGGCGTGGACCTGCGCTACGCCGAACGCGAGTGGCGCGGCCGGTCGTACGCCACGCGCATGACCGCGCTGTGCGAGGGTCTTGCCGAACTCGGCGTGTGGACCCGCCTGCATTACGTCTACCCGTACCCGCACGTCGACGAGGTCATCCCGCTGATGGCCGAGGGCAGGGTGCTGCCGTACCTCGACATCCCGTTCCAGCACGCCAGCCCGCGCATCCTCAAGCTGATGAAGCGGCCGGGCGCGGTGGAGAAAACGCTCGAGCGCATCCAGCGCTGGCGCGCGACCTGCCCGGAGCTGACGATCCGCAGCACCTTCATCGTCGGTTTCCCCGGCGAGACCGAGCAGGAGTTCGAGGCGCTGCTCGACTTCCTCGACGAAGCGCAGCTCGACCGCGTCGGCGCGTTCGCCTACTCGCCGGTCGAGGGCGCGGCCGCGAACGCGCTGCCCGATCCGGTGCCGGACGAGGTCAAGGAGGAACGCCTGGCGCGCTTCATGGAGCGGCAGGCGGAGATCTCCGCCGCGCGGCTGGAAGCGAAGGTCGGCACCGTGCAGCGCTGCCTGGTCGATGCCATCGACGGCGAGCTCGCGATCGCGCGCTCGAAGGCCGATGCGCCCGAGATCGACGGCCTGGTGCAGATCCAGAACGGCGCGGCGGCGGGGCTGCGGCCCGGCCAGTTCGTCGATGTCGAAATTCTCGGCAGCGACGAGCATGATCTGTACGGCGAGGTGCCCGGCCTCGCCTGACAGGGAGAGGCCCATGCGCACCATCGCGATGTTCGCGTCGTTGCTGACCGGCGGCGCGCTTGCGGCGCCGGCCGTGGCCGAAGACGGCGACCTGCTCGCGCACCTGCCGCCCGGCAGCCGGATCGAGGCCCGCGTCGATGCCGACCTCACCGCCGACGGCCGGGCCGATACCGCGTTCGTCGGCGACACCGGCAGCGCCTACGAGCTGGTCGTGCTCGCCACCCGTGCCGACGGGTCGCGCGGCGTGGTCGGTCGCGAGACGTTCGAGATGGGCGGCCTCGGCCCGCCCGCACTGCGGGCGACGCGGAAAGGCGTGCTGATCCTGGAGGAGCTGGTCGGCGGCACCACCGCGACGCAGGGCACCTACCGCTACCGCTGGGATCCGGCGCGCGGCGCGCTGCGGCTGATCGGTCTGGACGCCACCTTCTACTCGCGGACCAACGCGCACGACGCGTTCGAGCTGAGCTGGAACCTGCTCACCGGTGCGCTGATCGCCCGGCGTCGCGCGCTCGACGAGGGCGGCGCCTACGTCGATCGGCCCGAAGAACGCGGCGTCCGCCGCAGCGGGCCGGTGCTGCTCGGCGACACGCCCGACGCCGCCACGCTCGTCGAGGCCGAACTCGCCGCGCGCAGCGCGCGCACCGGCGGGGATCGCGACTGACGGTTCACGGCTCCTTTTCGCCGCGCATGCTGCGATGCGCCGGCGGGCGCAGCGCCCGCAAGCGCAGGTGCCGGCGATGACGATGCAGTTGGATGGACGCACGGTGGCGATCCTCGCCACCGACGGATTCGAGTATTCCGAGCTCACCGGCCCACGCCGCCTGCTGGAAGAAGCGGGCGCGCGGGTGGACGTGGTCTCGCTGGAAAAGCGGCCGATCCGGGGCTGGCAGCACGGCGAGTGGCACCAGACCGTCGACGCCGAGGCCGCGCTCGCCGAGGTGGAACCGAAGGACTACGACGCGCTGGTGCTGCCGGGCGGCGTCATCAACCCCGATACGCTGCGCCAGCACCCGGAGGCGATCGAGTTCGTCCGCCGCATGGCGGCCCAGGGCAAGCCGGTGGCGGCGATCTGCCACGGCCCGTGGACGCTGATCGACGCCGGTCTGGTCGAAGGCCGGCGCGTCACCTCATGGCCCTCGCTGCGGCGCGATCTCGAGAACGCCGGCGCGCACTGGGAGGACAGTCCGGTCGTGCGCGACGGCATCCTGATCACCAGCCGCAAGCCGGACGACGTCGAGGTGTTCACGCAGACGCTGATCGACGCCCTGCAGCAACGCCCGCAACCCGGCAGCGAAGCCGCGGCGATCGCCGCACCGATCACGCTGCAGTGAAGCGCGCCTACTCGCCGGCCGGGCGGATGGCGGCAAGCAGATGGCCGGCCAGTCCACCGACGAACACGCCGATGACGTTGCCCGGGAACAGATGCCCGCTCACGGCATGGCCGGTCACGCCGCCGACCGACACGCCCAGGATCGCGCCGGCGCCGGACAGCTTGCGCTGCCGTTTCCGCCGCAGGCGCAGGCGCGCGGCACGTTCGCGCTGCGCCTGCCGGCCGGGTGCGAGCAGGGCGTCGGCGATGGCGTCCAGCTGTCGGCGTTCGCTCGTCATCCGCTGCCTTCGAATACCTGGATCAACCGCCTGGGCGCGCGCGAGCGCGCTCAGTCCCCCGCGCCGTAGCGCACGTCGACGATCACGAACCGTTCGGGCCCGCCCGGCAACTGCGCGTCGAACTCGTCGTCGATGCGCTTCTTCAGCATCGAACGCGCGAGCGGCGAATCGATGCTGATGTAGCCGAGCTTCGGGTCGGTCTCGTCCGGGCCGACGATGCGGTAGCGCTGCACTTCGCCGTCGCTGACGCGCTCGATCTCCACCCACGCGCCGAAGAACACCGCCTCGCGGTCGGCGGGCGCGGCATCGACCACCTTCAGCGCTTCCAGCCGCTTGCTGAGGTAGCGCACGCGGCGGTCGATCTCGCCGAGCTGCTTCTTGCGATACGTGTACTCGGCGTTCTCCGAGCGGTCGCCTTCGGCCGCGGCGGCGGCGAGCGCCCGGACGACATCCGGCCGCCGCACGCGCCACAGCTCGTCCAGCTCGGCCTTCAGCCGCGCATGGCCTTCGCGGGTGATCAGCGCGGTGCTGGATTCCGGCGGCGGTCGCCAGCGGCCCATCGCCTCACTCCGCCGGCTGGCGCGTCAGCACGCCGGCTTCGCCGCGCGCGCGCAGCGTGTCGGCGGAGACCACGTCGAACACGCGGTCGGCCTGCGCCTTGCTGTTCGGATCCAGGCGCAGCACGCGGCCGTCGTCCTCCACCGCCCAGGTGCCCTCCACGCGTTCCGCGCCCTGGGCGAGTTCGAACGCGCCATCGCTGCGCACCGACAGGCGCACGCCGCCGCCGGCGAACTCGCCGATCAGCGAAACCCCGGGCGTCGGCGCCCGCGCGGCATCGGCGCCGGGCGCGGGCGTCGCCGACGGCTGCGGCGCGGTCGGTGCGGCGGCGGGCGTGGC
>NZ_VOHJ01000059.1 GCF_007923255.1 Vulcaniibacterium thermophilum | reverse complement strand
CGCGGCTGCGGGCGAAGGCGGCGGGCGCCGTCGTCGCGGCCGTCGCGGCGGTCGCCGGCGCCGTCGCGGCGGTGCCGAGGCGGGCGCCGCCACCGAGCTGCTCGCGGCAGGCGACGAGTCCGCCGTCGAAACCGTGCTCGACGACGAGGACGACGCGCTCGAGCCGGGCGAAACCCCGCCGGCGGCGCCGTCGCGCCACCAGCCGGAGTTCGAGTTCGACGACCTCGCGTTGCCCGCGGTGAGCGTCCCCGCGGTCCAGGTGGCGAGCGAGGCGCCGCCGGCGCCTGCCGCCGCGGCCCCGGAGCCGCCCGCATCGCCGGTGGACGCCACGCCGGAAGGGGTGCCCGCGCCCGAGCCGGTCGCCGTCACTGCGGTCGAAACGGCGGCGATCGACGTCGTGCCGGCCGCCGCGGTGGCGGCCGCGGATGCGGCGCACACGGTGCCGCACCCGGCCGACGACGCGCCCGCCGTTGCGGACGTGGAGTCCGCCAGCGACGCTTCGGCGGACGCGGTCGACGTCGGCGCGCCGTCGCCGGAAGCGGTCGACGACGAAACGCCGGGCCGCGAGCCGGATGTCGAGCGGGCGACGCCGGCGGAGGAGCCGCGGATGGGCAGCCTGTTCGACCCGTTGCCGGCCGAGCCGCAGGGCGCGCAGCCGGCCGACGCGGCCGCCGCGGCGGTCGAGGGCGAGCGGGCCGCGCGTCCGGCCACGCCGGACTGAGCCTCGCCGCGAACGCGGTGCAGCACGACACGGGCCGCCCCTGGGCGGCCCGTGTCGGTTCGGAGGCGGTCAGAGCGGCGAGACGTCCGCCATCAGCCCGTGCTGCTTCGCCAGCCGCGCCAGCGCGATGGTGTCGTTGACGCCGAGCTTGTCGAACAGGTTGCTCTTGTGCGTGCTGACGGTCTTCGGACTGAGCGACAGCCGCAGCGCGATCTCGTTCTGCCGCATCCCCTGCACCAGCAGCATGGCGACCTCCAGCTCGCGCGCGCTGAGTTCGTCGAACGGCGACCCGTCGCGGCTGATGCCGGCCAACGCCAGCTTCTGCGCCACCTCGCTGGCGAGAAAGCGCCGGCCGGCGGCCACCTCGCGCACGGCGCGCACCAGCTCGCCGGCGTCGCCGCCCTTGCCGACGTAGCCCGATGCGCCGGCTTCCAGCAGCCGGCGCGGCAGCGGGCCGTCCTGCAGCACCGAGACGATCACCACGCGCGTGCCGTGCCGGCCGGCGACGATGCGTTCGGTGAGTTCCAGTCCGCTCAGCCCCGGCAGGTGCAGATCGCACAGCACGACATCGGGCTTGAGCTCGCGCACCAGCGGCAGGGCCTGCTCGCCGTTGGCCGCTTCGCCGACGACGGCGATCTCGGGCTCGCCCGACAGGATCATGCGCATCCCCGTGCGCACGAGCGCGTGGTCGTCGATGAGGAAGACGCGAATCGTCATCCCTGTTCCCCCGTGTGGACGTCCTGTCCGCGAGAGGCTACGGGCCCCGCGCGAGGGTCGCAATGGGCGCGGCGGCCGGTAACCGCTTACAGCGCGCGTTCGGACGCGCGCTCCGATGGGCTTCGGGCGCTCCGAGGCGTCGGATCACGAGCCTGCGGCGTGCGGGCAGCGCACGCGTCCGATCCGCCGGTGGCTACGCGAGGCGCGGGCCGGGATCTCCGCCCGGCGGCCGGCGTCTCCGGCGACGGGCCCGGCCGGCTGCGTCCGAGCCGCCCGGCGTTCCCGTCGCTCACTCCAGATCGAGCGTCGCGTCCCCGGAGAACGTCTCGATGCGCACGTCGGCACTGCCGCTGCCGTAGCGGTGCTCGAAGCTCGCGCCCGGGCCGTGCTTCGGCCGCTGCACGGAAACGCCCGGCGCGCGCAGATCGCCGCTGAAGCTTTCGGCGCGCACGGTGGCGGCGACGTCGCGCGGCAGGCGCAGGCGCACGTCGCCGCTGACGGTTTCGACGTTCACCCGCGCATCGGACGCCAGCGCGGTGCGGATGACGACATCGCCCGACACCGCGGCGGCGGTCACCCGGCGCAGGCGCGACTGCAGCACGGACACGTCGACGTTGCCGGAGACGGTCTCGGCGTGCACCTCGCCATCGAGGCGGCCGCGCAGCATCAGATCGCCGCTGACCGTCTGCGCGCTCACGTCCGCACTGTTGAGGGTGAGGTGCAGATCGCCGCTGACGCTTTCGATGTCGGCCTCGCCGGGCGCGGCGGCGACGCGCACGTCGCCGCTCACGCTTTCGATCGCCAGGTCGCGCGAGGCGACGCCTTCGACGTCGACCTCGGCGGCGACGCTCTCCAGATCGAGACTGGCCAGCCGCGGCACCATCAGCCGCAGTTCGGTCGGCTCGCTGCGCTCTTCGCCCCAGTTCCAGCCGGACCGCTTGGGGTAGCGCACGCGCACCGCGAGCCGGCTGCGGTCGCCTTCGATCTCGAGCTTCTCGACGCCCTGCCCCAGCGAGCCCTGGATGCGGACTTCCGGGCGGTCCCAAGCGCGGACCTCGATGCGGCCCTTGACGTTTTCGACCTCGAGCGTGCCGCGCGGGTCGAGCGGACGGGTTTCGTTGATCGGGGTGGCGGCGAACGCGGCGGCGCTGGCGAGCGCGAGGCCGGCACCGGTGGCGATCGTGCGGAACAGGGACATGGGCTTCTCCGGGTCAGCTATAGACCTGGCGCTGGGCGAGCGCCAGACGTTGGGTGTAGGTGCGGCGCAACTGCTGCAGCAGCAGCGGCGAGTCGGGGTCGCGCTGGAGCGCGCCGCGGATGAGCGAGGCGCTGCGGTCGAGCTCGTCCATCGCCTGGCGCAGCGGCGGCGCGCTGGCTTCGGCCGGCGGCAGCTGCCGCAGGGCGGCCTGGTACTGCAGCGTCAGCATGTCGGCCTCGCGCTGCAGCGGCGCTTCGGCGAGCGCCGGCGTCGCCACCGGCGCGGCGTCGCGCCAGAACCAGGCGCCCGCGGCGGCGATGGCCAGCGTGGCGGCCAGTGCGAAGGGCCACTGCGGCCGGCGCCGGACCGCGGCCGCCTGCGCCTGCGGCGTCAGCCGCGCGGCGATGCCGGGCCAGAGGTCGCGTTCCGGCTCCCGCGGCTGCCGCAGCGCGCGCAACTGCCAGCGCAGGGCATCGGGCAAGGGGGTGTCGTGGTCGTTCATGCGGTTTCTCCGAGCCGGGCGCGAAGCAACTGCCGCGCCCGGTGCAACTGCGCTTTCGAGCTGCCGACGGCGATGCCGAGCTCCGCGGCGATCTCCTCGTGCGTCCAGCCCTCGACGTCGTACAGCACCAGCACCGCCCGCGCGCGCGGCGGCAGGCCCGCCACCGCGCGTTCGAGGTCCATCCGCAACGCGGTGCGTTGTCCGGCCGAGTCGGCGGCGCCGACGTAGTCCAGCGCTTCCTCGTCCTCGTCCAGCGGGCGGCTGCGTCGGCTGCGCAGCTCCATCAGCGCCGTGTTGACCGCCAGCCGGTGCAGCCAGGTGCCGAACGCCGATTCGAAGCGGAACGCCGGCAGCGCCTGCCACGCGCGCACGAAGGCCTCCTGGGTGAGATCCTCGGCGCGCGATCCCGCCCCGCCGACCAGACGCGCGATGACGCCGTGCACGCGGCCGGCATGGCGCCGGTACAGCGCTTCGAACGCGGCCACCTCGCCGCGCGCGGCGGCACGGACCAGGGCGCCGTCGTCGGCTTCGGCCTCGGGAAACGCGGCGGCGGGCGCATCGAGCACGGCGGTCAGCATAGTCCGTGGGATGCGCGCAGGGCGCGCCGGGTTTGAACGGGGCGGCGGTCAGGCCGCCAGCAGACGGGCGAGCGTCTCCAGCACTTCGCCGATGTCGTACGGCTTGCGCAGGACCGGCGCGCTGCGCCCGCCGTCGATCGCGCCGTCGCCGTAGGCGGTGGCGAACACGAACGGCACGCCCATCTCCTCCAGGCGGCTGGCGACCGCGTCGCTGCGCACGCCGCCGAGATTCACGTCCAGGATCGCCGCATCGACCCCCGTCGCCGCGGTGAGGAGCTCCAGCGCGCGCTCCACCGTCGCCGCAGGGCCGAGCACGCGCGCGCCGGCGTCGGAAAGCACGTCGTCCAGCAGCATCCCCAGCAGGGGTTCGTCTTCCACCACCAGCAGCGTGCGGCCGGCGATCAGCTCACTCATGCCCTTCTCCAGAGACCCACGATCGACCGCAGAACGCGTCGCGCCGGACGCGCCGGCAATCGCGCGGCCGTCACCGGCTCGAGGGCGACGCGGCGCCCGCCGCGGTCCTCGCAACGATCCCGACGACAGGCCGCGTGCGGTCGAAGGCTTCGACGCGCGAACTGTACGGGAACCGCCGGGAGGCGCCGTGCAATGCGGGTGAAGCCGGCGCGATTGCAGGGGCCGGGATGCGAAGACACTGGGGGTCTTTCGGATGGCGGAGAGGGTGGGATTCGAACCCACGGTGACATCGCTGCCACGGCGGTTTTCAAGACCGCTGCCTTAAACCGCTCGGCCACCTCTCCGGAGACTCGATTATCGCCGACCCGACCACGGGTGGGATGGATGCGCGCCCTCCTGGCGCACCCGCGCTGCGCGCGGGCGGCCTGCGGCCGTCCGAACGCGCGTCCTGCGCGTTCGAGCGAACCCACGGTGACATCGCTGCCACGGCGGTTTTCAAGACCGCTGCCTTAAACCGCTCGGCCACCTCTCCGATCCGCGTAATCATGCGGGCGGCGCGGCGTCGTGTCGACACCGCGCGGGGCGGGTTCAGCGGGACGATGTCAGCCCAGCCCCACCGCGAAGCGGCTCATCTCCTCGTCCTTGCACGGGCGGCCGTGGATCTCGCTGCACTGCAGGCGCGCGGTCTCGACGAAGCCGGGCGCCTTCTCGGCCATGTAGTCGATGAACACGCGCACCGCGGGCAGCAACCCGCGGCGCGAGGCGAACACGGCGTGGAAGATGCCCTGCGGCAGGCGCCACTCGGGCAGCACCACTTCCAGATCGCCCCGGCGCACCGCATCGCCGCAGATCGTCTCGGGCAGCAGCGTGATGCCCACGCCCTGCTGGGCGAGCGCCATCATCATCGGGAAATCGAAGCCCATCACGCGCGGCGTGAGTTCCACCCGGCGCACCTCGCCGTCGCGCGCGTGCAGCTCCCAGCGCTGGCGCTCGGCGTCCTCGCTGAAGCTGAGGGTGGTGTGCTGGGTGAGATCCTCCGGCTTCTGCGGCCGTCCCATCCGCTTGAGATATTGCGGGCTGGCCACCAGCAGTTCCTGGATCTGGCCGAAGCTGCGCATCACCAGGCTGCCGTCGTCGTCGAGCCGCGTGCGCACGCGCAGGGCGACGTCGATGCCTTCGTTGATGATGTCCACCCGCCGGTTGCTCACCAGCAACTGCACGCGCACTTTCGGGTAGCGCGCGAGAAACTCGGGCAGCAGTTTCGGCATCATCTGCTGCGCCAGGCCGACCGGCACGCTGACGCGGATCACCCCGCGCGGTTCGGCGCTCAGCCGGTCCACCACCTCGCGCGCGGCCTGCGCCTCGGCCAGCATCGACTGCGCATGGCGGTATACGTTCATGCCGACTTCGGTCACCGCGAAGCGGCGCGTCGAGCGCTGCAGCAGGCGCACGCCGAGGTCGTTCTCCAACTGGCTGATGCGCCGGCTCAGACGCGATTTCGGAATGCCCAGCGCGCGTTCGGCGGCGGCGAAGCCGGAGTGCTCGACGACCATCGCGAAGTAGTACAGGTCGTTCAGGTCCTGCATGGCGCACCCCCTCAAAATCGGAACGGCACGCGCTATTAGGCCACTTTCATTCCACCGTGGCAACGAAAGCTGCGGGGCAGGCTCGAGCGTTCCGCTGGCGGCTGTCGTGCGGACGAGGCCGCGCCGTTCCGCAGGCGGGGCGCGTCCACGGGCTTCCGGCGCAGGCCGGAGCCGACCCCACGCTGAACGGTTCGCCGGGACGCGTTGAACCTCCGCGCGCCGCCGCCATCCAAGGCATCGGACATCGCGTCCCCCACGCCGGGCGGAGCCCCTCCCCCTCTCTCTCCCCCACGCCCGGCGCTTTCAGCGGGCCTGCGCAAGCAGGCCCGTTTCTTTTCGTCGCGCGCAGGTCAGCGGATGACGTCCAGGCCGCCCATGTAGGGGCGCAGCGCGTCCGGCACGGCGATCGAGCCGTCGGCGTTCTGGTAGTTCTCCATCACCGCGATCAGTGCGCGGCCGACGGCGACGCCGGAGCCGTTGAGCGTATGCAGCAGCTCGGGCTTTCCGGTCGCCGGATTGCGCCAGCGCGCCTGCATGCGGCGCGCCTGGAACGCCTCGCAGTTGGAGCAGGAGGAGATCTCGCGATAGGTGTTCTGCGAGGGCAGCCAGACCTCGAGGTCGTAGGTCTTGGCGGCGGCGAACCCCATGTCGCCGGTGCACAGCAGCACGCGGCGGTACGGCAGGCCGAGGCGCTCCAGCACCACTTCGGCGCAGCGTGTCATGCGCTCGTGCTCGGCGTAGCTCTCCTCCGGCCGCACGATGCTGACCAGCTCGACCTTCTCGAACTGGTGCTGGCGGATCATGCCGCGCACGTCCTTGCCGTAGGAGCCGGCCTCGGCGCGGAAGCACATCGAATGCGCGGTCAGGCGCAGCGGCAGGCGCGCGTCGTCGACGATCTCGTCGCGCACCAGGTTGGTCAGCGGCACTTCCGAGGTCGGGATCAGGTAGCGCTTCGCCTCGCCAACCTGGGTGGCGAACAGGTCGTCCTCGAACTTCGGCAACTGGCCGGTGCCGCGCATGCTGTCGGCATTGACGATCAGCGGCACGTTGGCTTCGAGGTAGCCGTGCTCGCCGGTGTGCAGGTCGAGCATGAACTGCGCCAGCGCGCGGTGCAGGCGCGCGATCGGGCCGCGCAGCACCGTGAAGCGCGAGCCGGACAGCTTCGCGGCGGCATCACCATCGAGCCAGCCGTTGGGCGTGCCGAGTTCGACGTGATCCTTCACCGCGAAATCGAACGCGCGCGGCGTGCCCCAGCGGTGCTGCTCGACGTTGTCGTTCTCGTCGCGGCCGTGCGGCACCGAGTCGTGCGGCAGGTTGGGAATGGCGAGCGCGATCGCGTCGAGCTCGGCGCGGATCGCCTCCAGCCGCGCCTCGCTGGCCTTCAGCTCGTCGCCTATGCCGGCGACTTCGGCCATCAGCGCCGAGACGTCCTCGCCCTTGGCCTTGGCCTGGCCGATCGCCTTGCTGCGCGTGTTGCGCAGGTTCTGCAGCTGCTGCGTGCGGGTCTGGATCTGCTTGCGCTCGGCCTCCAGGCGCTCGAGCGCGGCGGCGTCGAGATCGAAGCCGCGCGCGGCCTTCAGGCGGGCGGCGAGGTCGGCGGGCTGCTGGCGCAGGAGGACGGGATCGAGCATCGCGGCGGACGGACGGAAAGGAACGCGCGATTATGCGGGTTCCCGCCCGCCGCGGCGATGGCGGCGCGTTCGCGCGGCCTTAAGCCGGGCGATGGCGACAATCGGGCTTTCGGACCCGGGACCTGCCGCATGACCCTGTCCTCCGTTCCCCCCGCTCCGCGCGGCGCCGGCTGGCGCCCGGGCCGCTATGGCGTGCTGGCGATCCTCGGCGCGGCGGCGCTCGGGCTGGCGCTGTTCTTCTGGGTGACGCGCCAGCCGCCGCACGAGCGCTTCCTCCGTTCCGGGGAGGTGCCGCCGGTCGCCGCGCCATCCGACTACGCGCCGCTGCCCGCGCCGTTGCCCGCCGGCAGCGAACGCGGCGCGAGCGGCATGGACCGCAGCGCGCCGCCGCCGGCGCGACCGCGCGTGGCCGAACGCGCGCGCGAAACGCCGCCGCCGGGCA
>NZ_VOHJ01000058.1 GCF_007923255.1 Vulcaniibacterium thermophilum | reverse complement strand
CAACCGGCGGTCGTGGTCCTCGGCGCCGGTGGCGACCGGATCGAACAGCAGGGCGGCCTGCAGGGTCTTCCCCGGCGGCACCAGCGGCGGGCGGTCGGCGTATTCGATGCGGGTGATGAGGCCTTCGGCGTCCCTGCTGTAGCGGGCTTCGTCCGGATCGCGAATGCCGCGCTCCTCGATCATCCGCAGCAGCGCCGCCACCTCCTCTGCGCCGCGGCTGAATCCAATGCCGACTATCCGGATCTGCGCCTGCGGATCTTCCCGCAGCCAGGCTTTCGCCTGCACGCACAACTGGAAATACGCCGTTTCCACGCGCTCGTCGAAGGTATGGGCGAAGCGCCCGTCCCAGAGCCGTTCGGGCGTTCGCAACACGCCGTTCTGGGTGAACGTGCCTTCGACATAGCCGCCGGCGATGTGTGTGATGCCCGCGGCTTTCAGGTCGCGGACCTGCTGGTAGATCCTGGCGACCGCGCTCCAGTTCTCGGGCTTGTCGTCGTACAGACTGTTGCCGGTGCCGTCGAGCGCGGCGACGAACAGGCGCTCGTGCGGGTTGTCGCTGCGCACGAGCACCGGCACGCGAAGCTGCTCCAGCGCGGCGTGCGCGCGTCGATAGCTGTCCAGATCGTCCCGATCGGCGGGATAGGCGTCGCCGCCCGGGGGCCTTCCGATGGTGCCCATGTTCTAGCGTCCGTGCTCAGTAGGTCCGGTTGAACACCTTGATCAGGTCCGCGCGGAAGTCGCTGTAGCGGTTGCCAGGTTGCTGCAGCTCCCGCGTCGATATGTGCGCCCGCATGTACACGTTGATCGTGCGGTCGTTGACCTCGAGGATGATCTGCGGAAGCGCTCCGGGGCCGATGCCGCGCTCGGCAATCTCATGCGGTTGCAGATTGTGGCGGATCAGTTCGTCCCTGAAGATCTCCCCGATGTCCACCTCCGCCTCCAGCGGCGTGCCGTCCTTCGCGCGCCAGCTCACCTTGGCGGGCGGCGGGAAGTTCGGAATCGGGCCCATCCCGGCGCTGAGGATGTGCGGGTACTTGTCTCCCAGCGCCTCCGATGACGGCTGCAGCTCGTCATCCGGGTGGTCGACGCGCAGCCTGCCGCGGTAGTGCACCTTGCATCCGTAGGTGCTGAAGCAATACGCGTCGAAGTAATGCGCCTTGAACTTCAACGGCCACTCGACGCCGTCGTCCGGCTCGCGCGCGGTGGGGCTGGTCGCGGCGGTGCTGCTCATGGCGGCGGAACATCCTGTCAGTGCGAGGGAGACGGCCATCAGGGCGGAGCCGTAGCGGCTCCGGCGGGAAGCGGTCATCGCGGTCGTCCTTGGCGATCGGTGAGCGCATGCTACGCAGGCGGCGGGCGGCGGCGCAACAACGCAGCTCCGGGATGGCTGCGCGGGAGGCGACCTCGTCGTTTCCGCACAAGCGGGACCCGGGGACGTGTGCGGACACCGCGACCGATCTCGGCTGAAGCCGCTCCTCCACGCGCCGGAGGTCGCGTCGCATGCGGTGGCGGGACAAGTCCCGCCCTACGTTCTCGGGCTTGTCGTCGTACAGACTGTTGCCGGTGCCGTCGAGCGCGGCGACGAACAGGCGCTCGTGCGGGTTGTCGCTGCGCACGAGCACCGGCACGCGAAGCTGCTCCAGCGCGGCGTGCGCGCGACGATAGCTGTCCAGATCGTCGCGATCGGCGGGATAGGCGTCGCCGCCCGGGGGCCTTCCGATGGTGCCCATGTTCTAGCGTCCGTGTTCAATAGGTGCGGCTGAAGACCTTGATGATGTCGTCGCGGTAGTTGCTGTGCGGCCGTTCCGGATCGCGCGGTTGCTTGAGCCAGATCATCGCCCGCATGTACACGTTGATCGTGCGGTCGTTGACCTCGAGGATGATGCCGGGCGCGCCGGACGTCGCGTTGGGCGTGGCGTCCTCGCGCGCGACGTGGTGGCGGATCAGTTCGTCCCTGAAGATTTCCCCGATGTCCACCTCCGCCTCCAGCGGCGTGCCGTCCTTCGCGCGCCAGCTCACCTTGGCGGGCGGCGGGAAGTTCGGAATCGGGCCCATCCCGGCGTCGAGGATGTCCGGGTACTTGTCTCCCAGCGCCTCCGATGACGGCTGCAGCTCGTCATCCGGGTGGTCGACGCGCAGCCTGCCGCGGTAGTGCACCTTGCATCCGTAGGTGCTGAAGCAATACGCGTCGAAGTAATGCGCCTTGAACTTCAACGGCCACTCGACGCCGTCGTCCGGCTCGCGCGCGGTGGGGCTGGTCGCGGCGGTGCTGCTCATGGCGGCGGAACATCCTGTCAGTGCGAGGGAGACGGCCATCAGGGCGGAGCCGTAGCGGCTCCGGCGGGAAGCGGTCATCGCGGTCGTCCTTGGCGATCGGTGAGCGCATGCTACGCAGGCGGCGGACGGTCATGCAACGCCGGCCGACGAGACGCGCCTCGCTGCGCGGCCGCAGCGATCCCGCCGTGCGTCGTCTCGGGTCAGAACGGCGCGTCGTCCGCGCCGGACCGCGTCGCGGTCTTGCGCGCCGTCTTCGCCGCGGCCGTGCCCGCCTTCTTTTTCGTGGCGGTCTTGCCGGGGGCCTTCTTGGCGGCGGTCTTCCGTGCCGCCGTTTTCTTCGCAGCCTTCTTCGCCGGCGCTGCGGCGTCGGCCGCCGTCTTGCGCGCGGTCGCCTTCTTCGCCGGTGCCGCCTTGGCGGCCGCCTTGCGCGCGAAACGCCCGCGCACCGGCTTGCCGGTTTCCTCCAGCAGCCGCGTCGCCTCCTCCAGCGTGAGCGACGCCGGATCGCGGTCCTTCGGGATGCGGCCGTTGCGCGCGCCGTCGCTCAGATACGGGCCGAAGCGGCCGTTGAGCACCTGCACGTCGCTGCCGTCCCACTGCTTGATGATGCGGTTGCGGGCGAACTCCTCCTTCTGCTCGATCAGCGCGACCGCGCGCGCAAGGTCGATCGCGTAGGGATCGTCCTCCTTCGGCAGCGACGCGTAGGTGCCGCCGCGCTTGACGAACGGACCGAAGCGGCCGACGCCGACGATGACCTCCTCGCCGTTGCTCTCGCCGAGCGTGCGCGGCAGCTTGAACAGCTCCAGCGCTTCCTCGAGCGTGATCGAATAGATGCTCTGGCCGGGACGCAGCGACGCGAACTGCGGCTTCTCGTCCTCTTCGCTGGTGCCGATCTGCACCAGCGGTCCGAATTTGCCGATGCGCGCGCTGACCTGGCGGCCGCTCTTGGGATCGGTGCCAAGCACGCGCACGGAACCGGCGTCGGTGCGGTCGATGTTGTCCTTCTTGTCGTCGACCAGCGTCTTGAACTGCTTCCAGAACCGCTCCATCAGCGGCACCCAGTCCTCCTCGCCGCGCGCGACCGCGTCGAGCTCGTCCTCCAGCCGCGCGGTGAAGTCGTAATCGACGTACTGGGTGAAGTGGCCGGACAGGAACTTCGACACCGCGCGACCGACGTCGGTCGGACGGAAGCGGCGGTTCTCGAGTTCCACGTACTTGCGGTACAGCAGGGTCTGGATGATCGAGGCGTAGGTCGACGGCCGACCGATGCCGTATTCCTCCAGCGCCTTCACCAGCGAAGCTTCGGAGAAACGCGGCGGCGGTTCGGTGAAATGCTGGTCGGCGTGGATGCGCTCCAGCGGCACGCGATCGCCCGGCTTCATCGGCGGCAGCTTGCGGCCTTCGTCGTCGTCCTCGGCGCTCTTGGTGTCGCGGCCTTCCTCGTAAACGGCGAGGAAGCCCGGATCGACCACCGTGGTGCCGCTGGCGCGGAAGGTGTGCTGGCTGCCGGCGGCGAGATCGACCGACACCGTGTTGAGCGTCGCCGGCACCATCTGGCAGGCGACCGCGCGCTTCCAGATCAGCTCGTACAGGCGGCGCTCGTCGTCGCTGAGGAAGCGCGCCACCTGCGCCGGCGTGCGCAGCGCCGAGGTCGGACGGATCGCCTCGTGCGCTTCCTGCGCGTTCTTCGACTTGGTCTGGTACGCGTTCGGCTTGTCCGGCAGCGCGCGGGTGCCGAAATCGCGCGCGATCACGTCGCGCAGCTCGGCCACCGCCTCCTGCGACAGGTTGACCGAGTCGGTACGCATGTAGGTGATCAGGCCGACCGTGCCCTCGCTGCCGAGCGTCACGCCCTCGTACAGCTTCTGCGCCACGCGCATGGTGCGCGAGGTGGAGAAGCCGAGCTTGCGCGCGGCCTCCTGCTGCAGCGTCGAGGTGGTGAACGGCGGCGCCGGGCGGCGCTTGCGCTCGCGGCTGGCGACGTCGGTGACGTGCAGCGCGCCGCCGGCGGCCTGCACGATGCGTGCGCGCGCGTCCTCGGCGGTGCGGCCGTCGGTGATGGTGAACTGCTCGACTTTCTGGCCGTCGAGCTTGATCAGCTTGGCGCTGAACGGCTGCCCGGGATGCGCGCACTCGGCTTCGATGCTCCAGTACTCGCGTGCGACGAACGCCTCGATCTCCTCCTCGCGCTCGACGATCATGCGCAGCGCCGGCGACTGCACGCGTCCGGCCGACAGCCCGCGCTGCACCTTGCGCCACAGCACCGGCGAGAGGTTGAAGCCGACCAGATAGTCGAGCGCGCGGCGCGCCTGCTGCGCATCGACCAGGTTGCTGGAGATCGAGCGCGGCTGCTGCATCGCCTCGCGGATCGCGCGCGGGGTGATCTCGGAGAACACCACCCGGTACAGCGGCTTGTCCTTCAGCAGCCCGCGCTCTTTCAGGATCTCGGCGATGTGCCAACTGATCGCCTCGCCCTCGCGGTCCGGGTCGGTCGCCAGATACAGCGCCTCGGCCTGCTTCGCCGCCTTGGCGATCGCATCGACGTGCTTCTCGTTCTTCTCGATCAGGTCGTAGCGCATGGCGAAGCCGCGCTCGGGATCGACCGCGCCCTCCTTCGGCACCAGGTCGCGCACGTGGCCGTACGAGGCCAGGACCGTGAAGTCCTTGCCGAGGTACTTGTTGATCGTCTTGGCCTTGGCGGGCGACTCGACGATGAGGAGGTTCTTGGCCATGACGGCGGCGGGCTCCGCGGGGCTGTCGGCCCCGCCTGGAAGGTCGGGAAAAGGCGCAGATCGCGTGCGGCCAAGACGCCGACGCCCGCGGCGGACCGCGGGCGTGGCGTCGTGCTCTCTTTTTTTACAGGTGTCACGGGGCGGGCGCCCTGTCAAGCGGGCGCCCGCGGACCCGGGCTCAGCCGGCGTCGGCCATCATCGCGCCGAAGAAGCCCAGGCCGAAGATCGCCACCAGCAGCAGCACGCCGAGTGCGATCACCACGATGGTGACCACGTCCAGGCCCTCGCGCTGCAGTTCGGGCCGGTCGGTGAACGCGTACTTGTCCACCACGACGGTGTCGCAGATCAGATCGTGCAGCGACTGCCGGCGCGCGGTGAACGCGGTCATGAACGCCGACACCAGCATGCCGATCCCGCAGGTGAACGCCCACGTCAGCACCAGCGCGAGATAGCGCAGCAGGCTGCGGCCGAAGCTCATCGGGCTGCCGTCGGAGCGCACCACCTTGACGCCGACCGCCATCTTGCCGAGCGAGGCCTGCGTCGAGGACGACTGCATCCACGCGAAATACAGCGCCGGCAGGCCGATCGAGATGCCGTACATGAGGACCACGAAGCCGACGCCGAGGCCGGCGGCCGCCTGGCCGTCGACCAGCACGCCGGCGCTGGCGCCCATCAGCAGGACCAGCGGAATCAGCAGCGCGTAGGAGGCGATGCCGGTCACGAAGTTGTCGAGGATGCTGGCCGCGAAGCGCTTGAGGAAGCCGACGTACACCACGTGGCCGTCGCGCACCACTGTCGAGGCGCCGCCGACATGCGCGCGCGGCGGGGCGTAGGGCGAGCGCTCGACGACCTCGTACGGGTTGCGGCCGGCATCGGCCGGTGCCGCGTGCGCGCGCGGCGCGGGCTGCACCACTTCGTAGGGGTTGCGGCCGCCGGGATCGGCGCTGGCGCGCGCGGGCTCGGGCGCCGGCGCCGGTTCGTCCTCCACCAGCGCGAAGCTCGCGCGCGACGGCGCGGGCGCCGCGTGCCCGCCGACGACCTCGGCCATCACCTCGCGCCACGGCCGCCATTCGCTCATGCCCTCGCGCCACACCAGCGTCTCCGGCGCGAGCTGGCCGTTGGCGTGCAGCATCGCGAGGTCTTCGGCTCTCACCGGGCCGTGGCGGTTGCGGTCGTAGTCGCTGTAGTACCACTGCGTCATGGCGCTTTACTCGGTCGGAACGTCGCGGCAGTCGGTGGGAAGGAAGCGGGCCGGGAGCGAGCCGCTGCAGGCCCAGCGCCACTGGTCGCCGTCGGCGACGGCTTCGAAGACGACGGTCTGGCCGTCGACCTTGGGATCGATGCCGCGAAGCTGCACGGCGAGGGCGCAGCGGTCGGTCTCGGCCAGCGTGCCGATGCGGATGCCGGTCACGTGGGGCGTGGCGTAGCTGTCCGGCGTGCCGAAGCCGTCGTCGCCGTTGACCGGGCAGCGGCCCTCGCGCAGCGCGTGCTCGGCGATCGCCGGCTGCAACGCGAATGCGGGGGCGAGCGCGCCGAGCATCTTGGCGCGCACGGTGTATTCCTGGTAGGCGGGCAGCGCGATCGCGGCGAGGATGCCGGTCATCACCACGCCACCGATCGCGAGGACGATCGCCGCGATCGCGCAGCCGGACAGGCCGGAGCGCGCGGCGGGGCGAGTCGCGGCCGGTGCGGCGCCGACGCCGCGCGATGCGCCCATGGCCGGAGCGGCGCCCAGCCCGAGCGACGCCGGCATGGTCGCCGGCAGCGGTGGTGGCAGGCGGGCATCCTGTTCGACGCCGAACAGGTCCAGTTCGTCGAACACCCGTTCCAGCGGCTGCCATTCGCGCAGGCCGTCGCGCCAGACCAGCGTGTCGCGCTGGAGGCGGCGCTCGCGGTAGCGCCGGCGCATCTCTTCGGCCGCGAACGGCCCGAGCCGGCCCTGGCCCGGCTCGTGATAGAACCACTCGTGCATCGCTCTCCCCCTGCCTGTCCCCTGGCGCCCGGCAGCCCCCATGCCGGACGTTCCCGCTCCCGGCGCCCCGCTCGCGGATCGCGTCGCCCGCACGACCGGGCTTGCTCCCTGCAACGCCTGCGACGCACGTCGTCCCGCAGCACGCGGGCGCCGTCCGGTCACCGACGGCCGCTCCTCAGTGCAGCGTCTCCGGATCGTCGTCCTCGAACATCTGGTTTTCCATCCAGGCGTAGGCCGCCTCGGCCCCCGGCTGGTTGAACAGCACCATCAGCACGACCCACTTGAGGTCGTCCAGATCGACCTGATCCTGGTCCAGCGCCATCGCGCGGTCGATCACCAGCTCGCGCTGGCCGGCGTCGAGGATGCCGTGCTGCTCCAGGAACATCAGGAAGCCGCGCGCGTCGGCGTCGAACTTGGCCAGCTCCGCGCCGTGGAACACGCGCACCGGACCGCCGGCGCGCGGCACGTCGGCCATCGGCCGCTGGCGCGCGAGCGCGTCGAGCCATTCGAACGCCTTGTTGATCTCCGCCGTGCTGAAGCCGGCGCGCCCCAGTTCCTCGAACAGCGCGCCGCTTTGCAGGGACTCGTGGTCGCGGGAGAGGTCCGCGTCGGCGGTGAGGTAGTGCTCGAACAGGTACAGCAGTACGTCCAGAATGCTTTCTTTCATGTCCCTCAGCCTGCGCCGCGCGCGGCGCACGGTGGGTGGGCTTGCTGCTGCATGCGGAACGAACCTCAGCGGACCCGGCAGTACCGGCCGTGTTCGACCGCGACACGGCCATCGAGCTCCATGAGCAGCAGCATGGAGGACAGCACCGCAGGCGTCAATCCGGTCCGCTCGACCAGGCGATCCATAGGAATTGGGTCGTGCCCGAGCGCCTGCCACAACTTCTCGTAGTCGGGATCCAGCGGCTCGGCCGCGGGCCCCGGCGGGCCGGCTGTGGCATGAATGGGGGCGGCGAGGCGGTGCCGCAAGTCGCCGGCCAGTTCCGCGGCGAGCGGGCCGAGCGCGTCGATCACCTCGGTGGCGCTCTCCACCAGCGCCGCGCCCTCGCGGATCAGCCGGTGGCAGCCGCGGGCGAGCGGGTTGTGGATCGAGCCGGGCACCGCGAACACCTCGCGGCCGGCCTCGGCGGCCTGGCGCGCGGTGATCAGCGCGCCCGAGCGTTCGGCCGCCTCGATCACCAGGGTGCCGAGCGTCAGTCCGGCGAGGATGCGGTTGCGCGCGGGGAAGTGCTCGCGGCGCGCCGCGGTGCCGGGCAGGTGCTCGCTGACGACGGCGCCGGCGGGCGGCGCGCCGTCGTCGCCGGCGATGCGGGCGAGCAGGCCGGCGTTGGCGCGCGGATAGGCGACGTCCGGGCCGGTGCCGAGCACGGCCACGGTCGGCGCCTGGGCGTCGAGCGCGGCGCGATGGGCGGCGGTGTCGACCCCGGCCGCCAGCCCGCTGGCCACGCACAGGCCGCTGGCCGCCAGCGCGCGGGTGAAGTCGTAGGCGTTGTCGAGGCCGCCGGCGGTGGGCGAGCGGCTGCCGACCACCGCCACCGCCGGATGCCACAGGCGGGCCGCATCGCCGGCGACGAACAGCGCCAGCGGTGGGTGCGGCGCGCGGCGCAGCAGCGGCGGATAGTCCGGATCGTGCCAGCCGAGCAGATGGTGGTGCGGCGCTTCCAGCCAGCGCAGCGCGCGCGCGACCGCGGCACGGTCGGGCGTCCGCAGCGCCTCGATTTGCGTGACGTTCAGCCCCGCCTCGCGCCAGGCGCCCGGCCCGGCCGCGAGCGCCGCCCGCGGCGCGCCGTGACGCTCCAGCAGCGCGCGCCGCGGCGCGCCCGGGCC
>NZ_VOHJ01000057.1 GCF_007923255.1 Vulcaniibacterium thermophilum | reverse complement strand
GCGCGGTGGCCTCCACGGGCTCGTGCGCGTCGTCGGCCGATGCCGCCCCCGGCGCCGGCGGGAACGCCGCCGCGAGCGGCGACGGCGTGTCCGAGGGCGCGCGGAACCGCGCCTTGCGCGGGGTCCGGCGCGACAGCGCCCAGCCGCCGCCCAGCCCGACCAGCAGGGCCAGGCCGCCGAGCAGCCACGGCAGCGCCGATCCGCCGGCGGGCGGCGTCTGCGCCTGGGCGAGTTTCTGCTGCGCCGCGGCCAGCTCGCTGTCCTTGAGCGCGATCAGTTGCTGCTGTTTCTTCTGCAACTGTTCGAGCTCCTCGACGCGGCTCTTCAGTTCCGCCAGCTCCGCCTCGCGGGCGGCCAAGGTTTCCTGGGTCTGCATGTCCTGTCGCAGCATGTCGCCCTCGCCACCGGCGGTGATGCCGGACTGGGTACCCGGCCGGGCGGCGCGCTCGGACTGCGGCGGCACGATCTCCAGCCGCGCGCCCGGGCTGCCCGCCCCTGCCGTCGATGTCGTCTGGGAGGCCGCCGGCCGGGCGGCCGCTGTGGCCGGCGCTTCCGGCTGCGGCAGCGCGCGCCGGCTGGCGCGCCACTGCTGGATCTGCGAGCGCACCAGCGCGGTGGCCTCGGCGGCGTCGATCGCCGCGCGTTCCTCCGCCGCCGGGATGCGCAGGACGACCCCGCGGCGCAGGAAATTGACGTTGCCGTCGATGAAGGCATCCGGGTTGGCGCGCAGCAGCGCGACCATCGTCTGATCGAGCGAAGCGCCCTCCCCCAGCCGCGCGGCGATCCGCGACAGCGTTTCGCCCGCCTGCACCGGCCCGTACTCACCGTCCGCCGTGCCCGCTGCGGCGGCAGCGGCCGCCTGCGGAGCGGCCGGGGGCTGCGCCGCCGGCTGCTGCGCGGGCCGTTCGGCGGGCCGTTCGGCGGGCTGTTCGGCGGGCTGCTCCGCCGGTTGCGCGGCGGGTTCGGGGGTGGGCGTCGGTTCGGGCGTCGCGGAAGCGACCGGAGCCTCGACCACGCCCGGGTCGCCGGTCACCGGCGCGGCCACCGCCGGCTGCGCCGGCGCCTCGACCGCCTGCGGGCGGTCGACCAGCGCCGAGTACTCGCGCACCAGGCGGCCCTCGCCCCAGTCGACCTCGATGAGGAACGTCAGCGCCGGCTGCGTCACCGGCTGCGGGCTGGTCACCCGGATCACCGCACGCCCGGCGGCATCGCGCGCGATCGTGAACTGCAGATCGGAGACGAGCCCCTGCGGCGGCTCCAGCCCCACGCGCGCGAACGTTTCGGGCGAGGCGAGGCGCGCCTGCAACTGCGCGAGTTCCGCCGGATCGTCCGACACCACGGGGATTTCCGCCACCAGCGGCTCGCCCGGGCGGGACTTCACCTCGATCTGGCCCAGCCCCAGCGCCCACGCGGAGCCGCTGGCGAGCGCGAGCGCGACCGCGAGTGCGGTGCGAACCCTGCGTCGTGCGGTGAAAGCAACGCTCATCGCGCCTCGATCCGGAGAATCCCCTTCGGCGGGACTCTAGCAGGCGGCGGCATCGGCCGGGAATGCGTGGACGCGCGCGCCCGCGGAGCCGGCGCGGCGACGGGCGGGTCCGGCAGCGCTGGCCGCTGCCGGACGTTCCGGCCAGCCCGCGTGCCCGTCCCTGAGCAGGCGGGCCCCACCGACGTCACGCTGCCCGCTGCCGCGGGCTCACCGCTCGCGCAGCACCAGCTCGGCGAGCTGCACCGCGTTCAGCGCCGCGCCCTTGCGGATGTTGTCGGCGACGATCCACAGATTGACCGCGCGCGGATGCGAGAGGTCGTCGCGGATGCGGCCGACGTACACCGGATCGCGGCCGGAGGCGTGGGTGACCGGCGTCGGATAACCGCCGGGCCTGCGTTCGTCGACCACCTCCACGCCCGGCGCCTCGCGCAGCAGCGCGCGCACCTCGTCGGCGATGATCTTTTCGCGGGTTTCGATGTTGACCGCCTCGGAGTGGCCGAAGAACACCGGCACCCGCACCGCGGTCGGGTTCACCTGGATCGAATCGTCGCCGAGGATCTTGCGCGTCTCCCACACCAGCTTCATCTCTTCCTTGGTGTAGCCGTTGTCCTGGAACTCGTCGATGTGCGGGATCAGGTTGAACGCGATCTGCACCGGGAAGCGCTGCGGATCGGCCGGCTGGAAGTTGAGCAGCGCGGCGGTCTGCCGGCCCAGCTCCTCCAGCGCCGAGCGGCCGGCGCCGGACACCGACTGGTAGGTCGCGACGTTGATCCGCTCGATGCCGGCCTTGCGGTGGATCGGCGCCAGCGCCACCAGCATCTGCATGGTCGAGCAGTTCGGATTGGCGATGATGCCGCGCGGGCGGTGGCGGACCTGCTCCGGATTGACCTCGGCCACCACCAGCGGCACGTCGGCGTCGTAGCGGAACGCGGAGGAGTTGTCGATCACCACCGCGCCGGCGGCGGCGAACTTCGGCGCGTACTCCTTCGACACCGAGCCGCCCGCGGAGAACAGCGCGATGTCGACGCCGGCCGGGTCGAACGTCGCCAGATCCTCGACCACGAGTTTGCGGGCGCCGTACTCGATCCTCTCGCCGGCCGAGCGCTCGCTCGCCAGCACGTGCAGCTTGCCGATCGGGAACTGGCGCTCGGCCAGGATCTTCAACATCGCCTCGCCGACGGCGCCGGTGGCGCCGACCACGGCCACGGTGACCTGCTTGCTCATGGGGAACCTGCGGGGAAGGAAGCGCGCATTGTGCCGCGACGGACGCGCGCCGGCAGCGTCCGCAGCAGGGAGGCAGCGTTCCAGCGCCTGCGATCGGCCAGGGATTCGCACGGATGAACGCGCATCGCTGCAGGACGGCTTCCGCCGCGACCGCAAGAGCCGCGAGCCCGCGATCGTGGCTCAAGCCGCCCCTCAGCGCGGTTTCAGCCGTGCCGCGAAGCGCCTAGGGTTGCCTAGGCCACAAGACAGTTGCTCCTGCACGAGGTTCGCGGCGCAACCGGGTGGGCGACGCCTGCGGTCAACCCGGGATGCGCGGGTGGACCGGGCCGACGTCGCCGCACTGGGCGCGGTGGCGCAGGGCCTGGTCGATCAGCACCAGCGCCACCATCGCCTCGCAGATCGGCACCGCGCGGATGCCGACGCAGGGGTCGTGGCGGCCGGTGGTGACCACTTCGACCGGATTGCCATCGAGGTCCACGGTGCGCCCGGGCAGGCGCAGGCTGGAGGTCGGCTTGAAGGCGACGCCGCACTCGATCGCCTGGCCGGTGCTGATGCCGCCGAGGATGCCGCCGGCGTGGTTGCCCAGGAACCCGTCGGGCGTGATCTCGTCGCGGTGCTCGGTGCCCTTCTGCGCGACTGCCGCGAAGCCGGCGCCGATCTCCACCCCCTTGGTCGCGTTGATCGACATCAGCGCGCTGGCCAGTTCCGCGTCGAGCTTGCCGTAGACCGGCTCGCCCCAGCCCGGCGGCACGCCCTCGGCGACCACGCGCACGCGCGCGCCGACCGAATCGCCGGACTTGCGCAGCGCGTCCATGTACGCCTCGAGCTCGGGCACCTGCCCGGTCACGGGCCAGAAGAACGGGTTGCTCTCGACCGCCTGCCAATCGACCGTGCGCGCGTCGAACCCGTGCGGCAGCACCTCGCCGATCTGGGCCAGATGCCCGCGCACGACGACCCCGCGCCCGGCCAGCCACTTCTTCGCGATCACCGCCGCCGCCACGCGCATGGTCGTCTCGCGCGCCGAACTGCGCCCGCCGCCGCGCGGGTCGCGGATGCCGTACTTCTGCCAGTAGGTGTAGTCGGCGTGGCCCGGACGGAACTGACGCGCGATCGCGTCGTAGTCCTTGCTGCGCGCGTCGGTGTTGCGGACCAGCAGCGCGATCGGCGTGCCGGTGGTGCGGCCTTCGTGGACGCCGCTGAGGATCTCGACCTCGTCGGCCTCGCGCCGCTGCGAGGTGTGGCGCGTGCGGCCGGTGGCGCGACGGGCGAGATCGTGCGTGAAATCCTCCGGCGCGATCGGGATGCCCGGCGGGCAGCCGTCGATCACGCAGCCGATCGCCGGGCCGTGGCTCTCGCCGAAAGTGGTGACCGCGAACAGCTTGCCGAACGTGTTGCTGGACATGGGGCCGGCTCCGGGTGGGCCACGATTTGCGCGGATGGACGCGGATCAGGTCAAGCTCCGCGGGCCGGCGATCACCCCCGCGCGTCCGCCAGCTCGCGGATGCGGTCGTGATGGGCCACCAGCGCGTCGCGGTCGATCACGAACACGCCCATCTGGCCGACCTTGAACTCGACCCAGGCCAGCGGCACCTCGGGCAGCAGCGCGGCGAGCGCGCGCTCGGCTTCGCCGACCTCGCAGATCAGCAGGCCGTCCTCGCTCAGGTGCTGCGGCGCGTCGCGCATGATCTTCAGCGCAAAGTCGAGACCATCGTCGCCGGCGCGCAGGCCGCGGTCGGGTTCGTACGAGTACTCACGCGGCAGCGCGTCGGTTTCGGCGTGGGTGACGTACGGCGGATTGGTGACGATCAGGTCGAACACCTCGCCGTCGAGGCCTGCGAACAAGTCCGACCTGCGGAACTCGACGTTGTGTGCCTGCAGGCGCTCCCTGTTTTCCGCCGCGAGCGCGAGCGCGTCGTCGTCGATGTCGGCGCCGATCACCTCCCAGTTCGGATGGTAGTGCGCCATCGCGATCGCGATGCAGCCGGAGCCGGTGCACAGGTCGAGCGCGCGCTGCACGAAGCGCTCGCCCAGCCAGGGCTGGAACCCCTGCAGGATCAGCTCGGCGATCGGCGAACGCGGCACCAGCGCGCGGCGGTCGCTCTTGAAGCTGAGCCCGGCGAACCACGCCTCGCCGATCAGGTACGCGGCCGGCACGCGCTCCTCGATGCGGCGGCGGAACAGCTCCAGCACGCGCGCCTGCTCGTCCGCCGTCACCTTCGCCGCGCCGTACACCGGGTTGAGGTCGTGCGGCAGATGCAGCGCGTGCAGCACCAGTTGCGTCGCCTCGTCCATCGCGTTGTCGTAGCTGTGGCCGAACGTGAGCCCGGCGGCGTTGAAGCGGCTGGCGCCGTAGCGGATCAGGTCGACGATGGTGGTCGGCTGGAAGGCCACCGCGGCGAGGTCGGAAGCGGACATGGAAGCGGCTGTCGCGGAAGGCCGGCCAGTATAGCGGCCGCCAGCGGCTATCATGCCCGGCTGCGCCGCCGCACGAGGCCCGCCGATGTTCAACCGCACCACGCTCTACATCCTGATCGCCGCGCTCGCCGCGGGGCTCGGCCTGCTCGCGGCCCGGCACGTGTTCGAGCAGCGCGCGGCCACGCCGCAGCCGCCGCTGCAGGCGGTGCGGCTGTTCTCGCCGCCGCGCGAACTGCCGGCGTTCTCGCTGCGGCAATCGGACGGCACGGCGCTGGTGCCCGGCGAGCTCAAAGGCCACTGGACGCTGGTCTTCCTGGGCTTCACCCACTGCCCGGACGTGTGCCCGACCACGCTGGCGGAACTGGCGCAGGCGCAGAAGCGCTGGGAGGCGCTGCCCGAACCGGTGCGGCCGCGCGTGCTGTTCGTCTCGGTGGACCCCGAGCGCGACACGCCCGACCGCATCGGCGAATACGCGCACGCCTTCCACCGCGACACGCTGGCGGCGACCGCCGACGTGCCCGCGCTGGAGAACTTCGCCAAATCGGTCGGCATGGTGTTCGCCAAGGTGCCGGCACCGGCCGGCGCGGATGCCTCGCAGTACACGATGGACCACAGCGCGACGCTCGCCGTGCTCGATCCGCAGGGCCGCTGGGCCGGGCTGATCCGCCCGCCGTTCGCGCCCGCCGCGATCGCCGCCGACCTCGCCGCATTGACGCAGGCCTCGCCCTGAGCGCGGCAGCCTGCCCCTTCCGCTCACGACCGACCGCATGGGCCTGATCACCCCCCTCACCTACGCGCTGCCGCATCGCCTGCTTTCATCCGCCGCGCGTGCGCTGGCGTACTCCGAACGGCCGTGGCTGAAGCAGTGGCTGATCGATGCCGTCATCCGCCAGTTCGGCGTGGACATGAGCGAGGCGGCGCAGCCGGACCCCAAGGCCTATGCCAGCTTCAACCATTTCTTCACCCGCGCGCTGAAGCCCGGCGCGCGCGTGCCCGATCCCGATCCCGACGCGCTGCTGATGCCGGCCGACGGCCACATCAGCCAGTGCGGACCGATCGAGGACGGCCGCATCTTCCAGGCGAAGGGGCAGTCGTTCACCGCCGCCGAACTGCTGGGCGACGAAGCCGCCGCCGCGCCGTTCGCGCAGGGCGCGTTCGCCACCGTGTACCTGTCGCCGCGCGACTACCATCGCGTGCACATGCCGTGGACCGGCACGCTGCGCGAGACGGTGCACGTGCCCGGACGGCTGTTCAGCGTCGGTCCCGACGCGGTGCGCCGCGTGCCGCGCCTGTTCGCGCGCAACGAGCGGCTGGTGTGCCATTTCGACACCGACTTCGGGCCGATGGCGGTGGTGATGGTCGGCGCGCTGCTGGTCTCGGGCGTACAGACGGTGTGGGGCGGCGTCGAGATCCCGCCGTACGGGCACGCCATCCACCGCAAGGACTACCGCGGCCGCGGGGTGGTGCTGGCGCGGTTCGAGGAGATGGCGCGCTTCAATTACGGCTCGACCGTGATCGTGCTGCTGCCGGCGGGCGTGGCCGAGCTCGCCGCCGGGCTCGGCGCCGAAGCGCCGGTGCGGCTGGGGCAGCGGCTGGCGACGCTGCGTCGCTGACTGCGCGACCCGCCCCGTGGCCTTGGGCGTTGCCACGGATCGACACGGATGAACGCGGATCGGTCGGTCGTGCGGGTGCGCCGGCGACGTCGCCTGCTTGCGGGGAAACCGCGCGCCCCATTGCGTTGATCCACGACGGCCGTGAAGGCGCCGCCCGATGAGCGGGGCCGCCGCCGTCCGCTTCACGCGTAGGATCGGGCCCTCGTCACTCCGACAGGGAACCGCCATGCGTCGCTCGATCCTGCTGCTTTCCGCCTGCCTGCTCGCCTCCACCGCCGGCGCGCAGGTCGCCACTCCGCGACTGAAGGCGGCGCCGGTGGCGCAGCCCTCGCCCGGCGGCCGCCCGGGCGCCGAAGCGATCGGTCCCAAGCAGGACGACCCGCGCGCGCCGCAGGGGATCATCGTGCAGGGCGGACGCGAAGCGATCGGCCCCAAGCAGGACGACCCGCGTGCGCCGCAGGGGATCGTCGTGCAGGGCGGACGCGAAGCGATCGGCCCCAAGCAGGAAGACCCGCGTGCGCCGCAGGGCATCGTCGTGCAGGGCGGACGCGAAGCGATCGGCCCCAAGCAGGACGACCCGCGTGCGCCGCAGGGCATCGTCGTGCAGGGCGGGCGCGAGGCGATCGGGCCGAAGCAGGACGATCCGCGCGCGCCGCAGGGGCTGGTCGGCGAGGACGGCATCGGTCCCGGAGGCGGGTGCGAGGGCAGCCTCGCGATCGGCCCCAAGCAGGACGATCCGTCCAGCGGCGCCACCGCCCGTCCGGGCGACGACGAGGATCCGAAAGCCGCCGGCGGCACCGGCGTGCTTGCGATCGGCCCCAAGCAGGACGATCCGCGCGCGGCGCTCGCCGCCCGCCGCGGCGCACAGACGATCGGCCCGAAGCAGGACGACCCGGCGCGGCCGGGCGCTGCCGCGGTGGCGCGTCCCGGCGACGATGAGGATCCGAAGGCGCGCTGCGTGCCGACCGGCCGCTGAGTCGGGAGGCCTTCAGCCCCGGCAGCCTTCCAGGCGCAGCTTCTGGCCGGGGCGCAGCGCGTAGCGCGGCGCTTTCAGGTCGTTGGCGCGCGCGAGGTCGTCGGCGTCGCACTGGAATCGCCTGGCGATGCCGATCAGCGTGTCGCCGCGTTCCACCTTGTGCTGGCGCGCCCCGCGCTTGCGCTTCGGCTCGGGCGCCGCTTGCGGCTGTGCCGGCGCGGGAACGGCCGCCTCGTCCGGCCGCACGGTTTCCACCGGGCCGGTGCGCACGATCGCGCGGGCCGGATCGCTGGCGATGAGTTGCCGCGCCAGCTCGGCGCGCGGGCCGTCCACGCAGTGCCGGTTGTACAGCCCGACCATGCGGGTGGTCGCGTTGAGCACCGTGCCCGCAGGCAGCGGACTGTCGGCCTGGTAGCGCGGATTGAGGTTGCGCAGCGCGCGCATGAAGCCCTCGCGCGTGCCGCCGTTGCCGAGGCAGATGGTCAGCTCGTAGATCGAGCTGGCGCGGGCGAGCTTCAGCGCCGCCGGCCGCGGATCCACCTTCGGGAAGGTCAGGCCGTACTCCTTCGGATGCAGGTACAGCCAGGCGGCGGCGATCACCATCGGCACGTAGTCGCGCGTTTCCGCCGGGAACTGGCTGTAGACGGCCTCGTCCCAGAAATTGCGGCCGGGATTGGCCTGGGCGATGCGCAGGGCGCGGCCCTCGCCGCCGTTGTACGCGGCGAGCGACAGCTCGATGCTGTTGTTGAGCTGGCCCAGCCGCTCGTTGAGATAGGCGGCGGCGGCCTCGGCCGAGGCGCGCGGATCGTAGCGGGTGTCGAAGCCGGTGCCGTCGTCGCCCAGGCCGAACCGCTTGCCGGTGGCGTACATGAACTGCAGCGGCCCGGCCGCGCCGGCGCGCGAGGTCGAATGCACGCGGCCGTTGGACTCCTTGGCCATGATGCCGAACAGCAGCGCCTCCGGCAGGCCGCCGCGCTCGAACTGCGGCCACATCAGGTGGCGCATGTACTGGTAGTTCTCGTAGCTCTGGATCAGCGAGCCGCGCATGTCGGTGAGCCAGCGGCGGATGCCCGCCTGCACCGCCGGATTGAACTGCACCATCTTCACGAAGCGCTGGCCGTCGGCGCTGAGCAGCGCGGCCGCGCGCGCCGCTTCCGGCACGTCGGCGGCGAACGCGTCGGCGCCGGCATCGTCGATCTGCTCGACGTCGCCCGCCGCCTCGGCGTCGAGATTGAGCTTCAGCAGGCGCTTGTAGCCGGCGAGCATGGTGCCGAGCGAGCAGCCGCGCTGCTTCGCGCAGGCGGCGATCACGTCCTCGATGTCCTCCAGCGCCTGATCCGCCAGCGCCTGCGCTTCGGGATCGGCATTGCGCGCCTTCACCAGCGCATCGCGGTACTTGGCCTCGGCCGCGTGCAGGCGCGCCTCGAGCGCGGCGGTGGCGGCCTGGTCGCGGCGCGATTGCGCCTCCGCGGCGAACGGCTGGGCCAGAACCAGAGCGAACGACAACGACAGCAACCAGCGACTGCGCGACATGGCGATGTACGGCATGGGGGTGCGGGCAGGTTAGCCCTGCGTGTAGACGGTGTCATCAGCGTGTGCATTCAGCAAACGCGCGTGCTGTGACTAGAATCGCAGCCCCGCCGGTTCGGCCGCCGCGCGACGACGGACGGCAATGCCACCGGCCCTTCACCGGAGAAATGTCGATGCGCCCTGCCGTGCTGCTTCTCGCTGCCGTCGTGCTTGCCGCGTGCGAGCGCACCCCCGATCCGGCCCGCGATGCGCCCGAGCCGGCTCCCGCGCCGCAGGCCGCCGCGCCGGCCACGCCCGCCGCCGCACCGACCGCGCCGCAGCCGTCGGCGACGCCCGC
>NZ_VOHJ01000056.1 GCF_007923255.1 Vulcaniibacterium thermophilum | reverse complement strand
GCTCAGCGCCGCGTTCGCACTGCTGCTGATCGCCCTGTGGCGGGTGTGGCCGCTGTGGCCGGCACTGCTGGACGGCGTGCCGCCGCGGCGGGCGTGGGCGCGCCTGCGCGAGCTGGATACGTCGCCCTGGCGCGGCGCGCTGGCGGCCGCGCTGGTGGCCCTGCCGCTGGCGGGCGCGGTCGCGCTCGCCTGGCCGGGCCTGCTCGACGGCGCGGCGCGCTGGGCGATCGCCGCACCGCTGGCGCTGCTGCCGCCGTTCGCCTATGCGGCGCTGGCGCGCATTCCGCCGGCCGCCGAGCGCCCGCGCGCCTGGCCGGCGTTCGCGCCGACCGCGGTCGACAGCGCGCCGCAGCCGGACGGGCCGATCGAGCCGCTGCTGTACCAGGCCGCGCGCGCCGGCCGCGTGGACCGCGCGCTGGAGCTGCTCGAACAGGGCGCCGATCCGCACGCGCCGCCGCCCGCGGGCGAGCGCGACCAGCGCGGGCTGGCGGTGCTGGCCGCGGTGCTGCCCGATCTGCGTCTGCTGCGGGCGCTGATCGCGCGCGGCGTCGATCTCAACCTCGCCCATGCCGGGCTCACGCCGCTGCTGGCCGCCACCCGCGACAGCTGGCACGGCCGGCCGGAAGCGGTGATGACCCTGCTGGCCAACGGCGCCGATCCGCGCGTGACCGACGCCGAAGGCAACACCCCGTTGCATCACGCCGCGCGCAGCACCGATCCGGGCGTCGCCGCGCTGCTGCTCGACGCCGCCGCGGCGCTCGATCCGCCCAACCATGACGGCTTCACGCCGCTGGCCATCGCCTGCGCGTCCGGCAACTGGCGGCTGGCGCGCTTCCTGCTGGAGCGCGGCGCCCGGCCCGAGCCGGCCGACGCCCAGCCCGCGCTGCTGGCCGCCGCCGCCAGCGAGGACGACGATCCGGCCGGCGTGCAACTGCTGCTCAAGCACCGCGCGAAGGTGGACGCGCGCGGCCGCCACGGCCGCACCGCGCTGATGGAAGCGGCCTGCGCCGGCCATGTCGAGATCGTCGAGGCGCTGCTGGCCGCCGGCGCCGATCCGCTGCTGGCGGACGCGGAAGGCCGCAACGCCTGGCTCGAGGCCGCGCGCCACGGCCACCGCGCGGTGCTCGATGCGCTGCTGGCGCGCACGCGCGAGCCGGCGCTGCTGCTGCACTCGCACGACGCCGACGGCCGCGACGCGCTGATGCTGGCGGTGCAGGCCGAGCAGGCGACGCCGGCGCTGGTGCAGCGGCTGCTCGAACTCGGGCTCGATCCGCACCGCCGCGACCTCGACGGCAAGCGCGCGCTCGATCGCGCCGCCGAGGCCGGGCGCTGGGCGCTGGTGGCCGCGCTCGATGCCGACTACGGCCTGCCGCCCAGCATCAGCGGCGAGGAAGCCGTGCCGCCCGACCGCGCACCCGTCGCGGTGCTGCGCGACGCGCTGCTGGACGGCCGCTTCGACGGTCTGGAGCGCGTGCTGCCGCTGCTCGCCCCCGGCGAGCTGTCCGCGCTGCTGCACGAGGAGGACGTGCAGGCCTCGCCGGAGGCGCTCGACTGGCTGCTGCGCCACGGCGCGGACGCCGAGGTGCGCGATCCGCGCGGCGACACGCCGCTGTTCGTGCTGTTCGACCGCGGCCCGGCGGCGCTGCCGGCGATCGAGGCCCTGCTCGCGCGCGGCGCCTCGCCGGCCGGTCGCGGCGGGCTGGCGCGCTGGCTGGCCGCCTGCCTGCGCGTGCACGGGCTGGGCGATGCGCGCCGGCTGCAGGCATGCGCGCTGGCGCTGCTCGACCGCGGTGCCGATCCGTTCGCGCCCACGTCCGCCGGCGATCCGCCGCTGACGCTCGCGATCCGCCTCGACTGGCAGGCGCTGACGACGCGGCTGATCGAGACCGGCGTCGCGCTCGATGCGCGCGACAGCCGCGGCATGAGCGCGCTGCATCTGGCCGCCGCGCTCGGCCGCGAGCCCCTGGTGCGCGCGCTGATCGCGCGCGGCGCCTCGCCGGAGTCGCGCGCCGCCGACGGCCAGACCCCGCTCGGGGTGGCGCTCGCCAGCGGCCGCCGCGACATCGCCGACTGGCTCGACTGGCGCGGCTGGCCGCTGCCGCGCCGCCCGCTGCGCGCCGCCGACCTGCCGGCGGCGGCGATGCAGGGCGACGCCGAGGCGGTGCGCCGGCTGCTCGAGCTCGGCCTGCCGATCGACGCGGTCGACGCCCAGGGCTGCACCGCGCTGCTGCGCGCCGCCGGCGGCGGCCATCGCGCGGCGGTCGATCTGCTGCTCGCGCGCGGCGCCGACAGCGCGCTCGCCGCCCATTCCGGCGCCACCGCGCTGTCGGCCGCGGTGAGCATGCGCCACCTGGACATCGTCGAGCGCCTGCTGCGCGCCGGCGCGCCGCTGGAGCAGCGGCTGCCCGGCGAACTCACCGTGCTGATGGTCGCCTGCGCGCTCGGCCTCACCGACGTCGCCGCGCGCCTGCTCGCCGCCGGCGCCGACGTGCACGCGCAGGACGCCCAGGGCCGCGCGGCGATCCACTGCGCGGCGATGTACGGCTTCGGCGCGCGCGACCGCACGCGCCTGGTCGCATTGCTCGACACGCTGCTGCTGGCCGGCGCCGAGCCCGACCAGCCCGCCGCCGGCGCGACGCCGCTGCTGCTGCTGCTCGGTGCGCGCGCCGAACCGGGCACCACCGCCGACGAGGACGTGCTGATCGCGGCGCTCGACCTGCTGCTCGACCACGAGGCGCGCCTCGACGCCCAGGATCCGCGCGGCTTCGGCCCGCTCCACCTCGCCGCGTTGCACGGCCTGCTGCGCGTGGTGCAGCGCCTGCTGCGCGCCGGCGCCGATCCCGACCTGCGCGACACCCTCAACCGCACGCCGCGCGACATCGCGGTGATGCGCGGCTTCGTCGACATCGCCGCCGAGTTCGTGCCGGCCACGCCGGACAGCCAGGTGTCGATGGCGCGCTTCCTGCGCGACCGGAGCTGAGGGGGGCGGGGAGCGGGGAAGAGGGAACAGGGAACAGGGGACGGGGAACAGGGAACAGGGGACGGGGAACAGGGAACGGGGAACAGGGAACGGGGAACAGGGAACGGGGAACAGGGAACGGGGAACAGGGAACGGGGAACGGGGAACGGGGAACGGGGAACGGGGAACGGGGAACGCAGCACGTCCTGACGATGACCACGCATGTCCGCCTTCGCCCGTGCGGGGACGGAGGCGCGCTATCCCCCCTCTCCCCGCGCGGCGGGGGAGAGGCCTGGGGTGAGGGCGCGCCGCAGGCGCCCTGCGCGATCCGCGCAGCGCCCGCGTCTCACCCCGCCCCGGTCGGCGGCCGCTCCGGCGCGACGATCTCGCCCAGCACGCCTTCGCCCTGATCGGCTTCGAACAGTTGCTCCAGTTCGCGGCGCGCCTCGGCGGCGCTCTGCAGCAGCGCGTCCTCGTCGTCCTGCACCAGGTACTGCGCCTGCAGCACGCGTTCGTCGTGCTCGGCGAAGCGCTCCACCCGCGCCTGCGCGATCGCCTCGGGCACGCCCAGTTCGCGCAGCACCTGCTCGCCCATCTTCAGGCTGGTGTGGAACGTCTCGCGCATCGCACGCGCGCCGAGGTCCATCAGCGCCCAGGCATGGCGGCGGTCGCGGGCGCGCGCGTACACGACGGCGTCCGGATAGAGCCGGCGCAGCGTGCGCACCACGCGCAGGTTGGTCTCCGGCTTGTCGATCGCGACCACGAACACCCGCACGTGCGCGGCGCCCGCCGAGCGCAGCAGGTCGGGCCGCGCCGGATCGCCGTAGTACACGGGGTTGCCGAAGCGGCGCACGAAGTCCACCTGCTCGGCGTTGTGTTCGATGGCGATGAAGCGGATCCGCTGCGCCGCCAGCAGGCGGGCGACGATCTGCCCGAAACGGCCGAAGCCGGCGATCAGCACCTGCGGATGCTGGTCCGGGATCGTGTCGTACTCCCGCCGCGGCGCGCCCGCGCGCGCCTGCGGCAGGCGGTCGAGCGCGAGCAGCAGCAGCGGCGTGACCGCCATCGACAGTCCCACCGCGGCCACCAGCCGGTCGCGCAGCGCGGCTTCCAGCAGCCCGGCGCGCGTGGCCTCGGCGAACACCACGAAGGCGAACTCGCCGCCCAGCGCGAGCACCGCGCCCAGCCGCAGCGCCTCGCGGCCGCCCAGACCGCCGGGGCGGATGCCGATCGCGACCAGCAGCGCGAACTTCACCGCCATCATCGCCGCCACCAGCGCCGCGACCTGCACCGGTTCGGCGGCGATGCGGTCGAGGTCGATGCTCATGCCGACGGCGATGAAGAACAGCCCGAGCAGCAGGCCCTTGAACGGCTCGATCTGCGATTCCAGCTCGTGGCGGAATTCCGAATCGGCCAGCAGCACGCCGGCGAGGAACGCGCCCAGGCCCGGCGAGAGTCCCGCCGCCTGCATCAGCCACGCCGCGCCGAGCACGGTCAGCAGCGCCGCGCCGGTGAACACCTCCGGCATCTGCGTGCGCGCCACCGCGCGGAACAGATGGCGCAGCAGCACCCGGCCGCCGATCGCCACCGCCGCGATCGCGCCGACCGCCTTCACCACCGCCCAGCCGAGCGGCCCGCTGTCCGCCGCCGCGCGCCCGAGCAGCGGGATCGCCGCCAGCAGCGGAATCGCCGCCAGGTCCTGGAACAGCAGGATCGCGAACGCCAGCCGGCCATGGTCGGTGTTGAGCGCCTTGCGCTCGGCCAGCGCCTGCAGACCGACCGCGGTGGACGACAGCGCAAGGCCGACGCCGACCACCAGCGCGGCCTTCCCGTCCAGACCGAGCCCGTACGCCGCCAGCAGCGCCAGCGCCGCGCCGGCCGACAGCACCTGCAGTCCGCCGGCGCCGAACACCGGCCTGCGCATCACCCGCAGACGCGCGGGGGACAGCTCCAGGCCGATCACGAACAGCAGCATCACCACGCCGATCTCGGACGCCGCCAGCACCGGCGCGGCGTTGCGCACCACGCCCAGCCCGTCCGGCCCGAGCGCCGCGCCGGCCGCCAGATAGCCGAGCACCGCGCCGAGTCCGAGGCGGCGGAACACGGGCACCGCCGCCACCGCGGCGAGCAGGAACACCAGGGCCAGTTCGAGTCCGCCGCCGTGCATGGGCACCTCCGCCGGCGAGTCTAGCGCCCGCGGCGCGCGCGCCGTCCTCAAGACGGCCGCATTCCCGCCGCTAATGCGGATGGACACACACATGCATGCCACCCGGCGGGGCCGGGCCGCTGAAGGATACAGATGCCGATCGATCGGCTACGGAGCGACGTCCACTACGCGATCCTCGTCGTCTTCGCAATCGTCGGACTGCTCGGGATCGCGCCGTTCGCCGTGTACCGCTTCCTGCGCGGCGACTGGCTCGCCGGCGCGGTCGATACCGGCGTGGTCGCCGTGCTGGCCGCCACCCTCGCCTACCTCTGGCGCGGCGGGAGCCCGCAGCGCGCGGCGATCGTGTTCGTCGCCAACAACACGCTCGGCTGCATGCTGATCGCGGTCAACCTCGGCCTGCCGGGCGTGCTGTGGACCTATCCCGCGCTGGTGTCCAACTTCCTGATGACCTCGCGCCGGATCGCGATCGTCGCCGCGGTGGCGCTGATCGTTGGCGTGGCGCTGTTCGACCCGGTGCTGGACGCGCTGGACCGGGCCGGTTACGTGGTCACCGCCGCGCTGACCAGCGTGTTCTCGTTCCTGTTCGCGCAGCGCACCCACTCCCAGCGCCGGCAGCTCGAACGGCTCGCCACCCACGACGCGCTCACCGGGCTCTACAACCGGCGCGCGATGGAGAGCGAGCTGGCCGCCGCCGCCGAGACCTTCCGCCGCCATCGCCTGCCGGTCGCGCTCGCCGTGCTCGACATGGATCACTTCAAGCGCATCAACGACGCCTTCGGCCACGAGGCGGGCGACCAGGTGCTGGTGCGGTTCGCGCGGATCGTGCAGGGCCGCTGCCGCGCCAGCGACCGCTTCTTCCGCTACGGCGGGGAGGAATTCGTGCTGCTGTTGCCCGGCGCCGGAGGCGAGGGGCTGCGGCGTCTGCTGGAGGAACTGCGCACGACCGTCGAGACGCGCCTGCAGATCGACGGCCGGCCCGTCACCGTCTCGATCGGCGCCGCCTCGCTGCGCGCGGACGAGAGCGTGACGCAATGGCTCGCGCGCGCCGATGCCGCGCTCTATCGCGCCAAGGACGGCGGCCGCAATCGCGTCGAGCTGGCCGAGGACGTCGAGGATCCGCTCGCCGCCTGAGGCGCCTTGCGACCGCGCCGCAGTGCCGTCGCGGCCTCCACCAACGACAAGGCCCCGCAGCGCGGGGCCTCGTCGGCTGGCGCGCGGACGGCGCTCAGCGCTTCATCGAAGCGAAGAACTCGTCGTTCGACTTGGTGTTCTTCATCTTGTCGAGCAGGAACTCCATCGCGCCGATCTCGTCCATGCCGTGCAGCAGCTTGCGCAGGATCCAGATCTTCTGCAGCAGCTCCGGCTCGATCAGCAGATCCTCGCGGCGGGTGCCGGAGCGGTTGATGTTGATCGCCGGATACACGCGCTTCTCGGCGATCGAGCGCGACAGGTGCACCTCGCTGTTGCCGGTGCCCTTGAACTCCTCGTAGATCACCTCGTCCATCTTGCTGCCGGTGTCGATCAGCGCGGTGGCGATGATGGTCAGCGAGCCGCCTTCCTCGACGTTGCGCGCGGCGCCGAAGAAGCGCTTCGGCCGGTGCAGCGCGTTGGCGTCGACGCCGCCGGTGAGCACCTTGCCCGAGCTCGGCACCACGTTGTTGTAGGCGCGCGCGAGGCGGGTGATCGAATCGAGCAGGATCACCACGTCCTTCTTGTGCTCGACCAGGCGCTTGGCGCGCTCGATCACCATCTCGGCGACCTGCACGTGGCGCGCGGCCGGCTCGTCGAACGTCGAGCTGATGACCTCGGCGCGCACGGTGCGCTGCATCTCGGTCACTTCCTCCGGACGCTCGTCGATCAGCAGCACGATCAGGTGCACGTCCGGATGGTTGGTGGTGATGGCCGTGGCCACCTGCTGCATCATCATCGTCTTGCCCGCCTTGGGCGGGGAGACGATCAGCGCGCGCTGGCCCTTGCCCTGCGGCGCCATCAGGTCGAGGATGCGGCCGGTGATGTCCTCGGTCGAGCCGTCGCCGCGCTCGAGCTTGAACTTGCGGCGCGGGAACAGCGGCGTGAGGTTCTCGAACAGGACCTTGTTCTTCGACGCTTCCAGCGGCTCGCCGTTGATGGTGTCCACCACCGCGAGCGCGAAGTAGCGCTCGCCGTCCTTCGGCCAGCGGATGCGGCCGGACAGGTGGTCGCCGGTGCGCAGATTGAAGCGGCGGATCTGGCTCGGGGAGATGTAGACGTCGTCGGGGCCGGCCAGGTAGCTGGCCTCGGCGGCGCGCAGGAAGCCGTAGCCGTCGGGCAGGATCTCCAGCACGCCGTCGGCGGCGACGCCCTCGCCGTGGCGGGTCAGCACCTTCAGCAGGGCGAAGATCACGTCCTGCTTGCGCGCACGGGCCACGCCCTCGTGGATGTTGAGCTGCTCGGCGATCTCCAGCAGCTTCGGCGTCGGCATCCGCTTCAGATCGCCCAGCGAGTACTGCGGGAAGCCTTCCGGCACCTGCGGCATCGGTCGCTGCTGCGGCGGCGGCATGCCGTCGCCGCCGTCCTCGTTGCTGCCGTCGCGATCGCGGTCGCGGAAGCGGTTGCGGCGGTTGCGGAAGCGTTCGCGGCGGTTGCGGTGGCCGCCCTCGAAGCCGCCGTCGCGCGCCTGCGCGCCGCCGCCGTTGTCGCCACCGCCGGATTCGCCGGCGCCTTCACCGCCGCCGGACGGGGCGGGCGCGCTCTCGGCGACGGGGGCGGCAGGTGCGGCCGGAGGCGACGCTGCGGCAGGAGCTTCGGCGGGGGCGGCGCCTTCGTCGCCCTTGGGCACGCGTGCCTTGCGCACGCGCTTCTCGGCGCTCTCGCCGAGTTCGGGAGTGGTATCGGACAAGCGTGGAATCCTCGCTAAGCGGCGAGCGCTCGCGGGTGCGAGCGGGCTATCGGGGCGTGGTTGATCGAGACGGGGTGCGGCGCGCGCATCGCGCCGGATGGCCAGAAGCTAGCACCGCCGCAGCAGGCCGGCAAGCGGTGCGATGTGTACGGTTACGCCGCATTGGGGCGCGGCCGCGCGGGCCGCCGCCCGGCCCGCTGCGCCTTCACAGCGCCTTGTCGAGCATCTGCGCGATCTGCGCCTTGCCGACCGCGCCGATCTGCGTGGCCTGCACCTGGCCGTTCTTGAACAGCAGCAGCATCGGGATCGAGCGCACGTGGTACTTCATCGCGGTGGCGCGGTTGTGGTCGACGTTGACCTTGGCGATCTTCACGCGACCGTCATACGCCTCCGCCAGTTCGTCCAACGCCGGCGCGATCATCTTGCAGGGGCCGCACCACTCGGCCCAGAAATCGACCAGCACGGGCTGGGACGACTGCAGCACGGCGCTGTCGAAATCGGCGTCGCCGACATGGACGATCTTCTCGCTCACGGAGCTCTCCTCGGGGTCAGGGACGGCCGGCGGCGGGGCGCCGCAGGCCCATGCGGTAAACTGGGGCGGTCGCGCGCCCTGGCAAAGGGCCGCAACGCGAGATGCTTCGATCCGCGCGCCGCGTCAATCGAGCCCGACCGGCCCCGGCAGTCTGCTGCGCGGACCGCCCTCCACGCAAGCGCACGCCTCGTGCGCGCACCCTCTACGCTAAATGAGCGACAAGCCCCTTACCGACGTCACCTTCTCCTCCTTCGATCTGCATCCTGCGCTGTTGGCCGGACTCGAAGGCGCAGGCTTCACCCGCTGCACGCCGATCCAGGCGCTGACCCTTCCCATCGCGCTCGCCGGCCGCGACGTCGCCGGCCAGGCCCAGACCGGCACCGGCAAGACGCTGGCGTTCCTGGTGGCCACGCTCAACCGCCTGCTGACCCGCCCGGCGCTGGCCGACCGCCGCCCGGAGGATCCGCGCGCGCTGATCCTGGCGCCCACGCGCGAGCTCGCGATCCAGATCCACAAGGACGCGCTCAAGTTCGGCGCCGATCTCGGGCTGAAGTACGCGCTGGTCTACGGCGGCGTCGATTACGACAAGCAGCGTGCGCAACTGCAGGCCGGCGCCGACATCATCATCGCCACCCCCGGCCGGCTGATCGACTACGTCAAGCAGCACAAGGTGGTCTCGCTGCACGCCTGCGAGGTGTGCGTGCTCGACGAGGCCGACCGCATGTTCGACCTCGGCTTCATCAAGGACATCCGCTTCCTGCTGCGCCGGATGCCGGCGCGCACCGAGCGGCAGACGCTGCTGTTCTCCGCCACGCTCAGCCACCGCGTGCTCGAGCTGGCCTACGAGCACATGAACGACCCCGAGAAGCTGGTGGTCGAGACCGAGACCGTCACCGCCGCGCGCGTGCGGCAGAAGGTGTTCTTCCCGGCCGACGAGGAGAAGATCCCGCTGCTGCTCGGTCTGCTGTCGCGTTCGGAAGGCGCGCGCACGATGGTGTTCGTCAACACCAAGGCGTTCGTCGAACGGGTGGCGCGCGCGCTGGAGAAGGCCGGCTACCGGGTCGGCGTGCTCTCCGGCGACGTGCCGCAGAAGAAGCGCGAGTCGCTGCTCAACAAGTTCCAGAAGGGCCAGCTCGAGATCCTGGTCGCCACCGACGTCGCCGCGCGCGGCCTGCACATCGAGGGCGTCAGCCACGTCTACAACTTCGACCTGCCGTTCGACGCCGAGGACTACGTGCACCGCATCGGCCGCACCGCGCGGCTGGGCGCGGAGGGCGATGCGATCAGCTTCGCCTGCGAGCGCTATGCGATGTCGCTGCCGGACATCGAGGCCTACATCGAGCAGAGGATTCCGGTCGAGCCGGTGACGCCGGAGCTGCTGGTCGCGCTGCCGCGCGCGCCGCGGCCGCAGGCGGAGGGCGAGGCCGAGGACGGCGAGAGCATCCGCGAGATCTTCCGCGAGGCGCGCGAGCAGCGCGCGGCCGACGAGGAACGCCGTGGCGGCAACAAGCGCCGGCGCGGCGGCAAGGGCGGCGAGCGTCGCGAGGGTGGACGTCGCGAAGGCGGCGAGCGGCCGCGGGCCGCGCAGGGCGAAGCGCGCGCCGACGGCGAAGGTGCGCCCACGCCGGCCGCGCGTCCGCCGCGCGC
>NZ_VOHJ01000055.1 GCF_007923255.1 Vulcaniibacterium thermophilum | reverse complement strand
GACGGCGCCTGCGCGGCCTCGGCGCTCGCCGCCGGTTGCGCGGGGGCCGCCGGCGCGGCGGGCGGCGCGGGCTGCTCGCGCCGGCAGGCCGCGAGCAGCATCGCCGCCACCAGGGCGGCCAGGTGGAGCTTGGTCATCGATCGTCCTCGGGTTGCAGGGAGGCCACGCGCCGTTTGAGCATGTCGCGCAGCGGCAGGCGCAGCTCGTCGAGCACCGCCATCGCGGTCTGGCCGACCTCGTCGTCGCGGCACGGCAGATGCGCTTCGGCGACCGGAATGCGCAAGTGGCAGGCTTCGTACAGTTCGGCCAGCGTCAGCTCGTCAAGATCGCGCGACAGCAGCCATTCGCCTTCCTCGGTCCGCCGCGCGACGTTCACCTCGCACAGTTGCGCGAGCAGTTGCTGCACCAGACCGTCGGTCAGCATCGGCTCCAGGCGCTGGATGTCCTCGATGTGCAGCCCCTTGCCGGTGCGACGCGCCTGCTGGAAGCGCACCAGCAGCCGCAGCAGCCCGTAGAACTCGTAGCCCTCCGGCAGCCGCAGCGCCGCCGGCTGATAACGGAACGCGGACAACGCGGACGCCAGCGAGGCGCCCAGCAGCACCGCGATCCAGCTCAGATACATCCACAGCAGGAAGATCGGCGCGATCGCCAGCGCCCCGTAGATCTTCGAGTACGAGCTGAAGTTGCCGAGGTACCAGCCGAGCCCCCACTTGATCGCCTCGAACAGCACCGTCGCCAGCGCGGCACCCGCCAACGCATGCCGGTACTTGACCGTGCGGTGCGGCACCACGCGGTAGATCGCGGTGAACGCGACCAGCTCGATCGCCACCGGCGCCAGCCGCAGCATCACGCTCTCCAGCAGCCGGCCCGGCTCGGTCTGGAAGATCGCCATCGCGAAGAAACGCGCCGATACCGCAAGGCTGGCCGAAGCCATCAGCGCGCCGAGCGTGAGCACGGTCCAGTAGATCAGAAACCGCGTCAGCTTCGGCCGCGCCTTCTTCACACGCCAGATGCGGTTGAAGGACGACTCCACGCCGTAGATGGTGATCAGCAGCGACACCAGCAGCGCGATCACGCCCGCGGCGGTGAGTTCGCCGGCGTTGGAGGTGAACTGCCGCAGGTAGGTCTCGATCGAACTCGCCGCCGACGGCACGAAGTTGGAGAACACGTAGCGGCTGAGCGCCTCGCTCCATTTGCCGAACACCGGGAACGCCGACAGCACGCCGAACACCACCATCGACAGCGGCACCACCGCGAACACCGTGGTGTACGCCAGCGCGCCGGCGGCCTGGAAGATGTTGTCCTCGCCCAGGCGGCCGAGGAAAAAGCGCGCGAACGCGCCCCAGCGGCCGTGATCGCGCAGGTGCGTGAACCAGTGCCGGAGAGCGGCGATCCTGTCCATCGGCCGAAGGGTAGCCGAGGGCCGCGGGGGCGAACAGTGAGGCCGCAGCGTAAGATGCGGGCCGGCGCCGCGGAGCACAGCGACATCCATGCCCGAGATCCTGATCGTCTACTACAGCCGCGGCGGTTCGGTCGCGCGTCTGGCGCGCCACGTCGCACGCGGCGTGGAGGAAGTGCCGGGCATGCAGGCGCGGCTGCGTACGGTGCCGCCGGTCGCGCCGGTGACGCGGCAGGCCGCGCCGCCGGTGCCGGACGAAGGCGCGCCGTACGTCGAAGCGCACGACGTGCGCGAATGCGCCGGACTGATCCTCGGCAGCCCGACGCGCTTCGGCAACATGGCCGCACCGCTCAAGCACTGGATCGACGGGCTCGGCAGCGAATGGGCGAGCGGCACGCTGGTGGACAAGCCGGCGGCGGTGTTCACCTCGACCGCCACCCTGCATGGCGGCCAGGAAGCCACCCTGCTCGGCATGCAGGTGCCGTTGTTGCACCACGGCTGCGTGATCGTCGGCCTGCCGTACACCGAAGCCGCGCTGCATCGCACGCGCAGCGGCGGCACGCCCTACGGCGCGAGCCACTACGCGGGCCCCGACGACGACCCGCAGCCGACCGACGAGGAAGCGCATCTGGCGCGCGTGCTCGGCCGGCGCGTGGCCCGCATCGCGGCGCGGCTGGCATGAGCGCGCGCGTGTTGCTGGTCGCGTCGCTGCTGGCGCTGGGCGCGCTGTATCTCGCCTGGTTCGCGGGACGGCCCTACGCGGCGATCGCCTGGAGCCTGCTCGCGCTGCCGCCGCTGCTGCTGGCCGTGCTGGTCTGGCGCGGCGTGCAGCGTGCGGGCTTCCTGGCCGCGCTGCTGGCGCTACTGTGGTTCAGCCACGGCGTCATGGAAGCCTGGGTCAACGCCGCCGACCGCGCGTGGGCGCTGGCCGCGGTGGCGCTGTCGCTGCTCGTCGTCGGCGCGGCCAGCGCGCCGGGCCTGCGCGCGCGCTTCGGTCGGCGCCGGCGCTAGCGGACGTATAATCCGCGCCCTCTCCGCACGCCCGCGCACCCGATGGAAGAGCTCTGCATCGTCACCACCGGCGGCACGATCGACAAGATCTACTTCGACGACAAGTCGGACTACCAGGTCGGCGAGCCGCAGATCGGCCGCATCCTCGAGGAACTGGGCGTCGCGTTCCGCTTCACGGTGATCCCGCTGCTGCGCAAGGACTCGCTGCACATCACCGCCGAGGATCGCGAGCTGCTGCGCGCGGCGATCGCCGCGCAGCCGGCGCGCCACGTGCTGGTCACCCACGGCACCGACACCATGGTCGAGACCGCGCAGGTGCTCGCGAGCATTGCGGACAAGACCATCGTGCTCACCGGCGCGCTCAATCCGGCCCGTTTCCGCGGCTCGGACGCCGAGTTCAACATCGGCACCGCGGTCGGCGCGGTGCAGTCGCTGCCGCCCGGGGTCTACATCGCGATGAACGGCCGCGTGTGGGATCCGCGCCGGGTGCGCAAGAACGTCGCCGCCAACCGGTTCGAAGCGACCGACTGAGGCCTGCCGAGGGACCGAACGGCAACCACCGCGCAAAAGACGACCCCGGCCGGAGCCGGGGTCGGAGCTGCCGCGTAGGGCGTGCGTTAGAGGGTGATGCTCCAGCTGTTGATGTAGCCGGTATCGCCGGAATACACGTCGCGCACTCGCAGCTTCCAGGTGCCGTTGATCGGCTCGCTCGACAGGTTGACGTTGTAGGTCGCGTTGACGTTGTCCGCGCTGTCCGAGCCGGACGAGTTCTTCAGCCGGTAGGTCGAGCCGTCGGGCGCGACCAGGTCGATGACCAGGTCGCCGCGGTAGGTGTGGACGATGTTCACCGCGACCGCCGTGCTGGTGGGCGCGTTGCCGCTGCGGCCGGACACCGTGATCGGGCTTTCCACCGTGGTGTTGTCGCGGATCTGCACGTCGGTGCCGTTGGTGTAGGTCTGGGTGCCGCCACCGCCGCCGCCCGGATCGCCGCGGAACGCCGCGATGGTCGCCTTGGTGTTCACCAGCACGCGCTGGTTGTGGCTGCGGTCGGCGGTGCCCATCGCCTGGCCGTTGTAGGTCTTGTCCGGGTTCGACCAGTAGTTGATGCGCGGGCAGCTCGGGCTGCAGTTGTAGGCCATGATCGTGCGCCAGGCGGCGTTCGGCGCGCGGTAGCCGTGGCCGTAGGCGTACGGCGTATTGGTCGGATCGGCGGCCGGATCGTGGCGCGCCGACTGCAGGTGGCCGATCTCGTGCGCGAAACTGTAGTAGCCGGTGGCGCAGTCCCAGTACACGGTGGCGAACGCCGTGCTGGCGCTCGAACCGATTCCCGACGCGAGGCCGCAGGCGGAGCTGTCGTTGCCGACCAGCATCATCACGTCCGCGCCCGAGGCGTCGCGGCGCGCGTGGACTTCGTCCATGTAGCCGTCGCTGGTGCCGCGGAAGCGCGACAGGTCGGTGCTCATGCCGACTTCGCCGTAGTTCACGGTCATGTAGTCGGCCAGTACCAGATTGATGCCGACGTCGGAGTTGGCGTAGCCCTGGTTGGATTCGGCGACCGCCAGATCCACCAGCGCGCGCATGTCGCCGCCGTAGGCGTTCACCGCCGCCTGGGTGGCGACCACCATCACCCGGATGGTCGCGGTCGGGCCGGGGCTGATCGCCGTCGGCCCCACCGTCGCCGAGGTCGCGCCGGCGCGCGCCGGGTTGGCGTCCATGCGCACCTGCGGCAGACGGTTCGGATCGAACGGATGGTCGGCCGGCATCCGGCTCTCGTCGACCTCGATCACCGCATGGCTGCCGTCCGGCATCGGACGGATGCGGAACAGCTTGCCGTCCATGCGCACGCTGCCGGTGATGCCGTTGCCGCGGCGCACCAGCGTGGCCATGTTGAGCGCGTCGTCGCGCACTTCGCGCGCGGTCATGTAGCGCGACTTCGCGGTCTCGCGCAGGGTGCCGCTCCACACCAGGCCGCCGTCGATCGCCTTGGCCTCGCGCAGGACGGCGTTGACGCGGCGGCCGCCGAGGTCGAGCTCGATCTCGCGCGTGCCGGCGCTCACCACCGCCGGATTGGCGCGCATCAGGCGCATCTGCGCGGTGGTCGGCCGCGCCGCGAGCGCACTGGCCGCACTGGCCTTCGCCTGCGCGCTGCCCGAGACCTGACCCACGAACAGCGGCTGCCCGGCGAACGCGGCGCCGCTGAGCGTCAGCGCGCCCACGGCGAGCACGCCGCGCATCGAACGGAACGTCTTCATCGTCGACTCCATAACGAAAAAGGGGGGGATGGCGCGGTGCCGCGAGGGCACCGCGATGTCGGAATGCGGAAACGAAGCCGCCCCGGCCTCGGGCCGGGGCGGCGGGGACGTCAGAACGTGATGCTCCAGCTATTGATGTAGCCGGTGTCGCCCGAGTACACGTCGCGCACCCGCAGCTTCCAGGTGCCGTTGATGGTCTCGGTGGACAGGTTGACGTTGTACGTGGTGATCACGTTGTCCGCACTGTCGGAACCGGACGAGTTCTTCAGCCGGTAGGTCGAGCCGTCGGGCGCGACCAGATCGATCACCAGATCGCCGCGGTAGGTGTGGCGGATGTCCACCGCCACCGGCGTGCTGCTCGGCGCGTTGCCGCTGCGGCCGGACACGCTGATCGGGCTTTCGACCGTCGCCAGATCGCTGATCGTGTAGTCGGCGCTGTTGGTGTAGGTCGTGGTGCCGCCACCGCCGCCGCCGCCACCGGCGCTCTCCACCGCGCGACGGGCGTCGATGATGCCCGCGCCGCAGCCGCCGCTGCAGGAACCGGCCAGCGGATACGCCGTGCTCTTCAGCAGCGACTCCACTTCCGACGGCGACAGCAGCGGCTGGCCGAGCGCCAGACGCCGGCTCTGCACCAGCGCGACCGTGCCGGCCACGTGCGGCGCCGCCATCGAGGTGCCGTTGTAGGACGCGTAGCTCTCGGTGCTGGGCGACGTGGTGCCGCTGTTGAGCGTGGACAGGATCGACGAGCCGGGCGCCGACACGTCGATCTTCGCGCCGTAGTTGGAGAAGCTCGACCGCGAGCTGGAGCTCGTCACCGAGGCGACGGTGATGACGTTGTTGCAGCTCGCCGGCGAGAAGTTGGAGGCGTCGGCATTGCTGTTGCCGGCCGCCACCACCACCACGGTGCCGCGGCTGACCGCGCCGTTGATCGCGTTCTGCGTCGTGGTGTCGCAGGCGCCGCTGCCGCCGAGCGACAGGTTGATCACGTGCGCCCGCTGCGACACGGCCGGCACGCCGGAGACGGTGCCGCCGGAGGCCCACACGATCGCGTCGGCGATGTCGGAGGTGTAGCCGCCGCAGCGGCCGAGCACGCGTACCGGCATGATCTTGGCGCCGAACGCCGTGCCGGCGACGCCCTTGGCGTTGTTGGTCACCGCACCGACCGTGCCCGCCACGTGCGTGCCGTGCCAGCTCGAGTTCGACCCGGGCACGCCGGCGCCGCACTCGCCGCTGGCGTACCAGTCGCCGGGATCGGACGGGTCGCTGTCGCGGCCGTTGCCGTCGCGCGAGACGAAGGTGTCGTTGATGAAGTCGTAACCGGCGATGACGTTGGCGTTGAGGTCGCTGTGGTTGGTGATGCCGGTATCGAGCACCGCGACGATGATGCCCGAGCCGTTGGCCAGATCCCACGCGGTGTTGGCGCGGATGCCGGCGTCGGCGTCGAAGTAGCCCCACTGCTGGTTGTAGCTGGTGTCGTTCGGCGTGAGCACCGGCTTCATCAGGCGGTCGGGCTCGACGTACTCGACGTTCGGATTGGCCGCGATCTGGCGCATCAGCGTTTCCGCCTCGGCGCGGTCCAGCTTGCGATCGGCCTTGATCACATCGGACCCGAGCGCGGTGCGGCGCAGATGCTGCAGCCGGACGCCGCGGCCGCCGAGCGCGGCCCCGGCGGCGCCGAGACGCTGGCCGAGCATGGCCGGATTGACCTGCTCGGCGCTGCCGTCGCGGTACTTGACGATGAAGCGGTCGAAGGAAGGTTGCGACTGCAACGCCGCAGTGTTCACCCGGCCTTGGGCGAGAGCCGGGACGGCGGCGGCGGAAAGCACCAGCGCGGTGGCCGCAGCCAGGGCGTGGCGGCGGATACGGCGCGACGAGAACTCAGACATCACGTAACCCCCAAGCGGTTGATGGGCCGCAAAACGCGGCGTGGACACAACCGGCCGAACTTGGGCGTGGCCCCTTCACGCTCGAGCTGACCAGATGAACGGCACCTGACGGGTGCCGAACAAGCTGACGCTATACGACCGGACCGGTGCCGGCACGCTGCGCATGCAGCAAAACGCGTGATGAACGTCGCAAAATCGAAAATTGCTGCGCCGCCTTCATGCCGTCTAGCACTTGCTGAACGGCGAGCGTGCGTGTATCGCTCGAAGTCTTTTGACCTCGAACAAGGGGGCTTCGCGATCTGGAGGTGCAGGCGGCGTCAAGGCGGCGGTCGCGCCGGGGGCCTGCGTCGGAGAGCGGCAGCGTCTGCCTGCCGGATCGAGAACGGATCGGCGCGGCCGTCCCCCCACCCCGCTCCGCCCCCGCGGCTCGGCCGCGCGGGAGCAGGGCCGGGGCATCGACGGCCGGAAGGACGGCGGGAGCGGGCGCGTCGCGCCCGCCGGGCGGCATCGGCGCCGGGTGCTGGCGACGCCAGCGGTTCAGAGCATGCCGGTTTCCAGCCGGGCCGCCTCGGACATCATGTTGCGGTTCCAGGGCGGATCGAACACCAGTTCGACGTCGGCCTCGGCGACGGTCGGGATCAGCTCCAGCTTGCTGCGGACGTCGTCCACCAGCACCTCGCCCATGCCGCAGCCGGGCGCGGTCAGGGTCATGCGCACCGCGACCTCGCGCTGGCCGTCCTCGCGCCGGCGCAGGGCGACCTCGTACACCAGACCCAGTTCCACGATGTTGATCGGGATCTCCGGATCGAAGCAGGTGCGCAGTTGCTGCCACACCAGCTTCTCGACCGCCTCGTCGTCGGCGCCTTCCGGCAGTTCGAGCGGTGCCGGCGGCTCCTTGCCGATGGCGTCGGCATCGCGCCCCGCGATGCGGAACAGGTTGCCCTCGACGAACACGGTGAAGCTGCCGCCCAGCGCCTGGGTGATGTAGCCGACGCTGCCCGCCGGCAGGGTGACGCTCTCGCCCTGCGGGACGAGCACGGCAGGGCAGTCGCGTTCGAAGCGGACGGGTTCGCTGTGACGGGAATACATGCGCTGGATGTGAGGGCGACGCGCGGCAGCGCAAGGCGCATAGTCTAGCGAGCGGCGCACCCGCTATGCTGGCGGGCTATGCCTTCCCCCGCCCCCGCCGGCGCGCCGCGCGCGCCGTCCTCCCGTCTGTGGTCCTGGTCCCTGCTGCTGCTGGGCGCGGCGGGCATGGTCGCGGCGTGGATCGTGCTCGGACTGTGGAACGGCCGCGCGAACGGCTGGATGGCGCTGCTGGCCGCGCTCGACATGGCCTGGGTGCTTCGCCTCGGTGGCTGGCGGCCGGGCACCGCGCGCGCCCTGCTCGCCGCGGCGGCGACGCTGGCCATCGCGCTGGCCGCCAACTGGGGCACCGCCGCCGCGCAACTGGCCGGCTACTTCGGCTTCGGTCCGCTGGAGGCGGCCCTGCGGATGGGGCCGCAGCACGCGTGGACGCTGGCGCAACTGGCCAACGATCCGCTCGACGTCGCCGCGCTGATGCTCGGTGTGCTGCTCGCCGCGCTGGCGGCCCGCTGAGCCCCGGCGAAGCCCCCGCGATTCAGTGCCCGCCGTCGAGCGCCTTCAGCTCGGCGACCAGCCGGTTGGCCATCTCCGCGCCGTCGCCGTACAGCATGCGCGTGTTGTCGGCGTAGAACAGCGCGTTCTCGATGCCGGCAAAACCGGTGCCCTTGCCGCGCTTGATCACGACCACGTTCTTCGCGTTGACCACATCGAGGATCGGCATGCCGTAGATCGGGCTGGCCGGATCGGTCTTCGCGACCGGATTGACCACGTCGTTGGCGCCGATCACCAGCGCGACGTCGGTGTTCGGAAACTCCGGGTTGATGTCGTCCATGTCGGCGATCAGGTCGTACGGCACGCCGGCTTCGGCCAGCAGCACGTTCATGTGGCCGGGCATGCGGCCGGCGACCGGGTGGATCGCGAACTTCACCTTCACCCCGCGCTCGAGCAGGCGCTGGGTGAGTTCCCAGATCTTGTGCTGCGCCTGCGCCACCGCCATGCCGTAGCCCGGCACGATCACCACGCGCTCGGCGAACGCCATCATCGCGGCCACGTCCGCCGCCTCGATCGGCTTCTGGCTGCCGGTGATCGCCTGCGCCTCGCCGCCGCCGCCGAAGCTGCCGAACAGCACGTTGCGGATCGGCCGGTTCATCGCCTTCGCCATCAGCCGCGTCAGCAGCAGGCCGGCCGCGCCGACCATGGTGCCGGCGATGATCAGCGTCTCGTTGCCGAGCACGTAGCCTTCGAACGCGACCGCAAGCCCGGTGAACGCGTTGTACAGCGAGATCACCACCGGCATGTCGGCGCCGCCGATCGGCAGCGTCATCAGCACGCCGAGCAGCAGCGCCAGCGCGAAGAAGGCGACGATCGCCCCGGTGCCGAGCTCGCGCACGATCCACGCGCCGAGCACGAGCGTGGCCACGAACACCAGCGCGTTGAAGAGCTGCTGCGCCGGAAACGTGTAGCGCTTGTCCATCCGGCCATCGAGCTTGGCCCAGGCGATCACCGAGCCGGACAGCGACACCGCGCCGATCAGCGCGCCGATCACCGCCAGCACCAGCGCCACCCGCGAAGGCGCCGCGCCGCCGCCGGACGCGCGCAGCAGTTCCACCGCGCCGATCGCCGCCGCCGAACCGCCGCCCATGCCGTTGTAGAGCGCCACCATCTGCGGCATGTCGGTGATCGCGACCTTGCGGCCCCACACCCACGCCGCCACCGTGCCGAGCGCCAGCGCCAGCACGATCAGCCCGAGGTTGTGCAGACCGGGCAGCGCGAACGTCGCCAGCGTGGCGATCAGCATGCCCGCGCCCGCCCAGCGGATGCCCGAGCGCGCCGTCACCGGCGAGGACATCCGCTGCAGGCCGAGCAGGAACAGCGTGGCGGCGACGAAATAGCTGGCCTTCACCAGCACCGGCAGCCAGCTCATCGCTTGTCCTCCGGCCGGCGCGAGGACTTGAACATCTCGAGCATGCGCTCGGTCACCACGTAGCCGCCGGCCGCATTGCCGGCGCCGAGCAGCACGGCGACGAAGCCGATCGCCTTCTCCAGCATGGTGTCCGCGTGCCCCAGCACCACCATCGCGCCGATCAGCACGATGCCGTGGATGAAGTTGGAGCCCGACATCAGCGGGGTATGCAGGATCACCGGCACCCGCGCGATGATGACGTGGCCGGCGATCGCCGCCAGCATGAAGATGTACAGCGCCACGAAGCCGTCGCCCATCGCCTGCCTCCATCCCGCGGTTCGTCCGGATCATAACCGGTCCTGAACGGGGCCGGCAGCGCGTCAACCGCGGCGGTGCTGGCGCGTTCTCCCGGGTGCATCCCACAACCCGATCACGGAGAACGTCATGACCCGTTACGCGCTGCTGCTGCCCCTGCTGCTCGCCGCCACCCCGGCGCTGGCCACCGACACGCCCGACCGCGGCGACCGCATCGAACACCGGCTCGATCGCAAGGGCGACCGCATCGACCGCCGCCTCGACCGCAAGGGCGACCGCATCGACGAGCGTCTCGATCGCCGCGCCGAGCGCGCCGAGAACCACGGCCACGAGCGCCTCGCCACGCGCCTGGACGCCAAGGGCGACCGCGTCGAGAACCGCCTCGACCGTCGCGGCGACCGCATCGACGACCGCCTGGACCGCCGCGGCGAGCGCATCGACCGCCGCTGGGACCGCCGCCACTGAGCCGCTAGGTGTGATGTTTCAAGAGGTTGTTCCCCTCTGACCGGAGGGCGAAGCTGATGTCGCCAAACACCCAGCTCCCATCCGCGAGGGGAACAACCATGCACAAGAATGCGCGCCTGACCGCGAAGG
>NZ_VOHJ01000054.1 GCF_007923255.1 Vulcaniibacterium thermophilum | reverse complement strand
TGCCGCTGCCGCAACGCTTCGCCGCGCGCGCGCACCGGCGCCGCGGCCGGCCGCGACGGCGCCGCAGGCGCGGCCGTGGGCGCGGCGCCGCCGGTCAGCACGTCCGGCGGGATCAGCGGCCGCGAGCCGTTCATCGGGATCGGCTCGGCGGCCAGATGCGCGCTGATGCGCGGGAACACGACGTCGAAGCGCGAGTACTCGTCGCGGTTGGACGTGTTCGACAGCGACCCCGTGTTGGCGCACGAGGCCCAGCCGCCGTACAGCCCGCCGCGCAGCTCGTAGCCGCCCGAGCCCAGCGTGAACAGGCCCGAGCCGCTGCTGCCGCCTTCGGTGGTGCCCTGCAGCCAGCCCACGGTGTGCAGGTCGGCGTTGCTGCTCACGTGCCGGCCGCTGGACACCTTCTTCGCGTCGCCGCGCGGATGGTGGATGGCGAGCACGTCGCTCGATGCCGGCAACGGCCCGGCATTCCACGCGGCGAAGTAGGCGCCGGCGGGCGCGGCGTCGTTGAGGCGCAGCAGCATCGCGTCGGTGCGTTCGTCGGAGTACAGATAGACCGCGCCGCCGGCGAGCTGCCGCTGCGGCTGCGACACCCCGCTGCCGCACGCGGTGGCCTCGTAGCGCCAGAACGTGTTGAGCGTGTTGGCGACCGCCTGCATCCGGGCCGGCACCGGAGCGCCATCGCCTTCGGCGAAGCAGTGGTTGGCGCTGTAGAAGTACGGGATCTGGGTCGCAGGCGAGGTGTCGGCGAGCAGGGTGCCGGTGCAGATGTAGGTGCTGCCGCCGACCACGAACTGCATGTGCGCCACGGCGTTCTTGGCATCGACGAAGGCCTGCCCGAGCTCGGCCACCCGGCACGCGGTGTCGACGTTGCAGCTCCCGGATTCGCCGATCTTCTCCAGCAGCTTGAAGCCGTTGCGGCTGCTGGCGAACAGGTGCGACAGCGCCGGCGCCTGCACGCGCACGCCGGCGGCGGGCACGCCCGCGGGCCGGTAGAGCTCGATCAGTTGCGCCTCGCCGTCGGTGCCAGGAGTCCAGAACAGGCCGTCGTCCCCGCGCAGGCGCTTCATCTGCGCGCCGGTGAAGGCGGCGACGACGCGCATGGGCGCATCGGAGCCGGCCACGCGCACTTCCACGCGATCGTCGAGCGCGGCCACGTCCAGTCCGACGCGCAGCGCCAGCGCATCGCGCGAGCGCACCTCCACGCGCGCGACGGCGGCGCCGCCTCCGGTCGCCGTCCAGCGCAGCGGCGGCAGTGTCGCGCGGTCGGCTTCGAGCGCGGCGCGGCGCGGCATGCCGATCAGGGCCACGCCCTTCGCCCGACGGTCGGCCTGCGCGCGCTGGAACTTCAGCAGCCGCTCGAGTCCGATCTCGCGGTAGGTCAGACGCGCGGCCTTGGTCGCCGAGGGGAGCGGCTGGCGCCAGGCGAGGGCGCGCGGGGCCGGCGTGCGGCTGTACTCGCCGCTGGCGCGCGGGGCCTCCGACGCGAGCGCGGGGGCGGCGGAACCGCAGACGACGGCAAGCGCGAGCAGAAGCGAAAGGCGACGCATGGTTCCCTCCCTGGCGGGCGTGCGGGCGGTGGAGCGGGGCTGGCCACGCGGGCCGGCGCAGCGCGGCTACGCACCGGATTGTGCCAGAGCGGTGCGCACGCCGAGCGCGCCCTGGCGGAAGGAAAGGCGCGTTGCGCGCGCATGCCGGCCCGCGCGCCGACGAACGGCTACGCTACACCGCCCTCCCGCGCCGACTCCGATGAACGCCACCGCGTCGATACCGCGCTTTCGCATGGCCCTGCTGCTCGGCGGGCTGGCGATGTTCGGCCCGTTCTCGATCGACACCATCTTCCCGGCGTTCCCGCAGATCGGCGCGCAGCTCGACGCCGACAAGGTGGCGATGCAGCAGACCATCAGCGTCTATCTGATCGCCTACGCGCTGATGAGCGTCGTGCACGGGCCGGTGTCGGACGCGATCGGGCGCCGGCGGGTGATCCTGGCCGGACTTTCGGTGTTCGCGCTGGCCTCGGCCGGCTGCGCGCTGGCGCGCGATCTGCCGGCCTTGCTCGCGTTCCGAGCGTTGCAGGGGCTGTCGGCGGGGGTCGGCCTGATCGTCGGCCGCGCGGTGATCCGCGACCTGTACCACGGCGACGACGCGCAGCGGCTGATGAGCCAGGTATCGATGGTGTTCGGCATCGCGCCGGCGATCGCGCCGGTGATCGGCGGCTGGCTGCTGGGCTGGGGGCGCTGGCCGCTGATCTTCTGGTTCCTGGTGGCGTTCGCGCTGGCGCTGATGCTCATCACCTGGCGCGCGCTGCCGGAAACCCATCCGCGCGAGGCGCGGCTGTCGCTGGCGCCGCGCCGGCTGCTGCGCGATTACCTCGGCATCTTCACCAACCCGCGCTTCCAGCGGCTGTCGCTGACCGCCTCGTTCAACTTCAACGCGCTGTTCCTCTACATCGCCTCGGCGCCGGCGTTCGTGCTGGACATGCTCCGGCTCGACGAACGCCAGTTCGCGTGGTTCTTCGTGCCCACCATCGGCGGCATGGTGACCGGCGCGTTCGTCTCCGGCCGCATGGCCGGCCGCATCAGCGGCGCGCGGCTGGCGGGAATCGGCTTCGCGGTGTGCGCGGCGGCCGCGGTCGGCAACATCGCCTACTCGGCGCTGGCGGCGCGGCCGGAGGTGCCGTGGGCGGTGATTCCGATGTGCCTGAGCGCGTTCGGCATCGCCCTGGTGTTTCCGATCATCACGCTGGCGGTGCTCGACATGTATCCGCGTCAGCGCGGCTCGGCATCGTCGCTGCAGGCGTTCGTCGGGCTGGTGATCAACGCGCTGATCGCCGGCGTGCTGTCGCCCTGGCTCAGCCAGCGCCCGCTCTGGCTGGCGCTCGGGTCGGCGGCGTTCACCGCGCTCGCGATCGCGGTGTGGCAGTGGGAACTGCGGACGCGGCGCACGCCGCCGGAATGCACGCGCGAGGCCGCGGGACTGGAGCCCAGCGACGGGTTGTGAAGGGGCACGGATCCACGCGGATGAACGCGGATCAACGGCGTTCATGGGCTGGAGTCGCGTGTTCCAGCGCTGTCGCGACGGAATGGTCCTGCTCCGCGTTCATCCGTGCGGATCCGTGGCTGACGGAGTCGCCTTGGCACGAGGCGAGGCGCCGCGTGTCAACGGGTTCCGCGCCCGGGTACGGCTTGCCACAATCGCCGCTTCCTTCGCTTCGCCGTACCGCTCATGCAGGACACCGCCGCGCGCATCGCTTCCGTCATCGCCCAGGACATCGGCGCCACGCCCGCGCAGGTGCGCGCGGCCGTCGCGCTGCTCGACGAGGGCGCGACCGTCCCGTTCATCGCGCGCTACCGCAAGGAAGTGACCGGCGGGCTGGACGATACCCAGTTGCGCACGCTGGAAACGCGCCTGGCTTACCTGCGCGAGCTGGAGGAGCGGCGCGCGGCGATCCTCGCCAGCATCGACGAGCAGGGCAAGCTGACCCCGGAACTGCGCGCGGACATCGAGGCGGCCGACACCAAGTCGCGGCTGGAAGACCTCTACCTGCCGTACAAGCCCAAGCGCCGCACCAAGGCGCAGATCGCACGCGAGGCGGGGCTCGAACCGCTGGCCGACGGGCTGCTGGCCGATCCGACGCGCGATCCGGAAACCTTCGCCGCCGCTTTCGTCGATGCCGAAAAGGGCGTGGCCGACGCCAGGGCCGCGCTCGACGGCGCGCGCGCGATCCTGATGGAGCGCTGGGGCGAGGATCCGGCGCTGGTGGGCAGCCTGCGCGAATGGCTGCAGGAGGTCGGCGTGATCCGCGCCCGCGTGGTCGAAGGCAAGGAAGAGGCGGGCGCCAAGTACCGCGACTACTTCGACCATGCCGAACCGCTGGCGAAGATTCCCTCGCACCGGCTGCTGGCGCTGTTCCGCGCGCGGCGCGAGGAGTTCGTGACGCTGGATCTGGAAGTCGGCGGCGACGCCGAGGCCGGCCACCGGCAGGCCGAAGGCCGCGTCGCCGCGCACGTCGGCGTCGCCGACCGCGGCCGCCCCGCGGACGCCTGGCTGCTGCAGGCGGTGCGCCTGACCTGGCGCGCCAAGCTGCACCTGCACCTGATGCTCGACCTGTTCGCGCAGGCGCGCGAGAAGGCCGAGGCCGAGGCGATCGCGGTGTTCGGCCACAACCTCAAGGACCTGCTGCTTGCCGCGCCGGCCGGCCCGCGCGCGGTGCTCGGGCTCGATCCCGGCCTGCGCACCGGCGTCAAGGTCGCGGTGGTCGACCGCACAGGCAAGCTGGTCGATACCGCGACGATCTATCCGCACGAACCGAAGCGGCAGTGGGAGGAATCGCTGCAGCAGTTGCGTGCGCTGTGCGCGAAGCACGCGGTGGAACTGGTGGCGATCGGCAACGGCACCGCCAGCCGCGAGACCGAGCGTCTCGCCGCCGAGCTGATCCGCCGCTGGCCGGAGCTGAAGCTGACCAAGGTGGTAGTGAGCGAGGCGGGTGCGTCCGTCTATTCCGCATCGGAGCTCGCCGCGCGGGAGTTCCCGAACCTCGACGTCAGCCTGCGCGGTGCGGTGTCGATCGCGCGCCGGCTGCAGGATCCGCTCGCCGAGCTGGTCAAGATCGAGCCGAAATCCATCGGCGTCGGCCAGTACCAGCACGACGTCGACCAGTACAAGCTCGCGCGCCGGCTGGATGCGACGGTGGAGGACTGCGTCAACGCGGTCGGCGTGCACGTCAACACCGCCTCGGCGCCGCTGCTGGCGCGCGTGGCGGGACTCAGCAGCACGGTGGCGGAGAACATCGTGATGTTCCGCGACACGCATGGCGCGTTCCGCACCCGCAAGGAGCTGCTGAAGGTGCCGCGACTGGGCGAGAAGACGTTCGAGCAGTGCGCCGGCTTCCTGCGCATCGCCGACGGCGATGAGCCGCTCGATGCCTCGGCGGTGCATCCGGAGGCCTACCCGGTGGTCGAGCGCATCGTGAAGGCCTGCGGCCGCCCGGTGCGCGAGCTGATCGGCGACAGCCGCTTCCTGCGCACGCTGCGGCCGGAGGACTTCACCTGCGAGCGCTTCGGCGTGCCGACCGTGCGCGACATCCTGAAGGAGCTGGAGAAGCCCGGCCGCGATCCGCGCCCCGAGTTCGTCACCGCGCGTTTCGCCGACGGCGTGGAGGACATCAAGGACCTCAAGCCCGGCATGGTGCTGGAGGGCGTGGTCACCAACGTCGCCGCGTTCGGCGCGTTCGTCGACATCGGCGTGCATCAGGACGGCCTGATCCACATCTCCGCGCTCGCCGACCGCTACGTGAAGGACCCGCGCGAAGTGGTGAAAGCGGGCGACGTGGTCAAGGTGAAGGTGCTGGAGGTGGACGTCGCGCGCAAACGCATCGCGCTCACGCGCCGGCTCGACGACACCGCGGAGTCCGCGCGCGAGCGTTCGCGTGGCGCATCGCGAATGCCCGAGCGCGACCGCGGCGGCGCACGCCCATTGCCGGCGGCCAAGCCGCGCGCGGAGTTGCCGGTCGGCAATGCGCTCGCTGCGGCCTTCGCCAAGGCCAAGCGCGAAAGTTGACGACGCGCCGCGCAGTGAGTGAGATCCCTCGTCGCCCCGGCGAAGGCCGGGGCCCCATGTTGCTTTCTTGGCGACCCGAACAATGGGTCTCGACCTCCGCCGGACGACGGGGCAGAAACGGCAAAGGCCGGCTTGCGCCGGCCTTTCCGTTCCGCTTCACGGTCGACGTCAGCCGCGGCTCTTCGCCGCCGGCGTCGGCGCGCCCGCCGGCGCGGCGTTGGCCTGCCAGCCGCAGGTCTTGCCTTCGTTCTGCTGCTTCAGCCACGTCTGCAGCGGCGCGAAGTACTCCAGCACCGCCGAGGCGTCCATCCGCTCGGTGCCGGTCAGCTCCTTGAGCGTCTTCTGCCACGGCTGGCTGGCGCCCTTGCCGAGCATCGCCCAGAACTTCTCGCCGGCCTGCTTGTTGCCGTAGAAGCTGCACTCGTGCAGCGGGCCCTTGTAGCCGGCCTGGTCGCAGAGCGCCTTGTAGAACTGGAACTGCAGCACGTGCGCGAGGAAGTAGCGCGTGTACGGCGTGTTGCCCGGCACGTGGTACTTCGCGCCCGGATCGAAGAAGCGCTCGTCGCGCGCCGTCGCCGGCGCCACGCCCTGGTAGCGCGCCTTCAGGTCCCACCACGCCTTGTTGTACTGGTCGGGCTTGATCGAACCGTCGAACACGCCCCAGCGCCAGCGGTCGATCATCAGGCCGAACGGCATGAACGCGACCTTCGCCAGCGCCATCCGCATCTGCGCGTTGATCAGCGCCTCGTTGCTCTGCTGCTGCTCGCCCACCAGGCCGATCGACTGCAGGTAGGTGGGCGTCATCGCCAGCACGATGGTGTCGCCGATCGCCTCGTGGAAGCCATCGTGCGCGCCCTGCTGGAAGATCGGCGGCTGGTGGTTGTAGGCCAGGTAGTAATAGACGTGGCCGAGCTCGTGGTAGATGGTGGTGAAGTCTTCCTCGTTCGGCTTGATGCACATCTTGGTGCGCACGTCGCCGGCCATGTTCATGTCCCAGGCGCTGGCGTGGCAGACCACGTCGCGGTCGCGCGGTTTGATGAACTGGGTCTTCTGCCAGTAGCTCTCCGGCAGCTTGGGCATGCCGAGCGAGACGTAGAAGTCCTGCGCGCGTTCGGTCATCTGGCGGGCGGTGGCCAGCGCGGCGTCCTGCTGGACCTGCGCCATCTCGGCGGGCGTGCCGATCTTCTCGGCGGGCTGGCGGCCCAGCGCTTCGACGTAGTTCTTGCGGTGCTGCGCTTCCAGCGCGGCGGTGATGTCCAGATCGCCGGCCTCCGGGTACGGCGCCAGCAGATCCCACAGGTTGCCCCAGTCCTGCTGCCACATGTTGCCCATCAGATGCGCGGGCAGCATGCCGCCGGCCACCTGGCCCTTGTCCGGGCCGTACTTCGCCACCAGCCGGGTGCGCGCGTAGCAGTGGAGCTGCTCGTAGAGCGGCTTGACCTGGCCCCACAGGCGGTCGGTTTCCGCGGCGATCTCCGCCGGCGACATGTCGTAGCCGGAGCGCCACATCTCGCCGGCGTCGGCGAAGCCGAGGTCGCGCGCGCCTTCGTTGGCGAGCTCGACGAAGCGCTGGTAGTCCTGTCGCATCGGCACCGAGATGGTGTGCCAGCCCTGCCAGGCATCGAGTTGCTCGTCGTAGTCGCGGCTGCCGCGCAGCACGTCTTCCAGCTCGCCGAGCTGCCGGCACTTCCTGGCGTCGCCGTCGCCGGTGCAGTACTGGCCCGCGCCGTACGTGCCTTCCATCTTGGTCGCCAGTTGGGTGAGCTCGGCGAGCTTCTTCGGATCCTTCGGCGGCGGCAGCGCGGTGCCCAGCTTCAGCAGCTTGATCGCGCGCGCGGTCTCCGGCGACATCGGCTTGCCCTCGAAGCGGCGCGCCTGCTCGATCCAACTGCGAAGCTGCGCGAGGTAGCGCTCGTTCGCCTTCGCCGACACCAGCTGGCTGTCGTCGTTGATGTAGGTCGACGACAGCCACTGCGCGGCGCTCAGCTCCGGGTACATCGCCTTGTACTCGGCGTTGACGCGGGCGATGAACTGGTCGGCGGTTTCGCCCTCGGGGCCTTGCGCGGTGCCGTCGGCGGCGGGCGTCGGTTCCTTCTTGCAGCCGCCGAGCGCGACGACGGCGACGATGCTCAGCGCCAGCAGGGCGCGGACGGGTTTCATGGAGCGGTTCTCCGGTCGGACGTGCGCGAAAAGCGCCGGGGAGGGCAAGGCTAGAGGCCGCCGCCGGGCGGGCGCAAGGCCGGAAAGTCAGGCGCGACGCCCTGCGTGCCGGCGCGGTCGGGTCGCGCCGGCCAGGCACGCTACGGCGCGCGGGCGGCGGACGCCCGGGCCTCGCGGATGCGGCGGCGCAGGCGCTCGGCGCGGCGGGCGATCTTGCGCCGCATGAGCGCCGGCACGAGCCGCGAGAGCGGCACGATCTCCTTGCCCGCCGCCAGCGACTTGCTGTCGATGCACACCAGCCGCGGCGCCGCGGCGTCGCCTGCGACCACGAAGTTGCCGGCATTGAGGTCGAACAGCGGCACGCGGTGCTCGATCAGCCAGCGTTCGAACGCCGCGACCGCCTCGCACAGGCGGTCGGGGTCGAACGGCGAAGGCGCGGCCAGCAGCGCGAACAGGCTCGGCGCGGGACGGCCGTCGGCATCGGTCACGCACCGTTGGCGCAGCGCCAGCCCGTGCGGCGTGGCCACCAGCCCGGTGCAGCGCGCGAAGCGCGCGTCGATCGCATCGCCGAAGCGGGCATGCAGCCGGCGCCACGCGCGCCATTCGGCGGCGTTGTCGCCGAAGCGCGGAAAACGCTGCGCGAGCCGTCGCCGCAGCCGTTCGCGCGGCCCCGCGGGCGGACGCTCGTGCGGCGGCCGCTCGAACTTCAGGCAATAGTGCGCATCGTCCGGATCGCGCACGCAGATGCGGTGCGTGCCGGGCGCGATCAGCTCGAAGCCGTGCCAGCGGTCGGGTGCGGCCATGCGCTCAGGGTACGCGCAACCGGCGCTGCGCATCGACCAGCCCGCGGCGCTGCAGCCAGGCCCAGGCCTCGTCGGCGTCGTGCTCGACATACGCGCGCGCCGAGCCGAGCCGGAACGTGTAGCCCCAGGCGTCCATGTCGGCGAGCACGCGGTCGCGGCCGACGCCCGGCAGCGCATCGCCGAGCAGCGCCTGCAGGACGCATACCGCGTCCTCCTCCTCGATCGAATCGGTGGCGTCGGTGTGCACCCGTTGGCGCCGCTCGGGCGGCAGCACGATCAGATGCGCGGCCTCGTGCAGCAGCGAATGCAGCGGGGTGTCGCCGCGCGCGTACACGGTGCTGCCGACCAGGCCGGCCTCGGGCTCGCCCCAGTAGCTGCCCGGAATCGGCGCGCCGTCGGCCACGCGTTCCAGACGCAGGCCGTAGCGCGCCAGCAGCGCGGCCGCGGCTTCGGCGTCGATGTCGGCGAGCGTCAGCATCGGAACCTGCGAAGCGCGAGCCCGGAGCCGGGCGGGCGGGACCGCTCAGCCCTGTTCCGGCAGCGTCACCGAGATGTCCAGCACCTTGCTGTCGCCGTCGCCGATCAGGTCCACCTTGACCGCCTCGGCATCGACGTTGACGTACTTGCGGATCACCTCGAGCAGCTCGCGCTGCAGCATCGGCAGGTAGTCCGGCCCGTTCCGGCCCACGCGCTCGTGCGCGACGATGATGCGCAGGCGTTCCTTGGCGACCGAGGCGGTCTGCTTCTTGGCCAGCAGGAAATCGAAGAGGCCCATGGCGTCAGCCTCCGAAGAGCTTGCTGAAGAAGCCCTTCTTCTCCACGGTGGTGAAGCGCATCGGCCGGTTCTCGCCGAGCAGGCGGGCGACCGCGTCGTCGTAGGCCTGGGCGGCGTCGGATTCGGTTTCCAGGATCACCGGCTCGCCCTTGTTGGACGCGTTCAGCACGTCGGGCGATTCCGGGATCACGCCGATGGTCTTCAGGCCGAGGATCTCCTCGACGTCGGCCACGCTCAGCATCTCGCCGGTCTCCACCCGGCGCGGGCTGTAGCGGGTCAGCAGCAGGTGCTCGCGGACGCGTTCGCCGCGCTCGGCCTTGCGCGTCTTGGAAGCGAGCAGGCCGAGAATGCGGTCGGAGTCGCGCACCGAGGACACCTCGGGGTTGACCACCACCACCGCCTGGTCGGCGAAGTACATCGCCAGGAACGCGCCCTTCTCGATGCCGGCCGGCGAGTCGCAGACGATGTAGTCGAAGCCGTCGGCGGCCAGGTCGTTCAGCACGCGCTCCACGCCCTCCTTCGTCAGCGCGTCCTTGTCGCGCGTCTGCGAGGCGGCGAGCACGTACAGATTGTCGAAGCGCTTGTCCTTGATCAGCGCCTGCTTCAGCGACGCTTCGCCGTTGACGACGTTGACGAAGTCGTACACCACGCGCCGCTCGCAGCCCATGATGAGGTCGAGATTACGCAGGCCGACGTCGAAGTCGATCACCGCCACCCTGTGGCCGCGACGGGCCAGTCCGCATGCCAGGCTGGCGCTGGTGGTGGTCTTGCCGACGCCGCCCTTGCCCGAGGTGACTACGATGATTTCGGCCAATGTCGTCTCTCCCGATGTCTTGTGATGTGCGCCGCGCCTGCGGGGGCGGCGGCGGGGTTCAACCGTCGAGCGCGGCGATGCGGATCTGGCCGTGCTCCAGCCAGACCTGCGCCGGCTTGCCGCGCACGTCCCTGGGAATGTCCTCCAGCACCTTGTAGTGGCCGGCGATGGCCACCAGTTCGGCGTGGAATTCCCGGCAGAAGATACGCGCCTGCTCGAATCCCTGCGCGCCCGCGAGCGCGCGTCCGCGCAGCGGACCGTAGATGTGGATGGAGCCGTCGGCGATCACCTCGGCGCCGGCGCCGACCGAGCCGAGCACGGTCAGATCGCGCTGCTCGGCGTAGATCTGCTGGCCCGAACGCACCGGCGCGGCCTGCACCAGCCCCGGTTGCGCGGCGGCGCGCGCCGGCGGCGGCGCGGCGCGCGCGGGGGCCGGTTCGGCCGCCGGCGCAGCGGGCGCCG
>NZ_VOHJ01000053.1 GCF_007923255.1 Vulcaniibacterium thermophilum | reverse complement strand
GTCCGGCGCCTGCCGGCCCACCGCCAGCCCCGCGGCGAACGCCACGGTGCCCGCGGCCAGCGCGATCGCCGCCGCCAGCGCGGATGCCGGCCATCGCGGCGACGGCGCACGCGCCGGCGCGAACGCGACGTCGCGCTCGGCGCGCGCCACGTCCTGCACGTCCACCTGCGTGCCGTCGCGCGCGAAGCAGGACAGCAGCGCCTTGTCGGCCAGGATGTTGATGCGGCGCGTCAGTCCGCCGGTGGTGCGGCCGATGCGCGCCACCGCCTTGGCGGTGAACGGAAAGCTGCCGCGATGGCCGGCCGCGCGCAGGCGGAATTCGAGGTAATCGCGCACGTCCGAGGCCGGCAGCGGGCCCAGCTCGAAACGCTGCACCACGCGCTCGCGGAGCTGCCGCAGCGCGGGGCGCGCCAGCAGTGCGGCCAGTTCCGGCTGGCCGAACAGCACGATGTTGAGCAGCTTGTGGCGGCTGGTTTCCAGATTCGACAGCAGCCGCACCTCCTCCAGCGATTCGGCCGGCATCGCATGCGCCTCGTCGATCAACAGCACCACCCGCCGGCCGGCGGCGTAGCGCGCGATCAGTTCGCGGTTGAGCGCGTCCAGCCGGGTCGGCGCGCCGTCGGCGTCGGCCGACAGCCCGAGGTCGTGCGCGATCGCATCCAGGATCTCGTTGCGCGAGAACGACGGGTTGGCGAGGTAGATCGCGTCCACCTGCGGCGGCAGATGCTCCAGCAGCATGCGGCAGAGCATCGTCTTGCCGCTGCCGACCTCGCCGATCACGGTGACGATGCCCTCGTCGGCCTGCACCGCGTAGCGCAGCGCCTCCAGCATCGAGCCGCGGTTGCAGCCGGCGAAGAAGAAATGCGGGTTCGGCGTGATCGAGAACGGCGCTTCGCCCAGGCCGAAGTGGTCGAGATACAAGGTGGTCATCCGCGTCGCTCCCCCTCGGCCATGCGCCGCTGCGATCGATGCACCGCACCGCCCGGCGGGCGCACCCTGACGCTGTTAGCGGCGCGGATCTCCGCCGCTTGAGCGGTGACGGAAAGCCGTCGGGCCGTGAACGGTCGCACCGAAAACGCCGGTTTTCCGCCCTGTGCGGGCCCGTCGTGCTGGTCGTGCGTCACGCTGCCTCCCCGGTGTGTCCCGGATGCCCGGCATGGCGCCCCTCGGCCACGCGGCATCCCCGTCGCGGGGATGCAACCGCCGTGCCTTGCATCACGTTCCTGAACGAGCAGGGCCCAACTCCTCCCCCTGCTCGCAGAGAGGGCCCCAACTCCTCCCCTGCTTGCAGAGGGGCCCCCAACTCCTCCCCCTGCTTGCAGGGGGAGGCCGGGAGGGGGTGAAGCGGTCGGGCGACACCCGCTCGAAAGCCGCCCTCACCCCTCCCAACCCTCCCCTGCACGCAGGGGAGGGGGCCCCAACTTCGCCGCTCCTTGCAGGAGAGCGAGTCCCAACTCCTCCCCCTGCTTGCAGGGGGAGGCCGGGAGGGGGTGAAGCGGTCGGGCGACACCCGCTCGAAAGCCGACCTCACCCCTCCCCAACCCTCCCCTGCACGCAGGGGAGGGAGCCCCAACTTCGCCGCTCCTTGCAGGAGAGCGAGCCCCAACTCCTCCCCCTGCTTGCAGGGGGAGGCCGGGAGGGGGTGAAGCGGTCGGGGAGGCGCGCTCCGAAGCCGACCTCACCCCTCCCGAACCCTCCCCTGCACGCAGGGGAGGGAGCCCCAACTTCGCCGCTCCTTGCAGGAGAGCGAGCCCCGACTCCTCCCCCTGCTTGCAGGGGGAGGCCGGGAGGGGGTGAAGCGGGTCCCGGGCGTCACTCCTCCAGGCTCACCACCCGCAGCGGCTCGCCGCCGTCCACGTACAGCCGCCCGCCCGGCACCAGCGCGGTGCGCAGCCGTTGCAGGGCGATGCGCCCGGCGCGGGGATGCCGCCCGTCCAGCGCGCCCACGCGCACCGCGAACGCCAAGTCGTAGGGCGCCTCGTCCGCGGCCAGCACGAAGTCCTCGATCGCCACCTGGCGCAACGACACCCGACCGGCGGCCAGCTCGCCTGCGAGCGCCGCGCGCGCCTGCCGGATCGCGGCCGCGGAGCGGTCGATGCCGCAGGCGTGACCATGCCCGATCCGCCGGGCGACCTCGCGCAGCGCCGCGCCCGGTCCGCAGCCGATCTCCAGCACGCGCAGCCCCGGTCGCAGCGGCAGGGCATCGACGATCGCGGCGAGGCGGCGGGAAAGCGGCGAGGCCACCGATGCCGCGTCCGCTATCGCGCCGTGCGGGTCAGCTCGACGCCGTCCACCGTCATCCGCCACGCCCCGCCCGCGCGGTGCGGCGGCCGCGCCACGTCGAAGCGCGTTTCCAACGGGCCGACGCCGACGATGAAGTCCTCGTTCTCGAACCGCTTGAGCGGCGCATCGACCGAGGTCGAGGTATCGCCGCGCCGACGCGCGTACAGCACGCGACCGCCCGCGTGGATCGTCAGCGTCATCTGCGGTCCCTGCCAGGTTCCCACGTACTCGGCCTTCTCGACCGGCACCGGCTTCGCGCAGCCGGCCAGCGATCCCGCGAGCGCCAACGCCATCGCCGCTGCACGCATCGTTGGCTCCTTCCGCAGTGTGAGTCGGGCAGCATAGCCGCCATCGGTCCGCCAGCCGCAGGCGGCCATGCCAGGTTGCAGATCGTGCGCTTACGCCAGCGACCGCAATGCTATCGCCCACAGCACCAGGAACGCGGCGACATAGCCGAGGACGGCCGCCGGACGCGGCGCGAAGTCGCTTCCCCGCGCGCGCCGGTCCTTCGCCCGATCCTCGGCGAGCACCGCCACCGCCAGCAGTCCGTAACCAAGTCCGGCAAGAAGATTGTCGGGACTCTCGAAGCGCAGGTACGCCCAGAGCCGAAGCGCTGCTCCAAGACCGAGCAGGCAAACCAGCACTCGATGGACAGACCGGCGCTTCGCTAGGCGTTCCATGCGGCCAACTCCGTGTCGGGACTGATTCACGCTACCGCGAGGAATCGGCCGAGTCCATGCGCCGGCCGCGGGAGATCGTGCCCCCGCACCAGCAGTGCAGGGCTGGCGCAATCCGGTGCTCCGGCTTCTCGCGCGCGCCTTCGATGGTGGCGTGCCGCCACTCGCTGGGGATCACCCCGCCGCAAACGCCTCCCGCGTCAGATTGACCGGCTCGCCGTCGGTGCAGACCACGTCGTCCTCGATGCGGATGCCGCCGTAGGGGCGGAATTCGGCGATGCGGGCCCAGTCGATGGCGTCGGCGTGCGGCGAGTCGCGCAGGGGGTCGAGCAGCATGTCGATGAAGTAGATGCCGGGCTCGATGGTGACGACCATGCCGGGTTCGAGCGTGCGCGTCAGGCGCAGGTAAGGATGACCGTCGGGCTTGGGGATGCTGCCGCCGCGGTCGGATTCGGCGAAGCCGGCGACGTCGTGCACCTGCAGGCCGATGCCGTGGCCGATGCCGTGCGGGAAGAACGCGCTGCTGACGCCGGTTTCGAGCGCCGCCTCGGGGCTCATGCGCAGGATGCCGAACTCGCGCAGGATGCCGGCGAGCATCAGATGGGCGTCGAGATGCAGGCGGCGGTAGTCGTGGCCGGCACGCACCTGGTCGCACATGCGCTGCTGGGCGGCGTCGACGGCGTCGATCAGGCGCTGGAACTCGCTGCCGGTGTCCCAGGCGTAGGTGCGGGTGATGTCGCAGGCATAGCCCTCGTGGCTGGCGCCGGCGTCGATCAGGAAACTGCGCACGGGTTTCGGCGGCACGCGGTCGCGGTCGGTGTAGTGCAGGATCGCCGCGTGCTCGTCGAGCGCCACGATGTTGCTGTACGGCAGCTCCATCGCATCCTGTCCGGCGGCCTGGCAGTAGGCCAGGTGGATGCCGAACTCCGACGCGCCGGCGCGGAATGCGCGTTCGGCGGCGCGGTGGCCGCGCACGCCGCGCGCGCTGGCGCGGCGCATCAGTTCGATCTCGTACGGCGTCTTGTAGGCGCGGTGGTAGTGCAGGTAGTCCAATACCTGCGCCGGGTTGTTCGGCGCGAACTCGCCGAGCGCGCTCTGCGCCTCGCCGACGATCGCGCAGCGCGCCGCGGTCGCCGGCAGGTGCGGCAGCGCCGCTTCCGGCGTGCGGATCACGACGATGTCGAAATGATCGACCCAGTATCCGGACGGCGCCTGCGGCACCACGTGCCAGTAGTCGAACGGTTGCAGGTACAGCAGCTTCGGCTTCGCGCCCGGGGTCACCACCAGCCAGCTCCCCGGCGCGCGCGTCACCGGCAGCCAATGCTTGAAATGCGGGTTGACGGCGTAGGGATAGTCGCGATCGTCGAATGCCTGGTAGAGCAGCGTGCCGCTGGGGATCACCAGGTGGTCGAAGCCGCCGCGCGCGAGCGCTTCGGCGGTGCGCTGGTGCAGGACGGCGAGATGGTCGGCGTACAGGCGGGCCAGGTCGGACATCGGACGGCGGGCGTGGTGGAGGAGCGCCCGATTGTGCCGGAACGCGCCGCGCCGGGCCCGTGTCAGGCGTACTCCCCGCCCGGCGCGTTGAGCCACGCCAGCAGCTTGGTGAGCTGGTCGCCGCCGACGCCGATGAAGCGGAATCCGGCCCACCACTGGCCGCCGCCGCGGGTTTCCTCGCGCCAGAGCAGGTGCGCGCCGACCTCGACGGTCGCATCGGCCACGCCGGGCGCCGGCAGCGCGAAGCGGAACTGGTACAGCGCGTCCTCGACCAGCGGCGCGCTGCCGATCAGCAGCATGCCGGTCTCCGACAGGTTGCCGAGCTGGCCGACCACCTGGTCGGTCATGGTGTCCAGCACCGGGACGTTGTCGCTGACCTTGCGCCGCGGCGCGCGGCGGTACTCGGGCTGGCTCATCGCACGCCTCCGGCTCGCGAGGGTTCGGAATTGCCGTTGCCGCCGGTGAGGCTGCGCAGCGTGGCGAGCGCGGCCTGCCACGCGCGATCCACCAGCCGCGCGCGCCCGGCGGTGACCAGCCGCGCCTGCCCGGCCGCCATCATCCGTGCCAGCGCGTCCATCGACATTTCCGCCACGCGCTGGCCGCGCGCGTTGACGAACAGCGCGTGGTCGCTGACCGTGCTGAACCACGACAGACGGCGGCGGACGACGTCGCCCTGCTGGTTGGTGACGAACTCGAACCACGTGCCGAACGGCAGCGCGCGCAACTGGTCGTAGCGCGCCTGCTCGGCGGGCGTGCGCGGCGGCATCTCGGCCTTGCCTGCTCGGGCCGTCTCCTCGCCCAGCCGCGCGCGCGCCTTCAGCTTGATCGCAAGCTCGGTGCGGGTGGCGGCATCGTCGTCGTCGTGCTCGCGCCCGCCGGCCAGACGCACGGCGATCGCGTTGGCCTCCTCGTCGTGGTAGCCCACCTGCTTGAGCGAGCGCTCGATCAGCGCCACCAGCGCCGGATCGGCCTCGCCGCTGCCGGCGCTGCACGCCTCGATCATGCGCGCGGTGGCGTCGACCTGCTTCTGCCATTCGACCGAATCCTCGCCCTGGCGCAGCAGGGTGAGGGTGAGCACGTCGCACCAGGCCTGGTTGAGCAGGGCGCGGGTGAACTTCGGCAGCGTGCGCTCGCCGATCAGCCGTGCGAGCGTCTCGCCGGCCTGGCGCTTGGCCAGCTCCAGGCGCTCCTTGCCGCGCGCGGCTTCGATGTGGCGGCGCTCGAGCAGCTCGGCCTTGCGCGCCATCGCCTCGAGCTGGCCCTGGAGCTGCTTGTTGCTGGCCTCGAAGACGGCAAGATCGCCGTCGTAATCCTTCACCACCTGGCTGACCGCCTGCTGCAGCGGCGCCAGCAGTTGCGGGTCGAAATCGTCCTCGCCGAGCCACTTCGCCGCCGCCTCGGCGACGGTGTTGAGCAGCTCGCGCGCGGGATGGTGCGGGCGCACGAAGAACGCGTGATCGCGCAGCGCCACCTGCAACAGCGGCACCTGCAGCCTGCGGATCAGCTCCGCCGCCGGCGCATCGCTGCGCACTTCGCCTTCCAGATGGCGGTACAGCAGGCCGAGCAGCTCGAACGCGTCGTTGTCGGCCGGCAACAGCGCCGCGCGCGCGCCGTGCCGTTGCCGCGCCTGCGCCAGCACCATCTGGCGGATGTCGGCGAGACTGCCGTGCGGCGTGCCGGTGGGCGACACCGCGCGCCGCATCGCATCCAGCGCGCCGAGCACCTCGGTGGTGCCGACGGGCGTGCCGGCCTCGCCGCGGCCGGAACCGAGCTTCTGGATCAACTGGCGGCGTCCGGCGAGCAGCTTGCGCAGGTTCTCGAACGCGTTCTCGTCGGTGACTTCCAGTGCGGGTTCCGCGGCGCCGGCCGGCGCCGGCGGCGTGGCATTCGCACTGTCTGCCGGCGCGCGCGCCGCGGGCGCCTCGCCGGCCGGTACGCCGAGCCAGCCGATGTAGGGCGCTTCCGGATCGGCCGCGGCGGGCGTGCGCTCCGCGCGCCGCACGCGCCGGACGGGCTTCCCGTCGGCGCTCGCCGCAGGCGGGGCATCGCGCCTCTGCGGCCGCGGCTGCGTGCGGATCGGCACGTAGGTCAGCCCGGGCAGGATGCCCTCGCGCGCGAGGGTCTGGTCGAGCTCCTCGGCGAAGGCGGGATAGCGCGCCAGCACGTGGCGGTCGAAGGTCGAATACAGCAGGTCGCGTTCGGCTTCCTCCAGATGCAGCCCCCGGCAGGCGTCGCGCAGCGCGCGGCACAGCGCGCGCGGGCCCACCGGCAGGCGCTCGGCGTCGAACGCGGGCGAGCCCGCCAGCACCCCGAACCGCTGCCCGAGCAGATGCAGCGGCAGCGCGGCGCGCGCTTCCTGCCGCACGGCCAGTTCGTTGAGGCGGGTTTCCTCTTCGATCGCGCGGTCGTCGACCAGCCGCAGGTTGCGGAAATCGATCGGCTGCGGCGCATCCGCCTCGGCCTTCGGCGGCGCGCGCCGGATCGCGGCGAGCTGGCCTTCGAGGATCAGCAGCATGCGCGGCAGCAGGTCGGCGCGGCTGTGCCGCACCGCGCGCAGCGACTGCAGGTAGACGGATTCGATCGAGCCGCTGCGCGCGCGATCGGCGAGCCGGAACAGCTCCTGCTCCAGATCGTTGAGGGTCGCGTTGAGCCCGGTTTCCAGTTCGAGCGAGACGGCGCGCAGCACCCGCTCCAGCGCGCGGCGCACGCGCGGAGGCAGGCCTGCGGTCGCCAGGGTCGGTGGCGCACTCCCTTGCGGGTCGGTCGTTGCGGACATGGCTTCCGGTCGACGCGGCGATACGCCGTTTCATAACACGGCGAGGGGGGCAGGGCCAGTCACGGACCGGCCGTTGGCCTTACAGGAACAGCGCGATCGCGTCGTTGGCGAAGCGCAGGCCCAGCTCGGTGGGGCGGATGCGCTCGCCGTCCTCGCGCGCCAGCCAGCCGCGCGCGATGGCGCGCTCGAGCGGCGCGGCGATGGCCTCGTCGTCCAGCCCCGTGCGGGCGCGGAACAGGGCGAGGGTGAAGCCTTCGCGCAGGCGCAGCGCGTTGAGCATGAATTCGAACGGACGCTGCTCCGGCGCGATGCGCTCGTCGCCGCCGATCGCCCCGGCGGTGCCCGCGGTGGCGAGATAACGCGCGGGATGCTTGTGCTTCCAGCGGCGCAGGATGCTCTGCTCGCTGCCGAGCGTGAGCTTGCCGTGCGCGCCGGCGCCGATGCCGAGGTAGTCGCCGAAGCGCCAGTAATTGAGGTTGTGCGCGCACTGCCGGCCCGGCCGCGCGTAGGCGCTGATCTCGTACTGCGCATAGCCGGCCGCGGCCAGACGCGCCTGGCAGGCTTCCTGCATCGTCCAGGCGGTGTCCTCGTCGGGCAGCCCCTCGGGCGTGCGCACGGCGAACACGGTGTTCGGCTCCAGCGTGAGCTGATAGTGCGAGACGTGCGCCGGCGCCAGCGCGATCGCGCGTTCGACGTCGGTCTCCGCCATCGCCGGCGTCTGCTGCGGCAGCGCGAACATCAGATCGAGGTTGATGTCGTCGAAGCCGGCGTCCTGCGCCTGCTTCACCGCGGCTTCCGCTTCGCGGCTGTCGTGGATGCGGCCGAGCCGCTGCAGGCAGCCGTCGTCGAAGCTCTGGATGCCGAAGCTCAGGCGGTTCACGCCCGCCGCGCGGTAGCCCTCGAAGCGGCCGTGCTCGGCGGTGCCGGGATTGGTCTCCAGCGTGATCTCGACATCGGGCGCGAAGCGCAGGCGGCTGCTCGCGCCCTGCAGGAAGCGGTCGATCGCCTCCGCCGGAAACAGGCTCGGCGTGCCGCCGCCGAAGAACACCGAATGCACCGTGCGGCCCCACACCAGCGGCAGGTCGAACTCCAGATCCGCCAGCAGCGCCTCGACGTAGGCGTCGAACGGCAACGCCGTCCGCGCCTCGTGCGAGTTGAAGTCGCAGTACGGGCACTTGCGCACGCACCACGGCAGGTGCACGTACAGCGACAGCGGCGGCGGAATCAGTGGGGCCACGGGCATGGTTGTCGAAGCGCGGCGACGCAAGCCGCAGGGCAGCCCCTCTCCCGCTGGCGGGGAAGGAGTCGGGAGGAGGACGCCGCGACGGGAAGGTGCACCACCATGCGCCCGCGCCGCTAAAGCGCCGCCAAACGCGCCTTCAGCGCCGCCAGCGCCTGGCCCCGATGGCTGATGCGGTTCTTGAGCGCCGGCTCCAGCTCCGCCGCCGAACCGCCGTGCGCCGGATCGAAGAACACCGGGTCGTAGCCGAAACCGCCCGCGCCGCGCGGCGCGTGCAGGATGCACCCGCGCCACAGCCCTTCGGCGATCAGCGGCTGCGGATCCTCCGCATGCCGCACCAGCACGATCACCGCGTAGAAATGCGCGCCGCGTGCCTCATCCGGCACGCCGCGCAGCGCATCGAGCAGCTTGGCGATGTTGGCCCGCGCATCGCCGTGGCCGCCCGCATAGCGCGCCGAGTACAGCCCCGGCGCGCCGCCGAGCGCATCCACGCACAGTCCGGAATCGTCGCCCAGCGCGGGCAGCCCGCTGACGGCGGCCGCGTGGCGCGCCTTCAACAGCGCGTTCTCGACGAACGTGAGGCCGGTCTCCTCGATGTCGGCGATGCCGAGTTCGCCCTGCGTCACCAGCTCGATGCCGGTTTCGGCGAGCAGCGCGCGCATCTCGCGCAGCTTGCCGGCATTGCCGCTGGCCAGCACCCAACGCGTCACGCGCCCTCCAGCGCCGCGCGCTGCAGCGCGAACAACCGCGCGCAGCCCTGCTGGGCCAGATCGAGCAGGGCATCGAGTTCGTCGCGGCGGAACGCGTGGCCTTCGGCGGTGCCCTGCACCTCGACGAAACCGCCGCCGTCGTTCATCACCACGTTCATGTCGGTGTCGCAGTCGACGTCTTCGGCGTAATCCAGATCGAGCACCGGCACGCCGCGCCAGATGCCGACCGACACCGCCGCCACCGCGCCGTGGATCGGATCGCGCGCGATCTCGCGCCGGGCCAGCAGCCAGCGGCAGGCATCGACCAGCGCGACGTAGGCGCCGGTGATCGCGGCCGTGCGGGTGCCGCCGTCGGCCTGCAGCACGTCGCAATCGAGGGTGATCGTGCGCTCGCCGAGCGCCGCGCGGTCCACGCACGCGCGCAGGCTGCGGCCGATCAGGCGCTGGATCTCCAGCGTGCGTCCGCCCTGCCTGCCGCGCGCGGCCTCGCGGTCCGAGCGCGTGTGGGTGGCGCGCGGCAGCATGCCGTACTCGGCGGTGACCCAGCCTTCGCCCTTGCCGCGCAGGAACGCCGGCGCCTTCGCATCGACCGATGCGGTGCACAGCACGCGCGTCTCGCCGAAGCTCACCAGCACCGAGCCCTCCGCGTGCCGGGTGTAGCCGCGCTCGATGCGCACTTCGCGCAGTTGCGCGGGCAGACGGCCGCTCGGGCGGGCGAAACCGGGCGGGACGGGGGTGCTCATGCTGAATGCCCTGGACTTGGCCGGCGAAGGGCGCGCGAGTTTACCATTCGCTCCCTTGCGGCCCTGCCGCCGCCGACCCGGGGACACCGATGCCGATCCGCAGCATGACCGCCTTCGCCAGCGGCGAACGCCCGACCGCGTGGGGCACGCTGGCCTGCGAGCTGCGCTCGGTCAACCACCGTTTCCTCGAAGTCGGCGTGCGCCTGTCCGACGACCTGCGCGCGCTGGAACCGGCGCTGCGCGAGCGCATCGCCGCCCGCATCGCGCGCGGCAAGGTCGATCTCAGCCTGCGTCTGCGCGCGCCCGAGGGCGGCGCGGCGCTCGAACTCGATCCGCAGCGCGTGCGCGAGCTCGGCCAGCTCGCGCAGGATCTGGCCGCGCGCTTTCCCGCGCTGCACACCGACTTCGCCACCTTGCTGGCGGTGCCGGGCGTGCTGCGCACGCCGACCGTCGATCCGGCGGCGTTGCAGGCGGAGACGCTGGAGCTGCTGGATGCGGTGATCGACGAGTTCGTCGCGGCGCGCGAGCGCGAGGGCGCGAAGCTCGCTGCCGTCATTCGCGAACGGGTGGAGGCGATCGCGGCCATCGCCGCCGACGTGCGCGCGATGATGCCGGCGATCCGCGCCGGCCAGCGTGCGAAGCTGGAAGCGCGGCTGGCGGATCTGGCGATGCCGCTCGATCCGGGCCGGCTGGAGCAGGAACTGGTGATCTGGCTGCAGAAGCTCGACGTCGACGAGGAGCTCGACCGTCTCGACGCCCACGTCGCCGAGGCCCGCCGCGTGCTCGGCCTGCGCGAGGCGGTCGGCCGCCGGCTCGACTTCCTGCTGCAGGAGTTCAACCGCGAGGCGAACACGCTCGGCTCCAAGTCGGTCGACGCCCGCAGCTCGGCCGCGGCGGTGGAGCTGAAGGTGCTGATCGACCAGGTGCGCGAGCAGGTGCAGAACATCGAGTAGCGCGGGTAACGGGAATCGGGAATGGGGAATCGGGAATGGGGAATCGGGAATCGTAAGGAGCAGCAGACCATCCGACTTGCTCCAGCTCACGGGACACAACTGCCGATCCCGACTCCCGACTCCCGACCCCCGACCCCCGACCCCCGACTCCCGACTCCCGACTCCCGACTCCCGACCCCCGACCCCCGACCCCCGACCCCCGACCCCCGACTCCCGACTCCCGACTCCCGACTCCCGACTCCCGACTCCCGACTCCCGACTCCCGACTCCCGATTCCCGATTCCCGATTCCCGATTCCCGATTCCCGATT
>NZ_VOHJ01000052.1 GCF_007923255.1 Vulcaniibacterium thermophilum | reverse complement strand
GGGCGCGAAAGGCCGCGCGCTGCGGCATCGTCCACGCGTTCCACAGCGCCGCGCGGCGCGCCAGTTCGGCGCGCACCGGCGGCGCCAGCGGGGCCTCGGCGAAGGCCGCCAATGGGTCCGCCGCGTGCGCGGCGGCCAGCAGCGCGCACGCGGCCAGCACACCGGCGAGCACCCGGTTACGGTGCCGCATGGCTGCCGTCCGTTTCCGGCACGGCCGGCGGCAGCGCGTCGCCGGCGTCGTCGGCCGGCGGCTCCTGCGGCACCAGCGGTCGCGGCGGCGGGCGGTCGGCCTCGCCCTGGGCCGCCAGCCAGCTCGCGAAGGCGAGCTCCTCCGGCGCCTGCGGCCCCTGCCGCAGCAGCTCGAAATCGGGGTGGGCCAGCAGCCGGGCGTCGTCCGCCAGGCGCCGGCGCGGCGCGACGGCGGGCGGCAGCGGCTCGACCCGCACCCGCGCCTCGCCGCCCTCCAGCCCGTCCAGGAACGCGTCGCGCCACGGCGGCCAGAACGTCGCCGCCAGCGCCAATGCGCACAGCAGCAGCAACGCCCACAGCAGCGCACGCAGCCAGCGCGGCCCGCGCGGCGCCGCGACCGGCGGCGCGCCGCGCGCAGCGGGCGCCGGCGCGCTGCGGAACGCGGCTTCGCGGATGCGGCTCAGCCGTTCGGGCGGGAAGGCGTCGATCCGGCGCTGCACGTGCGCCTGCAGCCGCTCCCAGGCGCGCGGATCGGGCCGCCCCGCGGCATCCTGCGGCAGCGCGGCCTGCAGGGCGCGGCGGTAGGCGCTCACTGGGACCCCGAGCGCGGCGGCGGCCGGGGCCTCGTCGAGACCGGTGGCCAACCGCACCAGCACGGCCGCGCGCACGCCCGAGCCGAGCAGGCCGAGCGCATCGCCGGCGTCCAGCGCGAGCGCGACCGGGGTGTGCCGGCGCAGCGCCGGCTGCGCCAGCAGCGCGGCCCAGAACCGCGGCGGCCACTCGGCCAGCGGCGCCGCCCCGACGTCGGCCATGAACGCCCGCACGGCGGCCGCGACCGCCGCGTCGCCGCGGCCGGCATCGCCGGTCTGCAGCTCGGCCAGCACCGCCGCCCGCCGCTCCACGCCGCGCAGGAACGCGACCAGGGCGGTCGGCAGGCCACGGGGCGGAGCGGCGGCGTCGGTCATCGGCATCCGGGGGCGGGAAGCGCCCCCGATGGTAGCCGCCCGGCCTGCGGCAGTGCGGCTTGACATCGGCGCGCCGCGTGCTCCGCCAAGCAGGACGGGCACAGCGCGCGGAAACGGTTGTGCACAGCCGTCATCGGACCGTCACTCACGCCCGTTTCACGCTCCGCGTGGTCCGCGTTCAGCCCGTGTTCCACGCGCAACTTATTGATTTAAAAAGGGAAGTACCGGTTGGCACTTTTTTCGCCAACCCAAGGCCGAGGCTTGTTTCTGCGGGCTCGCGCACGTCTGCCGACACACGATTCACAGAGTTATCCACAGCGTGTGTGGATAAGGAGCGGTTTCCTTTGCGAACAGTCACTTGCGGCAGATTGCGCATCGAAGTCGCAACTTGCGCGCGCAAGTGCGGAAGCCGGGGCGGCTCGGCCGCCGGCTAGACTGGCGCGGTGTCCGCCCCCGCTCCGCCCGACGTCTGGCGCATCGCCCTGCCGGTGCCGCTGCCGACGCTGTTCGACTACCGCCCCCCGGACGGGACACCGGCCCTGCCCGCGCACGTCGGCTGCCGGGTGCGGGTGCCGTTCGGCACGCGCGAGCGGGTCGGGGTGGTCGCCGAGATCGGCCCGCCCGATCCCGATGCGCCGGAACCCCGCCCGGCGCTGGAGCGGCTGGACGCGCGCCCGCTGCTCGACGGCGAGCTGCTGGCCTCGCTGCGCTGGCTGGCGCGCTACACCCACGCCCCGCTCGGGGAAGTGCTGGCGACCGCGCTGCCCACGCTGCTGCGCCAGGGCGAGCCGGTGCCGGACGCGCGCGACTGGGGCTGGCGGCTGACCGAGGCCGGCCGCACCGCGCTGCCCCGGCTGCGCGGCGGCCCGCGGCGGCTGGCGGAGGCGCTGGCCGCGCTCACCGCCGAGGAGGTGCTGGACGCCGACCACCCCGGCTGGCGCCCCGCCGCCCGCAGCCTGCTGCGCCGCGGTCTGGCCGAACGGGTGCCGCTGGCGGCCGGCGCCTTCGTCCAGCGCCCAGCGCCGCATGCGCTGAACGCGGACCAGCAGGCCGCGGCCGACGCCGTGCGTGCGGCGCAGGGCCGCTTCGCCGCGTTCCTGCTGGAGGGCGTCACCGGCAGCGGCAAGACCGAGGTGTATCTGGCGGCGATCGCCGATTGCCTGACGCGCGGCCGGCAGGCGCTGGTGCTGGTGCCGGAGATCGGCCTCACGCCGCAGATGCTGGCGCGCTTCCGCGCCCGCCTGGGCGTGCCGGTGCACGCGCTGCATTCCGGCCTGAGCGACGGCGAGCGCGCGCGCACCTGGGCCGCCTGCGCGGGCGGCGAGGCGCGGGTGGTGGTCGGCACCCGCTCGGCGGTATTCCTGCCGCTGCCGGAGGCGGGGCTGATCGTGATCGACGAGGAACACGACGGCAGCTACAAGCAGCTCGACGGCATCCGCTACCACGCCCGCGACTTCGCCCTGGTGCGCGCCAAGGCGCTGGCGGTGCCGGTGGTGCTGGGCAGCGCGACGCCGGCGCTGGAAACGCTGCGCAACGCCGCGCTCGGGCGCTACGTCCACCTGCGCCTGCCGGTGCGCGCCGGCGCCGCGCGGCCGCCGCGGGTGCGCGTGCTGGACGTGCGCAAGCGTCCGCTCGAGGCCGGGCTGTCGCCGGAGCTGCTGGCGGCGATCCGCCAGGCGCTCGATGCCGGAGGTCAGGTGCTGGTGTTCCGCAACCGCCGCGGTTACGCGCCGGTGCTGCTGTGTCACGACTGCGGCTGGAGCGCGCAGTGCCGCCGCTGCGGCGATGCCGAGCACGGCCACGCGATGACCGTCCACGCCGGCGGCCGCCGCCTGCAGTGCCACCACTGCGGCAGCGCGCAGCGGGTGCCCGACGCCTGCCCGGCCTGCGGCGGGCTGGCGCTGCAGCCGCAGGGTGCCGGCACCGAGCGGATCGAGGAAACCCTCGCCGCGCGCTTCGCCGACGTGCCGGTGCTGCGCATCGACCGCAGCACCACCCAGCGCCGCGACGCGCTCGAGCGCCACCTGGCGGCGCTCGGCGAGCGGCCGGGCATCCTGGTCGGCACGCAGATGCTCGCCAAGGGGCACGATCTGCCGCACCTGACCCTGGTCGCGGTGGTCGGCATCGACGAGGGGCTGTTCTCGGCCGACTTCCGCGCGCCGGAGAAGCTCGCGCAGTTGCTGATCCAGGTCGCCGGGCGCGCCGGACGCAGCCACCGCGCGGGCGAGGTCGTGCTGCAGACCCATCATCCCGACCATCCGCTGCTGGCCACCCTGCTGGCCGGCGGCTATCCGGCGTTCGCCGCCGCCGAACTGGCGCAGCGCGAGGCGGCCGGCTTCCCGCCGTTCGCGCACCTGGCGCTGCTGCGCGCCGAGGCGAAGCAGGCCGACCTGCCCGAGGCCTTCCTGCGCGCCGCGCGTGCGCTGCTCGCCGCGCCCGCGCCGGCCGTGACCGCGCACGGCCCGCTGCCGGCGCCGATGCCGCGCCGCGCCGGTTTCCGCCGCGCGCAACTGCTGCTGGCCTGCGCCGAACGTCCGCCGCTGCATGCCGCGCTCGACGCCGCGCTGCCGGCGATCCGCGCACTGCCGGAGGCGCGCCGCGTGCGCTGGTCGCTGGACGTCGATCCGGTCGATCTGTACTGACGCGCCAGCGTCAGTCGTCGCACTCGAACAGGCGCGCGTCGAGCGCCAGCGGCTCGTCGGCGAGCAGCCGGATCTCCGCGAAACGCGCATGCGCCGGGTTGATCAGCACGTTGTGTTCGTGTCGCACCACCGCGCTCGGCACGCGCAGCGCCAGCGAGGCGCCGCCGCGCACCCAGGCATCGCCCGCACGCCGCACCTCCGCCGAATACGGCAGCCGGTCCCAGCCGCGCGGACGCTTGTCCAGTGCCGCGATCGCATCGTCCGGCACCTCGAACGTCAGCAGACGGCGATCGGCCGGCACCGCACGGCGATCGACGTGCACCAGCATCTCCAGGATCGCCAGGCTCGCGCTGGATGCGGTGTACGCGACCCGCGTGCCGGCGGAATTCCATCGGCCCGGGAAACGCGCCGCGCCCTCGCCCGACAGCGCGCGCCCGACGTAGGCGGGCGCGGTGATGCGGTACACGCGCATCAGCGGCAGCCGCTCCGCGCCGACGACCGCATCAGGCGTACTCGCCCCAGTCGATGCGACCGAGCTCGGCTTCGACGTCGCGCGCACCGGCGTCGGTGGACAGCAGACGCAGCGGCACTTCGCCCAGCACCGCGCTCGGCGTGGTCAGCCACCGCCGCGCCTTGCGCGCATCGCCGAACACCCGCTCGGCCTCGCGCGCCACGCGCGCGATGCGCAGCACGCGGTCGGCCTCGGTCGCGGTCAGCGGCTGGTTCTCGCTCTGCCGGCGGTGGAACGTGCGCACGGGAATGCGGGAGACGTCGAGCACCACCACTTCGGCGACATCGAGCTTGCGCGCCAACTGGTCGATCGCGCTGGCCTGCAGGCGCGGCTGTTCGTCGGGCTCGGACCGTCCGCGCGCGATCGCGGCGCCCCGCCGCCGGGCCGCGGCCGCCTTGCCGCGCGCGGCCTTGGGCCGCGCGAGCACGTCGCGCCCGAGGAATTCCAGGGCGGCCCTGAGGTGTTCGCTGATCTCGCCGCGCGCCTGCCGCATGGCAAGGATGCTACGCCAACTGGCAACCGGCGCAACCGGCGTCGATGCCGCCCTTGCACGCCATCCGGCACAATGCCGCATCCCTCACCTTCGCCTGGACGCCTGCATGCCCACGCTGCTCGACCGCCTGCGCGACCTGTCCGCCGTCGTTGCCGACACCGGCGACATCGATGCGATCGCCCGCTTCCGCCCGCTCGACGCCACCACCAACCCGTCGCTGCTGCTGAAGGCGGCCGCGCTGCCGGCGTACGCGCCGTTGATCGACGCCGCGGTCGCGCGCGCCGAGGGCGACGACGCCGAGGCGCGCGTGCGCGATGCCTGCGACCGGCTGGCGGTGGCGATCGGCGGCGAGATCCTCAAGCTGATTCCCGGCCGCGTCTCCACCGAAGTGGACGCGCGCCTGAGCTTCGACACCGCCGCCACCATCGCCAAGGCGCGCAGGCTGGTCGCGCTGTACGAGGACGCCGGCCTGCCGCGCGAGCGGCTGCTGATCAAGATCGCCTCCACCTGGGAAGGCATCCGCGCCGCCGAGCGCCTGGAGCGCGAAGGCATCCACTGCAACCTCACGCTGCTGTTCTCCTTCGCGCAGGCGGTGGCGTGCGCGGAAGCCGGCGTGTACCTGATCTCGCCGTTCGTCGGCCGCATCCTCGACTGGCACCTGGCCAACGGCGGCACCCCGCCGGCCACACCCGAGGAGGATCCCGGCGTGCGGTCGGTGCGCCGCATCTGGCAGTTCTACAAGCGCCACGGCTTCCCGACCGTGGTGATGGGCGCCAGCTTCCGCAACATCGGCCAGGTGCTGGCGCTGGCGGGCTGCGACCGGCTGACGATCGCGCCCGAGCTGCTCGACCGGCTCGCGCGCGAGGACGGCGAGCTGCCGCGCGCGCTCGAACACGACGGCCAGCGCGCCGAACCGCCGGCACCGCTCGACGAAGCGCATTTCCGCTGGCAGCTCAACGAGGACGCGATGGCCACCGACAAGCTCGCCGACGGCATCCGCCGCTTCGCCGCCGACCAGCGCAAGCTGGAGGCGCTGCTCGCCGCGCGCATGGCGGCCTGAGGCGCGCATGGCGCCGCCGCACGTGGTGGTGGTCGGCGGCGGCTTCGGCGGCCTGTGGACCACGCGCGGCCTGGCCCGCGCCGATGTCCGCATCACCCTGATCGACCGCCGCAACCACCACCTGTTCCAGCCGCTGCTGTACCAGGTGGCGACCGCCGGTCTGTCGGCGCCGGACATCGCCGCGCCCTTGCGCCACATCCTGCGCGGCCAGCGCAACGTCGAGGTGCGCCTGGGCGAGGTGGTCGCGATCGATGCCGCCGCGCGCACGCTCGCGCTCGCCGACGGCACGCGGCTTGCGTACGACCTGCTGGTGCTGGCCAGCGGCGCCACTCACGCCTATTTCGGGCACGACGACTGGGCAGCGCACGCGCCCGCGCTGAAGACGCTCGACGACGCGCTCGAGGTCCGCCGCCGCGTGCTGCTCGCGTTCGAGCGCGCCGAGGCCGCCGACGATGCGGCCGAGCGCGCCGCCTGGCTGCACTTCGCGGTGGTCGGCGGCGGCCCGACCGGGGTGGAGCTCGCCGGCACGCTCGCCGAAATCGCGCGCCACACGCTGCGCGGCGAGTTCCGCCGCATCGACCCCTCGCAGGCGCGCGTGCGCCTGATCGAAGCCGGGCCGCGGGTGCTCGCCACCTTTCCCGAACGGCTGTCGGCGAAGGCGCGCCGCCAGCTCGAGCGCCTGGGCGTCGAGGTCGTCACCGGCGCGCCGGTCGGCGCGATCGACGCCACCGGCTACGTGCTCGCCGGCGAACGCATCGCCGCGCGCACGGTGCTGTGGGCGGCGGGCGTGGCGGCCTCGCCGCTGGCGGCGATGCTGGGCGCGCCGTGCGATCGCGCCGGACGCGTGCAGGTCGCGCCCGACCTGACCGTGCCCGGTGGTCGTCCGGAGATCTTCGTCATCGGCGATGCGGCCGCCGTCCGCACGCCGGACGGCCACCCGGTGCCGGGCGTGGCCCCGGCCGCCAAGCAGATGGGCCGCCATGTGGCGCGCACCATCCGCGACCGCCTGCGCGGACGGCCGTCGCGTCCGTTCCGCTACCGCGACTACGGCAACCTCGCCACCATCGGCCGCCGCGCCGCGGTGGTCGATCTGCGCGGCGTGCGCTTCTCGGGCGTGCTCGCCTGGTGGTTCTGGCTGGCCGCGCACGTGTTCTTCCTGATCGGCTTCCGCAACCGCCTGATCGTCCTGCTCAACTGGGCCTGGGCCTACCTGACCTACCAGCGCCACGCGCGCATCGTGCTGGAGCGCGAGGCGCGGGCCGACACCGGCGCGGCCGCGGCGCCGGACGGCTGAAAAAGCGAACGGCCCGGTTTCCCGGGCCGCCCACCCTGAGCTCGTGGTGCCGTCGCCGCTCACGCGACGCGACGGCGTGTTCGCGCCTAGGCGACGAACAGCGCCTTCATCTTCTTCAGCGCGTTGGCCTCGATCTGGCGGATGCGCTCGGCGGACACGCCGTACTCGTCGGCCAGTTCCTGCAGCGTCACCTTGCTGTCGTGGTCGAGCCAGCGGCGACGGATGATGTCGCGCGAGCGCGCGTCCAGCCGCTGCAGGCCCTCGCGCAGCAGCTCGAGCTGGTTGTCCTCGCTGTCGGCGCGCTCGTAGGCGGCGGCCGGGTCCTGGTCGTGCGCCTCGAGGTAGGCCACCGGCGCCGGCGGCGCGTTGTCGTCGTCGTCGTCCGGCGCGTCGAAGCCGATGTCGCGGCCGGCCAGGCGCGACTCCATCTCCAGCACCTCGCGCTCGGAGACGTTGAGATCCTTCGCGACCTGGCGCACTTCCTCGGCGTTGAGCCAGCCCAGCCGCGTCTTGCTCTTGCGCAGGTTGAAGAACAGCTTGCGCTGCGCCTTGGTGGTGGCGACCTTGACGATGCGCCAGTTGCGCAGGATGAACTCGTGCATCTCGGCGCGGATCCAGTGCACCGCGAACGACACCAGCCGCACGCCCTGGTCCGGGTCGAAGCGCTTCACCGCCTTCATCAGGCCGATGTTGCCTTCCTGGATCAGATCGCCCATCGGCAGGCCGTAGCCGTTGTAGCCGCGGGCGACGTGCACGACGAAGCGCAGGTGCGACACCACCAGCTCGCGGGCGGCGTCGAGGTCCTCGTGGTCGCGGTAGCGGCGCGCCAGACGCTGTTCTTCCTCGGCGCTCAGCACCGGGATCTGGTTGACCGCCTGGATGTAGGCCTCCAGCGAGCCCAGCGGCCCGCCCGAGACCGGCACCGGCAGGTTGTTCGGGATGAGGGCTTGGGAAAGGGCGAGTTCGCTCATGGGTCCGATCTTAGCAACCGGGCGGTTCGACTGCTAAAGACGGCAGGAGTTCGCACTGTTTTACTAAGGGAACGTTTACCGTTGTCCGGTATTCATCAAAGCCAGGTGAGCAACGATAGTCGGCTCAGGCCGCCGGACCGTGGGCGGCCGGCGTCTCGCCGGCGCAGGCGGGCGCGGCAGCCGGGAGCGCATCGCGCGGCGGCAGGCGCCAGTCGATCGGCGCCTGGCCGTGGCGGGCCAGGTAGCCGTTGGCCGCCGAGAAGTGGCCGCAGCCGATGAAGCCGCGGTGGGCGGACAGCGGCGAGGGGTGCGGGGCCTTCAGCACCAGGTGGCGGCGCGGATCGATCACCCGGCCCTTGGCCTGCGCGTAGCTGCCCCAGAGCATGAACACCAGGCCCTCGCGCTCCTGGTTCAGCAGTTGCACGATGCGGTCGGTGAAGCCTTCCCAGCCGCGGCCCTGGTGGCTGCCGGGGCGGCCCTCCTCGACCGTCAGCACCGCGTTCAGCAGCAGCACCCCCTGCCGCGCCCAGGGCAGCAGGCAGCCGTGGTCGGGACGCGGCAGGCCGAGGTCGCGCTCCAGCTCGCGGAAGATGTTCTCCAGCGACGGCGGCGGCGCCACCCCGGGGGCGACCGAAAAGCACAGCCCGTGCGCCTGCCCGGCGCCGTGGTACGGGTCCTGGCCGAGGATGACCACCTTGACCGCGTCGAACGGCGTGGCGTCGAGCGCGGCGAAGATCTGCGGCCCGGGCGGATAGACGCGCGCGCCGGCCGCCTTGCGCGCGCGCAGGTAGGCGGCCAGCGCCTGCATGTCCTCGCGCTGCAGGTAGTCGGCCAGGCGCGCCTTCCAGGACGGATGCAGGCGCAGCCGCTCGCCCGCGGCCGGCGGCGTGACGGCCATCGCGCTCAGCCCGGCCGCGCGCCGGCAAGACGCGCCACGCGCAACTGGAACAGCGCCTTGGTCACCAGCAGGCGCTCCTCGATCGGCTTCAGCACCAGGTCGTTGGCGCCGGCGCGCAGCAGTTCGCTCTGGTTGTCGCGGTTGGCATCGCCGGTCATCACCAGCACCGGCAGACGGCGCTTGCCGTAACCGAAGCCGGTGCGGATGCGCTCGAGCAGGTCGCGCCCGCTCAGCTCGCCCTTCAGGTAGACGTCGGTGAGCACCAGGTCGGCGCCCGGATCGCCCTCGCCGTGCGGATCGACGCGGTGCTGCTCCAGGTGATCGAGCGCTTCCTCGACGCCGGGGAAATGCAGCACCTGCAGCTTGTGGCGTTCGAGCATGCGCTTGGTGGCGAGCGCGACCACCTTGCTGTCCTCCACGTACAGCACGCGCGCGCCGGGGATCGGTTCCGGCTGCACATAGCCGCGGATGAACGCCGCGAGCGCGCCGTGGCCGAGCGATTTGTCGAAGTAGTCGGTGACGTCCTCGGTGAAGCGGCGCTGCTCGAGCTCCTCCTGCGCCGAACCCGAGACGACGATCACCGGCACGTACGACTGCCCGGCCGCCTCGCGCACCGCGCGCGCGACCGCATGGCCGTCGCCGTCCGGCAGCACCAGCGCGGTGGTGACCAGGTCGACGACGCCGCCGGCCAGCGCCGCGCGCGCGGCGGCGACGCTCTCGCACGGCACTACCTCCACCTGCGGCAGCTCGCGCGCGAGGACATCGGCGATCAGCTTGCGCACCAGCTTGGAGCCGTCGACCACCATCACGCGCGGGTGGTCGCTGACGAGGTGACGCAGTTCCTGGCTGGCCATGAGCGACGGAATGCGGGGGAGGACGGCAGTGTAGAGGCAGCGGTGCGCCGGGAGGACGCTCCGGGTTCTCAATCTTCGATCGGGCGGGTACGACGCAGGGTGTGACCGGCCACCAGCCCGGCGCCCAGCCAGCCCAGCAGGCCGGCGCCGAGCACGATCGCGCCCGCCTCGACCGGCGCGAAGCCCTGCAGCGCGAAGCGGCCGCCGTAACTCTGCGCGAGCTGCGCCAGCGGCGCGCGCAGCGCCCATTCGGCCGCGGTGAGCAGCGCCAGCGCGAGCGCGCCCGCGGCCGCGCCGTAGCACAGGCCGAGGTAGAGGAACGGACGGCGCACGAAGCCGTCGGTGGCGCCGAGCAGTTGCAGCACCGCGATCTCCTCGCGCCGCGTCTGGATGTCCAGCCGCACGGTGTTGCCGACCACCAGCAGCGCGCCCAGCCCGAACAGCGCCGCCAGCACCCACACCAGCCGCTCGCCGAAATACAGCCAGCCGTCCAGACGCGCGCGCCAGTCGGCGTCGTGCTGCACGACGTCCACCTCGGCGAGCGTGCCGAGCGACTGCGCGAGCCGCAGGTCGTCGCCGCCCGGGGTGACGATCAGCACGCTCGGCAGCGGATTGGTCTGCAGCGCATCGAGCGCGTCCGCCAGACCGCGCGCGCGCAGCTCGGCCAGCCCCTGGTCGGGCGTGCGCACGCGCACCGCCGCGACGTCGGCGCGCCGGCGCAGGCGCTCGGCCAGCGCATGCGCCTGCGCCGGCGCCAGCCGCGGGTCGAGGAACACGCTGATCTCGCGCGAGCGGCGCGCCTCGCCGGCGAGGCGCTCGACGTTCTTCAGCGTCGCCCACAGGCCGAGCGGAAGCGCGAGCGCGAGCGCGATCACGCCGACGGTCAGCAGCGTCGACCCCGGCCGCCGCAGCAGGCGGCCGATGCCGGCGACGATGCTGTACAGGTGGTGGTCGATCCAGGTGCCGATCCGGCGCGGCTTCGGCGCCGATGCCGTCTGCGCGCTCATGCGGCGAGGTCCTCCGGCGCGATGTCGTCGACCAGCCGGCCGTGATCGAGCACCAGCACGCGCTTGCGCATGCGCTTCAGCAGCGCGAGGTCGTGGCTTGCGATCAGCACGCTGGTGCCGCGCGCCGGCAGCGCCTCCAGCAGTGCGAGGATCTCGGCGGCGAGCGTCGGATCGAGGTTGCCGGTGGGTTCGTCGGCCAGCAGCAGGCGCGGCTCGCCGACCAGCGCGCGGGCGATGCCGACCCGCTGCTGTTCGCCCGCGGACAGCTGCACCGGCAGCGCGCGCTCGCGATCGCCGAGGCCGACCTGTTCCAGCGCATGGCGCACGCGCTTGGCGATCGCCGCGCGCGGCAGTCCGCGCAGGATCAGCGGCAGCGCGACGTTGTCGGCGATGCTGCGGTCGGCCAGCAGACGGTGATCCTGGAACACCACGCCGATCTCGCGCCGGTGCAGCGCCACCTTGCGTCCGCGCAGGCGGGCGAGGTTGCGCTCGCCGAACAGCACCGCGCCGCGGGTGGGCACTTCGGTGAGATGGATCAGTTTCAGCAGCGTGCTCTTGCCGGCGCCGGAATGGCCGGTGACGAACGCCATCTCGCCTTCGGCCAGTTCGAAGCTGACCTCGCTCAGGGCCTCGCGGCCGCTGGCGTAGCGTTTGCCGACACGATCGAAACGCAGCAGGGTCATGCGGCGAGTATCGCAGAGCGCGCGGGGCCGCGGCAGGCGGTCGCGCCGCGCGCTGCCCACGCAAGGCAGGAGCGGCGGCTTCAGCCGCGATCCGTCGTCCGGCGGTCGTGGAGGTCGCGGCTGAAGCGGCTTCCGTTGCGACGATGGGCGAGCGCGGGCCTCAGCGGCCGATCCAGCTCTGCACCGCGCGGCGCAGGCGGTCGAAGAATCCCAGGCGCGGCGGTGCGGCCGGCGTCGCCGACGATGCCGGCGGCGCGTTCTCGCGCGGCGGACGCGATGCCGCGCGCTGCGCCTGCACGGACGGCGCCGCCTCGGCACCGCCGTCCTCGCGGCGCCCGCCGCGCCGGCGG
>NZ_VOHJ01000051.1 GCF_007923255.1 Vulcaniibacterium thermophilum | reverse complement strand
CCGCGCCTGCGGCGCCGTCGCGGCCGGCCGCGGCGCCGGTGCGCGCGCGCGGCGAAGCGTTGCGGCAGCGGCAGCGCTGACGGCCGCCGCGCGGCGCCTTGTCCCCGTCGCCCGGCGGACCCATCTCCGGGCGATGGACTCCACGCCCCTGCCCGACCTGGCCGTCCGCGCGCGCGGCACCGCCCGCAGCGACTTCGGCATCGTCCGCTCGCTGCTGCCCTACCTGCGATCGCACGTCGGCCGCATCGCCGCCGCGCTGCTGTGCCTGCTGGCGGCGAAACTGCTGGGGCTGACGGTGCCGCTGATCCTCAAGCGGATCGTCGATGCGCTCGACGTCCAGGCCAGCCTGCTGGCGCTGCCGGTGCTGCTGCTGACGGCATACGGCGCCGCCCGGGTCGGCTCGAGCCTGTTCACCGAGCTGCGGCAGGTGGTGTTCGCGCGGGTGATGGCGCGCACCGCGCGCGAGGTGACGCTGCAGGTGTTCCGCCACCTGCACGCGCTGAGTCTGCGCTTCCACCTGCAGCGTCGCACCGGCGGCGTGGCGCGCGACGTCGAGCGCGGCGGCACCGCGATCACCGACCTGCTGGACTGGACGATCTACACCATCGTGCCGACCGCGATCGAGGTCGTGCTGGTGACCGCCGTGCTGGTGATCGCCTACGACTGGACCTACGGCGCGATCACGCTCGCCACGCTGGCCGCCTACATCGGCTGGACGTTCGCGGTCACCGAATGGCGCACGCGCTACTACCGCGCCAAGGTCGAGGCCGACACCCGCGCCAACGCGCGCGCGGTGGATTCGCTGCTCAACTACGAGACGGTCAAGTACTTCAACAACGAGGAGCACGAGGCCGCGCGCTACGACGCCAACCTCCGCCACGTCGAGGAAGCGACGGTGAAGAGCCTGAAGACGCTGGCGGTGCTCAACGTCGGCCAGACCGGCATCGTCGCGCTGGGCGTCACCGCGCTGATGTGGCGCGCGGCCAGCGGCGTGGTGGCCGGCGAGCTGACGGTGGGCGATCTGGTGCTGGTCAACGCCTACCTGCTGCAGCTTTCGGCGCCGCTCAATTTCCTCGGCATGATGTACCGCGAGATCAAACAGGCGCTGACCAACATGGAGCGTCTGTTCGGGCTGCTCGACGAGAAGCAGGACGTGCAGGACCGCCCGGACGCCCGGCCGCTGCGCACCCGACGCCCGCACGTGCGCTTCGAGAACGTGCGCTTCGCCTACGACCCGCGGCGCGAGATCCTCAAAGGCGTGACGTTCGACATCCCGCCGGGCCACACGGTGGCGGTGGTCGGCCACTCCGGCTCCGGCAAGTCCACCCTCGCCCGCCTGCTGTACCGCTTCTACGACCCGGACGGCGGCCGCATCACCATCGACGGCCACGACCTGCGCGATCTCACCCAGGCCTCGGTGCGCGCGGCGATCGCGACCGTGCCGCAGGACACCGTGCTGTTCAACGACACCATCCACTACAACATCCTCTACGGCCGCCCCGAGGCCAGCCGCGAGGAGGTCGAGGCCGCGGCGAAGGCGGCGCACATCCACGACTTCATCCTGGCGATGCCGGACGGCTACGAAACCGAAGTCGGCGAGCGCGGGCTGAAGCTGTCCGGCGGCGAGAAGCAGCGGGTGGCGATCGCGCGGGCGCTGCTGAAGAACCCGGCCATCCTGATCTTCGACGAGGCGACCTCGGCGCTCGATTCGCGCTCGGAGAAGGCGATCCAGGCCGAGCTGGAGCGGATCGCCCAAGGCCGCACCACGCTGGTGATCGCGCACCGCCTGTCCACCGTGATGAACGCCGACCGCATCCTCGTCATGGACGACGGCCGCATCGTCGACCACGGCACGCACGAGGAACTGCTCGCCCGCGGCGGGCATTACGCCCAGTTGTGGCAGTTGCAACTGCAGGGCGAGCAGGAACCGGTGGCCTAGAACGTCTCGCGCCACGGACCCGCACGCGAGCGTCGCGCCGTAGGTTGGGCTGAGCCGAAAGGCGAAGCCCAACGCCCCCGCGGCACCACGGGATGGCAGCGTCGTAGGGCGGGTCTCGACCCGCCGCCCCAGCACGTCCGCCGCCCCTGCGTCGTAGGTTGGGCTGAGCCGAAAGGCGAAGCCCAACGCCCCGCGGCACCACGGGATGGCAGCGTCGTAGGGCGGGTCTCGATCCGCCGCCCCAGCCCGTCCGCCGCCACTGCGTCGTAGGTTGGGCTGAGCCGAAAGGCGAAGCCCAACGTCCCCGCGATCCCATCCCGGCTTGCCGGTCCGAAGTTGGGCTTCGCTGCGCTCAGCCCAACCTACGTTCCGCCCAACCACGGGAGCGTCGTTGGCCGATCCGCGTTCATCCGCCGAACTCCGCGGCCTACCCCAACGGCACGCCGGCGATCGACGCGGGCTATAATCCCGCCCGCAGGACGCAGTGGGAGAAGCGGGCTCGCCCCGCTGCCGAAGGCGCAACCGCCCGCAATCGCTCAGGCCCCCACACCGCTGCGTCGCGAAAACTCTGGAGAGACCGGTTCGATCCGGCGCCGAAGGGGCACGAAGCGCGCACCCTCCCCCGCGCTTCCAAACTCTCAGGCAAAAGGACAGAGGGGCATCCACGTGCGCACCGCACGCCTTCGACGACGCCCCTCGCCATGACCAGCCCGACCTCCTCGCCTTCCCTGCGCGACCTCGAGCACCACCACGCCTTCCTCGAGCGCCACATCGGCCCCAACGACGCCGAAATCGCGCACATGCTGCGCGTGGTCGGCCACGACTCGCTGGAGGCGCTGACCGACGCCATCGTCCCCGCCGGCATCAAGTCGCAGCAGCCGCTGGCGCTGCCTGCGCCGCTGACCGAGCAGGAGGCGCTCGCCAGGATCCGCGCCATCGCGCAGAAGAACCAGGTGTTCCGCAGCTTCATCGGCCAGGGCTACTACGGCACCCACACGCCGCCGGTGATCCTGCGCAACATTCTCGAGAACCCGGCCTGGTACACCGCGTACACGCCGTACCAGGCGGAGATCTCGCAGGGCCGCATGGAGGCGCTCATCAACTTCCAGACGATGTGCGCCGACCTCACCGGCATGGAGATCGCCAACGCCTCGTTGCTGGACGAGGCGACCGCGGCGGCCGAGGCGATGACGCTGGCCAAGCGCTCGGGCAAGTCGAAGTCGAACGTGTTCTTCGTCTCCGAGCGCGTGCATCCGCAGACGCTGGCGGTGCTGCGCACGCGCGCCGAGCCGCTGGGCATCGAGCTGGTGGTCGGCAGCGACGAGGACGCCGCGGGCACCGACTGCTTCGCCGTGCTGCTGCAGTACCCCGACACCTTCGGGGCCGTGCGCGACTACCGCGCACTGGCCGAGGCCGTGCACGCGCGCGGCGCGCTGGTGACGGTGGCCACCGACCTGCTGGCGCTGACGCTGCTCACGCCGCCGGGCGAATGGGGCGCCGACATCGTGGTCGGCAACACCCAGCGCTTCGGCGTGCCGTTCGGCTTCGGCGGCCCGCATGCGGCGTTCCTCGCCTGCCGCGATGCCTACAAGCGCTCGATGCCCGGCCGCCTGATCGGCGTGTCGATCGACGCCGAGGGCAAGCCGGCCTACCGCCTCACCCTGCAGACCCGCGAGCAGCACATCCGCCGCGAGAAGGCGACCTCCAACATCTGCACCGCCCAGGTGCTGCTGGCGGTGATGGCGTCGATGTACGCGGTCTACCACGGCGCCGAGGGCCTCACCCGCATCGCCCGCCGCGTGCACCGCATGACCGCGATCCTCGCCGCCGCGCTGAAGCAGGCGGGGGTGCAGGTGGGCGGCGACTTCTTCGACACCCTGCACGTCACCGGCATCGACGCGGACAGCGTCCACGCCAAGGCGCGCGCGGCGCGCATCAACCTGCGCCCGATCGACGGCACCAGCCTCGGCATCAGCTTCGACGAGACCACCACCCGCGAGGACGTGATCGCGGTGGCCGCGCTGTTCGGCGCGAAGATCGACGACATCGACGCGCTCGACGCCGCCACGGCCGACGCGCTGCCGGCCGCGCTGCGCCGTACGTCGAAGTTCCTGCAGCACCCGGTGTTCAACACCCACCACAGCGAGCACGAGCTGCTGCGCTACATGCGCAGCCTCGCCGACAAGGACCTCGCGCTCGACCGCACGATGATCCCGCTCGGCAGTTGCACGATGAAGCTCAACGCCACCGCCGAGATGATCCCGGTGACGTGGCCGGAGTTCGCCAACATCCACCCGCTCGCGCCGGCGGAGCAGGCCGAGGGCTACCGGCAGTTGATCGACGAGCTGGAGCGGATGCTGATCGAATGCACCGGCTACGACGCGGTCAGCCTGCAGCCGAATTCCGGCGCGCAGGGCGAGTACGCCGGGCTGCTGGCGATCCGCGCCTACCACCGCAGCCGCGGCGAAGGCCACCGCGACGTCTGCCTGATTCCCGAATCCGCGCACGGCACCAACCCGGCCTCCGCGCAGATGTGCGGCATGCAGGTGGTGGTCACCAAGTGCGACGCCAACGGCAACGTCGACGTCGAGGACATCCGGGTCAAGGCGGAGAAGTACGGCGACCGCCTCGCCGCGATCATGCTGACCTACCCGTCCACGCACGGCGTGTTCGAGGAGGACATCGTCGAAATCTGCGAGATCGTGCACCGCCACGGCGGCCAGGTGTACACCGACGGCGCCAACATGAACGCGCTGGTCGGCCTGGCCAAGCCGGGCAAGTGGGGTTCGGACGTCTCGCACCTCAACCTGCACAAGACGTTCTGCATCCCGCACGGCGGCGGCGGTCCGGGCGTCGGCCCGTGCGCGGTGAAGGCGCACCTGGCGCCGTTCCTGCCGGGCGCGCTCGGCCGCGACGGCGTGCGCACGCCGGGTGTGGGCACGGGCGAGGTCGGCATGGTGAGCGCGGCGAGCTTCGGCTCGGCCTCGATCCTGCCGATCAGCTGGATGTACATCACGATGATGGGCGCCGAAGGCCTGCGCCGCGCAACGCAAGTGGCGCTGCTCAACGCCAACTACATCGCAAAGCGCCTGGCGCCGTACTACGAGACGCTCTACACCGGCCGCAACGGACTGGTGGCGCACGAATGCATCCTCGACCTGCGGCCGATCAAGGACGCCACCGGCATCAGCGCCGAGGACGTCGCCAAGCGCCTGATCGACTTCGGCTTCCACGCGCCGACGCTGAGCTTCCCGGTCGCGGGCACGCTGATGGTCGAGCCGACCGAGAGCGAGAGCCTGCACGAGCTCGACCGCTTCATCGACGCGATGATCCAGATCCGCGAGGAGATCCGCGCGGTGGAGGACGGCCGCCTCGACCGCGAGGACAACCCGCTGAAGAACGCGCCGCACACCGCCACCCAGGTGGCCGCGAGCGAATGGACGCACGCCTATCCGCGCGAGCTGGCCGCGTTCCCGCTGCCGGTGCTGAAGCAGCACAAGTACTGGCCGCCGGTGGCGCGCGTGGACAACGTGTACGGCGACAAGAACGTGTTCTGCAGCTGCGTGCCGATCGAAGCGTTCGCCGGCGAACCGGAGGCGTTCAGCGAGCCGAACGTGATGTGATCTGCGGCGCAGCGCGCACGGCAAGGCCCCCGCGATGCGGGGCCTTTCCGTTGGCGGCGTCGGACGCGGTCGTTGGGTCAGCGGGCCTGTGCGCGGCACGCAGCGGCGCCCGCCGCCCGCAGCAGACGGGTGCCGAGCGCGTGCATCCGCGCGGCCAGCTCCGGCGGCGATTCGACCTCGAACTCCACATCCAGACGCGCGATGTGGTAGGCGAGCGCGTCGAGCGAATGCGCGCCGGCTTCGAGCACGCAGCGCCCGGCATCGAGCGCGTGCAGGCTGGCGGCCAGCGGCGGCACGTGCTCGCGCATGCGCTCGACGGGCGCGTGCAGCACCACGCGCGCGCGGATCGGGTACGGCTGCGTGCTGACGGTGCGCGAGACGTAGGCGGCCAGATCGCCCTCGGGCAGCCTGCGCGGCAGGAAGCGCGCGCCGGCCTGCGGCGTGCCCGCGATGCGATCGACGCGGAAGGTGCGCCAGTCGGCGCGGCCGAGATCCCAGGCGACCAGATACCAGCGCGTGCCGGCGCACACGAGGCCATGCGGTTCGATCTCGCGCTCGCTGGCGCGCCCTTCGTGATCGCGGTAACGCAGGCGCAGGCGTTCGTGCTCGCGGCATGCGGTGGCCAGCGCGGTGAGCAGGTCCGGCCCGACCTGCGGCCCCGTCATCCCGAGCGGCGCGACGGCGGCGTGCAGCGCGCGCACCCGCCTGCGCAACCGCGCCGGCAGCAGCGATTCCAGCTTGGCGAGCGCGCGCACGGCGGTCTCCTCCATGCCGCTGACGGCCGCGGTCGCGGCCAGGCGCAGCCCGAGCGCGACCGCGAGCGCCTCGTCGTCGTCCAGTTGCAGGGGCGGCAACGCGGCGCCGGCGCCCAGCCGGTAGCCGCCCGCCGTGCCGGGGCTCGATCGCACCGGGTAGCCGAGGCTTCGCAGGCGGTCGATGTCGCGCCGCAGGGTGCGCGGGGTGACGCCCAGGCGCGCGGCGAGTTCGGCGCCGGGCCAGTCGCGGCGCGCCTGCAGCAGCGACAGCAGGCGGAGCAGGCGTGCGGAGGCGGCGATCATCGCGGGCAAGACCGAGGACAGGATCTGTCCGCAACGCAGCGTAGCCTGTGCCCGTCGCCGGCGGAACCCGCCGGCGGCGTCGGCTCCGCAACCGGAACAGGAGGACCCCATGTCGCTGAAGCTGTATGCCGCGCCGATGTCCAGCGCCACCCCGGTGGTGCACGCCATCAGGGAACTGCAGGTGCCGTGCGAGATCGTGATGCTCGATCTCAAGGCGGGCGATCAGAGAAAACCGGAGTTCCTGGCCCTCAACCCGAACGGCAAGGTGCCCACGCTGGTGGTCGATGGCACGCCGATGTTCGAGGCGGTGGCGATCTTGCAGTGGCTGGGCGACCGCTACGGTGTCGAACGCGGGTTGTGGCCGGCCGCCGACGCGCCGGAGCGGCCGACCGCGCTGTCGTGGACCGCGTGGGCGTACGTCACCGTCGGCGCGCAGATCCAGCGCCTGAACTATGCGCGCAGCCCGAACGTCGATCCGCGTCTGCATCATGCGCCGGCGGCGGAGTCGGCGCTGACGGAACTCGACCGGCTGGTCGGCCTGCTCGATGCGCGCCTCGCGCAGCGGCCGTACCTGCTGGGCGAGGCGTTCTCGCTGGTCGATCTGGTGGTGGGGAGCGTGGTCACGTACGGCACCTACTGCGGCGTGCCGGTGGACCGCCACCCGCACGTCGGCGCCTGGCTGGAGCGTTTCCAGGCGCGTCCCGCGTTCCGCGAGGCATGGGGAGCCGCGGCGAGCTGAGCGCCTCGCGGCTCTCAGGCTCGACCGTGCGCCCATGCGCCGCGGCCTGCGCGCGATGGCCGATGCGGCGGCGCCATCGCGCCGGCCGCTCGGCGAGCCGAACGTCATGCAATCGAGTGCGCGGGGGCCGTGCTCCCCGCCCCCTCGCCTCTCATCCATCGATGTTCGGCCGGGTGCCGCGGTCAACGCCGACCGAGGCGCCGCATCTTCCGGTACTCGGCGAGAATCCGTGGGCGACTGCGTGCGCACCACCAGCGGCTGCCGGCGCACCAGAGGGCGGACCACGCGAGCAACCAGACGCCCGCGATGCGCCATTCGCCTCCACCGAGCAGCATGGCCATGCTGCCTGCGACGGCCGCATAGATCAGCAGTGCCCATGCGCTGCGCTCGGTCAGAGCGAGGCTTCGCATCGACCCACGCAACTGACTCGCCCTGCTTCGGGCGAACACCGCGACGCTCTCGGACACGGTGGTCGGCACACGCTCGGTACGGCGCAACTGCACGCTCCACACGACCACCAGGAAGACCGTGAAGAACGGCAGCAGCAGCCAATGCACCGGCGTCATCTCGCCGTCCACCAACGGTTTGCCGAGCGCGACGACCGCGAACAGCGTCAGCGCGGCCTCTCCCGCCCGCCACAGCACGAGCCGGCGCCGGTGACGCCTCACGCGCGCTGCGAGCTCGTCAATCGAAACGGCCGGGATGGACTGGCTTTGCCAGAGCGAGCGCAGCTCCTTATCGATGTCCATCGTGCATCTCCTGCAACTTGCGGCGCGCGCGATGCGCCCGCACGCCCACGTTGTCGATCGTGATCCCGAGCATCTCGGCGATCTCACCGTACTCGAAGCCTTCGAGCTGAAGCAGCACCACCTGCCGCAGCGGCAGCGGTAGCGTCCGTACTGCGCACAAAAGCCATTGCACGCGCGCATCGGCGGGATCGCCATGCTGCGGGTCCGCCAGCTCCATCGCATCACCTTCCAGCGACAACGAACGCGGCGCGCGCGTTTCCTCGCGCACGTGACTTGCCCCCACGTTGTGTGCGATGCGCAGCACGAAAGGCAACAGACGGTCGGTGTCGCGCAGACGATCGAGGCTTTGCCAGATGGCCAGAAGCACCTCCTGCATCAACTCCTGTTGCAGCGCAGGATTGGCTTCATACGCGCGCACGGTTCGCCAAAGCTGCGGGAGACAGGATTCGACGCGAGGCCACAACGACGACATCGACGAGCTTTTCTTGGCGGGGTCGATCACGGAGTCGGCCCGTTCGGGCGATTTCTTACAGACAGAAAATTCCGGCAGCGGTGTAAGAAACGGTCACCCCCCGGTGCACTGCATGGGCAGTCCTCGACGGAAACTTCCCATGCGTACATTCTCCCGCACGCGGACCAGGCTGCTCGCCACGTATGCCCTCGTTGCCGGAACGCTTGCGCTCCAGCCGCTCGCCCCTGCGTACGCGGAAACGGCGATCAGCCTGGACAACGTCCGCATTCTGGACCCCGAACGGGGAACAACCAGCGTTGCGCGCTGCATTCGTATCGAAGGCCAACGCATCGCCGCCATCACGGCGGCCGGCGCGAGGCGCTGCTTGCGCGACGCGGATCGGCTGGACGCGGAGGGGCGCTTCGCCGTTCCCGGGTTCATCGACATGCACGCGCATCTGACGCTCGGCCCCCTCGAGCTGCGCCGTGAGCGTGGGGAGCTGCGCATGATCGCAGGCGCCGACGACGACATCGCACGCCACAACGCGCAGCGACTCGTGGCCTTCGGCGTGACGAGCGTGCGCAATCCCGGCGGTGACTTGCAGGCGGCCGCCCGCTATGCGACGTGGCGTTCGCAGTCGGATGCCGTAGGCCCCGAAAGCTTCGATGCGGGTCCGGTCATCCACAACGCCCCCATCGAAGGCCTGAGCGTCGCGGTCCGCACGCCGGAGGAAATGCGCGAGGTCGTCGCCGGGCAGGTGGCGCAGGGTGCGGATTGGATCAAGTTGTACACCGGGCTGTCGCCCACTCTGCTGAAAGCGGGCATCGATGCCGCGCACGCGCATGGGCGTCCTGCCGTCGCACATCTGGACGAAGTGCCTTGGACCGCCGCGCTGCCGATGGGCCTCGACGGTATCGTCCACCTGATGCCGACCAGCCCCGAGCTGCTCCCGGACGAAGAGCGGCAAGCATGGCAATCGGAGCGTCGGCCGGGCACCTTTGCGTTCTTCGAGTGGTGGGAGCATTTCAACCCCGATGGGCCGGAGGCGGATCGGCTGGTCGAGGCCTTCGACCGCCACCGGCCCGTGTTCGACGCCACGCTCGTGGCGTTCCATGCCGCATTCGTGCAGGACCGCGACGGCGCGTACAAGGACGACGCACGCCGTTACGCGCACTCCCGGTTGCATGCGAGCTGGAAGGGCTGGTTCACCTTCGCGCTCGGCTGGGAAGCCGCCGACTTCGAACGCGCCCGTGCGATCTGGCCCAAGGTGCAGCGCCTGGCACAGCGCCTGTACGGCACCCGGGCGCGCGTGACGGTGGGCACCGACATGAGCAATCCCTGGATCGCGCCGGGAATCAGCATGCATCGCGAGATGGAGCTGCTTGCCGAGTCCGGCGTGCCGACCGCTCGCGTTCTGCAAGCAGCCACCGCGAACGCTGCCGATGCGCTGGGGATCGGTGATCGCGTCGGGCGAATCCGACGCGGCTACGAAGCCGATCTCGTCTTGCTCGAACGCAACCCGCTCGACGACATCCGCCACACCCGCTCGATCCACACCGTGGTGATCGACGGCCGGGTGTTGCCTCCCGCGCAACTTGCCATCCTCAAAGGAGAAACGCCATGAAGAAGCACCCGTTCCGTCCTCTTGCCATCGTCCTGACGACCGCGCTGCTCGCCAGCCCCGTCGGACGGGTCTTCGCCGGCGAACGGCCTGCCGACTGGGCCACGCCGGAGGCCATCGTCCATGCGCTCTACGAATCCATCTCGGCCGATCCGAATGGCCAGCGCGACTGGGATCGTTACCGTGCGTTGTTCTTCAAGGACGCACGCATGGCGATCGCGCTGGACGGCAAGGTCGCGCAAGGCATCATGTCGATGTCGTCGGAGCAGCTGGTGGAGCAGACCGAGGCCAACTATCGATCGACCGGCTTCCACGAGATTCCACTGGTGACGCGGGTGCAGCGGCACGGTGCGATGGCGTCGGTGTACAGCAGTTTCGAAGTGAGGCTGCGCGCAACCGACCCGAAGCCGCTCATGCGTGGACTCAACCACTTCCAGCTGCTGCACGACGGCGAGCGCTGGTGGATCGTGTCCAACGTCGGCGTGATGGAAACTCCGAACTCGCCGCTTCCTGCCGAGTTCGCCAACGCTTCGCCGTCCGCCCGCTGAGGCGCTCCGCGAAGGGCGAGCCAGGGACGGCTCGTTTCTTCGGACACGGTCGAATGCCGGGCCGCCGTCCCAGCCCCGACGCGAGCGGGACATGCCTCGAGCGCGATCGTGGCTACCGTGCGCCGCCGCATGGACAAGCCCGCAGCCGCGCGCGAGACTCGCCGCATGGAGATCGTCTGTCAGGCCGAGCAGCAGCTCCCCTGCCCGCCCGGGCAGGCATTCGCGCTGATCACGGATGCCGACCGCTTCCCCGCGTTCTTCCGCGGCTGCGGGCCGGTTCCGGCAGTGCGGGCGGTCGAGCTGGATGCGCCGCCGCTGGCCGTCGGCGCGCGACGCACGGTGCGCAATGCCGACGGCTCGGTGCTGCGCGAGGTGGTGACCGCGTTCGAACCGCCGCGTCGGCACGCCTACCGGCTCGACGGTTTCCGGCCGCCGTTCGCGTGGCTGGTGCGGCACGGCGATGCGTGCTGGACGGTGGAGCCGGACGCGGCCGGCAGCCGCGTGCGCTGGAGCTACCGCTTCGCCCTCGCGCATGCCGCCGCCTGGCCGGTCGCCGCGCCGCTGCTGCGTCTGTTCATGACCGCCGCGATGCGCCGCTGCCTGCGCGCGATGGCCGATGCGGCGACGCCCATCGCGCCGGCGCGGCTGGAGGTGCGCCCATGAAACCGGATCTGATCCTGCTGGCGCTGGCGCCGGTGTTCCTCGCGTTCATCGCGATCGAGGCGGTGTACTGGAAGCGGCGCGGACGGTCCGCGTACAGCCTGCGTGACACGCTGTCCAATGCCGCGCTGGCGCTGATGCACCAGGGCTCGGATCTGCTGGCGGGCGTGTTCGTGATCGGCGTGTACGCCTGGGTGCACCAATACCGGCTGTTCGACATCCCCGCCACCGGGTGGACCATCGCCGCCCTGTTCGTCGCGCAGGACTTCCTCTACTACTTCTTCCACCGCGCGAGCCATCGCGTGCGCTGGATGTGGGCCTCGCACGTCACCCATCACTCCTCCGAGCGGCTCAACCTCTCCACCGCGTTCCGCCAGAGCCTCACCTATCCGATCTCGGGCATGTGGCTGTTCTGGATCCCGCTGGCGTGGATCGGCTTCGCCCCGGCGCACGTGGTGGCGGTGGTGGCGATCAACCTAGCGTTCCAGTTCTTCGTGCACACCGAAGCGGTCGGCAAGCTCGGCTGGCTGGAGTACGTGTTCAACACGCCCTCGCATCATCGCGTGCATCACGCCAGCAATCCGAAATACATCGACCGCAACTACGCCGGCGTGCTGATCGTCTGGGACAGGCTGTTCGGCACGTTCGTGGAGGAAGACCCGGCCGAGCCCTGCCGCTACGGCATCGTCAAGCCGGTCCGCACCCACAACCCGATCGCGCTGACCTTCCACGAATGGCGCGACCTGCTGCGCGACGCGCTGCGGCCGCAACCCTGGCGCGAGCGCCTGGCGCAGATGTTCGGTCCGCCCGAGCGCGCGCATTCGGTGCGCGACTACCTCGCCGGACGGGGCGCGGAACCGGCGCGGACCGAGCCGTCGCAACCCTCGCTGGCCGGCTGAGCGCGCGGCGCGGCGGCCGCCGCCGAAACGGCGCACGCGTGAGGCGACCTCTGTTTCACCGCGCTCCGGTAGAGTGACCTGCCCGCGGACCGCGAGGACGGCGACCTCGCCCGGGCTGCGTGCGGGGCCGCGTGCCCGATCGCCCGCGCCCGCGCGCCGTCGTCGCCGCGGTGTCGCGTATCGAACGGAGGTGGGTGAATGCTTCGACCGGTGATCGTGCTGGCGGCCGTGCTGGCGTTGGGCGCATGCAAGCGCGAGGGCGCCGGCGACGGCGCCGACGACAGCGCGCCGGCGCGCGCAGTGGCCGGCAGCGCGAACGCCCCGCTGCCCGCGCCGCTCGGCACGCCGGGGCAGACCGTGACGGGAATGCCGGACGCACAGCCGCTGCCGCCCGCGCCCGCGGAGGGCGCGCTCGCGCCGGTGGATGCCGCGGAGGGCAGCTCGTCGACGCCGGCCATCGACCCGGCGACCGGCCTGCCGCTGCCGGTGCCGGCGCCCGGCGAGATCGCGCCGGCCCCGGCCGCCGCGCCCGGCATGCCCGGCGTGCCCG
>NZ_VOHJ01000050.1 GCF_007923255.1 Vulcaniibacterium thermophilum | reverse complement strand
CGGCGCCGACAGCGGCAGCGCGAGCGCCAGCAGCGCCGTCGCCGCCGCCGCCAGCGCGGCGCCTGCGCGCAGCGTGCGCGAGCGCATCGCCGGCCGGCGCCCGATCAGCCACAGCGCGAAGGCCAGCGCCGTCAGCGCCGCCAGCACGCGCGCCATGCCCAGCGGCGAGGTCTGCTCGCCGTACACCCACAGCAGCCACACCACCGTGAGGTACAGCGGGAACGCCAGCAGCTGGCGGAAGCCCTGCAGCCACGGCCCCGAGCGCGGCAGCATGCGCGCCAGCGCCGGCACGAAGCCCAGCAGCAGCATCGGCGCCGCAAGCCCCAGCCCCAGCGCGACGAACACCGCCAGCGCCGCCAATGCCGGCTGCGCCAGCGCCCAACCGAGCGCGGTGCCCATGAACGGCGCGGTGCAGGGGCTCGCCACCACCACCGCGAGCGCGCCGGTGAAGAACGACGCGCGCGCGCCGTGGCCTTCGGTCAGCCGCTGTCCCGCGCCCATGAAGCGCCCGCCGAGCTCCCACACCCCGGAGAACGACAGCGCCATCGCGAACAGCAGCAGCGCGACCGCGGCGACGAAGCGCGGCTCCTGCAACTGGAAGCCCCAGCCGAGCTGCTCGCCGCCCGCGCGCAGCGCCAGCAGCGCGGCGGCCAGCGCGAGGAAGGTCGCGACGATGCCGAGCGCGTACCACAGGCCATGCCGGCGCAGTTCGGCGCGGTCGTCGGCCGAGCCCAGCGCGGCCATCGCCTTGATCGACAGCACCGGGAACACGCACGGCATCAGGTTGAGGATCACCCCGCCCGCGAACGCGAGCAGCAGCGCGGTCAAAAGGCCGAGCGGCTCGATCGCGACGCCCGGCGCGGCGGCCGGACTCGCCGCGGCGCCGGCGGTCGAAGCGGCGAAACGCCATGCGCTGCCGGCGCCGTCCACCGCCACCAGCGCGACCTCCTCCGGCAGCGCGGTGAAGTACTCGCTCTTCGGCCAGCGCGCCTGCCAGCCGTCGGCCGTGCGCTGCCACTGCGGCGCGGCGCCGTTGGCGAACACTTCCGCCGTTTCCGGGAACCACTGCCACTGCGGCGGCGCCGCCTCCGCCTGCAGCCCGCGCAGGCTCAGCGCGATCGCGTCGGCGTCCGCGGCCAGCGCGAGCGTCGCCGTCGACGCGCGCGGCTGATCGGCGCGCGCGGCGGCGAAATCGGCACTCCAGCGCGCATCGATCCCGGCCTTCGCCGCGACCGGCAGCTCGAACGCGTACTCGGCCTTGCCCGGAATGCACTCGACTTCGCAGATCAGCCAGTTCGCCGCTGCGCGCACCGGCAGCGTCGGCGCGGCGTAGTCGGCCGGCACGGCGATCGTCACCGGCAAGAGCCGCCGCCCGCCGTAACCGAAGTTGACGATGCCCGACAGCTCGAAACGCTGCGGATGCGGCCACGCGATGGGTTCGGCCGTGACGCCCGCCGGCAGCGTCAACGCGATCGTGGTGGCCAGGCCCGAATCGCCCGGATTGCGCCAGTACGTGTGCCAGTGCGGATCGTGCTCCAGCAGCAGTCCGAGCGTGAGCGTCGTGCCCGGCACCGCGGCGGTCGTTTCCGCGACGAGACGCGATTGCAGATGGTCGGTGCGCACCGGCGGCGAGGCCGCGCCGGCTATCGCCGGCACCAGCAGCCCAGCGGCCAGCACCCACCGCGCGAACGCGCGCCTCATGCGGTCACCTCCCGCCGGCGAGCGTAGCGGCGCGGCCGCCACGCCGCGGTCGCCGCAGGTCGGACGGCCGGGCGCGCTGCGACGGCGATCGGGCGGACGGGACGCGGACACGGCATCGGCGCAACCTCGGGCACGGTGGACACACGCCGCCACCGTAGCGGCGCCGGCGCCCGCCGCGATCGCGGCTGGGACGAAACGGTCGAAACCGGGGACGAACGCGGCGGCGCCGGTTGCGGGGGTGGGGAGCGGGGTCTAGCCTCACCGGCCATGCGCAGGGTCCCGTGGCTTCTCGTCGTTGGTGTGATCGGCTGGTGGGCCCTCAACGGGCTCATCTCGACCGTGCAGGTGGTGGCGGTGCTGGCCTCGCGCGGGCAGCCGGTGGTCCTGCCGGACGTGCTGCGCTCGGAACTGGCGAGCGCCGCGCTGTGGGTGCCGTGCACGCTGTGGCTGCTGTGGTGGGTCGCGCGCGCGCCGCTGGAGCGCGAGCGCTGGGCCGCGCCGTTCGCCTGGCTGCTGTTCGCCGTGCTCGTGGTGGCGGCGTTCCGCGCCGTCGCCGTGCCGTTGCTCGAACCGTGGGTGGGCTGGCGCAGTCTGCCGCGCACCGCCGAGGTCATGCTCGCCACCAGCCTGCGCAACGTGCTGACCGGGCTGCTGATCGTCGGCGTCGGCCATGCGCTGGTCTACGCGCAACGCTCGCGCGCGCGGGAGCGGCAGGCGCAGGCGCTGCAGGAGCAGTTGACGCGGGCGCGGCTGGACGCGCTATCGGCGCAGCTCAATCCGCACTTCCTGTTCAACGCGCTCAATTCGATCGCAGAGATGGTCCACCACGACGTCGACGCCGCCGACCGCATGCTGGTGCAGCTCGGCGGTCTGCTGCGCCACAGCCTGGCGGCGACGCGGCAGCAGCACACCTCGCTGCGCGAGGAACTCGGCATCGTCGATTGCTACATCGGCATCGAACAGGTGCGGCTGGGCGATCGCCTGCGTTTCCGCCGCGAGGTCGCGCCCGAGGTGCTGCACGCGCAGGTACCGCGGCTGATGCTGCAGCCGCTGGTGGAAAATGCGATCACGCACGCGGTCGCGCATCGCGACGCGCCGAGCACGGTGGCGGTGCGCGCCGCGCGCGACGGCGACCGGCTGGTGCTGGAGGTGCTCGACGACGGCGCCGGCGCGCCGCCCAGGCCGGGCTTCGGCGTCGGCCTGGCCAACACGCGCGCGCGGCTGGAGTGCCTGTACGGTCAGGCGCAGGCGCTCGACATCGCGACCCTGCCGGGCGGCGGCACCCGCGTGCGCGTGTCGCTGCCGCTGGTGACGGTGCAGGCCGCATGACCGACGCGCCGCTGCGCGTGCTGGTGGTGGACGACGAGCCGATGGCGCGCGCGCGCCTGCGACGCATGCTCGGCACCGAGCACGGCGTGCACATCGTCGGCGAATGCAGCACCGGCGAGGAGGCGGCGTCCGCGCTGGCGCGCATGAAGCCGGACGTGGTGTTCCTCGACATCCAGATGCCGGGCATCGACGGCTTCGGCGCGCTGCACCGCGCCTCGGCCGAGTGGCGGCCGCACGTGGTGTTCGTCACCGCGTTCGGCGAGCACGCGGTGGACGCGTTCGAACACGGCGCGGTCGATTACCTGCTCAAGCCCTACTCGCGCGAGCGGCTGCGGCTGTCGCTGGAACGCGCGCGCGCCGGTCGCCAGCGCGCCGCGTCGCCGCCCGGCGACGCCTTTCCCGAGCGCCTGCCGGTGCCGGTCGGCCATCGCCTGCGCATGGTGCCGGTGGCGTCGATCGACTGCGTGATCGCGCGTCTGAACTACGTCGAACTGCACGTCGGCGCCGAGCGCCTGGTGCTGCGCGAAACGATGACGGCGATGGAATCGCAGCTCGACCCGCGCCGGTTCGTGCGCATCCACCGCTCGCGCATCGTGCGCATCGCCGCGGTGGGCGAGATCGAAACGCTCGAATCCGGCCGCTACGTCTTCCGCCTCGCCACCGGCATGCGCCTCACCAGCGGCCCCGCCTACCGCGAACGCGTGCGCCAGGCATTCGGCCTACGCGCCCCGTAGCCACGCCCCCCCCCGTAGCCCGGGTAAGGGCGAAGCCCGCACCCGGGTCCCCGCAACCCGTAGTCCACGCCAACCCGTAGCCCGGGTAAGGGCGAAGCCCGCACCCGGGTCCACACCCCCTGCCCCGTCCAACCCCGGGTGCGCTTCGCTTACCCGGGCTACGTCAAGACGGCTCGCCCGTGCGGGCGATGGTGGGGACAACGCCACCCCAATCGCGCGGCAACCGGCCTTGCCGCATGTAGCGGTGAAAGGTCGAATGCGGCCACTCCGCCACGCACGCGACAAGCCCGTGCTTGACCGGGTTGATGTGCACGTAATCCACGTGCGCGCGCAGATCGTGCTCGTCGCGGATGGTGTGCTCCCAGAACCGTGCCTGCCACGGCGACGGTCCGCGCGGTGCGATACGCCGGGTGAACCCCTTCTTGATCGCCTGCCACAGGCGCGAGTAGTCGCCGACGCCATCGCGCACCGCGATGACCGCGTGCAGATGATCGGGCAACACCACCGCCGCGATCACCTCGTGCGGCACCCGTGCGCGGGCGACACGCCATGATGCGCGCAAGGCGTCGACATGTCGCACCAGCGCGTCGTCGCGCCGGTCGCGCAAGGTCACGGTGAAGAAGAACGTCCCATGCGGGACGCGATTGCGTCGATAGCGCACCATCCCTGTGCGTCTCCGTTGCGTGTTTCCTTGTAGCCCGGGTAAGGGCGAAGCCCGCACCCGGGGTCGCGCCAGCCTACCCGCTCAAAGCCCCGGGTGCGCTTCGCTTACCCGGGCTACGCTGGCTGTGGGCCTGCTCGATCTCGCGCAGACGCACGGCGACCTCCCGAGCTTTCTCGGCGGGGCAACTGACAACGCCCAGCACCATCAGAGGCTGCCGATCATGGGGCAGGTGGCAGCTCTCGTCGCAGTAGAGGTTGAACGTCCCGCTCATCACCGAGCATCCGCTCGTAACCGCCGCCCGGCGTTCTGGTCCAAAAGCGGAGCGGCTTCGCGTCTGGTGGTCACCCGCACTTGCTATATCCACAATTCAAGCAAGTCGCACACCCATCCATGATCACCACCGCCTTGGTGCTGCACTTGTGGCACATCGTGGCGCTGGGCGGGAACGAGGCGCCTTCGCCGGTGACGGCGATGGATTCGGCGGATGCGACCGGCGCGGTGTCGTGCTTCTGGCGCGCCTCGAACGCGGCCCGCTTCTCGGCGATCAGCGCGCGCTGGGCTTCGCTCATCTCGGGGTCGGGGATCATGCCGATCGACTTCAGGTGCTGCTCGACGATGCTGCCTAGCTCGGCCACCAGCGAGGGCATGTAGACGCCGCCGGGCTTCCAGTAGCCGCCTCTAGGGTCGAACACCGCCTTCATTTCCTCGACCAGGAAGGTGACGTCGCCGCCCTTGCGGAACACCGCCGACATGATGCGGGTGAGCGCGACGATCCACTGGAAGTGGTCCATGTTCTTCGAGTTGATGAAGATCTCGAAGGGGCGGCGCAGCTCGTGCTCGGTGCCGGCGTTGAGCACGATGTCGTTGATCGTCACGTAGAGCGCGTGCTCGAACAGCGGCGACTTGATCTTGTAGGTGGCGCCGACCAGCACTTCCGGGCGCTCGATGCGCTCGGACATCTGGATGACGTTGTCGTTGGCGGGCTCGGCCGGCAGGGCCGCGGCGGCCGGCGCCGGCGCCTGCTGGTCCTTGGCGCGGTCTTCCGGGGTGACGACGCTGTAGCCCTTGATTTTCTTCTCGATCTTGACGGCCATCGGCCTTGCTCCTGGTGATGCGTTCGCTGTGTCGTTCGGGGGATGCGGCGGGATCTGCCCCCACCGTGCCCTCCCCCGCAGAGAGGGATTTGTTCGCCCCCCCGCGGGCGAGGGGAGGTGGGGTGATTGGCGGGGAGTCGCCTCCCCCACCCCGTCCCTCCCCCGCCAGCGGGGGAGGGGTTGAAGATCAGCGGCGCGCGGCCTTGCGCGCGGACTTCTTGGCCGCCTTCTGCGCGGGCGACCGCAGGGCGGTCTTGCGCGCGGTGGCCTTCTTCACCGGCGACTTCGCGGCCGAAGCCTTCAGCGTCTTCTTCGCCGCCGGCTTCTTCGCGACCGGCTTGCGCGCGACGGCCTTCTTCGCCGGCGTCTTCGCGGCCGAGGCGCCGGCGGCCTTCTTCGCCGCCTTCTTCGCCGCCGGGCGCGCGGTCTTCTTCGCCGCCTTGCGCGCGCTGGCGCCGCGGCGCAGTTCCTCGGCCTGCTGGCGCGCGGTCTTCGACGCCGCCGCGAGCTTCTTCTTCACCGTGCCCACCGCCTCGGTGGCGGTGCCGGCTGCCTTGCGCACGGTGCGCCGCGCCTTGGTGACCGCCGACTTCGCGGTCTGCACCGCGCCGCCGGCGCGCTCGACCACCGCGCTGCCGAGTTCGCTGGCGGTTTCCTTCACCGTTTCGACGGCTTGCGTGAGCGTGGCCGTCACTCCGTTGCCGTTACCCATGACTGCTGTCTCCTCGAGAGGTGATTGGCGAGAACGACGCGCGGCGCTGGCCGCGTGGGGCCGGAAAATCGCGCGGAACCGGCCCGCGTTCCGCGCGGGGCGTCAGGCACGCCCGGCCGTGTCGCACTTTCTGTACTGCTGTCGGGGCATCGCATCCGGAACCAGCCTAACGACGGACAGCGGGTCATCGCGCGACCGCCTGTCTGACGGAGGCGACTTCGGTCGCCGCGCTTACGGACGCCGATGCGGTCATCGCGCCGTTTTCGGGCTCGGCGGCCGCACGCCGCAGCGCCGCCACGATGTCGACCGCGGCGGACGTGCTGTTGAACAGGGGATCGTCGCCGAGCGAAGAGAACTGGACGGCGCGGGCCTTCGTCCCGAGCTCGTTCAGTTCCACCCGGTCGATGCGCGTCAGACCCGCGCGCAAGGCCTCGTCGGTCAGCGCGAGCGCGAGTTTGGCCGTGTGCGGCCCGGAATCGATCCCGCGCTGCCGTTCGAGTGCCTGCAAGCGCTCGTACGCCTGTCGATGAAGCGCATGTGCGGGATGCGCGCTTGCGAACGGCAGGACGGGTTCGTCCGCCATGCGCGGCAAGGACTCGCGGTACCGGCTCACCGGCTGATAACCGCGCTCGAGCTTGCGCTCCCACTCGGCGGCGGCCTCGCGCCGTTCGTGCAGATGCAGGCCCGCGGCGTTGAGGGCATAGGTCGATCGCGTGATGTCGTCCTGATGGCCGCGGGCCACGACGCGCGTCTTCCAGTAGTGAATGGCCGTCGCCGCGGCCACTTCGGGGTCGGCCAGGCGTTCGGGGTGCTGGGCGATGTCGACGCCGAGGACGGCGCGAAGGCCGTCGTTGGCGGCGGCGTAGTTGGCCCGGCCGGTGAGCTGGAAGTAGCCGCGGCCGCGGAAGTTCCAGCCGTCGTCGGGCTCGGTGTTCCCGAGGTTGCGACGCCCCCACGTTCCGCCATAGACCGCGTTGGCGATCGCGCGTGGGCCGCCGGCCACGATGCGCTGCGCCTCTTCCAGGCGATCGATGCCGTTGCGGCCCGGGAACACCTCCAGCAGGCGGCGCGCGCTGTAGTTCATGTTCTCCGCCAGCGAGCGGAAGCCGTTGGTTTCGATCTGGGCGTGGGCCATGAAGTTGGCGAGCTCGCGCCGCTCGGTAATGCCCGCCTCGCGGGCACGCACCAGCAGGAAGTCGGCGTACTCGCGCGGTGAGTTCGGTCGATCCAGACGTGCGGCCATGGCGGTGTCCTACTGGCGCTCCGGCAGGCCGCGCGTCTGCAATTCGACGTCGGTGGGCCAGCGCTCGATCGCATCGAGGAGGGCGGCATCGTCGGGCGCCTCCGCCGAGCCTGGCTGGCAGCGGTCGTGACGTCGCGCCCGGGACGCCCCCGCCGCCTGCTCCAGATAGCCTTGTTCCTCGAATCCGCGCGCACCCGAGATCGAATAGACCACGCGCCGCACACCGCCGTCCTCGGTCGAGAAGGCATAGCCTCCGGTGCCGCCCGTAAAGGAAAGCCGGGTGTGGCGCGGCGATGCCGCGCGGCCTCCGTCCGGACCGACCAGATGGCCCGAGCCGTCCGATGCCACGCAGACCGCCGCCCAGCCTTGCCTTTGGAGCGGGCAGGCGAACGCGATCCTCGCATCGCCGCACAGGGCCGCCGGGGCACGGGCCGGCTGCTCGCCGGGCGTGACCGGGCGAGCCGCGCAGGCGACCGTCAGACCGCCGGCGGCGGCCATCGCGACGAAAGCGTGTCGTGCATCGAACATGGTTGTCGTCCCTGCTCCGCTGGATCCTCAGAACTTGCCGTAATAGCCCTCCTTGAGGGCGTCGAACAGGTTGGCGGCGGTGTGGGTCTCGCCGTCGTACTCGATTTCCTCGTTACCCTTGACCTCGATCACGCTGCCGTCCTCCAGTTCGAAACGGTAGACGGTGTTCTCCAGGTCCTTCTCCTTGACCAGCACGCCCTGGAACGCGGCGGGGTTGAAGCGGAAGGTGGTGCAGCCCTTCAGGCCCTGCTGGTGGGCGTAGCGGTAGATGTCCTTGAAGTCCTCGTACGGGTAGTCGGTGGGGACGTTGGCGGTCTTGGAGATCGAGGAATCCACCCACTTCTGCGCGGCGGCCTGCACGTCGACGTGCTCCTTCGGCGTGATGTCGTCGGCGCTGATGAAGTATTCGGGCAGCTTCGCTTCCGCATCGTCGGAGAACGGCATCGCCTTCGGGTTGACCAGGTGGCGGTAGGCCAGCAGCTCGTAGCTGTAGACGTCGACCTTCTCCTTGGTCTTCTTGCCCTCGCGGATCACGTTGCGGCTGTAGTGGTGCGCGAAGCTGGGCTCGATGCCGTTGGAGGCGTTGTTGGCGAGCGAGAGCGAGATGGTGCCGGTCGGCGCGATCGAGCTGTGGTGGGTGAAGCGCGCGCCCTTCTCGGCGAGCTTCTCCACCAGCTCCGGGGCGACGCTGGCGATGCGCTGCATGTAGCGGCTGTAGCGCGCGTGCAGCAGCTTGCCCTTGATCTTCTGGCCGACCTTCCAGCCGTCCTGCTTCATTTCCGGACGCTTGCGCAGCATCTCGGCGGTGACCTCGAACTCCTCCTCCATGATCGGCGCCGGGCCCTTCTCCTCCGACAGCGACAGGCCCATCTCCCAACCGGCCACCGCCATCTCGCGCGCGACCTGCTCGGTGAAGTCGAGCGACTCCTTCGAGCCGTACTTCATGCGCAGCATCGTCATCGCGCTGCCGAGGCCGAGGAAGCCCATGCCGTGGCGGCGCTTGCGCAGGATCTCGTCGCGCTGCTGCGCAAGCGGCAGGCCGTTGACCTCGACCACGTTGTCGAGCATGCGGGTGAACACGCGCACGACTTCCTTGTATTCCTCCCAGTCGAAGTACGCCTGGTCGGTGAACGGACGGCGCACGAACTTGGTGAGGTTGACCGAGCCCAGCAGGCACGCGCCGTAGGGCGGCAGCGGCTGCTCGCCGCAGTTGTGCGCGTGCAGGCCATTGGCGTCGAAGGTGTTGATGCCCGGCACCTGGACGTCGTACACGTCCTCGATGCCGTCGCTGGTCACGGCATCGACGGTGGCGACGAAGCGCTCGCGGTTGAGACTGCGGCGATAGCCCGCGAGCGCCGCTTTCAGTCGGGCCTGCTTGGCGACATCCCCGAAGCCCACGCGCTCGGCGAACACGGCCAGATTGTCGCCGGCGATCACCAGCTCGTGCTGGGCGGCGGTGGGATACATGCGCGCGCCGCCGCGGCCATCGGGCAGCAGGGTTTCGCCGGCCTGGCGCCGGTTGCGATGGAGCGTCGAGGCGATGCCAAGACGCAACAGCATGCGCTGCGTGGCTTCCAGGCGCGGCAGATCCGACTGCGACAGGCGTACGCTGACGCCCTTGTCCTGGCTGCCCTGGACGCTGCCGTCGGCATCGAACAGGCCGCGCAGGAAGCCGCGGTGGAAATCGCTGGACGTCTTCTCCATCGCGGGGGTGACCGCCTTCTCGCCGGGTTTCATCCCGAGCGAGAACGCCAGATCGCGCAGGGCGGCCGACTTGAGGCGGAACTCGCCGCGACCGGCGACCGCGCTCCAGCCGGCGAAGTCGCTCCGGTGCGGGAGGCTTTGCGCGCACCGCAGCGCCTCGTCCATCAGCGCGACGGGCGCCGGCGTCGACGCGTTGGCTGCCGCCGCTCCGGTCCATACCGACAGCACCGCGGCGTCGTGCTTGAGCGTGCCGTCTCCGACCAGCAGGCCGAGCAGGTAGCCCTCCTCGAACGTATGCGCCCCGCGCCATTGGGCGCCGTCGCGATGATTGTTGAGCAGCACGCGGTCGCCGGGACGGAGCTGCCCCGCCTCGCACCATTCCGTGCGCACCGACCACCGCGTCAGCTCGGTGACGCGGCGCACCCGATGGTCGGCGGTCAGCCGCAGCGCATGGCCTTCGACGGTCGCAAGACGTACCACCGGTTTGACCGCCGTGCGGAAGAAACCTTCGACGCCGGTGGCATGGTCGCGCCCGTCCACGCGGGCGAGGAACGGCGTGCCGATGAGATCGAGCACCCGCCGCGGACCTTCGCTGGTCTGCACCCAGGTGTCGCCGGTCACGCACGGGTTGGTGGCGCGGATGTTCTCGCACCACCAGTTGTTGTTCATCTCGTTGACGCGGTCGATCAGGATGAAGCCGGGCTCGGCGTAGTCGTACGTCGAGACCATGATCATGTCCCACAGGTGCCGCGCGCGGACGTGGCCGTACACCTTGCAGGCCACCAGGCCGTCGTCGCGGACGATGTAGTTCTTCTTGGTCGGCCAGTCGCGCCAGACCACCTTGGAGGCGTCGGTGAGGTCGACCTCGTCCTGCTCCTGCACGTGCACCGGGAACACCAGCGGCCAGTCGGCGTCGGCCTCGACGGCCTTCATGAAGTCGTCGGTGATCAGCAGCGACAGATTGAACTGGCGCAGGCGGCCGTCCTCGCGCTTGGCGCGGATGAAGTCGCGCACGTCCGGATGGCTGACGTCGAAGGTGCCCATCTGCGCGCCGCGGCGGCCGCCGGCGGAGGACACGGTGAAGCACATCTTGTCGTAGATGTCCATGAAGGACAGCGGGCCGGAGGTGTACGCGCCGGCGCCGGCGACGAACGCGCCGCGCGGGCGCAGCGTCGAGAACTCGTAGCCGATGCCGCAGCCGGCCTTCAGCGTCAGGCCCGCCTCGTGAACCTTCTGCAGGATGCCGTCCATCGAATCCTCGATGGTGCCGGAGACGGTGCAGTTGATCGTGCTGGTGGCGGGCTTGTGCTCCTGCGCGCCGGCGTTGGAGGTGATGCGGCCGGCGGGAATCGCCCCGCGGCGCAGCGCCCACAGGAAGCGGTCGTACCAGTAGCTCTGCTTGTCCGGCGTCGGCTCGGCCTCCGCCAGCGCGCGGGCGACGCGGCGGTAGGTGGCGTCGATGTCGGCGTCGATCGGCTCGCCGGATTTCGTCTTCAGCCGGTACTTCTTGTCCCAGATGTCGTGGGACGCCGGCTGCAGCGGGATCTCCACGTCCTGGACTTCGGAAGGGACCGCTTCGAGGCGAACCGTGCTCATGGATTCATGTCTCTCCTGAAAGGGGCCGCCACGGGGGCGACGGCCGATGTCGTTCTCGTGCTCGGCGGGCGCGCCGCCACGGACGGCGGAGACGGTCGGGCGCGCGGCGCGTCTGCCGCGCCGCGGCTGGCTGCGTGATGGAAGCCCGGCCCGCGTCCCGCATGTGTCCGCCTTGCGTGCAAGCGCCACACCTCGCCCAAACCACCCCTAAGCTTGGGCGTTTTCCTTCATCGCCACCACAACATGTTGTGATGGCGACGAAAGCGCACCCTACTCGCCGCTGCGGCGGGCCGTCAACGTCTTGCGCGCTCGCGCTCCAACCGTTCATCGCCTCGCGGCGGTGCACAACGCAGTCTGCCGCGCGTTCGTGACGCCCCCGAGCGCGGCGCGGTTTCATCCGCGGTTCCGGCGCGACTGTCGAGACTGCGCGACGTCTTGACATCGCCCGCGCGCGCCCCGATTCCGCGCGCCAGACGCGGCCGCCGGCCGCCCAGCGAATCACGGAGTAGCGAATGCGCCGAGCCCCCACCCTCCTCGCCCTGATGCTGGCCGCCGCGTTCGGCGGCTTCGCGGCCACCGCGCTGCGCGAAGGTCTGCAGGCGCCGGCGCAGGCGGCCACCGCGGCCTCCGCCGCGCTGCCGGCCGCCGCGCTGCCGGGCGCGGTCGGCGGCCAGCCGCTGCCGTCGCTGGCGCCGATGCTGGCGAAGGTGACGCCGGCGGTGGTGAGCGTGCACGCCACCCAGCGCGTGCGGGTGAGTCCGTTCGCCGGCGATCCGATCTTCGAGCGCCTGTTCCCGGAGCTGAGCCGCGAGCGGCTCAGCCAGTCGCTGGGTTCGGGCGTGATCGTCGACGCGCAGCGCGGCTACGTGCTCACCAACCACCACGTGATCGAGAACGCCAACGAGGTGTCGGTGACGCTCGCCGACGGCCGCACGCTGCCGGCGGAATTCATCGGCTCGGACCCGGAGACCGACGTCGCGGTGATGCGCATTCCGGCGAAGAACCTCACCGCGCTGGCGCTGGCCGATTCCGACCGGCTGCGCGTGGGCGATTTCGTGGTCGCGGTCGGCAATCCGTTCGGCATCGGCCAGACGGTGACCTCGGGCATCGTCTCCGCGGTCGGCCGCAGCGGCCTGCCGGGGATCGGCCTGCAGAACTTCATCCAGACCGACGCCTCGATCAATCCGGGCAACTCCGGCGGCGCGCTGGTGAATCTCGAAGGGCAACTGGTCGGCATCAATACCGCGAGCTTCAACCCGCGCGGCAGCATGGCCGGCAACATCGGCCTGGGCTTCGCCATCCCGTCGAATCTGGCCCGCAGCGTCGCCGAGCAACTGATCGGCAACGACGGCGTGGTGCGGCGCGGCACGCTGGGCGTGGACGCGATCGACGTCGATGCCGGCATCGCGCGCCAGCTCGGACTCGGCGAGGCGCGCGGCGCGGCGGTCACGCGCGTGCTGTCCGCCAGCGCGGCGGCGGCGGCCGGCATCAAGCCGGGCGATGTGATCGTCGGCTTCAACGGCCAGGCGGTGGCGGGCGCCTACGACCTGCGCAATCTCGAAGGCCTGCAGCGCATCGGCGCGCCGGTGACGCTGGAGGTGATCCGCGACGGAAAAACGCTGCGCATCGTCAGCACCGTGCGCGAACTGACGCGGCTGGCGGGCGGCGAGCTGGACCCGCGCCTGGACGGCGCCGAGCTGGTCGAGCTGCCGGCCGATGCGCGCCGCGCCGGCCGCGGCGGCGTGCGCGTGGCCAGCGTCGCG